>NZ_JASIUF010000017.1:0-146339 GCF_030363895.1 Paenibacillus sp. S-12
TTTCATTTGTTGGAATCCGTTGAACTTCAGTGATTGTACAGGCTCATCTCTTAGCTTCCATTCTCCTACCAAATCTGTTACTGCTACAGGACTTTTCGAAAATACACTGCTTGAAATTTCGGGTTGCGTTAACGCCCTCTTCCAGATTTTTAGATCTGATATTTGACCTTTGAAGCGGTAATCTTCACTCCTTGCCCAGCCTGAAATATTCGCAGTGCCCGACACAGATTTGATTAGTGATTGACTCCCGTAGTGTTGTAACGTTTGCTTTGTTCCATTTACATAGATTTCACTTTTTGTAATGTCCCCATTATGAAATATGGCTGTAATTTGAACCCATTTGTTAGCGATATTTTCGGCTGGAAATCCGAATATGTCCCCATTCCCCGTGTTGAACCCAAATACATTACTATAAAGCCAAAGTGTGTACCCTGAATGCCAGCTAAATGGCATCATATTGTCTTGACCTGTCCAGTACATCCAAAATTGAACGGTTGTATGCGCATTATCAGCGCTGCTAACTCCCTTGGCACTGATTGCAACTTTTTCTTTTCCTGTAAACGTCTTTTTATCGGCGGGAGTGTAGCCACTATCTGCAACATTTACAGTAGATTTTCGAATCAAGTTGCCATTTGGGTCATATTCATAAATAACGTTGTTTCCTGCAAAGCTCGTGCCAGCCGGCAACATTATCATAAGAAGTATAAGTAGTGACGATAATATTGTTCTCATATGATACCGCTCTCCTCGTAAATTCATTGTTTTATGCTGCTCTACTACATTTACTTATATATTTCAATCCATTACCCGAACATTCACCCATGCTACAGCCATCATATTTCCGTATGGATCAACCGTGTAAACATGCGTAATGTATGTACCTGATTCATTATTATGTTTACTGAAAGGAATTCGGATTTTCCATACACCCGGCTTTACTTGTTCTCCTTTCATCCATGGATGTTCAAGATCATCTTGTCCATTGTGATCCGTCCATGTTGGAAATCTGACT
This sequence comes from Paenibacillus sp. S-12, assembly GCF_030363895.1. Classification (NCBI taxonomy): domain Bacteria; kingdom Bacillati; phylum Bacillota; class Bacilli; order Caryophanales; family Paenibacillaceae; genus Paenibacillus; species Paenibacillus sp. S-12. The sequence continues at coordinate 1,013 of NZ_JASIUF010000017.1, forward strand.
TCATTGATGCTAGTAGGAACTCCTTCTACAAAAATTTCATATGAACCGTCGCTTTTCTTCACCTCTTGCGGAGCTCTAAGTTGAACGTTGTTGCCGCGAACCGTAACGATAAAACCATCTACAAATTTCCCATCCGCATAGATATGGGTAATATAGCTGCCAGCCTCCTGATTATGCTCACTATAAAGTACAGTTGCTTTCCATACTCCATTTGCGACTTTACTTCCCTCAATCCACTTCAAATCATCCTGATCATTGTGAGCTGTCCACGTTGGGAACTGAACCTTCTGCGTATTCTGATCCAGACCATAAATGGCAATATCGTAGGACACACTAGATAGATTCGTCTCGATTGGATACTGAGTTCCACCTGTCACATTTACCTCTGCCGCGCCAAGCATCATGTTGTTTCCATATTTGTCAAAGCTATAAATATGTGTGATATACTTTCCCGTCTCATAATTATGCTTCTTGAATGGAATCGTTATTTTCCATGTACCGTTCCCTTGATTGACTCCTCTAATCCAAGGTTGCTCCAGATCGTCTTGGCCATTTGCCTCTGTCCAAGTCGGAAACCTAACCTCTTTCACATTGGCACTTATGCCATCAATGTAAATATCATAAGACTCATCCTTCAATGGCGCTTTTTCTGGACTGCGCACTTTCACGTTAAAGCCCACATTCACGATTGTCGATGCAACCATACGATCCCCATCATAAATATGAGTAATATAAGAGCCTGTTTCCATACCGTGATTTTTGAAAAAAACAGTCGCTTTCCATACTCCATTAGACACCTTCGTTCCCTTGATCCAATCAATATCATCTTGACCATTACGATCAGTCCAAGTAGGGAAATATACCTGTTCAGCATTACTACGTATCCCTCTTATATAGATCTCATAGGATAGAGCCGACAAATTGATTGTTGGCTGTGCTGTCTGGCTCCCTTTTTTTCGATTGATTTGATTTCCGTTTGAATCATAGATATAAGACATATAAGTGCCATCTGCTAGAAAAGCTGCAATCAATCTTCCGTCAGCATCGTATATGTAATCGTTTTTCTTTGCATCTGTAGACAAGTTAATAAACACTTGCTGCGATTCATTTTGCCCTTCTTGAGCAAGTGCTTTGTCCCCGTAAATCAAGTTTGTCCCAATCATAAAAACAATCATTATAGTGATGCTTATGAACAGCTTCTTTACTTCACCATTACCATGTACCCCTGCCTTATATAGGTTTCCTATTTTCTATATTTACTATATCTGCTGACCCGCGCAGCATGACAGACATTAATTTACATAAATAAGAACAAACGGGTATTATTTTGGAGGGTTCATATACTCATTCACGGAGGTACAAATCGAATGAAAAGACTGATTTGCCTATTTCTTTGCTGTTTGGATTTGCCCCTGCAATCAATATCATAAATCATAAAATTTCTATTTGTTTTTTTAAAACTTTCCTCCTTCTACATGCTTCCTTACTCCTTCTCTGAAACTCAAAAAGATAAACATCTAATTCTTGACTCAATCTCACAACACTTTCGTTTGTAAAGCTCTTTTTTTCATTTGCTGTCTTTATTAATTGCTGTCGGATACTTTCGATTTTCTCAATTAAATAATCATGTTTTGCATAGCAAAAATAAAAAGGTTCTATTGTTGAAACACCCTTTCATATTTTTTGACAGCTTAAATGATTGGAGCGCCCCTAATCCATAAACTGTACTTTCTTGATAATAATAGAGGTTGCTGAAAAATGATTATTTGGGAGTTTTTATGTAACCCTTAATGATCCGACATTCTTTAATGAATATTTTTACACAAACAAAAAGACGCCAACCAAATAGCGTCTGTCTGATTTAAGTACGACTAATTTAAGTTCTTAGGTCAATTGAAGCCAATACGTTATTGAAATAATTTTTTCATTATACCAATCTTCCTTAATTTATTTTTGCACTAGAGGTTTGAATTAAGGAATTAATTCTTTAACTGCTTCTTGGTTTTTTAAAGAACTGTCATTAATCATGGCTTGTGCAACAAGCAATAATGACGAAGATGCAACAGCACTAGTGAGAGGGTAAGGGGATGGTTCGTCTAAATATTCGTTTAATTGCGTTATTTCCAAATCTACATTTCCTTTTTTCCATAAATTAAGGTGAGCATCAATTTAACGTTGTTTGGAACAAACGAATATGGAAACTTATTGTACTTCTTTAGATTAGCTTGACAAGCTTCATCGAGATACAATTATAGCATTCAAACGCTTCGGTATACATATTGACTTTCATATACTCGTGTGCGCCTTTAGCATAATATTCAAATGCAGTTGCTGTGTATTCATTATTAGACATCAGAAAATCGCCCTTAAGCTTATAAAAATAAGCAAGTATATACCTTCTAAAAGGCGTTACAATGTTCATGTTCGCAATTTTCTCTTCATTGCTTAACAGTTTTTCAATTGCGGAAAAATCTTTTTTTTGCAGATACAGTTCGAATAACGAAACTGCGATATAAACAAAATTATATTCAGAGGAGTTCTTTAAGCAATCTTCAAGTTGGGTAATTGCCAAATCTATATTTCCCAGTTTTCCGTTTATGGAACCAGTCATAAATTTGATGTTCTCGATTACATGCGGAAAGGAGAATTTACTATATTCGTCTAGATAGTACCTAGCTGAAGCGGCATCTCCTAAATAATAGTATGAATTGCATAAGGCATAAAAAGCCTCCGCTTTCAAAAAACTATCTGCTTTGTCATTGCGGATAACATTTGAACAAAGCTCAATGCAATCTTCATAGAGCCTTAAAACATAGGCGTGGCAGCCTAGCTTATAATAAAATGTTATTCGCTCGTCGTGGGATAAGAAATCCGCATAATTCAAAATAGCTCTTCCAACTGTATATGTTTCATTTAATCTACTGAAATCATCTCGTTCAATCATATACTTTTGGTACAAACCTTTTGCTATATAGGGCATAATTCCATGGGCACGTGAGTAATCGATGATGAGGCTGTACAGGGATAATTGAATGGAGGTATCCTCTAAGGAGTCTGTCATTTGATACAGATTTTCTATCAAATCTAATGTATCCTCTTTTGGTGATTCGAGATATTTTGTAGCTATTTTGGTTATTAATGATGGACTGTAAAATGCTGCAACCGCTTTCTGTAAAAACGCATAAATCACATTTGATTTATGTCCGATCTCGATGTACTGTTCTACGATGTCTTCAGAGGGGGGCTGCGATAGATTCAATGATGTTGAAATTGGGACGTTTAACCTCCCCATTCTCAATCCTTGAAAGGTTGCCTTTATCAAGGCCAACTAATTCTTGAAGCTTAGACAAACTGATATTTTTCCTTTGGCGATGATACTGAATAAGCTCCCCTAATGTTGCAGGCTTCGCAGTAACGATACGCACAACCTCACCTTCCTTTAGCGTTGCAGATAATCACACTATATTTTACCGTATTTTTAATAATTGTAAATATTTCTTAATTAATCAATTTTGTGAAAATCTTCAAAAGAAATTATAGGAGTCTGTAAAATAGTTTGTGTGAACTCTTAAACCAAAATCCAGTAAACTTAAGTAAATCCGGTTTAAGAAAACAACGCAAATGGCACGGTTTAACAGGCCTGCCCTTGGAGTTGGATGATAATTATAAAACACTTTTACCAGCAGTCGGAATCTTGACCAATATAAAAAAAGCCTCCCACGCCAGCCAGCATACACTATACACTGGACTGACGTGGAAATGCTACCGTACCTTCTTCCCCATTACTATCGGTTCAAATACCCTGCCTGCTGCAGCAGCCGCTTCAATACTACAACAGCTTCTGCGCGTGTGGCCGTTCCATTCGGCACAAAATGATCAAAAGAACGTCCTTCCATTAATCCATTGTTTACGACCTTCGCTACCGCATCCTTGGCCCACGAAGCAATCTTGCTCCGATCCTTGAACGCTCGGAGAAGCTCCTCCGTATTCCCCTCTGCAAGGTTCATCCCTGCAAGCTCGGCTGCTCTGGCTAGCAGCACACTTATCTGTTCCCGCGTGATCCTATCATTCGGACGGAAACGTCCGTTATCGCCTTGAATCAGTCCCTGCTCAACAGCTGCTCCTATTGCGCCTGCATACCAATCCTTGGGCTGAATATCTGAAAAAGGTGAAACATCTGTCTTCTCCTTCATGCCGAGGGCCCGCACCAGCATAGTCGTGAACTGAGCACGCGTCAACGGCTCGCCAGGATCGAAGCGGGTATCACTCGTCCCCTTCACGATGAGCTTGGATGCCAGCAGTAAAATGTCTGTCTCTGCCCAATGTCCCTGAATATCAGCAAAAATAGGTGACTGCACCGCAGCAATGGTAAAGATGCCTGTCTCCGATAGCTGAAGCGATGCTTCCAAGCCTCCATCTCGAAACTCGAACAAGGCAGGGAGGAAGGCGATTCGTCCCGAATGTCGATCATACGAAATTGCCGTAACTCGATTTTTATCAGACATTGCGGCCGGAAGCTTGTAGCCAAATTGAGTCCGCACGCGACTCAATGTGGTTGCTTGCTTTCTATCCCCATCCTTCACGGCAAATTCAATTTCGAACGGTGACCCAAGCTGTAGAGCTCCTTCAACTGCCAATCGTTTCTGCAGCTCTTTATCCTGTTCTTTTGTTAGCGTTCTGATCTGAATCTGAAGCTCTTCTGTTTTCTGAACGCTGTTGCTGCCTAATGCTGATCTCAAGGCATGAAGCGGGAGAGTAAGCTGTCCGAACGATGATTCGATACGTATGCTCGGCTTCAACTGCGAAAACTCTTCCGCAGCCTGCAGCACGCCCTTCACCGGCAAACTGATATCCAGCACATCCTGAACGTTGGAGATGCTATAGGTAAAAATCGGAGCAGTTGATGATTGCTTTTTGAATTGCTCGATTTCTGCCTGCATCGGAGCAAGATTAATCCTTGCCGCAGTTACGAATTGACCGTCCTTATTCTGCCTATGCGAAATGGACAAACGCTCTGGTTTAGCAGGAGCTGCAGGCTGCTGCGATACAACTGCACCGCCGGATTGGCTTGAATCCCCTGAATTCGAGTCTGTATCTCCAGAACCGGTGCGGGTGATATCAATCGTTCGACTGTTTGTTTTGATCTTGTCGACAAATACTTGGACGGTAACACTGTTATGGCCAACGGACAGCGGGATGACGGACTTGAACGTACCGCTCGCACCCACCGTTGCGGCCTGCCCGTTTAAATAAACCTCAGATTTCCCCGTGCCCAGCACTTCAACCTGACCCTCTACCCATATCTCTCGGCTCGATGTCTTTCGTCCTTCATCATCCTTCAATCCGCTGAGTACAGCTGCCCGTACTGAATTGCCTGTATCATATGCATTTGCCACAAGCTGACGCAGCGTACTCGTCCCGGAAGGATCAACGGTCGTAATGACAAATCCCCCTTGCGGGATGATGCTATTATTTTGCTCTGGCACTGCCCAATTCCACTGAATGGCTTGATTGCGATTGACCACCTTCGTCACCTGACCGGAAGCATCAACTACTACTTCGACTCCAAATTGATTCGTGCCCGTTGAATAACCGAACGCATCAGTAAGTACATTTACATTTCCTTCGACTCGGTTCACATTATAATAATTCCCCTCCAGAAATGAATTTGGCCTGTTCGGCAAGCTGATGCCAAGCTGGTAATCCTTCACGTATTCTTCATCCCTCAGCGCAGCAGCGGCAATCGGCCAGTTGATCTGCGACGCATCGAATAGCATCAGCCCGTTCGTCGTGCTTAATCCTGCTTGGAATGCCTCCCTCTGCATGGACGGAGACTGCACGTTCACCAGCGAGATTCCCGCATAGAGCGGAACTTCCCCGTTGGTGACAATATTGCCGAGCGTAATGTATTTCTTTACTTCCTTACTCGTTGTCTGATAGGCGCCAATCATAAGGAAGTCCAAGTATTCAATATATCCTGTACCGTAATATTCAGGGGTATATACAGATTGATCAGGGAGTCCCAACCTTTCATCATAGCGAAAATTAGCACTTCCCCAATTGACGCCATTCAAATAGTACGTTTCATACCATGAACCGACATAGGAAGACACCTGAATTGTTCGTCCCGTCGAAGCTTCATAGGAATCAACCAATGCCTTTACTTCACCGAAGAAGCTCTTAATTGTCTGCGAGCGGAATTCCCACCACTCTTGAATAAGTGGTCCATAGATTCGGGTATTCTGCTCATAGCGATAAATATCGTTAGGCCAGTTCTGCAGACGCTTACCTTTTGCCTGCAAAAACTGCTCAAACTTGATTCGGGTAATATCGCTGAAATCAGCGGTTTCGTTATCATACCTCCCTCTATCATGTACAACTCCGTCTACATCGTAGTTTTTGATCACTTCCTCGAACGTTTTTAGCTGATAGGCTCTACCCTCATCATTAGATGGATTGACAAAGGCAACGAGCCCCTTTTTCGCGCTATCACGCAGACGCTTGATTTCCCCGTTATTTTCCGGAACATACACGCGCTCCTCCCAATCCAAGTGCTGATCGAGCACGGCATATTCATTATGGGCAATCGAGCCTTCCGCGAATACATTCACAGATGCGTGCACTTTTAAGCCGAGCGCATGGCCATGGGTGACGAATTCCTGCAGCAGATCGAGATTCGGGTTGGAGCCAGACTTCTCCGGCGCCTTTATTTCACTGACATACGGTCTTCCCGTTAGATCATTCTTTTTGTAGGATGCGAATCCCTCAACCCCCTTCACATCGAAAATGATCGTTGTTACGCCTATGTCCTTCGCTTTTTTCAGGAAGGCCTGCACCTGCTCACTGGATTGGAACTTCCTTGCATTGGCAGCCTGATCTACCCACAATATAACTTCCTTCTTCGGGGCAAATCCTGGTCTGCTGAATACAACAATATGCCGCTTATCCTGTTCTTTGCCATTCTTCATGACCGCAATATCCACATAATTCGTACCGCTGTTGAGGGGTACCGGAACGGAAAAAGAACCGTCCGCACCGAATGTCTCCTGCTTTCCATTCATGAACAACACGGTTGCAGCAGGGTTATCCATATTCATAATACGTCCAGTAATGATCGTCTGTTGATCCGTAACCGTATACATGGAGTCATTGTCCAGCACTATTCTTGCGATTGCGCCATTCCCGCTCATCACATCTCTAACGGAGACAACCTCGCCATTTTTGCGAAGCTTGATTTGATCCCCAGCCTTGAAATGAACAGCCAGATACCGCTTGATGTAATTCGACGCGTAGCTGTCATCCTGTGCCGTTAGCACATACCCGCCGTCAGGGATTTCCAGTGTAGTTGGCCCCGTCCAGACAGGCGGCTTGCCATTAATGGAAGGATTGACGACACGGAGTACGCGATTGTGCTCATCGACCTGCACAGCGACATTATATTGAGGGATGACAAGAGTGGAGCCATAATCGCGGGTAAACAAGGCAACGACATTGCCGTGTTGGGACAGATCTGCATCTACGACATCAATTTTATGCCGCGGCCCTTGAATTTCAATGGTTACATCGATTGGTGCAGCCTCCACCTCAATATAATCAGAGCCCTGCCCGGAACGGTCATAAGTAACGGTAAGCTGGGACATGGCCAGCTCTAAATCACCCTTCATCAAGCGAACCGTTATGCTGTTGACCCCAGCAATCAAATACACGGGGAGCATAAAGCTTCCGTTCGCTGTAATACTGGCTTGTTTCCCCCCAATCGTAACCTGAATATTCTGATTTTCTCGATAATTGGCTACATAACCTTTGACCTCGATCATCGGTACCGTTACCTTTGATTCCGAAGGGGTTACGAGATGCAGCTCCGGTTTCAATTCCGGCTCAGGGTCAGGCTTCTGATTGCGGAAATCGGCCGCCGTTACCTCCTTGCCGCCTCTCATTAGTCGAATGCGATCTCCAACGCCATAATGGTGAAATAGTGGTTTTTGATGAATGGAAGAGTCCCATGTGGTTCCACCGGAAAGCACGATGTAACCTTCCTCAGGAATGGAAATGCGGATGTCATCGTCCCATGACACCGGTGGGTCGGCGTCCGGGCCATATACGGCTTCGACAACACTGTGGGAATTGACGACAATAGCCATCTCGTATTTTTTGACGAATACTTCATTGCCATACACTGTATTCGTTACTCCAGCCCCGCTCGTATACAGGGCCAAGTAATCCGTTTTATTCCTCAATGAATCCCCAGGGGCATTAATATCGCTAATAAGAAGCGTCTGCGATGCATCCTGCGAGACAAGCGTAACAGGATCAGATCCAACCGAAGAGTCAAGCTGATGTTCGAGGGGAGGCACAGCGGCCTCTGCTTGTGCGAGATTAGGCACAGTCTGCAGCATCGAGGAGAAGAGGAGAATGGCGACAAGCCAGAAGGACAACGGTCTCAGCAAGATGTATCTCATTACAATTACCACCTTTCCTAGTTCTCCATCCGAAGGAGAACGATTTGGGAGTTATACGCAGTTGACCAGTGCGTGTGTATCAAGCTGGGACTCATCACCTCCTTTTTTGTCGCTTAAAAGATGTTGTTTCTGCCCCACATTGTAAATAGAAAGCGCTTTCGTTATTAGAGGTGTGGCATTACTTTTTCTGGTAAAATCATGTTTTCTTTTGCTTCACCTCATGTCATGAATGCTTCTGCTTCCTAACCACTACAGCAGCAAACGGATGAAAAGGCGGAACAAACAATTTAATTCAATTTTTACATTGAACCTCCCATTATTTAGTGTATGATAGAAATTATTTCATTCGACTCCTCTTCTCAAGCCGATGATGGGAAGCTTCATGTCGTTCACGATTGGAGGTAAGGCTTATGTCGCGCAACACTTCGCTATCGATGTCTTGGCTGCTTCGATATGTAATCCCAGTGAGAGGACGTTTGCTTTTTCTCTTGGTTATGCTGCTCGTATCTACCGCATTTCAACTCGTTAACCCGCAAATTGTTCAGCAATTTATTGATACGGCAGCCTCACAAGGCACACTATCTACCCTGCTGTTACTCGCAGGCTTATATCTGATTATTGCTGCCCTCACCCAGCTCATTACCGTCGCCATCAGTTATCTGGGCAACGATATATCATGGCGTGCCACCAACACCTTGCGCGCAGATCTGCTCAAGCATTGCCTTGGGCTGGATATGCATTTTCATAATCGCAAGACGCCTGGGGAAATGATTGAACGGATTGACGGCGACGTTACTGGTATGTCCAATTTTTTTGCAATGTTCATTGTTCAGGTTATCGGCAGCTTCATTCTGCTGGCTGGCATCCTTGGCTTCATGTTTACCGTGAATTGGCCTATTGCACTCGCGATGGCGATTTTTACCTTGCTGTCGATTGGATTTATGACATTCATTCGCAACATGGGGGTCAGCAGTTCCAAGGATGAACGGGCTGCAAGCGCATCCTTATTTGGTCTTATAGAAGAACGAATTGCAGGCATAGAGGATGTACAGGCAAATGGAGCCGTTCCTTATGTCATCAATCGATTCCACCAGGCAATGCACAAGGTGTTCCGAACAGGGCGCAAAGCATGGATGCTGCGGGTCGTTCCGTGGAATACGACGGTGGTACTCTTTGCTATAGCGGTTACAGTTGTGCTGCTCTTAGGCGTGCATTACTATCTCATTGGTCAAATATCGCTTGGTACTCTTTTTCTTATTTTTCAATATACACAAATGCTGAACACACCTATCGAGCAACTGGGAGATCAAATTCAAGAATTTCAGAAGGCCAAATCCGGCATGATGCGTTCGCAAGAGCTTCTCTCCCTTCAAAGTGAGATTGTAGATGGTACGAAGGAGCAGCTGCCAGATGGAGCATTGGGACTGGAATTCGATCATGTCACCTTCGGCTATAACGAGGAGAAGGTTGTACTTCACGATATAACCTTTGCGGTTCAGCCCGGTCAGCGTCTCGGCATCATCGGGCGAACCGGCAGCGGCAAATCCAGCATTAGCCGTCTTCTGCTTCGTCTGTACAACATAGACAGCGGCATCATCCGCATTGGCGGTGAGGATATTCGCAGCTTAAAGCTGGAGACACTGTATCGCCGAGTCGGGATGGTGACGCAGGATGTTCAGCTTTTTGATGGAACACTGCGTGACAATCTAACTTTATTCGACCCTGAGATAACGGATGAGACCATCTTCGAGACGACCGATAGACTTGGACTGCGTCAATGGATCGATGCGCTCCCGAACGGACTCGATTCCCACTTATCCTCTGGTGGAACTTCGCTATCCGCTGGAGAGGCCCAGTTGTTCGCCTTAACTCGCGTCTTCCTAACGAATCCGAGCATAATCGTGCTTGATGAGCCGTCGTCCCGGCTCGATGCGGCTACGGAAGCGATGCTCCAAACCGCAGTAGATCAGCTAATGGAACAATGTACGGGCATCATTATCGCTCATCGCTTGGCTACCCTGGAGCAAGTAGATGCGATCATGGTGCTGCAGCATGGACGAATCGTTGAGCTGGGTCCACGCAAGGAGTTGACCAGCGATCCATCCTCGCATTATGCAATGCTGCTGAGAACAGGACGAGAGGAGGAATTGGCATGACTGTCACGCACTTTATGATTCGCTTGTTCCAGTTCCGCCCTACGCTCTTCCTGCTGAACGGGGTGCTGTGGGGCATATTCCACTCCATTCCACTGTTTCTTGGACTAGGTATGCAATGGTTTTTCGACAGAGCAACGACACAATCTCATGATTATATGTGGCTGGCCGTGCCGCTCATTGTGATCGCTATTTTTCGAATGCTGCGCGTCGGTGTGTTCTTCGCCGCATTCTATCAATGGGTGACTTACATTTATCATCTTCAAGCCGTACTGCGCACCAATATGCTGGCCGGCATTATGCGCTGGCCAGGCCGCCATCTCCCTGCATCACCTGGAGATGCAGCCAGCCGATTCCGCGATGATGTCAATGAAGTCATCGAATATGTGGAATCATGGGTCGACTTCTGGGGACGATTGGCCTTTACGCTCGTATCCATCGTCATTATGGCCAATATCAATTGGCTCATTACAGCAGTAGCTATTTTACCGCTTCTCGCGGTTACGTTGCTGAACAATCTATCGGGCAACCGCGCACGTCGCTACAGCCAACTAAATCGAGAAGCAACATCGAAAATTACCGGGTTCATTGCGGAAATATTCGGTGCTGTTCAAGCACTGAAGCTGGGGCAGGCTGAACGCCATGTGCATCAGCGGTTCGTCGATCTTAATGAAAATCGCCGTCAGGCAGCCCTTAAAGACACACTCTTTACACAATGGATGAAATCGCTCAATCAGCATGTGCTCACCATTAGTACCGGCGGCATTCTGCTTATGTGTGCAGCGGAGATGCAGGCTGGGCGGTTTACAGTAGGTGATTTCGCGCTGTTCACTTCTTATCTGACGAACTTTGCTTTCAGTATTTCCTTGTTCGGCTATATGGTGTTTCAACACAAGCGTCTTCGGGTGTCCCTTGATCGCATGCGCATCCTGTTTCAGCCGGGTGAGGAAGATCGCATCGTTGAACATAGTAAGATATATTTGCATGGAAAGCCTCCTGAAGATCCTGTTCGCTCGCTTCAACCGGAGGAGCGGCTGCAAACCTTGGAGATAAAGGATGTATCCTTTCTTTATCCGAATTCGGAGAATGGCATTCGCAACATTCACTTCTGCATGAAGCGGGGCGAGTTCCTCGTCATCACTGGCCGAATCGGCTCAGGGAAGTCAACGCTGATGCGTACCTTACTAGGATTGCTGCAAAAGTCGGAAGGAACAATTTGTTGGAATGGAAAGGAGATCGATCCCGCTTCCTTTCTGATTCCGCCTAAAGCTGCCTATACACCCCAGGTGCCTCGCTTATTCAGCGATCCGCTGCGAGAGAATATTATCATGGGCAGCATTCAAGAAGAGAATGCCTTGGAGCGGGCCATTCGACTGGCCGTCATGGAGCGAGATATCGAGCAGCTTGAGAATGGGCTCGATACGTATGTGGGACCACGCGGCGTCATGCTCTCTGGCGGACAAATTCAGCGAGCGGCAACAGCCAGAATGATGATGACACAATCAGAGTTGTACTTGTTCGATGATCTGTCCAGCGCCCTAGATGTAGAAACCGAGCAACTGCTCTGGGAACGATTGTTCACGGAACGCGATGCAACCTGTATTGCCGTGTCACATCGCCGCGCTGCCTTAAGCAGGGCTGATCATATTATCGTCATGAAGGATGGTTGCATCGAGGCAGAGGGAACATTAAGCGAGCTGCTCGCAACATCTCCAGAAATGCAGCTGCTCTGGCAAGGTGAACAGTCCTCTACGGAAGAAGCACAGCCGGAGCAATTGGTTAATACCTAATATGGCCCACATGCCTCTTCACACATTCAGAAACTACTACAATAAAGGGGGATATCTCTTCTCATGTCTTGGTTCTCCCCACAGATAACGGATACGTTCCAAGCATTTTCTGTATCTCATATTGGAGCACTGCTGCTGTTCATCTCGGCTGTGCTCCTATTCTATCGCTGCCGACATTGGCTCCAACAGGAGAAGCGCAATCGTTGCGTCAGATATGTATTGTTGGGATTGCTTATTCTATCTGAAGCAGCGTTGAATATTTGGTATCTAGCCACAGGCATATTCCATGCCTCTAACACATTGCCATTTGAGCTGTGCAGTATCTCGTTATACATGTGTGTACTCATGCTTTTTTTCCGAAGCAAGAAGATTTTTCAGATCGTCTATTTCACAGGTATTGCGGGGGCGCTGCAGGCACTGCTGACACCTGCTCTGGACTACCCATTCCCCCATTTCCGGTTCATTCAATTCTTTCTTGCGCATATCGCGATTATCCTAGCGGTGCTGTATATGGTGTGGGTGGAACACGCTAAGCCTACTTGGAAATCGATCGGCTATGCGATGCTGTTCCTGAATGTGCTGCTGGTCGTAGTCGGGGGAATCAATTACATAACGGGCGGCAACTACATGTTCTTGGCTCATAAGCCCGAAACAGCCTCCTTATTGGATGTGTTGGGGCCTTATCCATGGTATCTCCTGTCATTGGAGGCGGTCGCATTTGGCATGTTCATTGTCTTGTATCTTCCATTCCTTATTGCAGGGCGGCTGCTTAAGAGCAGTTCGAGCGAAATCCATTGGCGAAGCTAGTATCTACTTTACTGAGCTAATGCCAATATTGCATAATCAATCTCGAAATGAGCAGATGAATATCAAAACAGGATGGTGCTGCCGCACCATCCTTTCTCTTTATTTTCTCTATAACCATAGATTACATTTTATTCCTTACTTGTATTATGTCCATTATCCGATTTACTTACTACACAGGCAGATGCTCCAGTATCCGACGCTTCTCGCGCACTTCCTCGATTGTCTCCATAAAGCGGCGTTCCGCTTCCCCCATATACGTATCACTGCGCCGAATATAGACAACGGATACCATATTGAACGGCTTCGGTATGGCGAATACTTGCAGTTCGCCTTCCTTCTCCAAACGTCTTACTGCGGCCCGTGGAACGACTGTGATGCCAAGCCCTGCAACGACTGTACCGATAATCGTCTCCAATGTCCCGAATTCCATCACCTTCGTTGGCGATATGCCTTCAAGCTGCATCCATTGCTCCAGCTTAGCTCGATAGCCGCATCCTCTGCGGAAGACGAGCAGCGGTCGGTGCAGTAATTCCCTCACGTTGAATAATGGCTGCTTTCCGTCTACGACACATTTGCCGCATACAAGCACCAGTTCCTCTTCAAATACCGGATACTGCTCCACATTTGTTGCCGTTACCGGCCCGGATACAAATGCCCCATCCAGCTTATATTCCTGCACTTCCTCTGTAAGCTTGTCTGTAACGCCAGCCATCAACGACAGATCAACCTTCGAGTATTTCTGATAGAACAAACTCAATATATCTGGAAGTCCTACGACCGTCTCTACCGAGCCAATGAGCAGATTGCCGACCGGATCGTCACTGTCCTGAAAAGCCTTCTTCATCTCGCTTATGAGCATCGACATCCGTTCCGCATAATAGAGCAACTTGCGGCCTTCCGCATTCAGCGTCATGCCTCTGCGATGGCGATGGAAGAGCGGATGGCCAATTTCCTGTTCCAATGCTCGAATGCGTGCCGTTACGTTCGACTGCACATACCCCATCTCTTCAGCCGCACGACTCACACTTCCATGCTCAACGACGGACATGAAAATATAAATGTCACTCAAGTCCATCCTGCTATCTCCTTCATTCCCTATGTCTGGTATCATTAATAGTGATATCTTAAATCACTTTCAATTATTTTACAAGATATCAAAAAAGTCATAATATGAATTTTCAGTTGTTATCAAACATTACTATATATCAGAATTGCTAAGCAGTCTCAAAGACAGATATCGCTTGGCAACGTGTGAAGTGGGAGTGAATGGTATCATGAGTAGGAAACATTTTTGGCAAGGAGCTTTGTTTTGTCTTTTTGCAGCAGTAGCATGGGGAGCAATGTTCCCGATTGCCGAAAGCGCATTGCATCATATCGATCCGTTCTGGTTCTCTGGTATTCGATATTGTATCGTCGGAATATTATTAGCTGCCCTGTTATTTTTCAAGGAAGGCAAAGCTGCATTCAATACGAAAGGGCAAACCTTTAAAATATGGCTGCTCGGTCTATTTGGATTCACCATTTATAACTTCGGTGTATTCTGGGGACAGCAGCAGCTCGGCAAATCAGGTGTCCTGCTTGCATCCATAATGGAATCATTCATGCCAATGCTTGCTGTGCTATTCGTATGGATCGTTACACGGAAGCGGCCTAAAATGTCGACGCTCGCTTGTGTCTTTACCGCATTTATCGGCGTTGTCTTCGTCGTTACGAAAGGAGATTTGCATTCCCTTGCTAACGGCGGCTTGAAGCTGCTGCCGCTGTTGTCTGTATTTGCAGGCATTACGGGGTGGGTAATTTACACCGTAAGCAGCGGACAATTTGCAGGATGGTCTGCGCTTCGATTCTCAACACTCAGCTCACTGTATGGCGGGTTGACGACAATGGCTGTTGTCCTCGTTATGACTTCTTTCGGCATGGTGGATGCACCATCCATCAGCGCTGTTGCATCGATTGCACCGGAAATGAGCTTCATGATTCTCGTTGCCGGACTGCTCGCATTGCTGAGCTGGATTCAAGGCGTTCAGTTACTGAAGCCGATCAATGGCATGCTGTTCATTAACTTCGTACCTGCCACGACGTTCATTATTTCCGTTATCCAGGGTTATGCGGTATCATTTGCCGAACTGTTCGGCACGCTGCTCATAGTAGGCGCCTTAATCGTGAACAACCTGTTAAGCCGGCGCATGTCCCAAGATGAATTGAAAACAGTCAAGTCGCAATCGGATTTACGCAGCCGTCTTCCAAAGAAGCACTCACACGCTCCAACTGGTTAACCAATACATTTCTTTATGCACTCCCTGATTCAACACATACAAAAAGCAAGGAAGCGAATAACACCGCATCCTTGCTTTTTTAGTAAGTGCTATGTCCCTATGACTGGATATTGATATTAAAAAGAAAAAGGTGCGCCGCACATGCGATGCACCTACTAATAGAAGGATCCGTCGTCTCGTTTACGACAAGATCGTTTCCACAATTGTACGAACCATAACCCCTGTACCGCCCTTCGGATCTACACCACGGCCCGATCCCAAGAACGCAGTCCCTGCAATATCCAAGTGAATCCAAGGCAACTCGTCTGCGAATGTTCCAACGAACAAGCCAGCCGTAATTGTCCCTGCACCGCCAGGAATGGAATTGCGCAAATCAGCAACATCACTCTTCAGCATATCCCAATATTCTTCGTTGGAAGGAAGCTGCCATACAAGTTCGTTCGTACGGGATGCAGCTGCTTTAAATGTATCGAAGAAGGCTTCATCATTTGTGACAACACCAGTTGTAATCGAGCCAAGTGCTACGCCAACAGCTCCTGTCAAGGTTGCTGCGTCGATCAGCTTGCTTGCGCCAAGCTCCTTCGCATAGGTCATGCCATCAGCAAGAACAAGGCGTCCTTCCGCATCTGTATTAAGAACTTCAATTGTACGTCCGCTGTAAGAGGTAATCACATCACCCGGCTTTAACGCATTGCCGGCAGGCATATTTTCCGCAGAAGCGATCACGCACAACACGTTCGCTTGCGGACGAAGCTGACCAATAACAGACATCGTACCGAGCATTGCTGCTGCCCCGCCCATATCGCAGATCATTTCATCCATATTCGCAGCACGCTTCAAGGAAATACCGCCTGTATCGAACGTAATCCCTTTGCCTACAATACCATATACATCTGTCCACTCGTCTTTGCCTTGATATTTCAGAACGATCATGCGCGGAGGATTCACACTGCCCTTGCCTACGCCAAGCAGACCACCCATGCCCTTCTCTTCAATTTGCTTCTCATCGAGCACGTGTGCTTCGAAGCCGAACTGTTCAGCGAGCTCCAACGCTTGCTCTGCGAGTGTGCCAGGAACGAGCACATTCCCTGGCAAGTTCGTCAGGTCACGCGCATACGTTGTACCGAGTGCATAGGCTTGTCCTGTTTTAATGCCTTCGTTCCATGCCTCTGTTGCAAGATTAGCTGCGCACAATGTCAGGGATGCAAATGTGTGGGCTGGTTTCGCATCCTTCTTGTAGGTAACACGTTGATAAGCGCCCAACAAGAAGCCTTCCACCATCATATGCGCGAAGGACTTCGCTGCTGCTGCTTCCGCCTGCACAAGCTGTTCAGGTACGATAACTGCAACACGGCTCAGGCGGAGTTTCACCGCTTCACGAGCTGCCTCTGCAAGGCTAAGACGAACTTGCTTCTCTGTTAGTGCCTCATCCTTACGACCTACTGCAATTAGAACAGGAGCCTTCTCTTCTCCTGTAGCCAGTACATGGGTTTTGCAGCTATCTGCTGCAAACAGGCCGCTGCGAACCGCTGCTGCGCAAGCTTGTGCTCCCGGAAAACCAGATGCTTGCTCCAACTCAGCCTTCGTGCCAATTACAACAACTGCATCTGCTTCAACTTGAGCAGGAGTCAATGATTGTGCTAGAAACTGCACATCGTTCATCCAAGTTACATTTGCTAGATTCATAAAGTAATCATCCCTTTGTATTAAAAAATGATGAATGCCAATGTCTCCCTTATTGTACCACAACCGCGATCGCCGTGGTTCGGTAACGACAGACATTGGCTGCAGTGCTGCAGGGTTCTTCCCCTTCCGTATCTATGCAATTGGCAACCGAATCGTAAACAGTGTCCATTCGCCCTCTTGACTGTCTACTTCGATCATTCCGCCATGATTTTTAATAATTCGGTAACTGACAGACAATCCAAGTCCGGTACCATCAGCCTTCGTTGTAAAGAATGGATCGAATAAGCGCTCCATTGTCTTTAGCGACATGCCCTTTCCGTTATCCCGAATATGTATTTTAACGAACCGCCCTTCGCGTTCCGTGACAATGCGAATTTGCCCTTTTCGTACTTCGGCCACTTCATCAATAGCGTCAATCGCATTTCGTATCATATTCAATATGACCTGCTTAATTTGCTTCACATCAATGGATACAGATAAAGAACCTGAGGCGGAGTTGTCAACCAGCTCGATTTCACAGCCTTTCATTACGGCGTCGCTTTCTGTCAGAAGAACAACTTCGCGCAGAAGGGAAGAAACGGGAACTTCTGAGGTCATAGGAGCTGAGGGTTTCGAGGAATTCAGAAATTCAAAGATGATATCGTTGGCCCGATCAATTTCTGCAAGAATAATTTTCGCATACTCTTCCTTGCCGAGCTGCATTAAATGCGGCCTAAGCAGTTGTATAAACCCACGTATTGAGGTTAACGGGTTGCGGATTTCATGTGCAATAGCTGCGGCAATTTTGCCGAGAATAGCCAGCTTATCATTTTGATAGGCCGTTTGCTCAATGCGCTTGAAGTCAGACACATCTTTAATGCTAAATAAATAATCGCCATCCATCTGATCTCCGTATGTAACGGTGACAAGATAATGTCGATCCAGACGGTCGGAGAATTCGTGGTAACGCTTTCTTTGGAGGATAGTATCTTTATACAGACGGAGAAGCATTTTACGCTTGTCCCTTTTCAGCAACGGGTGAAAAAGCAACTCACGTAAGGAACAGCCAACCAGTGCTTTGCGTGGGACATCCAGCAGCTTGGAGGTCTCCACATTAATAAATGACAGTACGCCACTGCTATCAAATAATACGATTCCGCTATCCATATGCTGAAGCACGTTCTCGTATTTGTCACGAACGCTCTTGGTGGAAAACAAAGCTTGTGCGGACTGAATCCAAGGCTCTCGAATCGGGTTCAGCGCCACTGCAATCCCCTCCTTGCCTCTCTCTTCTGTCTTCATCGCTATTATCCACTCAATGAAAAATAGGAACGAACGATGAAGCGCCTTCACTCCATCATTCAAGTCGACATGGGCCAGAACCGTGAACATAGCATCTTCATGAACGCTCAACAGATTTTGCTGTGGCTCCAAAGGACTTAGCTCAGTCGCTAATTCTCTTGCTACAACCAAACTATGCTCGTCCCCGTTCATGATATAATTCCACAGCCCTTTAGAGTATCGTTGTCTCCACTCACTTTCATTCCGTTCTTGCAGCTTGCAGTCCGTGGTCAATGTGGCTCACCTCATTTGTACGGTAACCGTATGCAGGTTCGTCCCAACAGCTTCATCATAGTAAACTTTTGGCAAAATCGTCAACACTAGATAATGTCGAAAATGGACAAATAAGCTCAATTCCCTTAAAAGTAAGCTAAAATGCCTGCATCCATGCACATCAAAGAGGCGCCTTGCGCCTACCGCCCTACAATGAGCGCGCCACGGAGCACGCTGCTAGACGATTGGCCGCCGCCTCTTTCTCTATCAAGCTTACACTTATTTCTGCTTCAATAACTTCGCTCTTCGGCGGCTCATTAATGCCAAGCGCCGCTTCAACTCGGCTTCCCACTGTGTATCATTCCACTGCTTGGCCAACGCAAGCAAATCAAGCGCATTATCAATTTGCGTCTTTACCAGCTCAAGCGGATCATCATGCTCTTGATTAATGCAGTTCTCGAACATGCCTTCGTCATCCGTATGCACATAGTCTCGAAAGTCAATTTCCTCAGCACCATCATCCGATGAATATTCCGCCAAAATTTCATATTCGCTTTCAACCAAGTAATGAACCTCAATGCGATGACAGACCGGACACAGCAGCAGGGGAACATTATGAATTCGTGTTCGATAATGCTGCAGGGTACCTGTCGTTCCGATCATGCTTGCTCCACAACAAAAGCTCATGTTCTCCCTCCTCGCTCTGCGGAAAGCTTAGATTATTGTAGTGTATTCGATGCCCCCACTTATAATTCCTTTATTTCTGATAAAACTTCCTTCAATTGTCCTACCTCCAGCTCGCCGCGTATAACTACATACCCATGGGCATATAGATGTAATTATTACAGACCGCGGGAGGCATACTAATGAAATCAAATGTACTGTTCATCGCCTCGAAGCAAATTCAATACGTACAGTATGACGAATTAAACCACAAATTAGTTGTTCATTATGCTGACGGAAAGCAAGATGCATTTTCCTCTGTGTCGTCAAGCTGGTTTGAGCAACTGATGCATTCTGACAATCAATACGATGATGTCATGAGGCTGTCGGAAACCATGATGGGTATCAGCATGCAGAAGCGCCATGAGCATGTATGAGGCTTATTTGCCAGCCTCACATGTCTGCTAATGCAAAAGAATTGATTTCTTTCAGCTATTTTGATTGTTATTTTCAAAGGTTCCAATTATTTTTTCAAATATTCATAAAAGGAACAGACATGAATTACAGACTATATGGATAGTATTAGGTTGAAGCTTATAGCGATTCCAGGAAAGGAGGAGAGCTTATTCCTGCTGCCGATGCACGGACACATTCATCCTATCGTCAACATTCTGTCTTGCAGCTTTTACTTAAGGATCCCTATACTTTATTCGCCTATTGGTTCATCACTGCACGAACTCAAGTAGCCGTAGAGCGGCATTATCGAATGAAGTGGAGCGAATTAAAAAAAGCCATCCAGCTATATGAAATAAAGCAAGCGGATCTGCATCATTGCAAGCTGGGCACATCTAACCACGTATTACTGCATACGGTGGAATCGCATGAGGGCTCCGTATATCTTCGCCCTCTCAAACCCTATCATTCGTACATAGCTGATTATGGGTTCATGACAGCAACGCATTCCTTTGTACCGCTTGCGCGATCAACAATCATCCATACCCCCTACCTGCAAACATACGGTGAGCTTTCTGAACAGATGGATCATGCCTTACAAGCTGTTCAGCTCGGGCAATCGGAAACGGAAGCACTATTTCCATCATTCTCTTCCTATACGCTATATGAAAATCGAGAAGGAGTTCGTGAATGAACGCAATTATCCCTACTAGCTCTCATACCGACACTCATACGCAGGGATTCGTATCCCTCGTGCTGCATGCACATTTGCCTTATGTACGCCACCCGTATATAAAGCACACTCTGGAAGAACGCTGGTTTTTCGAGGCAATGATGGAAACATACCTGCCTCTGCTTCATACCTTTGGCCAGCTTGAGCAAGATCATATTCCGTTTCGCCTGACGATGACTTTGACCCCAACTTTATTGTCCATGATGGATGATGCCGAAATGAAGTCGCGCTTTGAAGCGCATATGCAGCGTTCCATCGGTTTGGCTGAATCTGAGGTAAAGAGGCTGGCCAGCCACAAAGAGCTGCAAGCCGTCGCGGCAATGTATGCAGAGCGGTGGCACCAATTAAAGGCTGTTTATTCCCAGCTTGACGGACACATCATTGATGGATATCGGCATTATGTCCAAAAAGGGCATTTGGAATGCATGACAAGTGCTGCAACTCATACCTTCCTCCCATTGATCAAGCAGCCCTCTATGGCTTATTTGCAAGTTGAGGTGGGGATGCGGGAGCATGAGCGTTTGCTCGGCAGAAGGCCTGATGGAATATGGCTGCCTGAATGCGCCTATACTCCAGAGCTAGATCCACTTCTTCAAGAATGCGGAATCCGATATTTTATCGTGGATCATCATGGCTTCGTCAACGCAATACCGCAGCCAGCATCCATGCATTATGCTCCTATCCATACAGGGGGCGGAGTATTCGCTTTCGCACGCGATCCAGATTCATCAAGACAAGTATGGAGCACGCACGAAGGGTATCCCGGTGATTATGACTATCGAGAATACTATCGTGATATCGGGTTCGATCTCGGCTGGGGCAATGCGGAAGAGTGGGATTACATCCGTCCCCACCTGCTGGACAACGAAGCCAGAATCAATACTGGACTTAAATATTATCGTATTACCGGCGCTCATGGCGTTCCTAAAGAGGCCTATCATCCAGAATGGGCTCTGCAAAAAGCAAAGGAACACGCTCGCCACTTCTTAAACAACAGGGAGCAGCAGCTTCATAGGGTCAATATGCCGGGAGATCGCCTTCCAATAGCCATCTGTCCCTATGATGCGGAACTATTCGGCCATTGGTGGTTTGAAGGCCCGTTATGGATTGAAGCGTTATTCCGGGAACAGTCAGAACGATCCAGCAAGCACAATCAACGTATTGAGTTCGTGTCGCCGAATGATTATTTAAAGCGATATCCAGAGCAAGAAAACGCATGTCTATCCTTCTGCAGTTGGGGTCGAGGAGGCTATGCGGACGTATGGCTGCATGAAGGTAATGATTGGATGTACCCGCCTCTCCATGAGGCAGAGGATCGGATCGTACACATCACCGCCAGAATGGAGAAAGAAATCAACACAAGCTTCCGCGCCATTCAAGAGCGGACCTTGAATCAAGCCATTACAGAATGGATGCTCGCTGCAAGCAGCGATTGGGCGTTCATCGTGGATGCAGGTACTGTAACCGAGTACGCCGGGATTCGGACGACGCAGCATCTTGATCGCTGCCATACCTTGTTAGACATGATAGAGCGGGGCATCTATGATCAAGTGCTGATTAGCATCATGGAGAATGAATATCCTTGCTTCCCGTCTGTCGACTATCGGCTTCTATCAATCGGAGCTAGACGATCATCCGAACGATTGCACCAACTCAATGCAGCCTATCCGCCTCCAAATCGAACCATGCCATTTTACAGTCCCCAACCTATTACGGCTCATCATCCACAATATCGTTCCAGCAAGCGAATTTTAATGATCGCCTGGGAATTCCCACCACTCGTTGTTGGCGGACTATCTCGTGCGGTATATGATCTGTCCCGTCATTTAAGCAGAAAGCATTGCGAGATTCATGTTGTTACGCGCGAAACACCGGGGGCGCCTGACTATGAGCAAATGGACGGAGTTCACGTCTATCGTGTGCCGCTTATTCACACATCTGCACCGTTAGACTTTATGGATTGGGTATTTCATATGAATGCCGCTATCTCTTCATTAGTTGATGATCTCGTACACGCTGGACTTACTTTCGACCTTATACACGCCCATGATTGGCTCGCTTACTCCGCCGCAGCAGATTTGAAGCAGACCTACGGTTGGCCGCTTGTTGCCACCATTCATGCCACCGAACACGGACGCAATCATGGTAACCTATCGAGTCCGCTTCAGCAGCGAATCCATGATATGGAACTGAGTCTAACCGCGGAGGCAGACCATACCATCGTGTGCAGTCATGCCATGGTAATGGAGGTAGCTTCCCTGTTCGCACTTCCCAAACAGCGCGTTACGATGATACCCAATGGAGTCGATGCGATCGGAACAGCAGCTCCAACTGTACAATTCAAGGGCCTAGATCACCATGACTTATCAGATTCCCCGCTCTTATTCTATGTTGGCCGACTTGTGTACGAGAAAGGCATTCATATTCTCATTGAGGCGATGCCGCTTATTTTACAAGCTGTTCCTCAAACGAAGCTGATTATCGCCGGGATTGGACCAATGAGACAGCAATTAGAGGATCAAACCAAGCAGTTAGGATTGCAGGAGCATATCCTTTTCGCTGGATTTGTACAGGATGATGCCCGTGATGCATGGATTGCAGCCTCATCGGTGTGCGTATTTCCAAGTCTATATGAACCTTTCGGTATCGTAGCACTTGAAGCGATGCGGTTCGGAACACCTGTTGTCGTATCAGATACGGGTGGGCTTGCCGAAATCATTGATCATGCTGTAGATGGATACAAGGCACTCCCTGGACATATTGAATCATTGGCATGGCATGTCACGGATCTTCTTACTCATCCCGAGCATGCAGCTCAAATGGCTGCAAGAGCACAGCAGAAGGTTCAAGCGCAATATGATTGGAACACGATAGCTGTGTCAACGAGACAAGTATATGAAGGAGTGATCGCTCAATGAAGGCAGTAATTATGGCAGGCGGCAAAGGAACACGGCTGCGACCGTTGACACTTGGTACCCCTAAACCAATGGTTCCTCTCTTGAATCGGCCGTGCATGGAATACATTATTGAATTGCTCAAACGATACGACATTCATCAAATCGCTGTTACTGTGCAATATTTGCCAGAGATCATCCGCAATCACTTCGGAGACGGATCCAAATATGGAGTACAGCTTCATTATTTCGAGGAAGACATTCCACTTGGAACGGCCGGCAGCATTAAAAATGCCGAGACCTTCCTCAATGAAACCTTCGTCGTAATAAGCGGCGATGCATTGACCGACTTCAACTTGCGTCAGGCTATCCACTATCATAAAGAAAAGCAAGCACTCGCCACGATCGTGCTGACCCAAGTAAGCCTGCCGCTCGAATATGGCGTTGTCATGACTGATGAAGAAGGAAGGGTGTCCCGCTTCCTAGAAAAGCCAAGTTACGGAGAAATATTCAGCGATACAGTAAATACGGGCATCTATGTATTGGAGCCAGAAATATTGAACTGGATCCCGGAGCGGGAAAGCTATGACTTTAGTCTGCAGCTATTCCCAAGGTTGCTCGAGCAGCAGCAGCGGCTGTACGGATATACGGCTTCAGGCTATTGGTCCGACATTGGAAACTTGCAGCAATATCGGCAAACCCAATTCGATATGCTGGATCGCCGAGTCGATCTGCATATTCAGGCGGCAGAGCCGATGCCGGGACTTTTTGTAGAGCATGGGGTAAGGCTCCCTTCTCGAATTAGACTTAGCGGACCTGCCTATATCGGATCGGATTCGATTCTCCATCCATCCTGCTCGATTGGCCCATATACAATTCTAGGTTCCGGCAATATCGTATTTCCAAAGAGCTCCGTTACCCGAAGCATTCTGTGGAATGGTAACCGCATTGCTAAGCACTGTGATATAGAAGATGCAATCCTGCTCCACCGCACCGTTATCGGCAGTGACGTGCACATCCAAGAGGGCGCCGTGGTTGGAAGCGGCTGTACGATCGGCGATAAATCCCACATTCGATCTCAAGTAAAGTTATGGCCGAACAAGGAGATTGAAGCCCACAGTATCGTAAATTCGACCTTAATATGGGGTAATGCAGCCGCGGCACTGTTCAAGGGCAGCAAAATATGCGGCAGTCCAAATCGCGAGTTGACCCCAGAATTCATCGGCAAGCTTGCATGTGCTTACGGCTCCATTCTCAATCGTGAAGCATCTATCGTACTGGCATCCTCATCCCATCCTTTTGACAACATCATGAAAGCAGCCTGTGCGGCTGGACTTCAATCACAGGGGATTCACATGATCGACATTGGAGACGCGCCGCTGGATTGTCTCCGCCATGCTGTTACTGCACTGAAGGCCGATGGTGCTATTCATTTCAAGGTTCTATCCGCGAACGAAGAAGCAAAGTTCGAGCAGATGGTCATTAGCTGGATGGATGCAAGAGGCATGCCGTTCGCCAAAGGAACAGAGCGAAAAATTGAAAATGCCTATTTCCAAGAAGACTTTGCCCGAACTCCTATCGAATACCTTGGACGTAAAAGAAGCGAAGAACATGCCATCCCATCCTATTTCAAAACCTTATCGAAGGCTATTGATTTCGAGCTTATTCAATCCGCCAGCTTCAAGATCGTTATTCAAAGCTCAACTGCAGATGCTGCCTTCATCCAGAAATGGTCTTCTCTAACCGGTGGCGTACTGCTCCATACGCAATCTGATGTGCCTTCCTCATCTGCCTTAATAGAGCATATTCGCAATGTTCAGGCAGACATTGGCATCCTGCTTACTGAGGATGAAGGCTTCAGCATTTACATGAACGACGGAACGGGCATGCCTCAGAATCATCTTCTGCCATTAATTTTGCAGTCGCTTGTACATACGGGCACCAATGCCAGCGTCGGAGTCCCAATCAGTGCCCCTGTTACAGCAGAGCAAATCGTCAATCGAAGCGGGATCAGGGTTGTACGCACTCAAGAGCCGCTGCGCTCGCAGATGGAGGCTACAAGCGGCATCGCCTTGTCTCCTGCGGCGCATCGCTTATATGCAATCAGTCTTATTTTGCAGCTCATGGCAGACACCGGGCAGCCTCTTCACAGACTTATTGCCGATATGCCTACCCTGCATACCGCAGTCGAGGAAGTGACTTGCCCTCGGTTCGACAAAGGCAGTGTCATGCGTGAAATGACCGAATGGGTTCGCCAATCCGCCTATCGGGCAGAATTTTTGGATGGGATTAAGATTGAAACTCCTGAGGGATCTATTTTAATTCAGCCTGATCAGGAAGAGCCTTTGTTCCGCGTCATTTCTCAAGCAGAAAGTATGACCAAGGCACGCATATTAGCTCATGAATTTGCGGGACGGTTGATCAAGTCACAGCCCCCGCTGAGGAAGTGATAACGTGCCGCGCCATCTAGTCGTCGGAAATGGCAAATTTCTCGTGAACCTTGATGAGTATGCCTATGTAAGAGACATCTATTATCCGTACGTTGGGCAGTTGAATCACACTGCTGGATATCCAAGCCGCCTTGGCATATGGGTGGAGGGTCAATTCAGTTGGTTAAGCGATCCAGATTGGCGCATTCGCCTTGCTTATGAGGAGGATTCCCTCGTTACCCATGTAATAGCCGAACATGAAGGTCTCGGCATCGTGCTTCATATGAATGACGCCGTACATCAACGGGATCCTATCTATATGAAGCGAATTGTTATTGAAAATTGTAATCCACAGCCGCGCGAGGTTCGTTTATTTTTCCATCAGGATCTATCTATCAATGAAACAGAAGTTGGCGATACCGCTGGATATTATCCCGATAATGGTACATTATTTCATTACAAAAAAGACCGTTACTTTATGTTCAATGGCTGTATCACTCAGCATCATGGCGGTCTGGCCGGCATACACCAGTACACGACAGGGATTAAAAGATTCCATCAGGCGGAAGGAACATGGAAGGATGCAGAGGATGGACATTTGATGGGAAATCCGATAGCCCAAGGCTCTGTTGACAGTACGATTTGCTTGCGCACAATCGTACCTGGTTCCAATAGCCGGGAAAGCTATTATTGGCTTAGTGTCGGAAACCGACTTGATGATGTAAAACAACTCGATCAATATGTCCGAGACAGCGGGCCTGCACAGCTCATTCAACGCGTCAGCATTTATTGGAAGCGCTGGTCGAACCAGCGCAGCATCGATTTCGCTGACCTCGAACCCGAACTGATACGCCTGTATAAGCTCAGCCTGCTCATCATACGCACGCAAACAGACGTGAACGGTGCGATAATTGCGGCCAACGATACAGACATTATGCAATTCAATCGAGATCATTACAGCTACATGTGGCCCCGAGATGGCGCACTCGTCGCAGAGGCTATGTCAGCCGCAGGATATCATGGCATGACAGCTCCCTTCTTCCGCTTTTGTGCAGATGCGCTTACGTCGGAAGGCTATCTGCTGCATAAGTACAACCCAGACGGCACTGTCGGCTCCAGTTGGCATCCCTATTTGCGCGACGGCAAGGCTCAGCTGCCAATCCAAGAAGATGAGACCGGACTCGTACTGTGGGCATTATGGAAATACTACGAACAGCATCGAGATATCGAGCTCCCCCAGTCGCTCTATCAAACCTTAATTCGCAGAGCCGCTAAATTCATGATCCAATATCGCGATCCCGAGTTGAAGCTCCCGCTGCCAAGCTATGATTTATGGGAGGAGCGATACGGGATATTTACCTTTACCGCTTCAGCTGTATATGGCGGCCTAACTGCTGCCTCCAACTTCGCGTCGCTGTTCGGAGATGTGGAACGCGCTCACCGGTTCAGCATCGCCGCAGAGGAAATCAAGACCGCAATGATGACCCATCTCTGGAATGAGGAAACAGGTTCCTTTGTCCGCGGATTATACCGCAAAGATGGGAAATGGACGCAGGACACTACGCCAGAGAGCAGCATTTTGGCCATTTATATGTTCGGTGTTTTGCCTGCTGAAGATGATCGCGTACTGTCAACCGTCCGTGTATTGAAGAGCAAGCTGTCAATTCGGAGCCAAACCGGAGGAGTTGCACGATACTGGCGGGACTACTATTTCCAGCGGAGCGCCGACCCTGGGATTGCCCCCGGCAATCCATGGATTATATGCACACTCTGGTTCGCTGCCCATGACATCGCGGTTGCCGCCAGCTTGGAGCAGCTTCAGGCTGCCCATGACACCCTGCGCTGGGTGGAAGCACACAGTCTGGCAAGCGGACTGCTTCCAGAGCAGCTTGATCCATTCGATGGCTCGCCGCTGTCTGTCGCACCACTAACCTGGTCTCATGCTACCTATGTTCATACCGTATTAAAGTATATTGAGAAATACAGGCAGCTGGAGGCAGCGTCGACCATCTGATAAACTGTGTTGCCGTGTTGCAGACATTCGATAATCCAGTCTGCTGCCCGACAAAGCGCCCACCTATCCACATGCACGAAAAGCCCCGCAGAACTTCATTCTGCGGGGCTTCACTCTATTTAGAAGGGCATATTTTCTATGCATTCAGGTTTTTATCGCCTGGTTTCCAATTGATTGGACACAAACCTCCGGACTGAAGGGCTTGTAATACACGAAGTGTCTCGTCTACACTCCGTCCCACATTGTTATGGTTCACGACTTGATATTTCAGTTCACCTTCAGGATCAATGATGAACAAACCGCGAAGCGCAATGCCGTCTTCTTCCATCAGCACACCGTAGTCGCGAGCGACATTCTTCGTAATATCAGAGGCGAGCGGAAAGTTGATTTTGCCAAGACCATTGAGCTCTCTAGGTGTATTGATCCATGCTTTATGACTGTGAATGGAATCAACGGACACACCCAAGATTTCCGCGTTCAATTTTTTAAACTCTTCCGAAGCCTCACTAAGAGCCGTGATTTCGGTTGGACACACAAATGTGAAATCAAGCGGATAAAAGAAGAAAATGAGCCATTTCCCCCGGTAATCAGACAAAGACGCTGCTCCAAATCCATGTCCATCGCCTGCAGCGGTTTCCATATTGAATTCTGGTGCAGGTCTGCCTACCAATCGTTCTGCCACTCCAAATTCCTCCTATATACTAACTGAATTGGTGTTATTTATTATATCATTGCTTATGTTCGATTCAAAATTGCCCGCATTATGCACATGCCAACCTCGCGCAAACGCATGTCTTCCAACTTGCATCTGGAATTTCCGAAAGTCATGACTGCACCGAATTCCGACAAAAAAAAGCCAACCCATGCTTGCATGAGTTGACCCTTATTGCCCTTATTTTTTCATAGCCGCCACAATCAGTTCGCCCATCGCCTGGGTACCAATCGCTGCAGACTTATCTGTTGCGATATCTGCTGTACGGTGACCGTTATCTAGCACTTCCTTCACCGCATCCTCAATCGCTTGCGCTGCATCTTCATAACCGAAAGTCAAGCGGAACATAAGCGCGACCGAGAGAATCGTTGCAATTGGATTGGCAATGCCTTGGCCAGCAATATCCGGAGCAGAACCATGAACCGGCTCATACAGCCCGAAGCTGCCCTCGCCCAAGGAAGCGGAGGACAGCATGCCGATCGATCCTGTAAGCATAGCTGCCTCATCACTTAGAATGTCACCGAACATATTCTCCGTAACGATGACATCAAAGCTGGCCGGACGGCGCAGCAATTGCATTGCACAGTTATCAACCAATACATGCTCCAGCTCTACATCGGGGTATTCCGGCGCAACGCGGTTTACCGTTTCTCTCCACAAGCGTGAAGTCTCCAGCACGTTCGCCTTATCAACGGAAGCCAGCTTCTTGCGTCGTTTCTGTGCAACTTCGAACGCTTGACGCACGATGCGCTCCACTTCCTTCACATTATATACGCAAGTATCCACTGCTTCTTGTCCATGCTCTCCGTCGCGGCGGAATTTCTCTCCGAAATAAATGCCGCCCGTCAGCTCGCGAACGACGATTAAATCCGTGCCTTCAAGCACTTCAGGCTTCAGTGTAGATGCATCCTTCAAGCAGTCAAATACGACAGCGGGTCGAATATTTGAGAACAACCCAAGCGCCTTGCGGATTCCGAGCAATCCTGTCTCCGGACGAAGCTCTTTAGCATTGTTATCCCATTTCGGCCCCCCAACCGCTCCAAGCAGAACTGCGTCTGCATTCTTACATAGCGCCAGCGTATCCTCAGGCAGTGGAGTTCCCTTCTCATCGATCGCAATTCCCCCGAACAGTCCGTGACTTGTTTCGAACCGATATCCGAACAGCTCTTCCGTACGCTTCAATACCTTTTCTGCCTCTCTTACAACTTCCGGTCCGATCCCATCGCCGGCAATAACCGCAATTTTTTTCACTTCTGCCATATCTGCCACTCCTCGTTCAAATAATGTTATTCCTGTTGTATCACAAACAGACGGAGTTGACTAAGATATAAAATCTATTGTTTTTATAGGTAAAAACTATTAAAGGGGTATTCATATCGAACTGTGCATAGTTGACTATAAGAAAATCCCCATTCGGTTAACTATTAGAGAAAATTTCAGGTTGATGCGATCCCGCTAAATTGTACTTTACTATGCCATGATTGGCCGTATCTTCTAATTCAGCATAGCTATAGAATGTTATATCTTGATGATGAATTAGTATTGCGATACTCACATCCTTATGAAATAAAATGGAGGTAAGGCTAAGACATATGTACACCATTCCTATGCAATTTCATAATAAGACGAGCACTTGGGCTCAGACCTATGCATTCGAGCAGCACTGCCCGCTTGAACAAGTGTACAAAACAATTTTTCCACAACATACGTTGCACATGCAAGCCCCTAGAGGTCTCGATCCTCCACGTTGGCCACCGATCTGCCATTATGATGAGGCGTTCGTAGCGAGCATTCCCCATGGCCGCCTCGCAACAGGCAATTGCTACGTGGTTACACCCGATAATAAACGCCTTCTCGATGTCGAGCTCGCCTACCCTTATTCGTTCACTAGATTGCCCTCTCCATCCTTTTTTGAGGGGACGGCTGCTGTTCTGTTCTGGGGATGGAATATTGCTGAAGTCGCCCGAACTCAGGATATATTGGGACACTGGATGTTTGATATATTGCCGCGTCTATGCCTGTTGGAACGAAGCGGGATCCCTATCGATAAATACGTAATTGGCAAGCTGAGTCACTCCTTTCAATATGAATCGCTTCAGATGCTCGGTCTCCCTTTAGACAAACTTATACAAGTCGACTCGAATGACTTCCATTTTCAAGCCAAGACATTAGTTGTACCTGCCGTCCCCGTTATCATTGGAAAAAGTCCTCACTGGGCTTTCCAATTCATAAGAGAGCGCCTCCAATCTATGCATTCCATACAACCGATGAAGGGTTATGAGAAAATATATATTACAAGAAAAGACGCCAAAATGCGTTATGTGCTCAACGAAGAGGAAGTAATGAGTTTGTTGGCATCCAAAGGCTATAAATGCGTAGCTTTAACCACATTGTCTGTGCAAGAGAAAATCACGTTATTTGCTTCCGCCAAAGAGATCATCGCCCCCATAGGCAGCGGTAATGCGAATCTTGTCTTTTGCCAACCAGACACAAAGATCATAGAGCTCACACCATACTCAATTGTCGATGATTACTTCTGGAGAATCAGCTGTCTTGCAAAGCTCGAATACTATGAAGTTATATGCGACGTAGAACTCCCTCCCAAGCCTGCATGTGGCTCAGATAATCTAATTGTTGATACGAATAAGCTTAAACGGACTCTTGAACTAGCTGGGATATAGGCCTAGCTAGTTTTATGTGCAGAGAAGGCTCATTTATCTAAAAAGATAATAGACTAACCGCCTTATGAATCTATCACAATTATTGTAGAAATGTGTCCGCCTCTTTCTCATACGCCGTCCCCCTGCGTTCATTTCCACATAAAATAATCACATAATCTAGCAATAGATTTCCCTCAAACACAAATAGCTAGAGGACAAGTCTATTATAGGGAGGGAAGTGAGGATGTTTACCATCCCTGATCAATACTATGGACGAACGAAAGAGTGGGCCATTTTCTATGCAAATGGGCACCAGATCCCAATCGAAACAATCTATAAAGTGATTCACCCGCAAGAAACGCTCGTGCTACGGCCAACAAAGGGGTTCGATCCTATGCGATGGCCAATAGTATGCAGCTATGAGGAAGCCTTTGTAGCTACCGTGCCAACTGGTCGCCTTGCTACGGGGAACTGCTATGTCATCACACCGGATAACAAGCGCTTGCTCGATGTCGAGTATTTTTACCCCTATAATATGTCCATACTCCCTCCACCCATCTACCAATCAGGAACGGTTGGCACTGTTGTGTGGGGATGGAATATTCCTGAAGTAGCGTTTACACAAGCCATATTCGGTCATTGGTTTTTTGACATTTTGCCGCGATTTCATTTACTTCAGCAGAGCGGTGCTTGCATCGAGAAGTACGTCATCGGCAAACTAACGCATTCATTCCAATATGAATCCTTGGACATGCTCGGCATCCCGCGCGACAAGATCATACAAGTAGAGCAAAATGATTTTCATCTCGTCGCCGATCAACTGCTTGTTCCTGCCGTGCCATGGATGATAGGCAAAAGCCCCCGATGGGCATACCAATATATACGTCACCAGCTAAAAGATAACCATTTGATCAGCCCTATTCCAGGGTACGAACGAATCTATGTCTCACGGCAAGATGCCTATGCTCGATATGTCATAAATGAAGATGAGGTCATGGAACTGCTGCAATCCAAAGGATTCACTAAAATTGTACTTACTCCTTTAACAACAACAGAGAAAATTGCCATGTATTCATCTGCCAAGGTTATTGTTGCACCATTCGGGAGCGGAAATATCAATTTCGCATTTTGCAATCCAGGTACGAAAGTCATCGAGCTTACTCCGCACACGATAACGGACGACTATTTCTGGAAAATAAGCAATCATGCAGGACTCGACTACTATGAAGTCATCTGCGACATTGAATATCCCGCCAAGCCTGTTGGGGGGGCAGACAACTTGGTTGTTAATATGGATAAGCTGCAGAACGTACTTCTTCTAGCCGGGATCCAGTAGATGTTTGCTATTGTCTTCGTATCTGGGCAGATTCCAATATCACCCTCATGAAATGAACTGATCATTAGAATGACGGATGCAGGCCAGCATGCCTGCATCCGTTTTTTTGCAATCCGGCTTACTTCATATTGATCATACCGTTTTTAACATAACAAGAAAAAATATCGACGTATCAGCAGCAATCTTGTATCAACACTAGATTTGTTTTATATACAGCAATACACCCATTTTAGGGTCAATCATTTGTTCTGCCTAAGTCGTCCTCCTGACAATCATCATAATGTAACAGTACAGACAATGTGGTCAGGAGGAAATGCTTCGTGTCAAGCATGCAGAAAACCGTGATCATTGGCGCAGGAGGCCATTCGAAAGTCATAATCGATATTTTGCAGCACAATGAATCGATAGAGATTGTTGGATGTACGGATCACTCACAAAAAAAGGAGATTATGGGAATTCCTATACTCGGCAATGATTCTATCTTGCCTTCTTTATTCGAGAGCGGTATCCATCATGCCTTCGTCGCCATCGGAGACAACAAGCGAAGATATAACATAGCCACTCAAGTTCAACAGTTAGGCTTTACCTTAATTAACGCCATCAGTCCGTCTGCTTATATATCTTCCACCGCCCAGCTTGGAAGAGGAATTGCAATCATGCCTAACGCTGTTTTGAATGCAGAAGCTCACATTCATAATTACTCCATTATTAACACAGGTGCCTCTATCGATCATGAATCCATCATAGAACAGGCATGTCATGTCGCTCCTGGCGCCACACTCTCTGGAAATGTACATGTGAAGGAAGGAAGTTTCCTCGGCACGGGATCCAGCGTAATCGACGGGATTACTATTGGAGCATGGTCTATTTTGGGGGCTGGTTCTGTTGCCATACGTAATATTCCTGAATCATGTGTTGCTGTCGGGGTTCCAGCTCGCGTCATTAAGCAGACTCCATGTTAAACCGCTCTACTTGCAGACATGAATGTTGGAGGGAAAAACATGAATAAATACTACCCAATAGCAACCCCCATTTTGAATGGGAATGAAACGAAGTATGTGTTGGACTGTTTGAATACGACGTGGATTTCTTCCAACGGCCCATATTTGGGACAATTCGAGAAGCAATTTGCAGCTCTTTGCCAGACCGAGCATGCCATTGCCTGCAGCAATGGAACAGCGGCTCTGCATCTTGCTCTGCTGGCTCACGGCGTCGAGCCGGGAGACGAGGTGATCGTACCTACACTAACGTTTGTTGCCACAGCCAATGCAGTTGCCTATTGCGGTGCAGTTCCTGTATTTGTCGACGTAGAAGCTGATACGTGGAACATGGACGTTCGTGCAATCGAACAAAAAATAACTGCCCGTACAAAAGGAATCATTGCTGTTCACTTGTATGGTCATCCGGCCGATATGGATCCAATCATGAGGCTCGCAGAGCGATACGATTTGTTCGTGATCGAGGATGCTGCTGAAGCAATTGGCGCTCAATATAAAGGCAGAATGGCTGGTTCGCTAGGCCATACAGCAACATTCAGCCTATTCGGCAATAAGGTCATTACAACCGGAGAAGGCGGCATTATCACAACAGACAACGATGAGATCGCGGATAAAATCAGGCTGTTGAGGGGTCAGGGCATTGATAAAAATAAAAAGTATTGGCATCCGGTTATCGGCTACAACTATCGGATGACGAACATTCAGGCCGCTATAGGCTGCGCCCAATTGGAAAAGGTAGAATGGCATATTCGACAGCGTATCCGGGTAGCGATGCACTATTATGATTATTTAAAGCACGACGATAGACTGGCACTGCCTGTACAACAGATATGGGCCAAAAATGTATTTTGGATGTTCAGCGTTGTATTGAACGGCTATTCCGAGCAGCAGCGAGATCAGATTATGCAATTGTTGAAGGATAAAGGCATTGAAACCAGACCTTTCTTCTATCCCATGCATATTCTTCCTCCGTATCGGAATGGTCAGCTGCTCGATGAATATCCAGTCGCCAACCGAATTGCAGCCCAAGGCATGAATCTACCCAGCCATGGCGAATTAAGTGAGCACGACGTTCAGTACATCTGCCAAACGCTTCAAGAGGTACTATGACATCAACTGAGCTGTTAGGAGGAGACACCTTTGAACCAGCAGTTTCGAATTATCCATTTCATACAAGCAATTATACGGCTTGATGGGAACCATTTCATCGCAGAGCTCTTCCGGCAATTCCTCCACCGGGAGCCGGGAGCAATAGAATATCAGCACTATTCAAGGCTGCTGGCTTCTCACAAAACAAAGGCAGCCATTATTGAGCAAGTCATGTGCAGTAGTGAAGCAGAACAAAACTATCTTCGGCCTCCTGCCAGTTTTATTCCCACGGAGGCCCTTACCGCAGCAAACCTTTTTCGGCGTTTTTACGCTGCAGAGCCTTTTTTCTTTATTCATTCGCTCTACGATGAACTGTTGTGCCGCTGTCCAGATACGTTAGGCTTGCGAAGTCATATACAAGGATTACAGGCCCGACATAGCAAAAAGCTCATGATTCGGCAATTTTTTAATTCCCCGGAATTCCATCACCTGCTTGCACAGCCGCTGCCTCCGTTGAAACCCGATCCGTCTGTCCCCGCAGCTCACTCGGGAATCGTGCAGCATGTCGGGATATTTCTGGCCTATCCGCATCCACTTGCCATGGATGGAGAGGGAATTGGACGTTTTCTCTATCGGCTGACGAGAGGCATGTTGACTAATTTTCCGCATATACACATTCATATTGCTGCGACGGGATACAATTTTGCAGATGCTGAACACACCTTCTCTCCTCTCAGGAATATGTTTCCTGGCCGCGTCCATATTCATCATCACAACAATGTAGAACACTTTAATACTCATGTGCCTGCTGAGGTATGGATTGTGCCGATTCTTACACTTGATCTAGCTATGTTTTTAAGAAAGCCATACATCCTATGCCTGCATGATCTCGTGCACCATCAGTTTAAAGAGCTTTATTTCTCCACCTATCCGGAGTTTTGCCATCGGGTGGATCGCAACGGGTACTATATTTTGCACAAAGCCGCCGCAGTTGTCTCGAACTCGAATTATGTACGAACTCATCACGCGATCGGAATTGCCGGTTTGCCTGTTCACAAAACACATGTCATCCGGCTCGCTCCACCCAGTGACGAGTATCAGTCATTTTCATTCCTGAATGAAGCCCATTTCAGAATGAAATATCAACTTCCTTATGAATACATGGTATTTCCAACTGTACTTCGCCTTCACAAAAACTTTGAACGGCTCATCGCTGCCTATATTAAATTCAGACAGTCCATCGATGGATACCACTCTCGCCTGCGCCTTGTTTTTACAGATCAATTATCTAACAATCCAAAGCAGGCAGAAGTCATGCACATGCTGCACCAGATCCATGATCCTGAAATATTGAACGGTCTCATGTTCATTGGCAGAATTCCGACCTCCGACCTGCCTTCCCTATACAAATACGCAGTAGGCACCATCGTTCCAACCTTGTTTGAAGGCAGCTGCCCATTCCCGATACTTGAATCCTTGACAGTCGGAACTCCTGTTGCCGCCGCCAATATCGAAGTATCGAATGAACTTATTTCAGACATGAGCGCCTTCCTTGCTTTTAATCCTTACTCTGTAGATGAAATTGTAGCTAGTATGAGAGCGCTTTGGGTATTCCGCTATACTTTGCTGCCTAGGCAGCAGGAAGTCATTCAAGGAGCCTTGCAGCGAAGCTGGTCGGATGTAGCCAACGAGTACTATGCCCTGCTCCAGCACGTAGCAACTAATTCCTTATAAGCCTTATCTCTCGGCTCTAATATAGACAAACACGTACCTAGCCTAGCAGCAAACGTTCTATATCATGCCGTAATATTTCAAGTACGCTACACGGAATACATGTATATATTGACTCGCGATCTGATCCCATGTATCCGTCGGATCATGCATGCCTTGCTGCGCTGACGATTTATAATGATTGTAGTTATCAAAAAGAAGCTGCAATGCCTGAGCGATGGAATCCGGAGATTCTGGATCGAACCAAAGGATATCTGCACTATGCCTTGCCAAATGTTCTCTCATTACAGGGATATCTGAGCATAGTACTGGTACTCCGAGCCGCAGTGCTTCTTCAACAGGGTAGCTCCCGCCACCCTCCGACATGCTCGGCATAATGAGCGCCTGGGCTTTCCTGATTATAGGAATCACATTCGAATCCTGAATGAATCCTAATGGATAAATGTCTGCATCCACGCGGAGTCCCGATCTCTCCATTAATGATATCAGCGTAGGCACATACAACTGTTCCGGCCACAGTGGAGGAGCAGAGCGCAGCAATTCCGTATTATGGCCAAACAGAACGAGAGGAACTTTGCCAGAAGCGGTGCAGCGGGAATAGCCCAGCAGCAAATTATAGTGGTTTTTGTGCGGAGATATATTACTCGGATATACGATATATAGCGGCGGGAGACGTACAGCGACATCAGCACTTATCGTCTCCTTGTTCAAGTGTTTTATTGGATCTGCGGGCAATATGGCATGTGGGATAATAGTCGCGTTATTGCCCACCTCACCGAAATAATGAATTAATCGATTTTGCACATGACGCGAAGACACGACAATCGAGGTCATATTACGTAGCCATTCCTGTGCGTCCCGCCAAGCTTGCTGGATGATTGAGCCTGACACATATGGTGGTACAAAGTCAAAGATCGTTGCATCATGAAAGGTGCATATCGTCGGAAGAGCTACCTTCACATAAGCTGGCCCATGCGGCCAAAAGAAATAAACAACATGACAATCCGCTAATAGTATACTTGCTTCGGGCGATTGAATGCTTCCGCTAAAATACACAATATCAATATTGGGGTAGCCGGATGTATCCAAACGCTCCTTGAATTTCGTATCAGGCGAGATGACTAGTCTGACAAGATCAATATCAACCTGTCTGGCCATGGCAGGCAGCATATTTGATAATAATCTGGCTCCACCACCAGCAGATATCATATTGGCACACCATATCATAATCCTCATTATCCACACTCCTTAGAAGCAATATCTTGCTGAATGCAGTCAATCAGTTAATCAATATGCGGCCTACTGTGCTAAGATTCGTGGGAATAGCCGTGACACATCGTGCCAGTTTGCGAGTAAAATGACGATAGAGATTGGAGGGGAACATGAGGATGGCGCAAATCATATGGCATGGCGCTGCATTTGATTCCAGTGGATATGCCAAGGCAACCAGAGAATATGTACTCGCACTGCATGCTGCAGGAGTAGATGTGAAGCTTGAAACCTATCAAGGGCTGCCACAGGTAGGGCTACCAGCCGAACAACAAGCCGTGCTGGAGCACATGCTCCGAAAGCGGCGTAGCACTGTGCAGCGAGTTAGCGTCTATCACTACATCCCGGATTTTTGGCGAAGAAAGCTACGAGCTTCTTTCGGATTTACCTATTGGGAAACCTCCAAAATACCGGATAACTGGATTAAGCAAGCGAATCAAATGAGCGGCGTTCTATTGCCCAGCATCCATAACATCAGCGTATTTCGTCAATCCGGTGTCCAAGTACCACTGTATCACGTTCGGCCTTGTCTATCCGAGCCCTTTCATCCACCTTCGCTAGAATACACACCCGCATATGTAAACCATTTGCCGCCATTTCGTTTTTTATCCGTTTGCTCTTGGATCGATCGCAAAGGAATCGATATTTTGCTCAAAGCATTTTGGAGTGAATTTACCGCAAATGATCCTGTTTCTCTCATTATTAAGACCGCAGGTTCTCCAGACTTGTATCATATTGTGGAGCGTTTGAAGAAAGAACTCCAGTTACCGCATCATCCCGCGCCTGTCTATCTTGATCTGGAGCTGCGCAGTGAGATGGAGATGGATGCCTTATATCGAAGTAGTCATGCTTTTGTGCTGCCGAGCCGTGGGGAAGGTGTCGGTTACCCTGTGTTGGAAGCCGCCATGCGGGGAGTGCCTATTATTGTGACCGGATGGGGCGGCCATCTAGATTTTTTGAATGAATATAACAGCTACTTAATTCCCTACCATCTCGTCCCTGTAACCCCTCAGCCTTATTATCAAGGATATCAGCCGGATCAGTTGTGGGCCGAATCATCGATCGAAGCACTGCGCTGCTTAATGCGGAACGTAGTATCCAATTATGAGGAAGCTGCCATCAAGGGACAAATTGCCATGCAGCATACACTTTCTCATTTTTCACCGGAGAAGGCTGCACAGGATCTCATTTCAGCCCTGTCGCAGACAACAGGCTTCACCTTCGCCTAACGGTAAAGGTGAAGCCTGTAACTCGTGCTATGATAGTCCCATTCGTCCAAGATGGGCCTTAATTTGTCGCAATGCATCATCTACATGTGCTGCCGCAATTGAATGTATCTCTCCTTCATAGCCGATGGAAGCATGATCGTACCGGGAATCATAGTAGTGTGTAAGCATGAGCGACACAGCTTCCCCATAGTTCTCCATGCGAAGAGCCTCAGCAATAGCGTGCGCATGTGGCGTATGCATACGGCGCTGAATGCGTGCAAAGGCTTCACGAATGGCCATCGGATGCTTGGATGGCTCATATTCCTTTACGATATTTCGAACCCGCTCCTGTATCGGCAGTTGGATATCAAGCACCGTACCGGCTTTCTTGGCGTTCATCAGGAATTCAGGCAGCATGACCTTGCCAATTCTTCGACTTTCCGCCTCAAGCAGGATGCAAGGGACTTTTGCGGCCTTCATCTGCTCCATCTTCTCGTACAGCATGGCATCGAACATTTTCTGATTATTCGGAGCTTGTCCGATATGTCCAAATACAGACCCCCGGTGTCCGGCCATCTCTTCCAAATCAAGCACGGGATATCCCTCTGTTTGCAAACGGCGCAGAATATCGGTCTTCCCTGTTCCCGTATGTCCTGACAATACCACACACGGAACTCGCCATTCATATTGCTCCAGTGATTCTTGAATCCATTGACGATAGGTGCGAATGCCGCCTGACAGTCGGTATGGCTTCAGCCCCATCAAAGACATGCACGTAGCCATTGTACGGCTTCGCATGCCGCCCCGCCAGCAGTAAATGACGATCGTGCCAGGCAGCTCCTTGAATTGCTTATATAATAAGGGAAGCTTGGCTGATGCGATCTCTAAGCCCCGCTCCTTGGCCGCTTCTATACTTATCTGCTTGTATATCGTTCCGATTTCCGCCCGTTCTTCATTGTTGAACAAGGGAATATTAATGCTTCCTGGTATTCGGAATTCAGCGAATTCTCCTGGCGAACGCACATCAACAAGCGTTGCCTCCTTGTCCCGCAATGCCATACACTGTTCTAATGAAATATCGTGCATACCCTCTCACCTCTTGTTGTCACTTGCTATACTATGACGAATCTCAACACATTTTCTCGATTTCGATCTACTTTTAAGACTATAGCATTCCGCCTCAGAAATCCACTCCGACAATCGCCGTGCCCTTTTCCCCACTAGGTACATATGTAGTAATAACCCATGATTGTCATCACTGTCTTTTTTCAGGAGGTGTTTCACATCACGACCGTTAAGGCAGTTATATTGGCTGGCGGAACCGGAACCAGATTTTGGCCTTTCAGCCGAGCAGACTATCCCAAGCAATTTTTGCCCATTCTTCACCAGCAATCCATGATCGCCGATACACTGCAGCGAATGCTTGAATATATGCCGCTCGAACATATCTATATCGTATCCCTTGAAGAGTACATTCCTATCATTCGCAGGCAACTTCCAGATTTCCCGCTCAAGAACATTATTGTCGAGCCAATGGCGAGAGATACAGCCGCCTGTATCGGTCTTTCTGCGCTTCACATGATAGCGGCTGACGAGGATCCTGTTCTGATTACATTACCGTCTGATCACTATATCTCTGATACGGATGCTTTTCATGAAGCATTGCGGTCAGCCGTCTATCGTGCCGAACAGGAGCAATGTGTCGTTACGTTAGGCGTCAAGCCAACACGTCCCGAAACTGGATATGGCTACATTCGTATCCAGCAGAACGCGGAGAGCATTGGCCATTCTGGAAGTGCAGGAGGAATAGGAAACATAGGAAGTTCAGCAGCAACGAAGTCAGCCATAATTACCCCAGTCGAAAAATTTATCGAAAAGCCCGACCTGAACATTGCGACCAATATTTTCGCAGACGGATGCCACTATTGGAACACAGGGACATTTATTTGGAGAGCTTCGACGATTATGAACCTGATTCATCTGCACCTTCCTGAGCTGTACCAGGCCTTATTAGATATGAAGGCCATGTTGAACGGTCAAGAGAACGGTCAACAACAGCTCAGAACCGCATACAGTAGTCTCAAGAAGCAATCCATTGACTATGGCGTCATCGAAAAATGTGAATCCATTTATATGATTCCTGTCCATTACGGCTGGGATGATCTCGGCAATTGGAATGCGCTGGAGCGCATTCATCAATCTGATGCTCATCTTAATATTGTTCATGGTCTCTATGAAGGGATCGATACGGAACGCTGTATCATTTATGGGGCAACAGAGCAGCTGATAGCGACTGTCGGGATTGAGGATTTGGTCGTTGTCGCTACAGATGATGTGGTGCTCGTCTGCCCGAAAGAAAGGACGCAGGATATCAAAAAAATGGTGGAGCATTTAAAGTTGCTTGGATATAGCACGTTTTTGTAGAGAGGTGGAACGGACGCAATGTATGTTCACAATATCGGCACCATATTTGAACCGACTGGATATGCGAAGGCGAATCGTCATGTCGTCCTTGAACTTATGAAGATGGGTGTGCAATTTCACTATACTCCGATTCATCCTGAAGTCGTCAGAGTTCCCATGGAGCCAGACATAGAAGCTGCTTTGCAGGCGATTTCACACGCTCCACTGCCAGAGAATCATATTGTATTTACTCACTACCCTGCGATTCAATTTGTGAAGGACATTCATCGATTCACCATTGGCATGACCATGTACGAATGCAGTCGACTACCATTCATGTGGTCCAGAAGATGCAGCAGCATGGATGAAGTATGGGTGCCGTCCAGCTTCAATCGGGAAACCTTCCACCGTTCCGGAGTTCCCTTGCACAAAATTCAAGTGATGCCATACGGTATCGATTCAACCATGTTCTCTCCCGATCATCCTCCGCTCCCGATTCCCGGCAAACGAAGCTATACCTTCTTATCCGTCTGCTCCTTCGATGATCGCAAAGGCATTGATATCTTAATTACCGCCTTCCTCGAAGAATTTGCAGAGTCCGAGGATGTGTGCCTCATCATTAAAACGCGTTCCACTACGGAAGAGGAGATCGGCCGTCAGCAAGCCTATATTGATTCAATTGCCTTCAAGACGGCAGGAAAGTCCCGTTCCTCAATCATTCTTATCTCTGCCATACACAGTTGGAGTGAACCGGAATTGGCAATGCTCTACAACAGTGCCGACAGCTACGTGCTCCCTACTCGGGGGGAAGGGTGGAGCTTAACCGTCATGGAGGCAATGGCTTCAGGCCTTCCTGTCATTACAACACGCTGGTCGGCTCATCTTGATTTCGTCAATGATGCCAACGGATATCTTATCTCCGTCCAAAAGTTCGCGCCGGCTCACCCTGGGAATTCCCGCATGCTGTGGGCAGTTCCTGACCTCATGCACTTAAGGCAACTGATGAGGCATGTGTATGTGAATCGGGAAGAAGCCGCCGCCAAGGCCGCTCTTGGACGACATACGGTAAAGGAGCAATTCACATGGCAAGCAAGCGCAGCCCGTATGCTGCATCGTCTACAGGAAATATCTTCGCGTTAAAAGGGAGATGGCAACCTTATGATTAGTGTCATTGTTCCTACAATCCATCACACCGATCTCGTTAAGCATTGCGTGCACAGCTTCATCCATACCGTGCACGACTTGCCCTATGAAATTATCGTTGTCGATGATGGAAGCTCTGGCTCTATACAGGAGGAGTTGGCAAGATGGGCAGCTCCTCTTCAAGTCCAATTCATTGCTAAGCCGACCAATAACGGCTTCAGTCATAGCGTCAATTTGGGCATTCGGCACGCCAAGGGACAGTACATCTTGCTCGTCAATAATGACGTATTTTTTCATGAACCCGGATGGCTCCACCATCTGATCGCTACCATGAATAGTGATCCCGCAATCGGCATCGTCGGTGCGAGACTTCTCTACCCAGATAGAACGATACAGCATGGCGGTGTTATCCCGACAGCAAAGGGGCATTTCGATCACCGCTACCGCCGGCAGCCCGCCGACTACGAGCCTGCCTTGGCCGTGGAGGATATGAATGCTGTAACCGGTGCTTTAATGCTCATACGCAGGCAGCTCCTCGATCAGGTTGGCCTATTATCCGAGGACTTTTTCATTGCTTTTGAGGATGTTGATCTCTGTTATCGCGCCAAGATGCAAGGCTACCGTGTTGTATATTGTGGAACTGCCTGTGCGCTCCATGCCGAAGGGTATACTCGAGGCACGACGAAAGCAAACAAAAATCCCTATTGGAGACAAAAAGAAATGGAAGCAAGAAAAAAATTCTGGATGAAATGGGGAGGGAAAATCATCCGATGACAGCTCCTCTCGAAGTCGTATACGTGCTTGAATTGACCGGCTTGTCCGGCGGCATCCGCAACGTATTCGAGCAAGTCAATCGACTGCATGATATGGGTGTCAAAGTACATTTATTTGCGCTGGATAAGCAGCCAAACTGGTTCCCGCTTAAAGTGCCTGTTCGCCGCTTCGCCAATTATACGTCCATGATGCGCTACTTGAAGCAAATGAACTGCATTAAGGTCGCAACATGGTGGAAAACACTCTCCGCCGTATGGCACAGCTGTGACCGCAATCGTGGCGGAAGCGGCGTGCCGCTGTACCTTGTGCAGGATATTGAAGAAAGCTATTACCCGAACTGGAATGATATGCAAGAGCGAGTTCGGAATACGTACCGCGTTCCCGTGCATATGATGACCATAGCGGATTGGACGACCAAGCAACTGCTAGAGCGATTCCAGCAGCACGCAAGCAATATTTCCATTGCGGTAGACTTCGATCTGTATAAGCCGAACCGCACCCATGATTATGATCCTTTCCGGATTCTTGCCTGCAGCCGCCGGAGCCAGCATTTGAAAGGCTTTGATATTACGGTTCAAGCTGCGAAAGATGTATGCTCCAGGCTTCCGCAAGCATCGATGATCACCTTTGGCGTAGAACCGCCTCATCTGCAAGGGATCTCTCATTTACATTTCTCTCATCCTGATGATCATCATGTTGCCTATTTATACGCCAACTGTGGAGTATTCGTCCAAACCTCCTATCACGAGGGCTTCGGGCTTCCTATATTAGAGGCAATGGCCTGCGGAGCTCCGGTGGTAACTACCAAGGCAGAAGGAAACGAGGAATTCTGTCACAATGAGTGGAATTGTATTCTGGTGGAAAAAGGGGATGTTGCCGGCGTTTCGCAAGGTATCCTGCGCATACTGACCGATCCTCAATTCGCCGCCTACATCACGGCCAATGCCATGGCGACGGCACAGCACTACAATTGGCCGCGCATCATGAATAATTTGACGAATGTGTTTCACGCTGTGGCGCCGCAATTGCAACGGTAAATGTTCCATGAAATAGGCCCCACCCGATTGTTATCGGAGTGGGGCCTATTTCATGTCCAGCGGCACGAATCTTATTTAGCAGCCTCATATCGGATATGGGCAAATACTTCATTCCATACTCTATCGCACTCTTCATCCCAGCCAATAGGGAGCATTAGCCCACATGTATTGGCGAGCGGCCAGTTCAGATCTACTACTCGATACTCGCTGCCGGGATTCACAACCAGCAAGCTGAATTGGTGCTTTACGAGCGAAGCCAGAGCAGCCTCCAGCTCCGCGGCTTCATCATAGGAGGCGTTCATACGGAGGAAGAAGAGGCGCTTGCTGTGCTCCGCCTTCGTTAGGAAGCGATGAATTCTTCGCTGCAAGGTCTCCATGAATGTCGGATATTTTAAGGCAATTCCCCTCCGCCGAGCCGAATGCAAAAAATCATGTACAGACTGGACATGATACACCCGATCTCTCACACAATAGTTATGGTAAAACACGATGCTTTCCACGACAAAGTGATCGGGATGCATGAACTTGGCAAATCGATTGCGAAGCAGCATACTTACCCCTGGCGTCGAATTGGAATACATCCAATCGATCACACCGCTATATGGCCGCAAGCCATAACGTTCTAATCGCTGTGCGGGGTAGCAATTAG
Source organism: Paenibacillus sp. S-12 (assembly GCF_030363895.1). NCBI lineage: Bacteria > Bacillati > Bacillota > Bacilli > Caryophanales > Paenibacillaceae > Paenibacillus > Paenibacillus sp. S-12. The sequence continues at coordinate 45,912 of NZ_JASIUF010000017.1, forward strand.
AACCTAGGCTGTATACGGCGTCGTATACCCCATTGACGTCAGACAGCAGCACGACAATCTCCTCCACTACGTAAGATTGAATGGTGTCATATATGTTTCCTCAGCCATCTTGCCGCCCCACTTCAGCTCATAATACCGTTCATACAAGGGCCAGGTGGTATCAATAATAAAGTTATAACGAGCATCTGACTTTCTTGTTGAGCTTACATGATGATCGACCGCCAACCCTGTAAACACTTCATCATAACCAGCAAGTCTTAACCTGCGATGATAGTCTATATCGGCAAAATAACTGCTGAACACAGTATCCCATGATCCTGCAGCTCTTACCGCCTCCATATTGTAAGCAGCGAGTGCATCAAAGTTCGTTAAGGCAAGCCCCCACTTTCGTCCACTATTCTTCAGTTCCTCAAGCACGGCCAAAAATGCTTCTGGCGTACCCGGATGCGCCTCTGCATCATTATGCATATAGAACACCGCATCGGCTTCCTGATCGGCAGCCACCTTCTGGAACCAATTCATCGATTGGGTAAATGTCAGCGGTACAGGAGGCTCATACACGGTAACACGCCGCGACAATTCACTGTCATATCTCAGCTCGCGCGTTGGAGAGTTATCCAATACGTAAGTATGTTTTCTATACAGCTCAATACTGTCTATTGCCCGGTACAATAAATCTTTGCGGTTCACGTACGGGATTCCCACAACGTAACGCATAGCCACTCACTCCTTTTTTCTTTTCCTTACACCGTTATAAATGCCGAACCCGTTCCGCTATTTTTTTCGCGGAATTTTCCCACGTCCAGTGTGACAGCACTAGTTGCGAGATGTACAGGCTTCGCTCCTTCACTATCTCTTGATTCTCATATACATGGCGCATCAGATGAGCCAGATGCTCATAATCCGGTTCTGCCCACTGAAAACCTTTATAATACGGACATTTTGCTACAGCCGGAACCAGTCTCTTCACTTGAATGGGGTACCCGGTATGAATGTTCAAAAAGTCTCGCTGTGCGCTCCAATCTGTCGCGATAACCGGAATGCCGCAAGCCATCGACTCCAAAATCGGCATGCCCCAGCCCTCTCCCCTTGTAGGCAACACAAAGCAGTCTGCCGAACGATACAAGCTTCCGAGCAAATAGGACGGAATGGTTTGATTCTCGATAATGATGATCTTGGATTCTGCATGCTTCAGATTCAGCTTCCGAATTTCCGCACGCACATTCACTTCTGGATCTTTGTTCGTTATTTTGCAGACGAGCACCACATCATCGAAGGCGAACTCATTTGCGAATGTTCGCAGCATTTCCTCAGGGGCCTTACGTTCTCCCCATTCGAATACACTCAAAAACGTAAATTTTTCTGAGAAGCGGAAGGAACGGATGTTTGGGTTGAAAAAATTCGGATCAATCCCTAATGGGATGACATGAATCGGGACATGAACCCCGCTGTTGCGGAAGGTTTCCACATTGAAGCTGGACGGAACCCACACTTCGTTCATTCGATTGCACTGACGCACCCATTCTTCAGGCAAGCCGTCCACTTCCAGCATCGTATAGCCGATTTTGTATCTGCCCTCATTTTTGAAAAACACGTCGCCTTGTCCGTATACTACCTCAGGGGCCGATGCATCTCGATTGCGCATGCTGAATATATTTACGCGATAATCATCGCTCATATTAGGCTCCTTCGTATGGAAGGGTGTTCCGGGGCCATACACATAACGATAATGCATTTTAATATGCTGCTCGTCGAGGGCGATCATAAGGTTGCGGGAGGAATTCGCATATCCGCTAGGCAGATTGACGATGGAATGCCAGTTCAAGTGAGCTTGATATTGCCCTGCAAGATGATGGCCCCATTTATTGCGGAATATAGCTTGTGACTGCAAGAACAACTGATTAAAGTCTACATTATTCACCTTCGTAGAAGTATTTTGCGCATGAATCAACGTTACCCGACCATCGTAGATAACTCGAAATCCTGCGGCCAGCGTTCGCAGACAATAATCTGTGTCTTCAAAATACGCAAAATAATCAGTATCCAATGAACCGATGACATTAATGAGTTCGCGCTTCACATAAGCACATGCAAATACAACCCCTTGTACATCGCGTACACCTTCATATTGACGTATATCTGTCTGCATTCCACCGATTTGCTGCCCCCAGCACGTTTCCTCAAAAATGTACGTCCCTGCATGCTGCACCTTCCCGTCTTCGCCGCGCAATCTGCAGCCCACTACTCCGATATCTGGGGAGGAGAAAGCCGTCTCCTGCAGCCGCTCCAACCAATCCGCCTGCGAAATTAAAATATCGTTATTCAATAGCAAAATATCGCTTTCCAGATCACAGTGAGCAATCGCAAAATTATTGCCGGCCGTAAAGCCAATATTTTGGGGGCTCTCAATTAACGTAACCCAGTTCAAACCACGGAGATAAGCTACGGTTCCATCCGTACTCCCGTTATCCAGCACCACAATATTAACCAGTTCATGGGAAGCCATGGGAGCGAGTGAAGCAAGACATTGCTTCGTATGCTCCAATCCGTTCCACGTCAGGATGACAATGGACACTTTGCGCCGAAGCGAAGGTGCAGGTGTACAATTTTCAATCGACTTGGCGGGAGGGTATTCCAAAATTTCAAATCTTCCGAAATCAACAGGTCCATTATGTCTTGGCGCTTGGGGGGCACGTAGCAGCATTTGGCATTCAGGCGACATAAGAACACCTACAATAATCGAGAAACGAGGCTTTCCCTGTCTTAATAGGATGGAATAGTGCCAAAATGCACCCTCTTCTACTTCTCTGCAAAGCATTTCTCGATATAGCTCATGTGGAAATTCATTCGGATCGATCGTTAATAAGGAATAAATGCGATGAAAGATACGAAAAGGTGCCCCCCCCATATCGATCCTACCTTCGCGGGTAAAAGCCTGCTTCAACTCTTTGCTCTTCATGAACTGAATCATAATCGTGAGCTTCGTATGCCCTGCGCGCAGCAGTCCAACAAAATGGCTCAGACCAGCCAAATCCGGCTCTCTGTTCAACACCTGCCTATATAGTTCCGACACGAATGCTTCCTCTTCCAAGCGGAACATCTGGTGTAACGTCTGGATGATATTCAAACTCGATCCCTCCATACACATTACGGATGATACGGTCATTTACATTAGTGTATTAGCACAGGTTCCAATTTGACTGTGTATTTGACCGAAAAGGGCGCTAAATAACAAATGGATAGGAGCCTATTCAACATCTCCATCATTCCTGAATACAGTGAGACTAGATTTAGGTGATGGTATATGAATAAGGAGTGAAGAAATGAGACAAATCGTTAAAAATTTGGTGAAAATATGTTCGGACATTCTCCCCTATGAAGTGCCAGTATATGAATTTGGAGCGTATCAAGTGCAAGGTCAGGAAGGATTCGCTGATTTGCGTCCCTTCTTCCCAGGCAAACCTTATGTCGGATGTGATATGCGTCCTGGTGTAGGTGTAGATATGATCTTGGATCTCCATCATATTGATCTTCCTGCGGAAACAGCCGGACTTGTTATCTCCTTGGATACGCTTGAGCACGTGGAGGATCCCCGACTTGCGATGCAAGAAGTGCATCGCATCTTAAAGCCAAACGGTATTGCTATCATTACTTCTGTTATGAATTTCCCAATCCATGACTACCCGGCAGATTATTGGCGCTTTACGCCGCAAGCATTCGCTAGCATTTTGAAACCATTTGATACGGTTATCACTGATTATGCTGGGGAGGAATTGTTTCCGCACACTGTCATCGGGATCGGTATTAAGGGCAATGCTGTATCGGACGAAACGATTACCACACTCCAGCATTACTTAAATATGTGGAGAGCAGCAAGCTATCACCAGCATTAACATCTCAGGGGAGGGGGGGAGATCGAATGAGTATCTTCTTGAACCATAACCCAGCTTTTCAACAATACCAAATCGGTGATTGGACCTACGGTATTCCTCACATCTTTACATGGGGAGAGAAAGCTTCCTTGACGATCGGAAAGTTCTGTTCTTTAGCTTTAAATACGACAATAATGTTGGGCGGCGAACATAACGTGGACTGGGTTACCACCTACCCCTTCAACCCACTATTCCCTAGTGCAGCAGCTTTCCTAGGACATCCCAAAACAAAGGGAGATGTTACGATTGGCCACGATGTATGGATTGGCTTCGACTCGTTGATTCTTTCTGGAGTATCGATTGGCAACGGCGCAGTCATAGCAGCAAGGAGCATCGTTACTAAGGACATTCCTGCTTATGCGATTGCCGGCGGCAACCCAGCTCGTGTGATTCGTTATCGCTTCCCCCCTTCCATCATTGACGATTTGCAGCGTATCGCATGGTGGGATTGGCCACTGGAGAAAATCACAGCCGCATGGCCCCTCCTTCTCTCCAGTAGAATCGAAGAATTCATTCTCACGTACAAAACGTGGTGATCATGGGAGGCAACTGAAGTGATTTATTTCTGGAAACAGGTCGTTTATCCGATTCTTGAGCTGACAAGGCCGAAAGTGATCGTAGAAATAGGATGCGCGCAAGGATATAACACTGTTAATTTGCTTGAATATCTCAAGCCAGTGGAGAATGGTCAGTTAATAGCCATCGACCCGTATCCTCTGTTCGATATTGAGCGAATGAAGCACATGTATGCGCACAAGTTCCTTCTCGTTCAGGATTACAGCTTGAAGGTTCTGCCCCATATTCATACATGCGATGCTGCCTTTATAGATGGCGATCATAATTGGTATACCGTATACAATGAATTGAAGCAATTTGAGCGCATCAAGAAATTCCCGATAATATTCCTGCATGATCTGGAATGGCCCTACGGCAGACGGGATATGTATTATTTTCCGGAATCTATTCCGGAGGAATATCGCAAGCCTAGCGCAAAAAAAGGGATTTTGCCGGGGATAAATGAACTCGTTGACAATGGACATAATTCATCTGTCCATAACGCTGCCTATGAAAATGGGGATCGCAATGGAGTGTTAACTGCGGTAGAGGACTTCATGAAGGAAACTAACATCCCGCTGCAGCTGCATCGAGTGCGCAGTCAGTTCGGGCTTGGCATCATCATGCCAGACTTTACGGAAACGCATCATTACTTCAATAGAGAGGTTCAAAGCATAATCGAAAGATCAGGTCTATAATCATACAATGATTATACCGCCGGCGTATGTATTTCTAGCCGCAGATTCGTTTTTACTATCTGCGGCTAGAATACGCGTTTGCTTGAGACAAGTATGGATGATTTTTATGCTCTCATGGCATCTGCCCATATCCATCGGCATAATTAAATAATGAATCTACACATCTTTGTCTCCACTTTTTTTCGAATATTTATTATTTTGTTCCAAAAGCGTAAACGGGTTATGGCCGATTTGGCCTAGCCGGTGTATACTGACACATTGCTTCGTGATCTCGATCTCTCGATCGGATTCAGTACGAGTATATCGATACTAAATAATGGAGCCTCAGCCCCGCATCTCCTTTTTCAAACATTTGCAGCCCCTAGCATCTACAACCCCGAATTAGTCAAAACGGCTTGAATATGCGCATCGATCGATTCATGCTTCGGTGTAATAATGCCCAGACCACTATTCGACAAGGCCTGATGAAAGCTTACATGCCAAGGGGTTTGTTTCAAGAAATCCTCAACAGCAGTGAGCACGCCGTTGCGTTCTCCGCCTTCATAGAGGGCATTGTTCAGCATGTTGTTCGCTCCGCCATGGGGTACGAGTTGCAAGATACCTGGCACCATTCCCATTTTCGCATAGGGATGGACAAAGCCAGCCGGTATCGATTCAGGAAAATAATACATATCTCTTCTTCCATACGGCCACTGTGTGTCGTGTAAGAAAACCAGTGGAAATCGCGCTTGCTGCTGAGCCATTAATTCCACTAGCTTCAGCTCATGATACACGGTATACCAATTGTGATCCCCGTCAATCAGGATACAATCATATTGATTCAGGTTCGGAAGAACCTCTAAGCTATAATCTACCAGCATATGAAATTCCTTGTGAAAGTGCCTTTTATACTCCAGAATATCAAATCTCGGGGCGGGATCGATAACAAATAACTCACCGTTCACCGCACGACAATATTGCAGTAAATTGCTTGTATTCAACCCATGCTCCGCACCAATCTCTACAATTCGTTTTACGCCAAATGATTGCAATAGTGGCAATATGATTCTTTCCCAAAATGCAAGCACCTTGCTCACCTCCGTATATCACTATATGCACAAAAACATATTTGGTATAAACACTATGCCCGTTTCTCGAAAAACGGGGACTTGCTTATAATAGCGTGAAATTCATCCTAGTTTAGGAGGCAGTTGAATACAATGATACCAGAAGCTCGCGTATAACAAGGGGGTGCCATTCGATGATGAGAACGCTGTTGTCTACCCGATATCATTTCTCTTCATTGCGAAGCACTGACCACGGATTGCTTTTCGACCCGCTGGATCATTGCCTGCTCGAAAGACCTAAGCCTATTACATTCCACGATGCGGCCGGTGTATACGGAGTATGCCTGGATAATGCACACTATGTCCACATCATTTACGTAAATATCCACCATCAGCTCATCCACATTGCAATCGAGCCCTGTACCTTGCAAGCGCACAAACGCGAGTTATCCGGCATCTTCCAGCATGTGCGCCATATTCAATTGACGAGCTGCTGCAACCAGCTCCATGCCTTCCTTCAATATCATTCGAGGGTGGAGCATGTATCGTTGTCAGGCATCCATTGGTCATCTCCATCCGTAGTGCATCATGGAGAAGAGATTCTTTCTCTACGTCTGCTCTCCATGCAAGAGCACGTCTGGATATGCCTTGCCTTGATTGCGTCTGCTGCTTCACCACAGCAGCAAGTCAGGCTCCTCATACAATCGTTCCATCCTGCGTCCTGCAAATGGAGCTCGGTTGCTGCATTGCCTGATATACAACTTGAATCGGCAGCAGATCTATTGACGTTTGAGCTATCCCCCATTCAAGAACGGGTCAGTGTCTTCCTATTCCAACAAACGGGCAATAAGCTCTATTTCACCGCCTATGACTGGAACAAGCAGAAGAAATGGTCCAAGACCGCTCAAAACCATACGCTCATCCCTCCCATCCATGCAGAGCATGTCGTGTCTGTATACGATCAGGGGAAATTTTGCCTAAGCTGGGTTACAGAAGAACTGCTGTTCCGCATTCACTACCATATTGATCAAGAAACATGGAGCGATTTATATACATCGCCTATCCAACGTCCAAGAGTATGTACATGTATCAGGGATATGCAATCAAGCTCCACGATTCCGCAGAAATGGATTGCAACTGACAATGAAGATGAACTTGTTGGACTCAATGGTATGGAAGCAGCACATATCGAAGGCTACCGAGCCACGCGCAACTTGACACATAGCATGGATGCGGCCAAGTCTGTCATCGATTCGCTTGCACAAATGAAGGAACGCAGCATAAAAATGAAGCTTGAACTTGTCCGGATGAAGCAAATCCAACAGTCTCGGCAAGTCAAGGCACAACAGTTGGGAGAACGAATTGCAGTCCTACAAGAGGAAGTTCACATACGCAAAGCACTATACGATCTTAGAAGCAACGAAAATATATTAATGAAGAAAGAAGCTGTACCTCGCGTTCAAAGCAATATGAAGGAACGATTATCTCAAATTATATTAAAAATATCTAAACATCCACGTTGAGAGGAGCTTGTACATGACGAATCATGCAACAACTTCGATTGATGTCATCCTGCAAACTGCTGCAGATGTCGATCTTGAAATGCAGCGTCTCTATTTGATCGCCCATATCCGATTTCGTAATACCTCGTCCGCACCAGTACAGCTTTCACATATTTTGCTCAAGCTATCCCCGAGTGCATTCGTCGACGTCAGCGGCAAAGTGGTAGCGCCACAATTTGCCCAGGTGTATGGCCTTCATAAGAGTCGGAAAGGGAAGCAGCAAACCGGCTGGCGATTCGATCGCGAGGATTGGTTTTCCTACGGTCGTAGAAGCGGGGAATATCAAATTGAATCTATGGAGCCTCTCCTCCTTCAACCAAGTGTCTGGAACGATTTAAGAGACGTCCACATTGCATGCGATATAGATCGCCTCGTAGAACCGCTGCAAGTACATGCATTTGTCATTGCGGGCGATCAGCGATTTCCCGCAGAAAATCCGACCAGCATTAGTTTCCGATCCGCAACCATGGAATAAAGCAATAGCTCAAGAAAATCGAGACAGAAGCCATTCTCATCTCCGACATAGATACAAAGGTTCGAAGAAGTTTGTACGAATGAATCTAGTAATTCATCCAATCTTACAGCAATCCCCTTTCATACATTAACAGTGTAGAAAGAATTCTAGCGGATTCTTTCGCTCATATGATGAAGGGGAGGTTTACGAATATGGTTCTTATTCCCATTCAACGGATCGTAAGCAGCACAGCTAACGTAGTTACTGCTGCTAATAGTGCAACTGCAGCGACTTTAGCATTGGCAGGTGCAGCGCCAAACGTTGTAAACGTAGGGAACGCACCGCGCATTTGGCCTCAGATCGCAAAATTCGACAATGATAACGGGCCTTTTGCAGCAGTTCCGAATCCGCAATTCATCTGGTCACAACCTACATTCATCCCAGGTGAAACGCACGGTTTTGCTACTGTTTCTGTACCAATTCCGCTTACTATTGGAATTGCAGCTGACTTTGTCATTGCGATGGCTGTATTTGCCGACAACGCCGTGGTTGCAACGATTCAAGCTTTCAGCCCATTCCAGATTAGCTTGTTCCCAGTTCCTGGCCTGAATGTACCATTGATTGGAGGCTCCTTGGATCCAACTACTGGTTTAACTACAGATGTTGCGAATCCTTACAACTGGCAAAATGTGCGCTTCTATACGATTCCAGCATCGCTTGGATTAATCACACTTGCACTTAGCGTACAGTTTGTATTCCAATTCCAAGTGACAAACTACTTCACAACTGGCGCTGTCAACACAGCTGGATTGTCCTTTATTGCCGACATTTACCAATCCATTCTCTAACGTCCATTCTTAAACTCGTAGTAAAGGAAATGTCAGCAAGTCGCAGAAAGAATAGTTAATAGAAAACGTGAAGAAGCATGATGCTCTTTTCAGTGTGCATCATGCTTCATTCCTTGTTACGATACGATCTGAATCGGCTCCGGCTGCGCTGTATTTCCTTCAATTCGGTAGCTTCGAACACGAGGGCGAAGCCGCGACAAGGAGACAATGATATAGGAACATGGATATGCGGCATGCTCAATATCGTAAGCCGACGGATATGGAATCGAGGCGGGATGGGAATGGAATACGGCAAGCAATTGCTCACCAGTTCTCTCCATTTGCTTCAGTGCACTATCCAACTGCTCCATATCCATGGTAAATGATACTGGGCTCTGGTCGATGTTCACGATAGGCCAGCAGCGCTTGGCGAGTCCGTCATTCCCTGACAGCAGCCCGCATGCTTCCAGCGGCTTCTCCTGCAGGCAATGCCACACCATATCACGATACGTGCAATCGGTCATCCGCAGAGCCGCAATATTACGATTGATCGGAAGGCGATTGTTCACGCTTTACTCGCTCCCTTTGCATGGTCAGCAAGTCTGGCTGCTTTGCCTTGCGGGGTTGGCTCGTCAACGATTTTTGGTTCATATAGCTTAATAACGAGGCATATTCTCCAACACCTTTGTTGCTTGCATCTCCGTTACGCTTGACGGTGTTCGCATGAAGCCATGTAAACGTCGAAAAATTCGGGGTTTGCCGCTTGTTTTCCTCATGCTGCTGAGCATGCTCATCGTTGTCTGAATGATCTGTTGCTTCATTCTGCAGAGCATTGTGCGCTTGCTTTGAATTAAGATGATTGGACATTTCGTCAGCCTCCTGTTCCCCTTCCAGCTGGCTATCTGCTGACGCTGCCATTGCTGCCCTATTATCTTCACGCTCATCATCCAGTTGTTTGTGAATTGCAATATCCGAAGTGAGAGAGTTCTTCTTATCTTCCGTATACTTCTCAACCTTCTCAACTTCCACATGCTTTCCTGCTTGCTCATAGTCCTTATTCCCTGCAAGCTCATTTTCCGTCATGCTATGATGGACAAGGCGATCTTCAGTGTAGCTTTCGTCTGCAACAATTTCTGCCATGCCATCTATTTCTGCAGCATTAAACTGCCATTCGTTATCCGTATGTTCCCACTCTTCCTCCTGTTCTGGCTCGATAACTGTTTCCACCTCTTCTGTGGCTTCAACGCATTGCTCATCATAACGCGAAGAATATAGCTCTTCTTCTTGAGCAAACTTCTCCTCAAGAACGATCCTTCCCGGCTTCTCAACTTGTTCATGCGAATACGCAATAGCTTCCGTCTGAGGTGAAGGCTGAACTTGTGCTTCTTGAGTATGTTCCACTTGCAACGAGACTATGTCTTCCTGATGCGGTTCTGCAATACCCGCTGGTTGTTCTGTCATCGCACTCTTCACTTCGAATCCATCTCTCTTCTCCATCGCTCGAAGCTTCTCAATGACATCAAGAATAGGCAGATACGAGAAGAAAGAGGCGGCGGCACGCATAATTCCATTCGCCAATTGCATCAACTGTTCGGTAGACAACCGCAAAAATCCGCCATACGTTAAAGCAACAGTGGTCCATGACTGTCCTGCCAATGACAATTGATAGTTCGAGCGATCCTTCCAATTCAAGCTTGCGCCGCGGATTGGCAGCTCACTGTACTTCAACAGGTTCATGATCAGCAGTTGGGACAACTGCTTGCTCTGCTTTCGATGATGGAAAAAGTAATGCACGCTTACTTCCATGGCATCATCCTGAACAGCAGATATCCATATGCCTTGCCGCTGATTGTTGGATTCATTCAACATCTGCTTACGCGTGTCCTCTGAATCCACAATCGTAACTCTTAATCCAGCCTGGGACAGCGTAGACTGAATAGGATACCACAACCGATCCACAATTTCGGCCATCTTGCTTTCCAGTACAATTCGACATCCTTGAAGCGGGTTCATAATATCGAGTATGCCGCGTTCTTTATCCAGATGAAACGTAAATGAGTGCTTGCCCAGCAGCTGATATACGTCGATCAATCTCGTCTCAGCAATCGTACATAACGGTTTGCCGTTCAACTGAATTTGCATTCGATGCCCCTCCCTCCCGTACGCATTCACTATCGTTATTGTATGAGGCGAATACCGAATGGTTCCATATTGCCATCACCCGCATGCAATTGCTCCATCAGGCGTAGCTCCTCCCGCTCCATTTCTTCGATATGTTCTTCCACACGCTGAAGTGCATACTCTTCCTGCGTCTTGCGTTCATCAAGCATCATTAGCTCCCCTTGCCATGCTGCAATGGTTGCCGAAGCATAGTGTTGCCATAAACTTAGCTGCAACTGTGCATACTGCAGAAGCATATCATCCTGCACAGGGGGATGCATGCTAGACATAGTGAGGTAAGGATGCAGCAAATCCATCAGTTCTATCGGACGAAAGTGGGGATACCCCCACCCAATAAGTTGTGCCGGAACGATGCCGTGTGCAATTATACGTATCCCGTGTACAATGCGCAGCTTCGATTCACGTGTAAAAGGAATATCCATAAAGGAGCCCCAATCCTGACCTCCATTACTTGAATACGTGCAGGATATCCTCGATGAGCCAGTAACCGCAAGGAGCATACCATTGCTCCCTGCCATCATGAGATGCGGGATGATTGACTGCTTATCAAAATATACCTTCAATGGAAGACCGGAGTGCGCAGCATTCCTTCCTCGAGCAAAAAACAACTTGGTTGTCGCCCCATTACAGACGATCCAGGCGAGACAAGGTTCTTCTTCCCCTGCAGCCGACACCGTGATTTTCCAGCTCTGCTCTGTTTGTGTAGAAGTAAAGACAGGAACCCACTTTGGTTCCTCTGCTTCTATATCCAGCTCAAGCAGCAAGAGCTCCTGCTTATTCGTGTCCGCATGTCGAATCAGGAGCAATCCATATAGCACCCCTGATTCACTTATATCCCAGCTTGCTTGTTCAATATGTACGTTTGCCCCATAATCTTCGTGAACATAGAAAAATTCCCGCTCTTCCCACCTCCCCTGTTCATATCGCCGAAGAACATAAGCCAACTTCTCATTCCGTATCATGGTATAGCTCAAAAATAAGGTTCTCCCCAAACCAAAAAGATAGGGGTGATTCGAGCTGGGATGCCCGCTAACGCGCAGCTCCTGCTTCTCTTCAATCGGCGAATTTATGCTGCACCTCGCATAATAAATCCCCGCTTCAGAAGCCATTAACATATGTAAATAGCCGTGAAACAGAATAGCGCTAAACTGCTTCACGGAACTGCTAAACCCCCATAGATGCTGCTTTGCCCGCTCTCCTTCACGATACAAGGAATGTCGCAGCGACCCATCAGATTGAAGTTCAATCCAATGTACACCTGCAGAGGAATATAAGAAGACTTCTTGCCTCACAGCGATCCCCTCCAAATAATTTTGTGGGGGTGTCACCTTTTCTACAAAGCCCCCATAGACTGTATTGAATTTGAATTCAGATTCTATAAAGGAGGCAGGAAACATTCATGGAGAGCAAGTTAGTTCAAGGGCAAACAACGCCCCCCGAATATTTGCCACTACCCTCTTTGGAATGTATAGAGGTTCCTAAAGTATTCGATTGGGTGTTGTTAACGACGCAAATTGTTGATGAAGCATGCATTGATCCAGCTTTGTGCTTGCCATTGCCGGCTACATTCAGCGTTCAAGCAACGGTACTGTCAGTAAGCTGCGGAGAAAAAGTCGGTTCTATTAGAGAAAATGTTGTGGTAACTGTTGGTGGCACACCAGTTACCCTGCAACGAGTTGTCATTAAGAAAACAGGAACGCTTGAAATCACGATCATTGATACTACTGTCGTTCCTAACGTAGTACATTGCACATTTACGAAAACCTTTGTCCGCTTCGAGAAAGTTCTGTTGTGCGCGCCTCCGGGAACTACTATCAATTGCGAGATCGTTCCGAACACAACAACGATTGAAGTTCTTGATGTTGTTGACAACTCTTGTGTCAATGTGGACATCGTGATTTGCCAAAGCATTCAGGTAACAGCGCCTGTCAAGTTAGTTGTTGAAGCTGAGCTGTGCCAACCGCGGGCAGTGATTCCAGTCCCTGAAAATGTTTGTGTTGTCACATTCCCACAACAATGCCCTACTATTTTCCCTGGTGCGCCTTATCCGTTCCCATCATAATCAAAATGCTGATCGGCTTGGGGTGGTGGCTAAAACCATCCCTTTTTTATTCTTTCGACAGCAGGAACGAGGAGGGGCTAAATGCGGCTATACTATATCGCTTCCGGTTATCGGAGGCCAATTGATATCCTCGATAATGCGCTTATGAAGGCTCTGTATGGTCAGAGTCATGAGAGTAAAATATTTCTGTTAAATCGCGCACCTCTTCAGCAGCTTCTTCCCGATATTCGCGAATTCAAGCCTGAGTTCGTCTTGACTCTATGCGGTCCGCGCTCTTTTTTGCCTGTGGATCTTGTGCGCAGCATTCGGAGAATGGGCAGTCCGATTGGCGTATGGTTCGTTGATGATCCCTATGCTATCGACAATGCACTGCAGGTAGCTGCCGAGTATGATATCATTTTCACCATTGATTCTGGCTGTGTTCCATACTATGAGCGTCATGGCTGCAAGCGAGTGCACCACTTGCCGCTCGGAACAGACACGGACATTTTCCGTCCTTTCACGTCTCATCCTTCCTATGAAAGCGACGTTTGCTTTATTGGAACGGGATACGACAACAGGTTGCGAATGATGCAGCAAATGATGAAAGAGCTTGATCCTACCTTGCGCGTGAAGCTTGTCGGCCATTTCTGGGACACGGTAAATTGGTCAGGCGGATGTGTTCCCCATCTTCGCACGAAGTGGGTCAACTTCTCAGAAACGCCCCGTTATTACAACGGCGCGAAGCTGGTGCTGAATATTCATCGCAGCGAAGATGATACGCTAATTGATAAAAATAAGACAGGTGCGCCAGGCCACACGATTAACAATCGCACATTCGATATTGCTGCATGCCAAAGTTTGCAGCTGATTGATTATCGTCCTGATCTTCACTTGTTCTATGAACCGGGTAAGGAGTTGATATGCTTCGAATCGCCGAAGGAATGTGCCGAACTTATTCATAAGTACATTTATGAGGAAGCCGAACGCAATTCTATTGCCTCGAAGGGATATGAACGAACCCGGGCAGAGCATACGTTTGCGAAGCGGCTGAAGCAATTGCTAGCTTGGGTATGAAGTGTGAATGTGGACGACGATAGTTTGCATTCATTTCTTTTGGGATGCGAGTAAGTTTCCTATCAGCTTTGCTATATCTTATGATGCAGGTGCCAAAATCTTGAGAGACAATTGCCTCATGGAAGAAGAAATGTGCAGTAAGCCCGTTGATAGACACCTATAGTAGGCATGCAGCCAAGCTTATCCTTTGACAAATGACTCCACAATCCCCGCTGCACCAGCAATCGCAAGTAGAAGAATGACGGGAAAAGCATAGGTTGGTATAAGGAGATAACAGACCGTGACAAGGGCTGCCGACCATACCCCTGTGCACCAATAACAGGTAAGGAGCTTGCGCATAAATGCATGGAAACGGCCGCCTTTTTCATCAATTACGGCGAATATAGCTCCATTTTCATCCGTGTGAAACCGCTCCTCTACAAATGGCTTACGAATAAATGAGGTTATTTCATCAAACACGATAAGTCTGGTTAGGCGATAGCTCGCCAAGATAAGCAATATAAAAGATAACCATGTGATGTCCTGCATATGGAGTCCTCCTTAACCGCTCGTATTGCTCTTCGATCAGTTTCATTGTATGGACTTCTTGAGTCGGATAGAACCGTTCCCTATCACTGCCTTGGACATTACATAGTGCTGCCCATCCATTGCAGCGGGAACAAGAAGGAGGTAGATTCAGATTCATGCATGCACTTCCCATTATCGCTACCGAGGAGCAGCTCATTCATACGATTCAGCAGTCAGATGAACGACCATTGTGGTTATTTAAGTACAGTTCGAACTGCGGCTCAAGCAGAATCGCCCATATCGCTCTGAATCAATTTTTGACCAAATATCCACACTTATCTTCTCGATTCTCCTTTGCTGTCGTTCGTGTCTTAGAAGAAAAGGCGTTATCGGAGAAAGTCACAAAAATTCTTGAGATTCCCCATAAATCCCCACAGATACTGCTCGTTCACAAACAAAAGGTTGTATGGAATTCATCTCATCAGCAGATTAACTCCTTACAGTTGTCACAGCTTGCACAGCATTTTTTGCAGCAGCATCCTACTATTTAACCCCTGGGTGCTGGCTGATTTCGATATGGAGGATCAACCTAAAAACCGTCAGGAAGGAGGAATGCTATCCCCTCTTCCTGACGGTTTTTATCTGCCTCTGCAATTAGCCGACAAAGCTGCCCTCTACATGAATGTGTCCGGGATGATCGGCCACTACTTCACCAATGCACACCGCTTCAACGCCTCGCGCCCGCATGTCGCGAATCATGGCTTCCGTATCCGCAGCCGCAACGGATAAGAGAAGTCCGCCCGATGTTACGGCATCACACAGCATCCACTGTGCAATCTCGTCCAATCGTTCATCGAACTCAACTTTATCTTTCACATGGTTGTAATTATTTTTCGTCCCGCCCGGTACAGCTCCGCTTTCTGCCAATTCCCGTACACGAGGCAAGAACGGCACTTGCTCCGCATAAATGACAAGACCTGCTTCGCTGCCAGATGCCATTTCTGTACTATGACCAAGCAGACCAAACCCTGTCACATCTGTACAAGCATGAACATCATATCCAGCCATGACTTCAGCAGCCGTTTTGTTCAGTGTCGCCATGGTACGAGTAACAAGCTCAACCTCTTCTGGTTGCAACAGCTCGCGCTTTAAAGATGTCGTCATAATTCCGACGCCTATCGGCTTTGTGAGCACCAGCTTATCCCCTGGCTTGGCACCCGCATTCGTCAGTACCTTCTCTGGATGAATAATACCAGTTACCGCCATGCCAAACTTCGGTTCCGCATCATCAATGGAGTGGCCGCCAACGAGCGTCGCTCCTGCTTCCTTCACTTTATCGCCAGCTCCGCGCAAGATGTCCGCCAAAATGGACTTGTCCAGCTTCGATATCGGGAAAGCCACGATATTAAGTACCGTTAGCGGCTTGCCGCCCATTGCGTATATGTCACTAAGAGCATTCGCAGCAGCGACCTGACCGAACGAATACGCGTCGTCAACAATTGGTGTAAAGAAATCAACAGTTTGAACCAATGCCATCTCGTCATTTAAGCGATATACACCTGCATCATCGCTTGTATCTAGGCCAACAATTAAATCCGGATGCTTTTCTGCCTGCGGAAGCATGCGCAATACCTGCGACAGATCGGCCGGGCCTATTTTACAGCCGCATCCTCCTTTGCTTGACAAGGTAGTCAATCGCACCTTTGATTGTTGTTCGTCCATCCCTGTATCCTCCCATCGCATTCAGCGAATTTCTTCCATTCGTGCGTGTTCATATATCCTCTACTATTGTAACATATCCGCACAATGCGATCGTTCATATAGGCATACAAGCTGGTTTCACAAACTTGACCATTCGCCAGTAAAGCAAAAGCTGCCCCTATGGCCAATTAATAGCCATCTGGGCAGCTTCTATAATTACTGATTGTTAATCACTTATACAAGGCCGATTTTATCTCGACGCCTGGCTGCACCTTGCTTGCGCTTCTCGATCAGTCGGTTGAGCGCATCTACGTAAGCGCGGGCGCTTGCTTCCAAAATGTCAGTGCTTACACCACGACCGAGGGCTGAGATATCATTCTGTGCCAGCACAACATGAACTTCACCAAGCGCATCCTTACCATGCGTTACGGATTTAATGGAATAGTCTACGAGTTCGACATTCTCCTGCGTTGCCTTGTCAATCGCTTTGTAAATTCCATCAACAGAACCATTGCCCTCCGATTCTTCCTCAAGCACATTCCCTTCCCATGTAACGATACGCACTTTCGCAGCCGGAATCGCTTGGTTCCCGTATGCGACATATATCGTTTCGAGCGAATACACTTCTGGCGTGTCGATAAGCTTCTCTTCGATCATCGCACGAATGTCCTCATCAGATACTTCCTTCTTCTTATCAGCCAGATCCTTGAATTGGGCAAACGCCTTGTTCAGATGCTCTTCATCCAAATCATATCCAAGATCAATCAGCTTCTCGCGGAAGGCATGACGGCCAGAATGCTTTCCAAGCACGAGCTTGCTTTCCTTGAGACCAATTGTTTCTGGCGTAATAATTTCATACGTTGAACGTTCCTTCAGCATGCCATCCTGATGAATGCCGGATTCATGCGCGAAAGCATTAGCGCCTACAATTGCTTTATTGCCTGGTATCGGCATGCCCGTCAGCTTGCTGACAAGGCGGCTCGTACGCGCAATTTCGGACAACACGAGCGAAGTTTTCGCCTGATAGAAGCTTGATCTCGTATCAAGCGCCAATGCAACTTCCTCAAGCGCGGTATTGCCTGCACGCTCTCCGATGCCATTGATCGTGCCTTCAATCTGATCTGCACCATTCAATATCGCAGCAAGCGCATTCGCCGTCGCCATTCCCAAATCATCATGACAATGAGCACTTAGCTGAATCGTCTCAATTCCCGATACATTCTCCTTCAGCGTCTTGAAAATATTGCCATACTCGTACGGCGTCAAATATCCAACCGTATCCGGTATATTCACAACGGTAGCCCCAGCTTTAATCGCCATCTCTGTAACTTGACACAAGAAATCGAGCTCCGTACGGCCCGCATCCTCTGGAGAGAATTCAATTTTGCTAAAGTACTTCTTGGCATAACGAATCGCCGCTTCAGCCGTCTCCAGCACCTGCTCCTTCTCCATACGCAGCTTATGCTTGCGGTGAATAGGCGAGGAAGCGAGGAAGAGATGCAAGCAAGCATCCTCTGCACCCTTCAGCGCCTCATACGCAGCATCAATATCCGGAATACGCGATCGGGACAGACCGACAATCGTCGATTGCTTCACCGCTTTTGCCACTGCATTCACAGCTGCCAAGTCACCAGGAGATGCCGCAGGGAATCCCGCTTCGATACGGTCGATTCCTAAGCGCTCTAATTGAAGCGCGATTTCGAGCTTCTCCTTCGTATTTAGGTTCACGCCAGGGGACTGCTCTCCATCCCGAAGCGTCGTGTCAAAAATATAAATTTTGCGCATCGTCTGCACCTCCTTCTTTCGTCTTTAGGGCTTTATATTTATCAGTCTATGTTCAAAAAGTCCATTGATAGCACCGAAAAGGCTGCCGAACGGACTTTTTGAACATCATGTTGTGTAATTGCTTTTCAATTGTTATTCTTTATTTCTTGATCCAGTGCATCAATTCACGCAATTGACCGCCAACCACTTCGATCGGATGATTTGCTTCGTTGCGGCGAGTTGCTGTCAGGAACGCACGGTTCGCTTGGTTTTCCAAGATAAAGTCGCGAGCAAACTTGCCTTGTTGGATGTCGGACAATACTTCCTTCATTGCTTTCTTCGTCTCTTCTGTTACAATGCGAGGGCCTGTTACATAGTCTCCATATTCAGCCGTGTTACTGATAGAGTCACGCATTGTAGCCAGACCTCCCTCATAAATGAGGTCAACGATCAGCTTTAGCTCGTGCAAGCACTCAAAGTATGCCATTTCAGGAGCGTAGCCTGCTTCTACCAACGTTTCGAAGCCTGCTTTGATCAGCGCGCTTACACCGCCGCACAATACAGCTTGCTCACCGAACAAGTCAGTTTCAGTTTCTTCCTTGAAGGAAGTTTCAATAACACCTGCACGCGTGCAGCCAATGCCCTTCGCATACGCAAGGCCAATTGCCTTCGCATTGCCAGTCGCATCTTGCTCAATTGCGATAAGCCCTGGTACGCCGAAGCCTTCTACATATGTGCGACGCACGAGATGTCCAGGAGATTTAGGAGCAACGAGCAATACATCGTTGTCTTTCGGTGCTACGATTTGGCCAAAGTGAACGTTAAAGCCGTGAGAGAACATCAGAGCTGCGCCCTTTTTCAGGTTCGGCTCGATTTCATTCTTATACACAGCTGCTTGTGTTTCGTCTGGCATCAGGATTTGAACGACATCTGCACGGGATGTAGCATCTGCAACCGACAATACTTCGAAGCCGTCTTGGCGCGCTTTGTCCGCAGATTTACCTTCGCGAAGGCCGATTACGACTTGAAGACCGCTGTCACGCAGGTTTTGCGCTTGCGCATGTCCTTGGCTTCCATAACCGATTACGGCGATTGTCTTCCCTTGCAATACGTTGAATTCCGCGTCATTTTCATAGTACATAGTAACTGGCATAAGTATGAGTCCTCCTCTTTCTTCCTATATAAATGGTTTGTGTAGTAATTCCCCCGAATGAGGCGGGTATTTCAAGAGACAATCCCTTGTTCTACCGGCATCTTCTTACTTGTCCCCTGAGAGACCCCCTCATTCGGAGTTTTATTCTATGGCATACAATTATGAAATAAGTCCAACTTGCTGCTTACTTATCTGTCACTTGTCCGCGAATCAAGGCCGTAACGCCCGTACGGCTAATCTCACGAATTCCGTATGGCTCCAGCAATTGAATCATTGCCTCGATCTTCTGCGATTCTCCTACAACCTGCACCATCAGCGTACTTGGACCAATGTCGACGATAGATGCTCGGAACGTTTCTACGACGCCAAGAATCTCTGGACGCACATGCGGTTCAGCCTTCACCTTAATGAGTGCAAGCTCACGAGCAACCATCGGCTGAGAGCTCAAGTTAATTACCTTGATCACGTCAACAATCTTATACAGTTGCTTCTCAATCTGCTCCAGCATCTGATCATCTCCTGTGGTCACAATGACCATGCGGGAGAGACCTTGCTCCTCAGAAGCACCTACGGTAATGCTTTCAATGTTGAATCCTCTGCGACCAAATAGACCGGAAACACGCTGCAGAACACCTGGCTGATCGTTCACGATGACGGCTATAGTATGTTTGGTTATGTTCATCATTCACAATCCCCCATTATCATTTGGTCAATCGTGCAGCCCTGCGTAACCATCGGGTACACATTCTCATACTTGCGAACAACGAATTCAACAACTGCTGGCCCCGGCGTATTCAACGCCTCCTGCCATGCCCGTTCTGCTTCCTCCTTATTCGTCGCACGGAAGCCTCTTACTCCATAAGCCTCCGCAAGCTTCACGAAGTCAGGGCTTCCAGCCAAGTCTATATGGCTGTATCGATTGTCATAGATAATTTCCTGCCACTGGCGAACCATGCCAAGTACGCGATTATTAATAATGGCTACCTTAACCGGAATATTGTTAATCGCACAGATCGCAAGTTCCTGCGCACACATTTGCATGCCGCCATCGCCATTGATGGAAACCACCGTCCGATCCGGGAAGGCCATCTGAGCGCCAATCGCGGAAGGGAAGCCGAAGCCCATTGTTCCAAGTCCGCCGGATGTAATCCAGGAGCGCGGATGATTGAAGCGGTAATATTGCGCTGACCACATTTGATGCTGACCGACATCCGTCGTGACAATGGCCTCCCCTTTGGTCGTATCATTAATCAATTGAATAACCCATTGCGGCTTCAGTTCTTCATCAGAATCAATAAAGCGCAGCGGCATATCCGCCTTCATCTGCATAATGCGGGCACGCCACTCATCCGCTTGGTCTGCACGTGATGCTGTCTTGTTCGCTAACTCCAGCGTCGTACGGATGTCGCCTACAATCGGAATGTCAGTCGGGACATTTTTGCCGATCTCTGCCGGGTCAATATCGATATGGACAATTTTCGCATGGGGCGCGAAACCTTCGAGTTTCATGGTAACTCGGTCATCGAAGCGAGCACCTATATTGATTAGCAAATCCGCCTGCTGAATGGCATTGTTCGCGGTGTAAGTGCCGTGCATCCCCGGCATGCCCATCCACAGATCATGGCCGCTTGGGAAGCCGCCTAGTCCGAGCAGCGTCGTCGTAACTGGAATTTGCGTTTTACTTACGAATTCATACAGTTCTTCATGCGCATTAGAATGAATGACTCCAGCCCCTGCGAGAATAACCGGAGACTTCGACTCTCCAATCGCTTTCAGCATCTTCTCAACTTGATATTTATTCGGCATAACGTTAGGGTTATAGCCGCGAATATTTACGTCCGATACCGGTTCGAACAGCGTCTTCGCCGCCGATACATCCTTCGGAATATCGATGAGAACCGGACCCTTGCGTCCTGTGTTCGCAATGTGGAACGCTTCGTGTATAACACGCGACAAATCCTTCACATCGCGTACCAGATAGCTATGTTTTGTAATCGGCATTGTGATGCCTGTAATATCTGCTTCCTGGAAGGCATCTGTACCAATCAAGCTCGTCGCTACGTTGCCTGTAATGACAACGAGCGGGACAGAATCCATATAGGCGGTCGCAATTCCCGTGACCAGGTTCGTTGCTCCTGGACCCGATGTCGCGATACATACGCCTACCTTGCCGCTCGCACGAGCGTAACCGTCCGCAGCATGAATGGCTCCTTGCTCGTGCCGGGTCAGAACGTGGTGGAAATCCTCACAGCCGTGCATAGCATCATAAATATAGAGCACCGCGCCGCCTGGATATCCGAACACACACTCCACACCTTCCAACAACAAGCTGCGAAGCAAAATATCCGAGCCTGTAATGACTTCAGGCTGCATCCATTTCTGTCTTAAATCTTCTTTAGACCTCATTGTCGTACGATGTGAGCTCATTCGACATCCTCCTTACGCATATTTACTCATTTCCACACTCGGGCTCTAGGTTACATTTGTGAAGATATGTTTCGCCTGGCCAGGCACATATACAGCTAACTCTTTGCATGAATCATCAAGAAATAAAAGAGCCAGCAAATGCAAAAAAACCTTCCATCCCCACGCAGCAAGCTGCTGCATTAGGGACGAAAGGTTGTGCTTCCGTGGTACCACCCGCATTCATCTCATATCTCGCGATATGAAATCTCAGCAAGTATTCGTATGCTCATAGGCAATAGCAAATACTCATAGCGTCTAACGCGCGCCTTACGATTCTCCCTACTCGCATGATAGAACGATAATTCTAGCGTCCAATCATCTGTTCAGGAGAACAGCTCCGAGGTGAGCTCGCATATAAGGGGTTAAGGCATCGGTTTCAGCAGAACCTCCGACTGCTCTCTGTTCATAAGAGCCCTTACTACTTCGTCCTCTTCATTGCCGTTGGTATTATGTGACATGTTTCAAATGTTTAGAAACATTATATGCCTCCACCTACCAGGAGTCAATAGGGCATTCTTTATTTTTTTGTTTTGTGAATCATTATGGATTACTGCAGATTTTTGCATGATTGTTCCTGTTTCCGCTCAGTGGACAGTTTATATCCGAACTTTTTTGTTTTTACAGATAAATAATATACGTTTTTCATTTTTCTAGTAAAGCGGTTTCAATCCCTCTGAACAATGCAACCGAACGATGCGCCAACGCAGTAAAATCAATAGGATGGAACCCTTCAACATCTGCAAATAACGTATCATGCAGCGGCTGAACAAAATGTGCGGGAAGTCGTCGATGGCCCATCGAAGCTCCTAAAATAGAGCCGACTGTCGCTCCATTGCAATCCGTATCGAATCCACCCAGCACGGACGTTGTTACACCACGCACAAAATCTCCCTTGGAAAAAATCAGCGAAGCTGCAACGAGCGCGGCATTATTATTGGTGTGTACCCATGAATAATGACTGAACGCATTCCAAATCCGCTCTGCCACCTCTTCTTCGCTCTTCGCTGTTCGACCAATCTCTATCGCTTGAGTGATATCAGAGGCAAGGCGTGATGTAGCTGGAATCTGCGCAAGCCCCGCCCGAACGATGCGTTCAGGATCCGGTTCATAGAAGGCCACAGCAATCATCGCTGCAACGAACATCGCCCCATAAATTCCATTCTTCACATGTGATAACGAGGCGTCCCGCCATGCGAGCTCTGCTGCTAATTCTGGTCTTCCAGGAGCAGAGTAGCCGTATGCATCTGCACGAATTTGAGCGCCTATCCATTCACGGTATGGATTCAGGTGCATCCGTACTCGTTCCCAGTCAACTTCCCGTTTATCCCCGGAAGCTGACTTGTTGCAATCCCGCACGGCAGCCAGCTCCTGCTCCAAATTCACATAGGCCATGCATTCGGCAGTAAATACTTGCTTTAGGCTCAGGCGCTCAAGCCAAATCGTTCCAACATGTTCCGTCTTCAGCTCCAACCCATGCCGCTCCATCAATAGCAGTCCAAGAACGGCATACCGCATATCATCATCCGTTTCCATGAAGCGAATCTGCTCGAGCTGGCTGTCTGGAAAAAAGATTCTCAGCTTCTCATTTGGACGAAACTCGAATGATGCCGCGCGCGACTTTCCAGGCACATAACTCCGAAATGGCCAAGCTTCGGCTTCTTGAAGCCAAGTTCGAACCCACTGCCAGCCCGGAACACCACCCGCTCCGTCGATAAATGGAGGCACTTCAAACGGTTTGCCAAGCGCACAACCAATTGCACGTCCCACCCATGCGCCGTGAAAACGATCATGCCAGAAGGCATCATCTCGCAACGCAGATTCACGCATGAGCAGGAGCTCCTCTTTCGATAGGAAGGAAGCTTCAGCAGGTCTCCGCTGCCGAATGCCTTCCAAATCTGAGGGCTCTGTAAAAGGAAAGTCACTGCGAAAACCCCGATTGCACATTTCCAAATATAACTGTGCTGCAGCTTCCTCATTATCCGAATGATGGCGCAGCCAATCGTCCAAGGCCTCAGCAATTCCTTCTGCATCCTTCCCTTCCTCGATCATTTGCTTCCATTCCGCCTGCAAAAGTTCACTCCAGCCGCCGTGTGCCCATTCCCGCTTGATTGCATCAAGATCCATAATTCCGTTTCTCATTAAAACGCCCCATTTCCATATCTCGGAATGATAATAATGTGTGTGCTCATAAAACATCTGCATATTCGGACTATTATCTGTTGCTAGCCTACTAATCTCGTTGGCTCGACACTCTCCACGAAATACTTCTGCGCAAATAGATACAAAGTGATCATCGGCATCAAGACAAGCAGCGCTCCCGCGTTGATGAGCTGTGATACATAGGACGGATCGTTGATGATATCGAAAGCAGGCAGTTCTTTTTTCCGGTTTGGACTCCTCTTTAGGCTCATCTTTTTTAGGTTCTTCTTTTGGCGCCTCCGTTTTTGACTGTTCCTGTGGTGCCAGAGCTGAACTCCCGCTGGAACCCGAGCAAGCTGTGACGAGCAACCAGTAGACCATGTAATAGAACGATCATCCAGTATTTTTATGATTATTGGATGTAACCACCCTAAAGGTTATTCCCATTATATTCTTTAATTCTCGGAAGCACTTTGACTATTGTTCACAGGAGCCGGCTTTTTTTCGAAATGTGAGGAAAAATGATCCGATGATCACCGCTGGATCACAAACGTCATAAAATATAAAAACAATTGGAACAGAGGGAACTATTATGATTCGACTTCGACGGCCTGCTACTGATGATGAAGCAATCCTTCAGCTTGTGAAGCGGGAATTGCTGCCCCACTCCCACTTGATTGCAAGTCGTGAACAGCTAATCAAGGAAATCCCTGAGCGCTTGAGCGAAGGGCCTACGTATGTTGCTGTTAATCGCGTGAACCGCACTGTTGGATTCGTCCATGTATATGTACGAGAAGACACACTTATTATTGATATGCTTGCTGTTGCGCAGACCTCACAGCATCGAGGATTTGGGAGACAACTACTCAAAAAAGCCGAACAATATGGGCGAAACAAGCGCTGTACTCAGGTACGTATTATGGTTGATTATGGCAATGTTCGAGCAGAGCGTTTTTATGAACGCAGCGGATATCGGTTCATTCGCTTTGTTCCTGCCGTCGTATGCCATGAAATGGGGAAAAAACTGTAACATGCGAGCAGCCCGGGGCATTCCCCGGGCTCGCTGTCTACTCTTCTCCGCTTAGCAGGTTACTACGCTCTCCTTTTGCAGCTCTTTAATATGTCCGCATTTATCTATAATAACCATATCCTCCGTAATATCCTCCATATGGCCCTGGTCCTCCGTACCCGTAATATCCGTATCCGCCTCCATACGGATATCCGCCTCCATAGCCATATGCAAAGGGTGCTGTGCCTATTGCCAGCAAATCAAACAATACGAGCGGAATAATCGCCTTGGTCTTGACCTTTTTTCCTTTATCTTGCTCCAGTACAAGCCGCCGCCCCTTCACTTCAATCAGCTTGCCGCTAACGACCGTTCCGTTCTTATGCTGCGCATAGATTTGCTTGCCAATCAAGCTCTTCACCTGTGCCTTCGTCACACCATGCATCATAATCCCTCCTTCACCGGTGTACCTTACATGGTATGCCCGCCAAGCGCATACTGCTTGGATATCGGCCTTGCATCTATGAATCTGTGTCGATGTTTATAACGAAATCTCCCATGCTGCTATCTTGCGGCAGAAAAAGGTTTTATAAACAGAAGCTTGCATGCTACTACTTGGAACTTACATTGGAATCAATAATATGTTGTACAGGCTTCGATAGAGCGTAATAATCTCCATAAATTTGCGGCTTTTTGTCCTGATTCCATGAATGCCCATTTAATCAAACAAAAATCCATACCATTCCTGGTATGGATTAATATTAAACTCAAGTTGTATGGGATCGACTCACTTATTCTTCTTCGTTAAAGAACACTTTGTAATAGTGCATGCCACGCTCTTCATCATAGCCCTTTTCAATGAAAGGAAAGCTCTCTGGCTTAAGCTTCATATCGATGCCCGTGTCTGTACGAATATTGTTCTTATGAGAGCGTTTGGCCTTTTTCAATGCCGGCTGTGAAATTGGAATTTCTGTAATCGGCGGAAGCTCGTTGGCTTCCTCAAATGTTTCCTTATACGCTTTGAACAGCGGCACGAGCTCTGGCTGTCCGATGACTTCTTCCGCAAATGCCTCTTCCTCGAACTGTTCATGCTTTGCAAAGTATTCCATCGTGCTGTTAATGAACATTAGCTTGTCCTTCTTCTCAGGACGCTCTTCAGCAGCTGGAACGATAACATCCTCATAAAACTGCGTGCACATATCAATGGCTTTATCCGTTAAATAATGCTCATCCTCCAGCAGCTTTACATTGAGGAAATCCTCCATCCAATATTGAGCGGCCTCTCCACCTTTACTCGCTGACGTATCAACCACACCCAACACGTAACCGGAGTCTGCATGCACATTTAAGATTATGCAGCCCTTGTCGAGCTTGCGGATATTAATTCCCTGCTCTACCTGTAGTCCTAAATCATCAGATGACAGCTCATCAATTCGCATATATACGTCTTTATTTTCCGACTTGAATATCCCGATTGCATCAATGCTGAAGTTGTTGTACAAAATATTGTTCAGGTGTACAACATACAGTTCACCCGCTTTAATTTGAGGATGTGATGATTGCTCATACAAATGATTCAGCATATGCACGGACTGTTCATGGAACGCGTTGGCCTGCTGGAATATGCGGCTCGCATACGTGTACATTTCATTCAGGGGTAGCTCCGCTTCATGCTGAAAAGTGTAATGTATGTCAAATTTGAAGCTGGAGATAAAATATTTAAGCAGCGTCTCGCGCACATCGTCATTCGGAATATGGTAGAGCTCGTTCGATACACGAACTCCTTCATCCTTGGATTGGTTGCCCACCTTATGAATGACCATTTGGTGAATGTCCGCTTTGGACAGATCGATCATGCAATTCCCACTCCTCTTCTCGAAGTCACATTCCTCTATTGTAACGAAAAAAGGTAGGGTTCGGAAACTACAAAATGATAGAAACTCCTCCTAGATGTATAAAAAGAGGGGGCGGCTGGCGAAGTTAGTAAGGAGAGGAGGTGAATAACGATGGCGAAAGACGTACTTTGCGAAGTGAACTCCTGCAAGTATTGGGCAGCAGGCAATAAATGCGCAGCGACTTCCATTTATGTGGTGAACAACCGCGGCAAGCAAGCTGGTGATTCTGGCGACACAGATTGCAAAACATTCGAACCTAAGCTGTAACGATTATGGGGCGGCCGTCACGCCGCCCTTGTTTACTCCCGACTCACTCACATTGATAATTATTCTCAACAATGGATACATTTATACATCCGCTCTTATACCTCTTCAGCATTTTTCCAATGATGAATACATCGTCATACATAAGACGCTTTCAATGAAAACATTGTTTCTTTTCCACTCGTTATTGTTATTCTGCTGTAATCTCTTTAATCTCGCAAAGTTCTATACTATAGAGGAAGTCATCACGACGCACACACGAAGGGATTGAAACATCGATGAATACGAAAAAAACAGTTGTCACACTTGCACTTTCCTGCACAATGATCGCCAACATGGGCGCAGCAGCATATGCAGCACCTGCCCTGGCAGCAGGAAAAGAAACAAAGCCTACAACAACGACACAAACAACACTGTTGAACAATAAATCTATGACTAACAAAGTTGAAATTGGTCTTAAGGCAACCAAGCAGCCGATCAAAGCTACAAATAGATTTGTTCATGTTAATTTGAATGTACCTGTCATTATCGGCTTGAAAGACAGCAAATACGAAGAACAACTGAATGATATTTTAATGCGCCATGCGATGAAAGAAAAAGCAGAAGTGTATGAAGCTTCTAAAAAGGCAGAACAAGTTGCGAAAAAACAAAAAGTTACCTTCGAACCAGCAACGCTGAACTCTGACTTCCGCTTCGTTAAAAATGGTAATGTACTATCTCTGATTGTTGATACGTATAAAATCACAAGTGCTGAAGCAAATGGCGAAAGCCGTACAGATACCTATACCTTCCTAAATGAAGATGATGCACATGCATTGCAACTGAGTGACTTGTTCAACAAGGATACTGATTACAAAGCATTGCTAGGGAACGTCGTACGCAATCAAATTGCATTGAAAAAAAACAAACAAGATTTCAACTTCGAGAAAATAAAAGACACGCAAAGCTTCTATGTATCCAACGGCTACCTGGTGTTGACATTTGACCGTTATGAAATTGCTCCTGGAGCAGCTGGATCGCAAAACTTTAAAATTCAGCTTGCTTCCATCCAATCGAAGCTGTCTGATACATTCAAGCAAGCTCTGAAAGGCTAATTCACTAAAGCACAATAAGCTTAGCTTACAATCAACTAACCGCAAATGATATGGACTGGCAAACCCTTGTCAGTCCTTTCTTTTTTGCTTCAGTCTCTTCATCATGTGCGAAGTGCTGAAGTTTTAACTTATTCATTTCTTCTTACAAATTTAGCGAATGTCATTTTTTTCTTCCGCATGAACAAGAGTGAACCCTTTATAATATACGTATGACTTCTCAGAAAGGGCGTAATGAAGGCTATGTCAGAACATAAACCAATAACTTCTCTTCCTGCACCCAAGCACTGCAAGGAATCCCGTGTCTTCAAGACCGGTCGTGTATTTCCTAACGATGTCAACAATCATCAGACGCTGTTCGGCGGCAAACTGATGAGTCTTATTGATGAGACAGCTTCTATCTCTGCGATGCGGCACTGCCGTCACAATGTCGTAACTGCATCCACGGATTCCGTAGATTTTCTGCGACCTATTCGTCCCACAGATTCCGTGTGCTTAGAATCCTTTGTCACTTGGACGGGCAAGACCAGCATTGAGGTATTCGTCAAGGTTATCGCAGAACAGCTATATACTGGCGAGCGCGTTGTAGCCGCTACCTCCTTCCTAACTTTCGTAGCACGTCATGAGGACGGCTCAGCAGCGCTTGTACCCCCTGTAATCCCCGATACAGAAGAAGAGAAGCTTCTTCATGAATCGGCCACAGAACGAGCGGAACTGCGCAAAATAAGACGTGTAGCGAGCAAACAGTTAGCCGATAAGCTGACGACCAGCAAGTACTGGGAATAATATAAAAAAAAGCAGCGTTTCGAATCCATTTCGAAATCGCTGCTTTTCTTATATCAACGCAATCTTACGCGTTAACTTTTTCTTTTGCAACTGTAGCCAAGGAGTTGAACGCGTTGATATCGTTCACTGCCAAGTCAGCCAACATTTTGCGGTTAACTTCTACACCAGCCAATTTCAAGCCGTGCATGAATTTGCTGTAGGACAAGCCGTTCATGCGAGCCGCTGCGTTGATACGAGCGATCCACAATTTGCGGAAGTCACGCTTCTTAACGCGACGATCGCGGTAAGCGTACAGCAAGGATTTCATCACTTGCTCGTTAGCTGTTTTAAACAATCTGTGTTTGGAACCGAAGTACCCTTTTGCCAATTTTAATACTTTTTTATGACGACGACGTGTCGTAAATCCGCCTTTTACTCGAGCCATTTCGTATTAACCTCCCAATCGATTCGATGTTTCCGTATAATTCTTATTTCAAGTTAGCCAATTGCTGCTTCATACGACGAACGTCGCCTGCTGCCATTACTGGGCTAGTAGCAAGAACGCGCTTCGTGCGGTTCGATTTGTGGGAAAGCAAGTGATTGCGGTACGCTTTATAGCGGCGTACTTTACCTGTACCCGTAATTTTGAAGCGGCCTTTCAAGCTGCTGTGCGTTTTCATTTTAGGCATTATCGTTTCCTCCTCAAGTTCGGTAATCTTATCCGCCGCCTTCTCCTGCGCGGCGGGCCGAATTAGCTGTTCGCCTTCGGTGCCAAAATCATAATCATGCTGCGACCTTCAAGCTTCGGTGCACGCTCTACGATGCAAAGCTCAGTAGCTTCGTTCAGAACGCGTTCCAATACTTTCTTACCGATATCAGCATGTGTGATTTCACGTCCACGGAAGCGAACAGAGCATTTTACCTTATCTCCGTCACGCAAGAACTTCAGTACGTTGCGAAGCTTCGTATTGAAATCATGCTCCTCGATGTTGGCACGGAACCATACTTCCTTCACATCAACAATCTTTTGGTTTTTGCGTGCTTCCTTTTCTTTCTTCTGTTGCTCATAACGGAACTTTCCGTAGTCCATAATGCGACATACAGGCGGTTTAGCCTGTGGAGCTACGTTAACCAAGTCCAAGTTAGCATCGTATGCCATCTGCAGCGCTTCGCGGAAAGGCTTAATGCCAATCTGCTCCCCAGCTGGTCCAACTAAGCGAACCTCTCTTGCACGAATGTCCTCGTTAATCAAATGATCCTTGCTAATGGTGTGCCACCTCCATAATCGAATTCCCTGCTTACTGGTTATAGTGTAAAAAAGGGATGCAAGCTCATCGAGCCCACATCCCTCACATAGACATTCTAATCTAGTGACACTGCCTAAGCAGTGCGAGTCATAACCAGCCAACAAAACGTCGGTCAGGTGAGAAGCGTGGGCTTCTTCTTTCAAATTGCAATATGCATTTCAAACACTTGATTAATATATCACAACGGCTTAACCAAGTCAAGCCGCTGTCGTTATCTTTTTTATTCACTTACACTTGCTTGCCTTGCATCTCTTCCAAACGTACAACTCGTGTATGCTCGGTATGGCTCCATACCTTGTTGTTCTGTGTGAAGAACGCATAGAACGTAATTGGCCACCAGGACAACAAGAACACTGGGAACGTAATCAGAGATGCATAAATGCGCCACGACTTGACACCTTCCAAAACCAAGGCCAGTACGAATACGGCACAGGACAGCACAAGCGATACTACAGGAACCCACTCAGGCAGGTACTGGAAGAACGTTGCCACGTTTGGTCCATTGAAGAAAGCAGCATCCACCCACATGAACGCGGTCATGAGGAAGGTAACCAACACGGTATAAACCGTAATCGTGTACAACGCCATGTCGAACTTCGCCAAGTTACGCTCCTTGATACTTTTCCAGAGCAGCGGGAAGAAATAACGGCGCGCTACTGTAAAGTGGCCTTGCATCCAGCGCAGACGCTGACGAGCCGATGCCTTGAACGTGAGCGGCTTTTCATCATAGACGCGAGCGTTGTAGTTCAGCACTGGATTGATACCGTTTTTAACACAACGGGCAGTGAACTCCAAGTCCTCTACCAAGCTTGTCGCACCCCAGCCCATTTCCTTCAGCAACTTGCTTTCGAAGCACATACCTGTACCGCCTAAGAAGTTAGCCATGTTCAAGTTCTTGCGGGACAGCTGCCATAGACGGTTGCAATACCAGTAAGTAACGCCATATGCAGCAGTAATCCAGGAATCCTCTGGATTTTTCGTATCGATGTATCCTTGTATTACTCGTGCTCCGGAGCACAGATCATTATTCATTTCAGTCAAAAAGTCTTTGCTTACCAAGTTGTCCGCATCAAGCATAACAACTGCATCATATTGACGCGGCATTTCCCACAAATTTTTCAACATCCACTCGATGGCATGACCCTTGCCCCGTTGATGTGGATTATGGCGTTCACATGCATAAACGCCATGCTCTCTTACGATATCAGCTGTACCATCCGTGCAATTGTCGCAAATGACAAACACGTCGTACATATCTCTTGGATAATCGAGCGCCTTCAAATTCTCAACCAATGCCCCGATTACAGCTTCCTCATTGTGCGCTG
Organism: Paenibacillus sp. S-12; assembly: GCF_030363895.1. NCBI lineage: Bacteria > Bacillati > Bacillota > Bacilli > Caryophanales > Paenibacillaceae > Paenibacillus > Paenibacillus sp. S-12. The sequence goes on from NZ_JASIUF010000017.1 coordinate 77,668, forward strand.
CAACAAGGACAGCGAAAGATTTTTGCGGTTCGTATACTTTTTTCTCTTTTTTGCGGTAAATCCCGAACAGCGACAAGGTAAACTGGTACACCCCAATCGCGGCCAGCAGAACCTGCAAGACGATAAATAACGTATCCACCATGCTTGGTGTCCCCCTTTTAAATAACCCCTAATCAAATTCATTAACGCGTCAATTAGCATGGCGCTCTCTTTTTATGTATGAACGCATGCTCATCAACTCTATATATGGTTTACCCCGCTGAAAACGGTCGATCACGATTTTCTAATGTTTGCTTTCATTTGTCAAAACCTTTTATTGGCTTTCAACGCGTGAATATTAACATTATCGCCGAAGATTCTGCGTGAAGTCGCATCGAATCGTGCTTTCCCGCGCGGTTATGTTATATTTTCATCCAAATGCTAAGAAATTATGGCTTTTGACCCCCTTTTCGTCAAAATTTGCTGTGCATGCATACGCTACCAGGATCCGAAAGACACTGAGCTAAGCAAAAAATTGGCTTTTGTAACACAAGACAAATCCCCTGTATATATTATCGACGTATTACACCTGCAAAAAGTTTCAGGTAATGTTTATTATCCGTTTGGAATTTATGGAAAACCTTCATTTCACAATTCTTCATAAATATCTTTACCAAAGATTCATGTGAATAGAACCCAGTGGTACTCTTATTCGTCAATCCGTAAAATTCACTTCGTATTTTAAGCTCACCTGCTACACCATTCATTACAAGCCACTACAGGAAGATAATCAAAGAAATTTGCATTCTACACGCATGACATGCGATTTTGCAGGCAATGCCACTTCGAGTAAAATAGGAATAACTTGTTGAAATGATCGGCATTTGAAAATATGATTAAAGGTACTCTTTATGCTGCGTTAGCCTTCAGAGAAAATTCACAGACCCATCATCTTCTGTTAATGTTACGCTGTTACGATCATATTATTAAATACCGGATAACGGAGGAATCGACATGACTCGTGTTATCGCGTGGCTGGGTAATCGTGAACGACAATTATTTTTTTGGATTAACCATCGGCTGCACCACCGGAGCATGAATATTTTATTGTATACATTGACCCATTTAGGCGGGGCTACATTCACAATTGCGTTTACGTTATTGCTCGCTTTATTGGCTCCTAAGCCATGGAGTGCAGTCGGCTGGCAATGTGTTGCTGCGCTTATTGTAAGCCATTTGCCTGTCGCCTTGATTAAAAAATGGTACCCAAGAGTTCGGCCGCATTTAGCATTGCCTAATATTCGTACATTTCGCAAGCCGCTGGTTGACCATTCATTTCCTTCTGGACATACGACAGCTATATTTTCTGTTGTTGTCCCGCTCATGATAGCTAACCCAGCTTTGTCATGGGGATTGCTACCGATTGCATGTATTGTTGCACTCTCTCGCATGTATTTAGGGCTACATTACCCTTCTGACTGTTTGGCAGGAGCCCTCATCGGTACAGGCGCAGCTGTAAGTGCAGTAGCCTTATGGCCATGACAATCGGTCTATCGGTCTTGTACAAAAAAGGATATCAAGTATAGTTAGGTATATGGAAATTATAAGAACAATCATACCTAAGAAGATTGAATAAAGGGTGAATACCGTGCATCATCATGCAATGACATTTACACTTCCTTCAGGCTCCTTTTTACCTGGTGCCGAAAATGATGGAAAGAAGCGTATACTGCTGCTGTCAGAGCGTTTCGGAGCTGGTCACACCCAAGCTGCCCATGCACTTGCCGTCAGCCTTCGCAAGCTGTCTCCGCATGTGCAAACTCGTGTGATGGAGCTTGGAAGCTTCCTAAATCCGAAAACCGCTCCGCTCATTATAGAAGCTTACCGCAAGACTGTTCTCATACAGCCGAAGCTTGTAGGCTTTATGTATAAAACGCAATACAATCGTTCTTTAAACCGACTGACTACGATGGCGCTGCATCGGGTATTCTATACCCATGCAATGTCCGTTATGCGTCAGCTCAAGCCGGACATGATCGTTTGTACACATCCGATCCCGAGCGCAGTCATTTCACGATTGCGGCGACTTGGGCTCAATGTCCCTCTTTGTACAGTCATCACAGATTATGATGCGCATGCCGCTTGGGTAAGTCCAGCCGTGAATCGATATTTCGTATCAACGCCTGAAGTTAAGGAAAAGCTCGAGATGCACGGCGTAAGCAGCGATTCCATACAAGTGACGGGCATTCCGGTTCATCCGAACTTTTGGGAGCCCCATGATGGCATGGGCAAGTCATCCATCCGCGCCCGATTCGGACTAAAAGATATGCCAACTGTGCTCGTCATGGGCGGTGGCTGGGGAATGATGGATTCTGCTCAATCGACAGAGCTGCTGACTCGTTGGCGCAAAGATGTTCAATTTATTTTTTGCGTCGGAAATAATGACAAGCTACGACGCCGAATGCTTGAGAACCCGCGCTTCCAGCATGAGAATATCCATCTGATGGGGTACACTAAGGAAGTTGACCAATTAATGGATGTCTCTGATTTGCTTGTAACTAAGCCGGGGGGAATAACATGCACAGAAGCACTGGCGAAAGGAATTCCGATGCTATTCTATCAGCCGCTTCCAGGCCAAGAAGAAGAAAATTGTCATTATTTCACGGAAAAAGGGTACGGAGAGCCGATTGAATCTGCTCATACCATTACAAAATGGATGAACCTTCTAGTACATCATTATGATGAGGTATCCGCACGCCGCTCAGAACATGAACACAACGCATCGCGTTATCATCCTAAAGTATGTGCCGAAGCCATTCTGCAAATGATGAATGTGCCGATTACAAGAGAAGAATAGCAAAAAGGCCGCTATCATGCATGCTATTAAAGGAGAAGATCTCCTCTTATTCATGCAAAATAGCGGCTTTTTACTTGTTCATTTATAACATACTAACGAGATGAGTATGGCTCATTGTGCGGCAAGGATGAGCGATACTGCTTGTACGCCTTGTCACCAACAAGAACTTCGACACGATGAATATTCATGCCTCTGCCCATAAATTTCTGCTCATACTCCGTCATAACATGTTCTTCATTAATGCCGTCACGATGCAGGTTCAAAGAGATATTGCGCATTTGAAGCCCCATCTCTGCAAAGGAGTTCAAAGAAAACTCGAATAATGTCTCTGAATCGGTTTTGAAATGAATTTCACCCGTATCACTTAAAGCGTAACGATACTTCTCGACAAGGCGCGAATGAGTCAAGCGACGGCGTGCGTGCTTCTTCTTCGGCCATGGATCACTAAAGTTTAAATATACACGTTCAATTTCGCCTTCGTCAAAAATCTGCTCCAAAAATTCAACATTCGCGCGGACAAGCCTTAGGTTGGATGCCTCCTGCATTCCCGCTTCTTCTCGCAGCATGCGAGCCTTCTCACAGCCACGAGCAATCAATTCATCATACATATCTACGCCAATGAAATTGATGTCTGGGTACTTCAAGCTCATCGTACTGATAAACTGTCCTTTTCCCATTCCCAGTTCAACATAAATTGGGCGATCATTGCCGAACGCCTCACTCCATTTTCCCTTCAACTGCTCCGGCTCCAGCACGACTAGGTCGGCTTGCTGCGCAAGCAGCTCTTTTGCTCCTCTTTTGCCACGTAAGCGCATGTGTGCTATCCTCCATACTGATTATGCTCCAAGCCCTTATTGTGCATGACAAGCGCTAAAAAGTAAAGACAACTGCTATATAACTGCTCGCTATTGCATATACCCGTCCAAGATCTCTATATCTCCATATATGCTACTATCCAATAATGCGTATCCCCATACACATGTGTCACACAGATCATTATATCTACATATCTTTTCGTTTCATCTTCAACGATACACATCCAGCGTATACTCTTATCTACTTATCTATGTATCTGCGCATCTACGAGATATGCTGCTTTATCGAATGTTACTGTATTATATGTATTTTACTTTACAACCTTCACTCCCGCTCACCGCTCTTAATGTTTCTACTCTTTCCGCCATATATGCTCTTAGCGCTTTTCAGCTACTGCATCATTGCGCCTCAGCATTTTGCTCCTATCATCCATGACTTTTTGTCGCCTTTGCCCCATTATCCCCTTTGCTCAGATTCCATTTTCATAAGTCTTCTATTGTATTCACTGTTCTCTAATTCCTCATTTCGACATTATATTCTTCATCGATATACGAGTGCCGATCCTGTTACCACCAGACCTCCCCTATAGCGAACAAAGTTATGGAGGGGAGTTGAACATCCCTTTGTAAGTGGTTCACGGCGACTTGGCTCTTAACCCATCCAAACAGCATCAATACAGTGCAGCTTAGCACGTTCATTGATGTGACATTCAAAACTGCCTGGTTCATGCTTCACAAGATTCGCATTGCTATCAAGCATACCGATAATATGAATCAATTAAGTGGAGATGTCCAAGCTATACTAGCTTTTTCACTATTCACTTCTGCACACTCAGTAACTTCTAAATTCTTTGCTTACGATTGTGACCGTCTAACTCATGGTTTCGTTCTGAGCGAAGGGGATAATGAAGCAAGACCACAGTCACATTTCAAATCTAATTGGAAGATCAAGAACTGAGCTTGCCTCCGTCTTCGCTTTTAGGGCTAAATCTGCTACAATAATACAATGAATTTGTTATCGGTATAATGTCGTTATACAGACTTTGTACTCAACTTATATACTGAAAGGGCTTGTAGCCATTGGAAGGCTTAACACACTTACAACCGCCCTCTCCCCTTTTATGGGGTGACAAGCGGTTTCATACATGGAATTATGAGATGCGTGAGCATTTCGGAGAAAAGGTATTCAAAGTCATGCTCGATGCTGGTTTTACCTGTCCGAACCGGGATGGAAGCATCGCAATTGGCGGCTGCACATTTTGTAGTGCGCGAGGTTCCGGAGACTTTGCCGGACGACGACGCGATGATTTAGTTACTCAATTCAATACGATTCGAGACAAGCAGCATACCAAATGGCCAAACGCTAAATATATCGGCTATTTTCAGGCTTATACGAATACGTATGCCCCTGTAGAGGTATTGCGGGATTATTTCGAGGTCATTCTGGAACAGCCTGGGGTTGTTGGATTGTCCATTGCAACACGGCCAGACTGCTTGCCGGATGATGTCGTCGAATACTTGGCAGAGTTGAATGAACGCACCTATTTGTGGATTGAGATGGGACTTCAAACGATTCACGAGTCAACTTCCCAACTCATCAATCGCGCACACGATACTGCGTGCTACCTAGAAGCTGTTGAGAAGCTGCGCAAGCATAATATTCGTATTTGTACCCACATCATCTATGGGCTACCGCAAGAATCGCACGAAATGATGTTAGAGACTGCACAAGCAGTTGCAAAGATGGATGTACAAGGCATTAAGCTTCATCTGCTGCATCTCATGCGCAAAACCCCGATGGTAAAGCAGTATGAAGCTGGACTGCTGCGCTTCCTGGAGATGGATGAATACATCAAGCTCATCGTCGATTCGCTCGAAATTCTCCCTCCAGAAATGATCGTTCACCGCGTTACGGGAGACGCACCGCGCGACTTGATTATCGGCCCTATGTGGAGCATGAAAAAATGGGAAGTGCTCAACGGCATAGATGCAGAATTGAAGCGACGCAATACGTGGCAGGGCAAGTATTGGAGGGAATCTTAAGATGGGGTTTTTATCCGTACTTGGCTATGCTCAACAGGTCGTGAAGGAACGCGTACAGCCAGGTGAACGAGTGATTGATGCAACTATGGGAACAGGCGTAGATACTTTATTTCTTGCTCGCCTTACAGGGCCGCGCGGAGCAGTAGCTGCCTTTGACGTACAAGAAGGGGCGCTTGAGCTGACACGTAAGCGGCTTCATCGTGAGCTTGGAGTAGAAGGAAGTACTCATGTGAGCCTGTATCATACAAGTCATGATGCGATGCATCAGGCACTGAATGAAGAATGGCACGGTTCGACGGCAGCAATTATGTTCAATCTTGGATACTTGCCGACTGATGAAGCAGATAAGCAAATTATGACAGTCCCTGAATCTACGCTCGCCGCACTTGAAACGGGGCTAACCCTGCTTCGTCCTGGCGGAGTGCTTAGCATCGTACTGTATCCCGGACACGCAGGCGGCGACGATGAAGCTAATAAGGTGCAGCTGTGGGCGCAATCCCTGCCTGCCCGTCACGGCCAAGTGGTAATCTACCGGATGCTGCAGCGTCCTGACGCCCCTTATGTAATTGCGGTAGAAAAACGGAAACAACCTGACAGCGAATTTAAAAATAAAGTTTAAAAACATACCCAAATATATTTAGAACTTCTGCCTCCGCTTAGGTGAATGAAAATCCTATCTAACAGATTGAAGGAGTGATGAGGGAAATGGCAGTCCGTAAAATCGAGCACGTCGGGATCATGGTTCAGCAATTAGAGCCTTCCATTCAATTCTACGAAGAAGTAATCGGATTGAAGCTAAAAGGCACACTCCTCCATACAAATGGATTCATTCGTCTCGCCTTTCTTGGATGGGATGGAACCGATGCAACAGAAGTAGAGCTTGTAGAAGGATATCCTGGAAGCGTAACGGAAGAAGGAAGAGTTCATCATATCGCTTTTTCCGTTGACGATATAGAGGCAGAATTAGCACGCATCAAGAATCTGCCTCATGTTGAACTTATTGATGAAGAACTGGTTACCTTGCCGAACGGCAGCCGCTACTTTTTCTTTAAGGGTCCGGACGGCGAGAGACTTGAGTTTTTCCAATCAACTAGAAACTAGACAACTCGGGAGTGAGAGAACATGACAAAACCTTATCCATTAAAGTTTCAACCTGAATTCAAAGAACGCGTATGGGGTGGCCGTGCTCTAACGCAATTCGGATTGGATTTGCCTGAAGGACATATCGGTGAAGGCTGGATGATTGGTGATCATCCGAACGGTACAACGAAAGTTGTTAATGGTGAATTAGCTGGACTTGGCTTGGATCAAGTACGTGAGCAATACGGTAAGGAATGGTTCGGTTCTAAAGGCTTTTCCGAAAAAAATGGCCGTTTTCCATTGCTTATTAAGCTGTTGGACTGCAACGATGATCTCTCTATTCAAGTCCATCCGACTGACACATATGAAGGCTTGCCAGAAGGGGAATTGGGCAAGACTGAAATGTGGTATGTGCTTGACGCGAAGCCAGGCGCTAAAATTATATATGGTTTAAAAGAAGGCATTGATCGCAAAGCGATGGCAAAAGCGATTGAAGAAGGACGCATCATGGAGGTTCTGCAAGAGGTGTCCGTTCAGGCTGGAGATACGTTCTACATCCCTGCTGGTACTGTGCACGCGCTGTGCGCAGGCGTTGTAGTTGCAGAAATCCAACAAAACTCCGATACGACCTATCGCTTGTACGACTATAATCGTCCGGGCTTGGATGGTAAACCTCGCGAACTGCACATTGAGGATTCCTTGAACGTTATTGCCTACGAAGGCGCAGGTGCAACTCGCATGTCTACGAATGGCGCAGTTGCGAACGAATGGTTGGTATTGGCGGAGTCCCCATACTTCCGTGTAGAAAAAGGGATCGTTGCAAAACCATGGTCATTGTCTACAACGGAAGAGAGCTTCGTCATCCTTGTTGTATGTGAAGGAACCGGCACGCTAAAAACAGCTGACGAAGAGATCGCATTCAAAGCTGGTGAATGCTTCTTGCTGCCAGCTAACCTCGGTAACTATACACTTGACGGTAACTGCACAGTGTTGCGTTCTGTTGCTCCTTAATACTCGTATGATTGACTTGGCATCCGGTCCCCTGATGGGAAACCGGATGCCTTTTATTAGAATTCGATATAGCAATTCTATTTCTGTAAGAATGGAGGGACATAGATGAACAAGATCGAGAAATTTATGGAACCATCGCAGCCGCTGGATCCCTATGATAGCAAGCTCATTGCGTATATTCGTACCCATCAGATGGCTGCTAAGCATTTGCGGCTTCAAGCGCTATGCCATTCCGTCGAGGATGCTGCCCAAGCGGTACAAGCCGATAAAGTCGACTTTGTAAAAAATGTCTGCATGATTGACGAGGCGGGGCGCTTGCTTGTAGCTATCGTCAAGGGTGAAGACCGTGCAAGCACTAGCAGAGTTGGCAAGGCACTGCTCATTCCTCCACCACGCTTAGCACTTGAAGAAGAAATGCTAGAGCTTGCCGGATACCCTGCTGGTGGAATCCCTTCTTTTGGCTACAACGCACTATTTATCATTGACCCCAAGGTTCTTGAACGCGAATTCGTCTATACAGGCGGAGGCTCCCCATACTCGTTAACACATATTTCGGTTCAAGAAATGCTGCATGTGAATCAGGCCATTGTAGCAAGAATTCGAAAATAATTGCAGCAACGCATAAAGAAGCGCTAGAGCATTCTCTAAGCGCTTGTTTTGTTACGATTAATGTTTAGGTGATTGGTGATTAACAATTATTTAGCTGCGGTTGGCGGAGAATATAGCAGTTGTACTTTCCGTGCTGCATTCACAGCAGATAAACGATCATTAACACCTATCTTGGCATATAGATTCGATATATGATTGCGTATGGTTCCTTCGGCTAAATAGAGTGTCTGTGCGATTTCTCGATATTTCATTCCTTGTGCCAAATACTGAAGCACTTGCTTCTCTCGTTCGGTCAAGCCAAAAGGATCTTGGACGAGAAAGGTATGCTGAGTATTCGACTCTGGCGCCTGCAGCTTTCGATCCTCCTGCTCGTCATGTTCGATGTGCTTTAATTGATCTGACAGCATCCGCGTTACAGATTGTGAGAGGGACGTTCCCCCATGATGTACAAGCCGCACGCTAGCCAACAGTTCCTCAGGATGCACAGACTTGAGCAAGTATGCCTCAGCACCTGCATCGATTGCTTGCACTGCATAATCCGTTTCCTCAATCGTGGTCAGCAATATCACCTTCATAGCTGGCCATCTTTCTTTTATCACCCGAACGGCTGCAAGTCCATCCATCCGTGGCATTCGAATATCCATAAGCACAATATCCGAATGTTCATGTTCCGCATATTCAATTGCTTCCTTACCATCCCTTGCTGTCCCTACTACATGAATATCTTCCTCTTGCTCAAATAAAAAGCACAGGCTTTCACGAATAAGCTGCTCATCATCTACAATAAGCAAGCGGATTGGACGCTCCTCTTCAAGTGGCATAATGCGTGGAACCTTGCAAATGACCTCTATGCCACCTCCTAGGGAGGAACGTACCTTCAGTTGTCCGCCGTAAGCCTGCAAGCGCTCATTCATTGATGATAGACCATAGCCGAATGTTAGATTCTCATCACCAATGCCATTATCGCGAATAAATAAACATACTTCCTCGGTGTCATAGACAAGTCTAACTTCGATTATTGAAGCCTTGCCGTGTCGCACTGCGTTCGTTGCCGCTTCCTGTACACACCGCTCTATCGCCATACGATGAGCATAAGGAATACAATAGGCGCTGCCCTCGGCAATAAATTTACATTCTATATCAGTTTGGTTGTGGAGCGTATCAAGTAGTTGCCCCAGCACTTCTTCTAAGCTATACTGCTCTTCCTCTGAAGATGCAATATCATGGATGTGATGCCGTACCTTCTCATAGCTGCTGCGCGCATGCTCTATAACAAGCTCAAGCCGCAGCTTAGCCTGTTCCAGATCAACAGCCATAAGAGTCTTGACTGATTCCATCCCCATTACAATAGATACATGAGAATGTCCTAATGTATCATGAAGCTCACCTGCCACTCGATTGCGCTCCTCCTGTACAGTAAGCCTCTCCACCTGCTCCGTATATTGGCGTATGACATTGATTTGGTCTTCATTTTCTTGAAGAAGCTGCTTCATTTTTCGCTGCGAATGCAAAAACACGCTGAAGCCAACACCAATCCCGAACAAAATAAAATGATTGACAGACGCATCCAAAGCCTGCAGCCAGGTCAGCTTCCCGCTCCATATCCCGATGAAGGGGAATAAGCCTACTATAGGAGCTCCCCACCATATGTTCGCTCTTGTCGTCATGAATCCAATCAGTAGAGAAGGCAGCACCATATTGTCGAGATAAAAAGGCATCGACAAATGCATGGATAAATTAATGCCTCCCGACAAAATTATTTCCGAGGCAATAAATTTCGACGGATGAATGCTTCCAGGTCTCCAAAACCATAAAGGCAGCGCAGAACACATCATAAATTCGATTAGCGATCCTGCCGTATTATGCATGATAAAATTCGGTGATATTGCCATGTAGACTACGCCAGATACAATCCAAAGCATATATAGGCCCAACATAGCTGTATCTATCCAATGCCATTTTCTTTGTTCCATTACACGAATACACGCCTCTTTCTATGAAATTAAGTTGGATCTGCTGATAACCGAAGTAGAACGCAAAAAAAGAAAACTAGGATATTCATATGACTGCATTTCAGATGATTCTCACTGGGAGGTATCTTCATCATTGTAATAGGATTGATCTGTGAAAAAAAGAAGAAATGGAGGAATGGAGCTTGTTCTCAAATCTAAAAAACCAAACGAAGGCTATAAGTTACACAGCAATCACCTTCATCCTTGCCGTATGCTCTGCCATGGTTCCGGACACCAACTCGCTGGTATATATGCTAACCCCATCTGCAGCAGTCTTAATTATGCTCCTATTGGTAACGAAGGACGGATATTCGCGATCTGGCTGGGCCGCACTCGGATTGGGGAAAAGCGGACATAAATGGTGGTGGATCATCTGTCTCATTCTCCCCTCTGCAATCGTAGCTTTAAGTTATGGACTGGCCTTGGGAATAGGAGTTTTGGTTATCGATGTTCCCCCAACCTATGAAGGCTACAGCTGGACTTCCTTTCCTATCGTTGTTGCTTTACAATTTGTCGGTGCTCTATTTACGAGCTCGCTTGGAGAAGAAATTGGCTGGAGGGGCTACTTACTGCCATTGCTTGTAGATAGCTTAGGTGAAAGGAAAGCACTTGTTATCAGCGGACTCATTCATGGGTTATGGCATATTCCAATCATCATGCTGTCTCCTATTTATCATCATGATCAAAATCCGATGTTAGCATGCTTGTTCATCATCATGTCCTGCGTCTTCCTAGGACCTGTCATCGGCTTTATTCGACTGCGCACATCCAGCGTATGGACGTCCTCTGCGTTCCACTCGGCACATAATGTTACTTGGGCTGTGCTGCGGGGCATTACAGTGCCGACTTCAAGCCTTGCACTGTATATAGCCGGGGATAACAGCATCATCGTTATTTGCTGTTATATGCTGCTTACCATATGGATCATGAAACGAATCCGCAACAATTCCAGTGTCCGCTAAGCGATACTTCCAAAATCTGAAAAGACCGCCTAGATAGGCGGTCTTTATCTGTTTGTTTACAACATTAAGACGTTGCAACATTCACTTGGGTCAAAATTAATTGCAGCAATCCAGGAAAGCGTGCTTCCAGTTCATCCTTACGCAAACAGATAAACCGTTGTGTTCCCTCCATTCTAGTTCGAATAATGCCTGCTTCTCGCAGTACTTTGAAATGATGCGACATTGTAGACTTGGACAGGGATAGATCAAATCCTCCGCATGTCTGCTCCGGAATATTCATCAATTGCAGTACGATATTCATGCGAATCGGCTCGCTTAGAGCATAGAACACTTGCGAAAGTTCAATATGTTCAATATCGGGATGAAATAATGTTCTCATGTCATTATTGTACCTAAATGATTGACATCATTCAATAGTTCGATTACACTCGAACTATTGAACAAAGGTGCGCACCTCTCTATTCAATAAATGATGACGTAGAATGTATCTTTTTATCGTTCAAGCTAGTGCAATTTTTGAACAATAGGCGATCTTTAACGTGCGGCAGCAGAGCCTCACATGATCGCGGATTCATTAATAGGGGGCCTTTTACAATGAGCAACACGACGAATCAGCAGCTTACCGCATCACTATCCAGTCCGATTATGGCATTGTTTTTTGTCACCATGTTCATCATCGGTACAGATACCTTTATCGTATCACCTATGCTTCCAACACTGCGTAAGGTTCTTCACATCTCTATCGAACAATCGGGATGGCTCATTTCTGCCTATGCACTCGGCTATGCCCTGTTTGCTCTCATTGCCGGCCCTCTGTCTGATGGCCTTGATCGCAAATTATGCCTGCTTGGAGGGATGATTGGTTTTTCACTCTTCACAGCATTATGCGGATCAACAACAAGTTTTAGCCTCTTGTTCGCCTATCGTACCTTGGCAGGGATCTGTGCAGCAATCGCCACACCACAAGTGTGGGCTTCCATTCCACAACTTGTAGCACCACAAAAAATCGTAAAGGTTATGGGTGCCGCTACTGCAGGCTTAGCCGTTTCCCAATGTCTCGGTGTTCCTCTTGGCAGTCTACTTGCCGCCAGCAACTGGAGATTTCCCTTCTACGCTATTGGGATTACGGCGCTGTTAATTACGATCGTATTGGCGCTCAAGCTTCCTTCCATACCGCCAACAACGAAAAACCGGAGTTCATTGGGCTCTCTTAAACAGCAATATCGCATACTATTTTCACGCAGAAGCACCGTCACTGCTTTTCTTGGATATTTTTTATATCAGTTAGGTACTTTTTCTACATTTTCTTATCTTGGAAATTGGCTCGCAGATGATTTCTCTCTAAATGTACAGCAAACAGGATTATTCATCCTCGGATTTGGTATTGGTAATTTGGCAGGCAGTATCCTCGTATCGAAGGTGGAACGCACTCTCGGTATTCGTCGCACAGTTACAAGCTCCCTTCTTGGCATGATTGCAATGTATGTAATAGTAATAACAGGAAAGGATGTCATCTTTATTAGCGTCGCTTATGCGCTGATCGCCTTGTTCGGCGGCATGCTGTTCCCGCTCTTAATGGGTACGCTTCAAAAGGAACAGCCGTATGCACGGGGTACCGTAGCAGCACTTGCCAACAGCACCATGTACTTTGCCACGATGCTTGGGTCAGCACTAGCAGGTGAACTGTATACTCACTTTGCTGGATTTTCCTCCATTGTTATAGGTACAATGCTGTGCTATACAGCCTCCCTGATTATTTTCAGAGGCTTGCTGCACAACCGACGAACCGTTATCGGTCAAGCTAACGGCGCAGCATAAAAAGGATTCGGCTTCGCGCCCCCCTCTTCCATCTGATTTCATTTGAGCTATAATGTTCAATGACAGATCGACACGATAGGGAGAGATCGTTCAGAATGAATCAACGACTGCTATACATAGAAGATGACAAGGAAATTGGAACCTGGACAAGCGATTATTTGCAAGATAAAGGCTACCAGGTGACGTGGCTGCTGTCGGGCGAACATGCACTTCAGCACGCACCTGATAGCGATCTCATCATCTTGGACGTGATGCTTCCAGGATTGGACGGCTTCACCGTTGGGCAGCGCTTGAAGCGCGAATATCCAAATACGCCTATTCTACTGCTGTCAGCCCGCACAGCTATTGACGACAAGCTGCAAGGACTGAATTTTGCGGATGACTATGTGACGAAGCCATTCCATCCGGATGAGCTAGCCGCAAGAGTAGAGGTATTGCTTCGGCGCTTCGAGAAGCAAACTCCTACTGCCATCGAGCTGAAACATTTGCGCATTTCCCTGCACGATAATCACATTGTACATGCCCAAACTGGAGAGGAAATCACCCTTACCGGCAAGCAGCATCATATTTTTGCGTTTATGCTTCGCCATGCCAATCAAATTCTTACGAAGGAACAGATCTATGAGAGCGTTTGGGGTGAGCCTTACATGGAGGGAGATAAGACGCTAATGGTTCATATTCGGTATTTGCGGGAAAAAATCGAATTCGATCCAGGGCATCCGGAAATTATTGAAACCATTCGCGGCATCGGATACCGGGTGAAGCTATGAGCTCCCGGATCCCGCTGCGCAGATCACTGTTAATACGGTATTTGACGCTCGTATTTGTCGCGCTCATGATATGGCCGATTATATTCCCATTAACATCGACCATCTTGTATTATACTTCCCTATTAAGCAATAACGAGAAGCCTGCCGAGAACATATATGCAAGTGCAGCAAAGCTCGAAGAACGATGGCATCAGGAAGCTGCCAAGCTGAATCACAAGGATGGTGTCACCATTGAGCGCCGCCTGCATGAACTGAAGCAGGAGTATCCGGAAGCCAAGCTATTCTGGGTTGATCAGAATGGAAGCACCCGTCTGAAGCTGCCGGAACAGCCCAATTTGCCTGTACAGTGGGAAGCGGGAGACGCCATTACTTTTATGAAGCAAAGCTATGATGGAGATCCGTTCACCGTTGTTGCATTTATTGGGCAGGATTCGAAGCAAGGATTTATGGTCATGCAAATTGCACGCAGCTTGATGATTGTAGATAGAGGAGGCTATAACACAACTCATGTGCTCATTATCGTAGTGCTCGTGTTTATTCTGTTCACAGCAGCCTCTTGGTGGTTCTTCTATCGGCTCCGCAATCGGCTCGTGCGGCTGGGCAAGGCAATGGTGGCCGATACAACAAATGGGCTGCCTGCACCAATCGAGATTACAAAATGGGATGAAATCGGCCAGCTCGAGCATACCTTCAACCAAATGATTAAGCAGCTCACCTCGAGCCGTCAGCGGGAACAAGAAGAAGAGTCCTTGCGTAAGGAGCTGATCGCCAATCTGTCTCACGATTTGCGAACCCCCTTGACCACGATTCGCGGCCATGCCCATTCGCTCCAGCACGAGTCCTTATCCGAGAAGGGCAAACAGTCGCTTGTTCTGATCGATAAGAAAGTTAGCGACTTGGGGCACCTTGTCGACAATTTGCTGGCGTACACGCTTCTGTCTGCCCATAAATATACGCTGCACCCCGTCCCAACGGACATGCTGCGGCTTGTACGAACATCGGCAGCAAGCTGGTATCCCATATGGGAGAAGGAAGGATTTGAGGTTACTATTCATCTCCCACAGCATTCCGTCACTTGGGTCGTTGATCCACAATGGATGACGCGAATACTCGATAATTTATTTCAAAATGTCGTTCGTCATGCCGCTGCAGGTCACTATGTCAGAATTGCGATTCAAGAGCATGAATCGACTATGGCTATTGCGATCGAGGATCACGGCCCCGGCATGGATGCTGCCTCTACAAGCAAAGGTGTTGGTCTCGGCTTGACCATAGTGGAGATGATGACAAATGAAATGAAGCTGCATTGGGAAGTTATGAGCAGCCCAGAAGGCACGGTCATGCTTATATATCCAACAGCCCTTCCTCTATCTCTCTAACGATATGAATCTAGTGTCAGCCATGTATAAGCTATCATTTGATTGATCACGTTGTAATACACGATTAACGATTAACCTTTCAACGCCCATGAACGCTGTTATGTGATCGTGGGTTTCTTTACTTTCCATTTTTTAAACAGAATTTAAACAACCAGTCGCTCTCGTTTTAACCTTCAGCCTGTATCGTTACGATTGAGGTGATAAACATTGATCGAAACAATTATTCAGACCGAAGGATTAACAAAAAAATACGGCGATCGTCATGCGGTTGATCAGCTTCGGCTTACGATTAACCGGGGGGACATCTATGGATTTCTTGGCCCGAACGGAGCAGGCAAAACGACAACGATTCGCATGCTGCTTGGTCTCATACGTCCCACTAAAGGCATCATACGCATCTTTAACAAAAACTTGCGTACACATCGGATGGACATTTTGCGAAAGGTCGGTTCGCTAGTGGAATATCCTTCGTACTATGCCCATCTGAGTGGGCAGGACAACCTTGAGGCTATTCGCAGAATCATCGATGTTCCGAAGTCGAGAATTGATGAAGTGCTCGCCATCGTTAGATTGACAAAGGATGCCCAGCGCCCAGTCAAAGGGTACTCGCTCGGCATGAAGCAGCGGCTTGGGATTGCTGCAGCCTTGTTAGGCAGTCCCGAACTGCTCATTCTGGATGAACCGACGAATGGACTTGATCCTTCCGGCATACTGGAAATCCGGGAGCTGATTAAGAGCCTGCCGTCTCAGCATGGCATTACCGTCCTTGTATCCAGCCATCTACTCAGTGAGATTGAACAGATGGCCACACGCGTAGGCATTATTCAGCATGGGCACATGGTATTTCAAGATTCAATCGGACTGCTGCAAAGCCGGGCGCAGCACCGCATCCGATTGGCCGTATCGAATCCTGCCAAAGCAACAAATTTGCTCAACACATCTGGGTGTATCGCGGAACAGCAGGAAGGAAGCGTCTTGATGAACTACATGCCTGACAGTCAGGTCGCCTCCGTCGTTGATTTGCTCGTCCATAACCAATTATCCGTGTACCGAGTTGAAGAACAGCGGCAGTCACTGGAAGAGATCTTCCTCTCAATGACTGGAGAGGGGAACAAACGATGATCGGGAAGCTGCTGTCATCTGACTTAGTGAAAATACGCCATACATGGATATGGCTGCTTATTGTCCTAGGTCCATTCGGCGTTATCAGCCTTCAAGCACTCAATTACAGCTTGCGTTATGACTACCTCGTATCCAAGCTGAAGGATCAAATATGGTTCGGGCTGCTTAGCGACATTAAAATGCTGGCTGTTCTTGCCCTATTGTTCGGCATAACGCTTGTCACTTCCTTAATCGCAAGTATCGAGCATCGCCAAAGCTCATGGAAACAACTGCTCGCGCTTCCTGTGTCACGGTTCAGCGTGTTCACATCTAAATATATCCTGAGCTTGTTCATGATGTTCACCGCATCGCTGCTGCTTGCTGTCGGATCTGTACTGCTCGGCCTTCTTCTCGGCTTCGGCACAAATATCCCTTGGCCCCTGCTGCTCAAGAACAGCTTCTATCCATTCTTAGCGGCTATGCCTATACTCGCATTGCAACTATGGTTGTCTACCATTATCAGTAACCAAGCCATTCCGCTTACTTGCGGAATTCTAGGCACGATCGTATGCGTATGGTCCATTAAAATGCCGGATTGGATGCCGTACAAGTGGCCGCTGCTCGTGAACGAAGCCCAAATTCCAGAATACTCCGTTATCGCAGGCATTTTGATCGGCTTCGTGCTCTTTCTGTTCAGCCTTGTTCACTTCATAAGAAGGGATGTGGATTGATGTGACAACATGGCTGCGATTATTCCAAGCTGAACGATTAAAGTTGGGCAAATCCAGTATCGGGCTGCTTGCCCTGATCAGTCCTTTGCTGTCCGTGCTCATCGGATTATTCATATCTGAGCAGCAGCCGCCCGAGATCCAGTGGCTCTACTTATGGTCGACGATGTCAACCACGCACGCGATCTTGTTCCTGCCGCTGCTGGCCGGTGTGTTCTCCGCATTTATATGCCGGTACGAGCATGCAGGAGGCGGTTGGAAGCAAATGCTCGCCTTGCCTGTGTCCCGCTCCAGCCTGTACTTGGCGAAATTCGCCCATGTTGCACTGCTGCTAGGACTTACACAAGTACTGTTCCTGCTAGGTGCAATTGCTATCGGCCTATTGAAAGGATATGCAGCACCTATCCCTTGGACTGAATTTCTGAGAGCCTTCTCCAATGGCTGGCTGGCAACCCTGCCGGTTGCCGCGCTTCAGCTGTTCGTGTCCGTATCATGGTCAAGCTTCGCGGCTCCGCTTGCTATTAATGTGATGCTGACACTGCCGAATGTGCTCATCGTCAATTCGGAAAAGTACGGCCCATGGTATCCTTGGGTACAGCCTGTACTCGCGATGAACGGCTTGGAAAAATACGGGGCATTCAATGTATCGGTTGGCACTCTTTTGTTCGTCATTGTCGGTGGATTCCTGCTCTTTCTAATTAGTGGACTTATTTATTTCAACCGTAAAGATATGTAGCTTTATGAGGACATCTTGCAAAGACATAGAAAAAAGAGGTAGATAGACATGGTCGTCTAATCTGCCTCTTTCTATATGATATGGGTTACACCCCATACATTTCATTTCAAATTTTATGACATTGGCGGTTGCTGCGAGGATGACTGCTGCGAAGCAGATTCTTCTGTTGTCACAGATTGATCCTCTGCAGGCTGCTCCTTACGCTTCTTGCCCATCTTTATAACTTTGCAGCAGCTCGTCCGCATCAATCTCATTTTTAATGCGACTTTTGTCATTTTTCATCCTTCAAACCTCTCTAGTTGAGTTCAGAATGTTACTGGTAACACAGGACTATACGAATCATAAAAAAAATTTATATTGGTGCAAAATAATGATCCTAAAGTCCTATCCGATTATAGCCAAACCCGTTTCATTCACGGAAAAAAGAGCAAGTAGGCAGCTATCACAATAGCTGGACAAGAATACAAAATCGTTGGACAGAAAAAAAGCAATCCTAGGATGTTACCTAAGATTGCTTCAAAGCGCTATTCATTTATCACCAAAGCAGAGTGATTTACGGTAAACAGCAATGGCTTCTCGTCATCGCTTTGCTGGTACAAAAAGATGCCGTACATATCATCCGCATGCCCATCTTCTGTGATTTCGGATTCTATTTCTGAACGAACTGAAGTGCCTAATGCGCTGCTGCGTGCAATCGCTTCTTGCGGAATTTTCTCAACAACTGCGTGCTTGTGCAGTTCCTTCTCTGAAAGATCCAATGCTGCGAATTGCTCAGACACAAGCTCAGCCTGTACAGCCGCCCATTGCAGAACACGCGATGCCTCTTCCTTCTGAAGCTGTCCGCTCCACCACACTTTGCGTGGTTTATATTTATGGCTCATATAGTAATCAAGCTTCATCAGCCCTAATGCCACGTGCGGCTTTTTGAGCCCATGTGCATTCAAGAAGGCATGCAAACGCACGAACAAATCTTCTAATTGATGGCCAATCTTCTGCCAGCCGTTTGCTTCCCAAAAGTCGCCGAATGCTTGGAAGAAATCAAACGGTGAATCGAACTCGGTATGCATCAAATACTCCATCGTCCGATCCATGCGGTGCGCGTTCCAATACTTTTCGAGTACGTCCTCCAGGCGCTTTAATCGTACGACATCACGGAACGGAAGCACGTCATTCGACAGCATTTCGTACGGTGCATGATCCATAAAGACATAGCCGTATTTCGCAGCATCCAGCCGAAGCCCTGTACCGCGCAGCATTTTCAAGAAGCCGAGCTGCAATTCCTCAGGACGCAATGCAAATACATCGTTGAACGTTTTGCGGAATGTATTGTAATCCTCAAGCGGCAGTCCTGCGATTAAGTCCAAGTGCTGGTCGATCTTGCCGCTCTCCTTCACCTTCGTTACGGTTCGCGTCAACTTCGTAAAGTTCTGACGCCGCTTCACGAGCTCATTCGTTGGATCGTTCGTTGATTGGACGCCGATCTCAAAGCGAAATACGCCAGGCGGTGCATTCTCGGCCAAGTAGTCAAGTACCTCCGGACGCATAATATCCGCCGTAATCTCAAATTGGAACACGCAGCCGCGATGATTCTCGATGAGGAACTGGAACATTTCCATTGCGTAATCGCGCTTGATGTTGAACGTTCGATCAACGAATTTAATTAGCTTCGCTCCGTTATCAATCAAATACAAAATATCGGCCTTCGTCCGTTCAATATCGAAATAGCGAACGCCAACCTCGATGCTGGACAAGCAAAATTGGCAACTGAACGGGCAGCCGCGGCTTGTCTCGAAGTAAACTACACGTTTGCCGAGGTTCGGAATATCTTCCGCAAAGCGGTGCGGAGACGGAATCTCATTCAAATCCAGCTTCGGCCGTGGCGGATTGATCACTGCCTCGCCCTGCTTATTCCGATAGGCCAACCCGAATACGAAATGATACTTCCCTTCATCTTCGAGCTCCCGCAGCAAATGAAGCAGCGTCTCTTCTCCCTCACCCATGACGATGAAGTCAACATCCGACAGCCGTTCCATCCATTCCTTCGTGTCATAGGACACCTCGGGTCCGCCAAGTACGATGCGGATCTCCGGCCGTACCTTGCGCAGCATGTTGACGACCTTAATCGTCTCCTCGATGTTCCATATATAACAGGAGAACCCAATCACATCCGGCTCTCGCTGGTACAAATCCGAGACGATATTCATCACCGGATCCTTAATTGTATATTCGGCAATGTCGACATCGAACTCGCCTTCACAATGTGCTTTCAAGCAGCGTATCGCCAGCGAAGTATGAATATATTTAGCATTTAATGTTGCAAGTACGACTTTCATTTAGATCTTCCTCTCATCAGGCACTACCTTACGTGACCGAGTTGCTCGTATCAGCCTATACCATTATAACCAAAGTAAAGACGGATCTCGACATTCATCCAAAAAACCACCATGAACAGAAAAGCAAAATGCCGACAGCTTGCTGTATTCTATACATGCTATAAAAAATGGATTATCGAATCATGCCGCCCGAATATACCATCGTCCATATCGGACGATTCCTCTTCTCTGTCATTCAAATCAAGCTATGCAATCGGTGTGCCGTTAGGAATGCGCTCATCTGCATGTAGAAGGACAACATCGCCTTCCCCGGGAACACCACCCAATACAAGCACTTCAGAATCAAAGCCTGCGATACGGCGCGGCGGGAAATTTACAATAGCAACGACCTGCCTTCCTACCAACTTGTCCGGCGTATACCGAGCCGTAATCTGTGCGCTTGATCGCTTCGTTCCGAGCGGCCCGAAATCAATCAACAGCTTAATCGCTGGTTTGCGTACCTTCTCGAACGGCTCTGCCTCCACGATTGTTCCGACACGTATATCGAGCTTCATAAAGTCCTCAATGCTTGCTTCTGCCTTGATTTGGTTCAGATTCAACTCGTGCATCACGTATCAACTCCTTATTCATACGCTATTCATTGCGTCAGATCTATTCCATATCGTAGCGACCCGCTTCTTCATCCCGCTGCTGGAAAAATTCAAGGAACGGCATGCCGAACTGCTTCAGCTTCGCTTCCCCGACCCCTTTAATACGGAGCATACGCGCTTCGGTCGTCGGCTGCATCTCTGCCATTTCCCGCAGTGTACTGTCATTGAACACGATGTAAGGCGGAACGCCTGCCTGGCTTGCCAGCTCACGACGAATAAGGCGAAGCTGCTCAAATATCGTCTCATCAATGGCAGTGCCCGCCTTCGGTTTCAGCGACTTCGCAACCCGCTGTTCAACGGTTCGCTTGCCCTTCAATACATCCGCAGCCAGCGGCAGCAGCCGCACGACCGGATACTGCCCTTCGCTAAGCTGCAAATACCCCTCGGCTATAAGAACATAGATGAGATCCGAAATTTCCTTCTCTGCCAAATGCCGCATTTCGCCATGCGTGGACAGCTTCTCGAATCCATACTGCATGACCTTCTTGTTGCGCGATCCTTTCAGCACGGAAGCTACCATCGATACGCCGAACCGCTCACGCATCCGATAAATACAGGAAAAGATTTTCTGCGCTTCAATCGTAATGTCAATCGATTCACGCTCATCCTTGCAGTTGCCGCAAACGCTGCAAGACTGCTCGCCTTCTTCCCCAAAATAGCGAACCATATAGTTTTGCAGGCACCCTGTCGTATAGCAATAATCGATCATCACTTGCAGTTTCTTATACTCATTCGCCTTCCGTTCCGGTGACGCCTCGCTTTGTTCGATGAAGAACTTCTGCGTCAATATATCCTGCGGATGGAACAGCAGCACGCATTCGCTTGGCTCGCCATCGCGTCCCGCGCGTCCTGCCTCCTGCACATAGGCTTCCATATGCTTCGGCATGTTATAATGCAGCACATACCGCACGTTGGACTTGTCGATGCCCATGCCGAACGCATTCGTCGCCGCGATGACACGCACATCATCATAGAGGAAGGCTTCCTGCATCTTCGCCCGCTCCTCATCATCGAGTCCAGCATGATAGCGGCCAGCGGCAATTCCTGCACGTCTAAGCGTGTCATAGATGTCCTCGACTTCCTTCCGTGTCGAAGCATAAATAATGCCTGATTCGCTCGACCGCTGCCGGACATAATCAAGCGTAAATGCCTTTCGCTCCTCGCCGCGCAGCACCGTAAACGCCAAATTGTCCCGCTTAAATCCAGTTACGACAAGCTCGGGTTCCAGCAGCTCCAAGGATTGCATGAGATCCTCCGTCACTTCCGGCGTCGCGGTTGCAGTAAATGCCGCCACAATCGGGCGCTCGCGACCGCTATGTACAAGCTCCTGAATGAAGGGTGCAATTGTCCGATAACTTGGACGGAAATCATGTCCCCATTGGGAGACGCAATGGGCTTCATCTACCGCTACCATGGATATCGGAATCGATTTCGCGCGCTCCCGGAACCATTCTGTCTCCAACCGCTCCGGCGCTACATAGAGCAGCTTAATGCGTCCTTCCTGGGCCTGCCACATCAGACGTCCCGCTTCACCCATCTCAAGCGTGCTATTGATGAATCCAGCCTTGACACCCAAGCTGTGCAGCGCGTCCACCTGATCCTTCATTAACGAAATAAGCGGCGAAATGACCAGCGTTACCCCAGGCAGCAGCAGCGCCGGGATTTGATAACAAATCGACTTGCCCCCGCCGGTTGGCATAATTCCCACCGTATCTTGTCCCGCAGAAAGATATTCAATAATTTTCCGTTGTCCATCACGGAAGCCATCGTAGCCGTATACTCGCTGCAATGCGCTTCGTGCTTGGTCCATTGTAAACATGTACGCAGACTCCTTTTCCCCGTTCCCTTGCGGCAACCTGTTGTTCTGTCCTTTATTATAACATGGGCTTTTCCTATGAGGTAATAGCTTCCACTTCACGGTTCCCTGCCCATATGCCTACCCTTTTTGCCTATTCTGAATAGAATCTGTCCGAACTTTCTGCTATAGTGATAGCATTCCATAGAACATGTCCTACAGCGCGCCATCAGCGCCATCTGTGAAGCGCACTGTTCTGTATAGAGTTGTCTACTCATCAAGGAGGTCTTACGAAATGCGTAAGCGAGAGAACCATAAACCGAGAAAAGGCCGGCAGAAGAATCAGCCGGCGAAAGCTTACCAGCCAGCCAAACCAACAAAACCACCCCATCGGACACCGCCGAAGGCTCGCGAATATACGGTTCAGGAACCAGCCGAATTGCTTAGCTTCTTATTAAATACGGTAGAAAATATGGGACGTAACTCCATCAAATCCGCACTTGCCCGCGGTCAAATCTCTGTCAATGGACAAGCCGTAACAGCCTATAATCATCCGCTTCAGCCCGGACAAGTTGTAAGCTTGTCCAAGGAGAAAATCGTTGAAGCTCCTCCCTTTGTCGGTTTGTCGATACTGCATGAGGATGACGATATCATCGTCATTCACAAGGAAGCTGGCCTGCTGTCCATTGCTTCCGAGCATGAAAAGGAAATGACAGCCTACCACCAGTTGACGACACATGTTCGTTTGCAGCATCCGAGCAACCGCATATTTGTTGTGCACCGTCTCGATCGGGATACGTCCGGCGTGATGATGTTCGCTAAAAAGGAAGACGTCAAACAGCTGCTGCAAAATAACTGGAAAGAGATCGTGCACGAACGTTCTTATGTCGCGCTTGTTGAGGGGAAGGTTCGCCAGCCGGAAGGCACAATTTCCTCTTGGCTGAAGGAAATGAAAACACTTAAGATGTATTCCAGTCCGTATCCAAACGATGGCCAGCATGCGGTTACGCACTACAAAACACTAGAAGCGAACAGCGCTTACTCCCTGCTGGAGGTTCATCTCGAAACGGGGCGCAAAAATCAGATTCGCGTTCACATGGAGGATCTCGGTCATCCGATCGTAGGTGACAAGAAGTACGGAGCCAAATCGAGAGGACTAGGACGTCTTGGTCTGCATGCGCGCATCCTGGCATTCAGCCATCCGACAACTGACGCGCCAATGCGATTCGATACGGGCATTCCGAAGCCGTTTACTCGCTTGCTGCAGCAAGACGGAGCGGCTACAAATAAAAAAGATCGCCGTTAAATCCAAATCAGCTCACGATTTATCACGGTATCGCGCTAGCGAACATCAAAAATAGCCGATCTCCTTAAAAAAGGAGGTCGGCTATTTTTTTACAATCGTTTGCTCATCTTATAATTAACCAAATCGATTCCTCTGCGCTGTACCGTCTGAGCTTGAATCACGCAAAACCCGTGCCGCTCGAAGAAGGGTCGTGCCGTAATACTTGCATCTGTTCTCATATCATCCAGTCCCAGATTCCTCGCTTCCTGCTCCAACTTGGACAACAATGCCGTTGCGACGCCTTGCCGCTGAACATCCTTATGAACATAAAGCCGATCCAAATACCCGTCAGCAGCCATATCGCTAAATCCGATCAATTCATTGTCCCGAATCGCTACATACGTAAGATGCTGGCTTAACGACTCTGTCCAGCGAGCCAGCTTCTCTTCCTGTTCATCGGCTGGCGCCCAGGCTTGTATTTGTGCTGCAGTATAATCTTTTGCATTGACGGTGTGTACCGTATCGTAAAATAAGGCGACTAACTGGTCGATATCCTCTACTTGAAATTGTCGTATATACATGATATTTCAAACTCCTTATTTTTTACCTTTGGCATGCGAACCGCCTCCCATCCATTATGAAGTACGCCAAATAATCTGTACATGTTACGGGGCCCGGTTATGCCTCTTTGCTATTTTTTTATGTAATTCCGTGAACCTGAGGTGTGCCTCCTGCCGTCTAATCGATGTGACGACATAACTGAGGAGGATTATGATGAACACGAATTCTAATAAATTAATTGCCGCTACAATCGCAGCAAGCGTAATGCTGACCGGACTTACCACGTTACCGCCGTATCACACCGCATATGCGGCGCAGCAGAAGAATCAGGAGAATAAAAAGCTCCCGTCTACGATTGCCGAGCTCGATCCGAAGCTGCTACATAAAATAAAGGAAGAGCTAAAGACGCTCATTCCCAAAAAAACAATCGAGCTGACAGCCCTTCATACTGTTAAGGAAAAAGAATATAGCTGGCTTCGTCCGAACGAGATTCTCTTAGAATCGAAAGACAAACGCGCCAACGTTCAGATCACAAATGACGTGTCATATCACATCGAAATCGAGTGGAAGGAACTTGAAGCCTCTCTTCAATCTACGATCCAAAAAGCCTTAAAGAACATGGATCCGAAGCGGAAATTCGTCATTAAAAAAGTAGAACGTTATAAAGATAACAGCGTAAACTATTGGGCATTTCGCGGCGAAGGCTTCTCTGGCTCAATTGACGCCATTACCGGGAAGTCTATTCGCACCACCATAGATTTTCAGCTTGCTAACATAGATCCAAAATGGAGCTCGCTTGCTAAAGAGACCATTGTGTCTCTGTCCGACGGAAAACATAAAAAGCTCTCAGACAAGGTGGAAGTTTCGATTGCCAGAAAGGACGGAAATCGTAAGACAGCACGATTCCGCGTTGATTTCACGCCATATGAAATCAATATCGATACTGCATCCTGTAGGCTGCTGTCCTTCTCTCTTCCCGGCTTCAATGATCATATTCCCGAAGAAATACGGAAGAAAGTGTTCACAAAGCCTCTTTACAGCAACGAAGAAGCCATAACAGCCGCCGGACCGATAGCCAAGCAGCACTTCCAAATTGACCTGGAAGGATATCAAGTAAACGTCACATATAATGTGTACACGTTCACGAAAAACGGTAGTCCGACCGTTACTGGATCGATCGATGATAAAGGGAAATTCGTAGGCATGTCAATCTCTGTACCATCAGGCTCGTAAATTGCCACTGCCAAGTGCCGCAATTTTTTTATTTTCCCGTGAACCTCGTCCCAACCTGGCGCCATCTAATGAGTACATTAACCAAAACCGATCGATCCAGAAGGATACCGAGCCAGGTTGAAAGGCTATCAGGTTAATGTGAAGAGGAGCAGTATACGTTCACAAACAAGGAAAGCCGAGCGTCTATGGTAAGATCAATGAAAAAGGGGACTTTTGGATTTTGGAGCATGTCGCTTATTGCTCCTACGGCCCCTAAGCTGCGCTTGAACAATGACGTATACTCCTACGTTGGCGATATCCGTTACCAATAGACAAGCCTATCAAACTATATTCAAGCAAAATGCATAAAGCGACTTACTATAAGAAGCTTGAATTCCAAGTTCAGATACCGATAAGCCGCATAGATCATTGAACAAACGCTATAAAGGAGACTATTATTGTGCAACAGCAGCTAGAACAGTTGGCAGCACAGGCTCGCCAAGGGGAAAAGGAGGCATTCGGAACGCTCATCCGAACCCATGAAGCTTCCCTGTACCGAGTTGCCAAGTCAATCGTGCATTCCGATGAGGATTGCGCGGACGCCATCCAAGAAGCCGTGCTGAAAGCATATCGATCGATTCATTCATTGCGCGAGCCGAAATATTTTAAGACATGGCTTATTCGGATATTGGTCAACGAATGCCGGGCATTGCTTCGCAAAAAGAAGAAAACCGTACCGTTTGTTGAGCTTCAGCATGCCAGAACCGAGACTGACGATTACGTGCATATTGAAACACTAGAGATCGTCAACGCTTTGGATGAGGATCTTCGAATTGTCGTCACGCTATTTTATCTGGAAGACTTGCCGCTTAAGGAAGTTGCGGATCTGCTGGATCAGCCCGTCGGCACGATAAAGTCCCGACTTTACCGGGCGCGAAATAAACTGGCGGATATGTTCAATATCCATAACGGCAGCGGAAAGGAGCTTATGATCTGAATGGATTCACATGTAGACAAGCAAATCCGCGAACGGCTTGCCGCTGATCTCGGCTCTGGAATTCCCAAGCTCGTGAAATCGCGATTGGAACAAACGCTTCACTCGCTGGAAACCGAGCCTGCGCCTGCTGCGGAACTTCTTGATATACGCAACAGCCTGCACAGCAAACGAAGACGCAAAGCTTGGTATGTCGCCGTGTCGGCCCTGCTCATCATCAGCGGGATATTAGCTTCGGGCTTCATTTCACCCGTTATGGCCGAAACGCTCAAAAAAGTGCCCTTTATCGGGCAAATCTTCGATTCGCTTGGCGATGACCTGCTGCAGCATGCCAATCGGAACGGCATGTCCGTTCCCGTGAATCTTAGCGCGACGGACAACGGCATCACATTGACCATTACAGAAATATTGTACGACGGCGCTCAAATCAAGCTCGGGTTCAAGGAGGAATCGCAGGCGGAGCTTCCTGTTATTACGCCTAACTATCAAAGATTCGAAATGCCCAATTTGAGCAGTGACGACCCGACGATATCTTGGATCTATGCCATGACGAAAACACAAGCCAAGTCCCCGACCGAGCATTTCGGCATTTTGACGTTCGGATCAATGAATGGCGAGATACTGGAGCAAAGCGACAAGATTCCGGATAACTTTACCCTCTCTTTTACGATCAAGCAGGTCGGTGACGTTAACGGAGTTAAAGGGAACTGGGAGTTCCATGTTCCCATCAAGCTGAATAACGCGCCTACCAAAAAAATATCGGTCATGGAAACAAAAAAAACGCTGGACGGGCGCGGCTATATCACGCTGCAATCCGTTATCGCTTCGCCGCTTGGCACGGAAATCCGGTTTTTGACCCAATCCAGTCAGACTGCCCGCAAAGCTAATAGTCCCGATTTCACAGGGCTTGACATCAGCTTCCTCGTCATAGACGAGAACGGCAATGAGATTGCATGGGAAGGAGGACGCGGCAGATATAGCGGAACGCGGCCGAAGAATGCAGAGTACGAAATGCTGTATCAGTATGCGCCACTGGCCGAGCATGTGAAATCGATCCGCTTCCTGCCTGTCGGGAGAGCAAATCGGTACGGGGATGTAGCCATTCCGTTAGACCTAAACGCTCTGCCATGCAAGCTGCAGCAAGGCGATATCGGTTCCGTTACTGTAAAGAGCCTAATGTTCGAACAGGACAAAACAATTGTCCATTATGATATTAAAGGCGATTGGCCGTCAGCTCAGTCCCAAAGGCTTGTATTCATTCAAGGCAAGCAGAAACATCTTACTTACAAATGGAACACAAAACTATTGAGCAAAAGCAACGGGATACATTCCTATGTTAGCGAGTATGAGCCCATGGATAAAAATCAGGAGATTAAATTGTATACACCCAAGATGACCAAGCCGATTTTCTTTAAGGAGCTTGAATTCCAAATCCCAATACGGTAAAATCCGATAAAGTACAAAAGAGAAGTAAGTTTCGACAACTCCTACTATTCATTT
This sequence comes from Paenibacillus sp. S-12, assembly GCF_030363895.1. NCBI lineage: Bacteria > Bacillati > Bacillota > Bacilli > Caryophanales > Paenibacillaceae > Paenibacillus > Paenibacillus sp. S-12. The sequence goes on from NZ_JASIUF010000017.1 coordinate 105,898, forward strand.
CAGTTAGAATCATTCATAATGGGGATGAGATGGAGTCAATTCACATCTTACCGATCTATTTGCCGCACGGGGGTGATACGATGACTGAGCACATGGAGAACCAGGGTGGTGCTGAAGCTGCAGAGAGTAAGAAAGTGAGCTTGGCGGATGCCGCGAAGCGCATGCTGCAGCAGAAGAAGCAAGCCCAAGGGAAATCGCAAGGCGTGCACAAGCATCATGAGTCTGGCCAACCGACAATGAAGAGCCAGCATACGAAGAAGACGAACAACCAGCGTAAACGCATGGGTGTGTGAAACCGTGGAGGGGCGAGCCTCAGAGCTTTATGTTCTGAAGTTCAGCCCCTCTTTCATGTATAACCTGCATCCGATATCCAATTGCACCAGAAACTTTGCTGCAACCCCTCCAATAATGGTATATTGAGAACATACTGAGAAATGACTTCAGATTATGAATTCAAGGAACAGAGGTGGCTACCCATGGTAAATTTCGAGCAGCAATTAGAAAAGTATGCTGAACTTATTGTAAAGGTCGGCGTCAACGTACAAAAGGATCAGGATGTATTCGTAAACAGTTCTATCGAAGTCGCTCCACTTGCCCGCCTCGTTGCTAGCAAAGCATATGAAGCAGGCGCACGCAACGTACATATCGATTGGTCAGACGAGACTGCTACTCGCTTGAAATTTGAGAAGGCATCTGACGACGTGTTCACCCAATTCCCAGAATGGGAAGCAATGAAACGCAACTCTTTCGTCGATAAAGGTGCTGCATTCATCTCTATCGTCTCTTCCAGCCCAGACCTGCTGAAAGGGGTCGATCCACAGCGTATCGGCAACAACCAAAAAGCATCTGGACAAGCACTGGAGCATTTCCGCCGCTGCGTACAAGCGAACAAAGTAAGCTGGACGGTCGTTGCAGCCTCTTCTCGCGATTGGGCGGCAAAAGTATTCCCTGGCGTAGCTGTAGAAGAAGCAGTTGAGAAGCTGTGGGAAGCGATCTTCACATCCATCCGTTTGAATTCGGATAATCCGGTTCAAGCTTGGACGGAACATAATGAAAACCTGCATAAAAAGGTTGAAGTATTAAACGGCAAGCATTTCCACAAGCTGCACTATACAGCTCCTGGAACAGACCTGACGATCGAATTGCCAGAAAAGCATCTGTGGGTAGGCGCAGGCAGCGTCAACGAGCAGGACGTGCCGTTCATGGCGAACATGCCAACAGAAGAAGTATTCACGGTGCCTCATAAGTTAGGCGTTAACGGCTATGTGTCCAGCACGAAGCCGCTTAGCTATGGCGGCAACCTGATCGATAACTTTAAAATCACATTCGAAAATGGCCGCATTGTAAAGGTAGAAGCCGAACAAGGCCAAGAAATCCTGCAGCAGCTCGTCGACACAGATGAAGGCTCACATTTCTTGGGCGAAGTGGCGCTTGTGCCGCATCAATCTCCAATCTCCGAATCGAACATCTTGTTCTACAACACGCTGTTCGATGAGAATGCATCCAACCACTTGGCGATCGGAAGCGGCTATGCATTCAACGTAGAGGGCGGAACGAAGATGTCCCAAGAAGAGTTGGAAGAGAGCGGCGTGAACCGCAGCATTACGCACGTAGACTTCATGATCGGTTCTGCGGACATGGATATCGACGGCATTCATAAGGATGGGACAACAGAGCCTATCTTCCGCAAAGGCAACTGGGCAATCTAATAATGGCATATGCAAAGCAGTAGAAGCTTCCCGCTTCTGCTGCTTTTTTTATCGCAATCATGTATTGCTCTCCGCTCCATACCTGCCGCATAATGGGAGAATAAGACAGAAGCAAGAAAGAAGATCGGTTGCCGTTTCTTGCATGCTGAATCTAATCATTTGGAATTCGAGGTGTTCCCCTCCATGCGCATATGGCATGATTTCAAGCAATTCCTTCGAGTAAAAGGCGCTCTGCATCTCGTCCTTACCCTGTTCCTGTACGGCATCGGCATGGGGATTCTGGCCCCAATGAACGCGATTTATTTGCGGGAATCGTTAGGGCTCGGCAAGGTAGAGATTGCATCTATTTTTGCAATTTCCCTGTTTCTGAACATGGTGCTTACGATTGGTGTCGGCATGATTAGCGATTCTATGAAGCGCAAGAAGACAATTCCCCTGCTCGCGTCTATTGTCTGTATGATTGGCCTCGTCATCTATATGAATGCAGACAGCTATGTACAGGCGCTAATCGGGATGGCTCTCGCCACTGCCCCTTCTGGGATGATTATGGGGCAGCTATTCGCGATGGCGCGAAATCATGTTACGCGGCTTGCTCCTGATATTGTGGAGATGGCGCAAATCTGGATGCGCGCCACGTACAGCGTTGGCTTCTTTACCGGGCTACTCGTCGGCGCAAACTTATACTTGCTGGCGACGTTCCACGGGGTACTGTGGGGCAATCTTGCCGGATATGCTTCCTTGTTCCTGCTGCTCTTGTTCTACAAGGAAATTACGCTCGATTCGTCAGCAGCATCCGCCAAAGCAGGCGAACCCTTTTCACTCATCATGCTCTTTGCCATCCTGCTCCTATCATGTGCTGATGCCATACGCGGCTTATACTTGCCGCTTGTTGTGAACGAGCAATTCGGCGATCCGAGATTGATGTCCTTCATATGGAGCATACAAGCCATATTCGAGCTCCTGTTCATGACGATGGCGGGCTATTGGGCCGCCAAGTATGGCAGCAAACCCATTATTATGTTCGGAGGGTTGTTCGCACTTATAACTTATATTGCTTATAGCACAAGCGATTCCTTGACGGTGTTTTTCCTTATGCAGCCGTTGTATTCTTTCTTTGTTTCCGTTTTATACGGTGTCGCAATGGGCTACGTGCAGCGCATGTTCATACATAAGGCAGGATTTGGTGCCAGTTTATACGTGTTCATTTCGCAAACGGCTTCTTTAATCGGCTACTTCCTGCCGCTCTTCATTGATGGTGTCACGCCGCAAATCTTCTGGATTCCAGCCGCGCTTATCGTTGCTTCCATGGGGTTGATGACAAGTGCGCTTTATACGGGACGGCAACAGCTATCAGCCTAAGCATACGTAAGGAATAGAATGAATCATGGACTCATTTATAGATACTATTTTCCTTCACTATCTCAATAAAAAACTAAAATAGCATGGGGAGGCAGCTCCATGCTATTTCAGTTCTTCATTCATCAAACCTGACTTGAAAGTTGTGCCTCCACTGTCTCATCGCGATTAATGAGAAATGCAGATTCATATAGGAAAAGAATCGCACTTACCCATAAAAAAAGAGAGGGCACTACTCCCTCTCCTGCCATTTCTATTTAATTTGCCTTGGCATGCGCAATGATTTGCTCTTGATGACTCCATAGGAGATGACGCAGATTCGATTTGGAGCCCTCGATGAAATAGAACGGAATCTGATTCTGCTTCGCGATTTCAACACAATCCCAATAGGCTTGATGCGAGGTTGCCGTAAGCAAAAGGAATAATGCGGATGAGCGCTTCAGATCGTGGAAGATCCGTTTCGGATTTTTCCCATTCTCATGCACCAGTTCGGCCCCTGTCTCTGCAACCACTTCTTCAAACCATTTTTTGAGTCCGCCGACAATGGTAATTTGATGCCCTTTCAGGAATGGCTCTGGTTTCTCGTACTCCTTCTTCGCCTGTGCCTTCGCTGCACGCGCTCCAGCTCCGCCTTGACCTTGGCTCCCATTCATTGCTGTGCGTTTCGCTTCAAGTTCTAATCCAGGCTGAGCCCGATATAAGCGGGATAATCGTGCTACTTGCTTCCCAATCTCTACGTTAAATGAGCAAGGATCCCCATCCTTCGGCGTACGAATGGCCACATCCCGCTCATGCAGCGGGAAGCGGCTCTGTGGATCATTCAGGTCAACACAGTACCAGGTGAAATGCTCTCCGAGCTGTACATAGCCATCATATTGAATAATAGAGCTGTTGCTGTCATCTCCTTGCAGGAGCAGTTCAATATCGTACTGCGTTGGATCATGCTGCTTCGGACGGCACAGCACACCAGCCTCATGCTGCAATTGGTGCTGAAGCACTAGACTTTCCGTAATGTTGAATGTTTGACCGGTCTCCAATACAATGTAGCCGCCATGATCACGGCGGAAGAACGTGCCATTCACTCCGCTCTCGTCTGTCTCGTCGGACAGTTCTGCATCCGTAGCCATTATTGCATAGGGCTCAGTAAAATTGCTACCTGCTTCCCGCTCCGAAAGCGCTGTACCGCTGCTCTCTAACGCACATGCCGACTCTGCATATGGGATCGATTCATGTCTTTGATGTTCCTGCACAACATTCAATTGACCTTCCGGCTGTGCCTTGCCAGAATGGGAATGCTCTGGAGGTGTAACAGACCGTTCAGGAGAGTGCTCACTTCGCTCTTCTATAAATTGCTCAAGCTCATCAATGAGCTCCAGTGACATACGGATTTTCTGTCTTCCGTCCTTGCCAGAATGCATGGCTGCGTGGCGAGCCGCATGAAGTGTATCCTCCACATCGGCATATAACAGTTGAATCAATTCCTGAACCGACGAGGTTAATGACTTAGGACGCAGAACTTCCGCTTTTGCGGCGGCAGCGGATTTTTTCAACTGCATGCACTGCCGATTCAATTCATCGTTGTCCGCTCGCAGCACAGTAAGCTGCCTGCGCAATTGTGTCAGCTTCTCCTCTTGGCTATGCAATTCATGACGAATGAACTCCGTCTGTTCTTCCTTGCCAGCAATCTCTTGCTGCATCAACTCAGACTCCTTCAGCAGCTTGCTCCGTTCTTGACGGCTCAGCCGAAGCTCCTCGTGAAGCTGTGTGATTTGCGCTTCTAATTCTTGAATATGTACATCCTTGTCCTGCTGCACTTGCTTCAGCTTCTGCTCGACATGCTGAAGCTGGAGTGCTGTATCAGACAGTTGACGATTTAAGCGATGAATCTGCTTCTCCGTCTTGCCTAGCGCGTTCTCCGCCTGCTTGCGCAAATGTGCTTCATGATTCAGTTTCTTCTTCATTTCTATCAATCGGTGTTCCAATTCCGTTGAGGGTTCAGAAGTATCAACAGCCGGTGCTGCTTCTTCTAATAGAGAGGATGGTTCACTTGCCATATGCAACACAGCCTCAGCAGGGAATTCTGTAATTAATCCTTCCCTACTCTCCAACTCTTCCATGGCCTGGTTCCAAAGTGACTCTTGCTCGGTTCTGCCTGGATGAAAATACAATGACCAATAGTAATGCCAAAAGCCGTGTTCTGCCACAATGGACTCCTGCCGTGTAAGAAACGCTTCCAGACTATTTTCATCTTCCTCTTCTAAGATGACCATGAGTTGCTTGATTATTGACGTGATTAGTGTATATTTTCGATTAAAATGATCCTGTCTTGATTTTACGTATTTGCGAATCTCTTTAATAAATAATATGGTGGGCATACTTTTCGAAGTGCGAACCGAGGGTAAATGCAGGTCTATCGCCATTTCTCGCCTTGCCGCACTCGACATTTCCTTAAATAGAGCTACCAGCTTATCCATTGATATCGTTTGGGTCAGCTCTTCTTCTATAAAATCTTTGTACTTTTGTACCTCTTCGGCTAATTCAGTTCGCATTGATAACCCTCCCTGGATAAAAGTCAAGATGTCATTCATCTGCCGTTCATTGAACTCGATGTAATCCCTAAGAAGAGTTTTCATAAAATAAGATTTCTAAATTAACACTTGCTATTATTATAATTTATATCATAGAGAACGTAGATTTCAACTGCTCCTGCAAGAAAAGTAATCGCCCTTTTCCGCGCTGAGACCGCCTTTCTTCCTCTAATGCTGTCGATTTGTATTCCTTGAAGTCAACTCTAAGCTAATTTCGTCGAATTATAGAAAATCTGTCGCAAGCCCATCCATTTGCTATAATGAATGCAAAGAACACACTAAGGGAATCAATGGGAGGGGTATTGAACATGGCCTATTTTGCAGCAATTCTGGAAATGCAGGACGAAAGTAAAAACTTGACGTATCGCCCAAATCATTTAGAATACTTGGAACAACTCGGCAAAGAGGGGAAAGTATTCGCGAAGGGGCCGTTTGGTGACGGATCAGGCGGCATGGTCATTTACATTGCCGAGAATTTAGAGGAAGCCAAGCAACTTGCCGAGAACGATCCTTATATACAAGAAGGCGTACGCAAATTGGACTTGCGCGAATGGAAGCTCCAGCTCGTTCAGGCATAATTCGCTTCATGCTTCGTTATTCGCAATCATGCCCCACTGGTTCGCCCCGGTGCGGGCATGTTCTTCTATATTAGGAAGGAGATGAACTTGTATGAATCAGCAATGGAATGTAGGAATTGTGTTATTTGATGATGTTGAGGTGCTGGACTTTGCAGGCCCTTTCGAGGTGCTGTCAGTTACAACCTATCCCGATCAAGATCCTGACACGACTGCCTTAAAACCATTTCAAGTGCGCACGGTATCGGAGCACGGCAATATGATTACCGCACGTAACGGACTGAAGGTCGTTCCTGACTTCAGCTTCTGCAATGCGCCGCATTTTGATATCGTCATCGTCCCTGGAGGGCTCGGAGCAAGAAAACGGGAACTCCATAACCCGCACATGATCAAATGGATTCAGGAGCGAATGCGCACTGTCGATTATATGACCTCAGTATGCACAGGAGCACTGCTGCTTGCGGAGGCAGGCCTGCTGAATGGGAAGCGTGCAACGACGCATTGGGCCAGTTATGATCTGTTAGCAAATAAGTATCCAGAGGTTGAAGTCGTACGAGATGTAAAGTTTGTTGCAGATGGCTCCATCGTGTCATCCGGAGGCATTTCCGCTGGCATCCATATGGCCTTCTACCTTGTCCAGCAGCTTCTTGGCGCGGAGGTTGCCCGAACAACTGCGAAAGATATGGAATACGACATTGTATTCGACTCAAGCAGCAGCGCAACATGAAAATTGATCGCTTGCTATCCATAGTCATTCTCCTTATGAATCACAAGCTGGTTCAGGCCAAGGAACTGGCTGACCGCTTCGAGGTATCCGTAAGAACGATTTATCGGGACATTGACGCGATCAACCAAGCTGGCATCCCCATCGTCACGTATCAAGGAGCCGGCGGCGGCATCGGTCTGGCGGAAGGTTACCGGCTTGATCGAAACCTGCTGACGAACGATGAGCTTGCCGCTATTGTGACTGCGCTGCAAAGCATCTCCTCCTCCCACCCAAGCACCGACAATGAACTGCTTGTTGAGAAGCTGAGCAGCATTGTACCGCCAGCAGATTCAGCGCAGTTCCAATTGAAGACGCAGCAGTTTTTAGTAGACTTCTCCCCTTGGGGCAGCAATGGCGTGCAGGAGCAAAAGCTGTTGAGGCTGAAAAATGCGATTGAGCAGCAGCATGCCGTCACGTTTACCTATTGCAACGCCGGCGGGAAGGTATCCGTCCGCACCGCTGAACCCTATACGCTTGTACTGAAGCAACAGCGTTGGTATCTGTATGCATACTGCAGGCTGCGTGATCAGTTCCGCCTGTTCAAGCTGCTCCGCATGAAAGACCTGCACGTAGAAGCCCAGATCTTCGAGCGGCAGGAGGTTGCTGTTCATGACCTTCCTTGGGATCAAGAGTGGCATGCCCCGGAACGTACGGAAAGGGTCGTCCTTCGCTTCGATGCTGAGGTGCGTCATATAGCGGAAGAATGGTTCGGCGTGGAGGAGTTGCAGGAAGACGTCGAAGGCACCGTAGTGGCATCTGTTCCGTTCCCGGTTGACAACTGGCTATACGGCTTTATTCTGAGCTTTGGCAATCATGTCGAAGTGCTTGAACCGCAGTTCATTCGACAGCATATCAACCAAATCGCGGCTCGTATTGTTGAAAAATATGAAACGCAAAATGGAACCTGACAGAGTGTTGTCAGGTTCTCTTTTTTATAATGAAGCCATCAACGATACAGGAGTGATCATTCATGAATCAAATGATATGCCAAAGCTGTGGAATGCCGATGGAGCAGGAGAATCAGTTCGGAACGAATAAGGAAAACAAGCTAGTTCGTGAATATTGTATTCACTGCTACAAGGATGGAGCATTCACAAATCCCGATATTACACTTGAAGAGATGATCGACATCTGTGTGCCATTTATGGTGCTGGATGGAATGGAAGAATCGACTGCCCGTACGATGTTGCAGCAATTCCTGCCGGACTTGAAGCGCTGGAGCGTCGCGAACGGAGATGCAGCCGCTTCACTCCAACCAAACCGAATTGTAGAACTGGGTGCGATGAAACTTGCCGGGATTGCAACGCGTACAACGAATGCCAATGAAATGAGCGGCAATGGCAAGCTGGGACCGTTGTGGGGCCAGTTCTGGTCAGAGCAGATTGCCGTACGTATTCCCAATGTCAAAGAGCCTGGAACCATTTACGGCTGCTACAGCGACTATGAGAATGGGGCTATGGGCGAATATACGATGCTCATAGGTGCTTCCATTGATTTGAGCGCAGATGCCCCAGCAGGATTGGAAGTCGCGGAGGTGCCGGCTGCCAAGTATGCCGTTTTCACGACAGAACGCGGCCCTGTTACCGAGGTTGTTGCCCGCGCTTGGCAGTCCATCTGGAAATGGTCGCTATCTTCAGGCGAAGAGCGAACCTTTACCGGAGATTTCGAGCGTTATGACGAGCGCAGCGCCAATCCGCAGGATGCACAGGTTGATATTTATATTGCAATTAAATAGAGAATGGAGGCTTCGAATATGATTGCGTTAGACGAACAAACCATTCTACGGTATAAACAATTTACAAAGTGGACCGACACCTTGCGTCAAATTAATGAGAGTGTCTGGTCACAACCGATTGCGGAAGGTAAAGCAACTGTTGCTGAAGTTATTTCGCATCTTACGAACTGGGATAAGCACTTGCTCTTCACCGTCATCCCTGCGATTCAGAACGGGGAAGGAATGCTCTTTCCTGATTTTGACCCGTTTAATAAGCTTGCTTATGATTATGCCAATTCTGGGGTATCTCAAATTCATCTGCTCGAAGAGTTCAAGCAAACGCGCCATCAGCTCGTTGAAGCACTGTTAGCTGATCCTGACATGGCTGCAAAGCAGGTTCCCGCAAATGGAGAAGCAACATGTCCATACACGGGCATCCCTTATTCTTTGCTGTACGTCATTCATGAATTTAACGCTCACGACAGCCATCATAAGAAACAAATTGAATCGGTATTGCAACACATGGAGCACTCCGACAAATTCATGCCGCGACAAACTCAATACCATAACAAAAACGCCCATAGATAGGGCGTTTTTCGTTTGACTTAATAGCTGCTCTAGGATTGATTTGTGCTCGGCAAATAGGTTGGCATCTTCACTTGCTTGATTAGCAGCACGCCATCAAAGTGTCGTCTCAGCTCCAGCGGGAACGGCATCATCACCTGGTAAGAAGCAATCATCCGTTCGAACATCCACGAATTTCCCCGCTCATTTTCCCGATAGCGCAAATCCATAAATGTATATGGCTGTCCTGCAGCGGCCAAAATATCCTCCATTGATCCGGGAAGAATGGGGCTCAACTGAATAGGTTCCCTCGTGTTCTCGGCTGCTTGCCCTTCGCCCATAAACAAACCAATAACATAGCTCTCCTGCTGCAGCGCTTCAGGCATAAGCTCTCCCATACTCTTCGGCATGGAAGAGATAAGAGACTGGGCTTTGCTTATATGACCGTTATGTCCCCATACAATAATCTTTTCTTCCAGATATATGTCTGTAGCCAGCCATGCCAAATTGCTAGCCATTGCCCGATCCCGCCATTCCATCATGGCCTGCGCTCCGCTGTAATCTCCTTGTTCCGTCAATTGATTGGACAGAATGCACAGCTCATTGAATTCCTGAATAACCCGGATGCGATCCTGCAGTGCGCGTTTCATCAGCTTGACGATATGCGGCTCATCTGGAAATTCACGCTTTATTGCGTCTGCATTGTTCGCCACGGCTTGCAGCAGTTCTTCGTATACCTTAACTAACTCAGGCTTCGCCTTGCGGAACCCGTCCAGATCCTTACTCAGTCTCCACTTATGAACCTCCCGTTCCGCTTGCAGCGCTTTGTTCTTCAGCGACTTGCTTGGTATCCAATCCGCATGATTGAAGAGCGAGGACTGCATCTGGATATCGAAGCCCGCAAGCCGCAACGGAGATTCGCTTGCATGCGTTGCCTTCATATATTCGAACAGCGGCTTCGTCTCTTCTGTCCACCAGACGCCGAATATGGAACGCTTCATCGTCTGCTGAGCCGCACTCTTTTTCATTTCTCCTTGAGCTAGCGCAGCATCGCCCAATCCGCTCTCAAAGGCAACGATGTTGTATCCAAGCGTCTGATGCAAATATTGAATCATGCGCGTCTTGACCAAACTGAATTCAGCAACTCCATGCGAATTTTCGCCCAAATAGACAATTCGCTTGTCAGCCAGCAGCGGAATTAGCATATCCAGATCACTAAATTTACCTTGTTCGATCCATCCACCGCTCGAAGACCATTGTTCCGGTTGTATTTTGCTCATTGCATAAGCATGGTCCACCGCCCAATGTTTCCACTCGGACAGTGCGACTTGATATGATCTTGCTATCCCCCCGGCTCCAACAACCGGCGTAAAAGCAGACGCAAGCATGATCAAGGAGAGCAGTGAGCAAAAAAAGCGATGTCTACCCCATTTGCTTTCTTTTCTATTCATCTAACTACAGCCCCTTCTTAGCGCATCGTTTCTTTATTATCTTCATCATACGGATTCCGTTGCTAGCCTTTTTGACAATTTGTGCTCTCTTTCAATTTTTTCGATACGATAACAGGTGAGTCCCTATCAGTTCCATAAAAAAGACGACCCTCTAAGCAGCTAAGCTGCCTAAGGATCGCCTCAGAGACACAATCGTTACTGTCTATTTCACTTGCAAAAAGAGATAGTCATTGCTGCCGCTTAAGATGGCTGCACATATTGTGCAAACTTCTGATAATCGCTCTGCTTGCATTCTAGAACCAGCTTCGTGCCCTGTTCTTCATATTCGGTCGCAAGCACATGCGCATGCTCGTTCAGGTAAGAAACATGCTGCCCTTCATGATACGGAATGAGCATTTCGCACTTTACGTAATTGCGGAATACCTGTCCTCGAATCGCTGCGATTAGCTCATCCAGCCCCTGCTTGCCCTTGGCTGAAATATATAAGGAATTGTCCTGTGATTCCGGGATTTCGCCCTCTTTCAAATCGATCTTGTTATAAGCATAAATCATCGGAATATCTTCTACACCGATTGCCTTCAGCGTCTCATTCGTAATGTGAATGTGCTGCTCATACTCCGAATTGGAAAAGTCAACGACATGCACGAGCAGATCAGCTTCTCGCACTTCCTCCAGCGTAGAGCGGAATGCCTTCACGAGATGATGCGGCAGCTTGCTGACAAAGCCAACGGTATCTGTAAGCAGAAACTCTTTGTTATCCTCCAGCTCAATGTTGCGGACGGACGTTTCCAGCGTTGCGAACAGCATATCCTTTTCGAACACGAATTTCTCCTGCGAACCTGTAAACTTCTCTACGAGCGCATTCATAACCGTCGATTTGCCCGCATTCGTATAACCGACAAGCGAAACGACTGGAATTTCCGTCTTCTTCCGTTTCTTGCGCTGAATTTGGCGATGCGCTACGAGCGCTTCCAGCTCTCTGCTCATAGTCGTAATTCTTTCTTCGATCCGGCGGCGATCCAACTCAAGCTTTGTCTCCCCCGTCCCGCGGTTCTTCGTGCCGACACCGCCGCTTTGGCGGCCAAGCGATTCACGCAGGCCAACAAGGCGCGGCAGCATATATTGCAGCTCTGCCACCTCAACCTGAAGCTGTGCCTCGCGTGTCTTCGCACGCTGTCCGAAGATATCCAGAATAAGCAGCGTGCGATCTACGACTTTGCAGTCCAAATCGGCTTCAAGATTGCGAAGCTGCGACGGTGACAGCTCATCATTAAAAATAACAAGATTGGCTGCATGCTGATTGAGCATCATCGTAATTTCCTGCAGCTTGCCTGTGCCAATATAATGCGATGTATGAAGGCGGCTCAAATTCTGCGTTACCCTGCCAACGATTTGAATATCGCAGGCGCCAGCCAAGTTCGCCAATTCCTCCATCGAATAATCAAAGTCAGGCTGATGATTCATATTTACACCGACAAGCACGGCTTTTTGTAATTCAATGGTTAGTTGTTCCATATATTCATTCCTCCAAATGTTCTGTTCAGTTCAATTCGTTATCTCTTCCATACAGCTTGGTGCATCAAAAAAACACAGGCCTCCCGCCTGTGCTCCGAGTAATCGTTCAATTGTTGGATCGCATCCTTGGTTGTCGGACAACATCCAGCCAGCCTGATTGAGTGTCCCTATAACAGAATGTTGGTATTCTGTCTTACAGGAACCGCGTTCCCATTCGAATCGCTGGATACGGCACTTCCCTAACCTGCTGCCATGCAGGTGCGACTGCGCATCGACTGCGCATTTCTACACCTCCACACCTTTACACTTCATAAGATACGCTTCCACTAGATCCCGAAATCCAAAAACGGATCGACAAACAAGCGAAGACGCACCATTACTCAAGCTGAAAGAGAAGCAGTTCTCCCCTTCATCAGCAGCAGACGGGCATTATGGGCACAACAAAAGAGGGCAGGCACGATCTCCTCCCTCTTCTGTCGCAAACCAATCCTATACGGTTCCGTAGCAACAAGGCAGACCAATCCCGATTACTCTGCACACAGGCAGAGCTTATGAGCACTATTCAGTTAGTGACACATGCATTCAATCGGATTCTTCCGAAGCGGAAGTTGGTTGCCTTATTTACCACTGTGAACCCTCCGTTCTGTCAAAGTTATCCTCATCCTAACACAGCCAAAGTATTGAAGCAAGTAGTTATCTGCACAAATCTTATTCTCCTAGATGCATACAACTAACTAGAGCTAAGGACAAAGGCGTCAAAATCGATAAGAAAATCGGATTTATTCTCGTAATACATGCTGTATGTACCAGGCGATAGCGTAATGGACGGAGTGCTAAATGTTCCGTTGACATTAATCGGGACAAAGCTGCCGTTATTATTATTGTGCAGGATGAAGTGTGAGTAGATCGGTTTTCCATTGTTCGAGCTATCGGATGGGCTTTGGAACACGCGGAACGTAATCGTATATGTCGTATTAAGCGTGAAGGTTCCCTCTACCTTTCTCATCGTGCCTTCTTTATTAAGGTAACGATGCCAAAAACGATAAATTACATTGTCTGAAGCAGTCTGTTCCTGAGAAACCGATGGGGTCGATCCGTGAATTGCATCAGAACTCGTCTGCGCAAAAGCAGTCTGAGAAAGCATGGCAACGCACGAGATCGCAAGCAATAAAGCAAATGCTCTTTTCAAATGTATCCACTCCACTTCAATTAATTTTGTAACAATATAACAATATCGTTCTGTAATGGGAAATATTCCTGTAATACAATGATTTACATTTCAGAAACGAATGTAAAAGTTTCTCAACTGGCTAAAAACAAAAAACACAGGCCTCCTGCCTGTGCTACGAGTAATCGCTCAATGGTAAAGTAAGTAGTTATATATACAAAATAATCGTCAGCGCTCCGACGTGCCTACAACATTTCCATACATGACAATCGTTAGCACCATGTCGAAAATTTCGGAAAAACGGTAGCGGCTCTCAGCCAGATAATCGGTATCGGTCAACGATTCGATCGCTGCAAAGATAATATGTGCTACAACGCCTTGATCGATATTCTTCCGAAAATAGCCTTGCTCGGCACCATCCTCTAATACCTTCACCAAATGATTAATGATGACGTGCTTGCGCAAATTTTGAAATTTCTCATATAAAACAGGCACACTGTGCTGTATATCCTCGATCGCGGATCGCTCAATACCGTTTAGACGTTCTACCATCAAGGCCATAAAGGTGCGCAGTTTCACTTCAGGCTCTTGCTTGCTTGCAAGCAGCTCATGAATGTCAGCCTCAATTTCTTGAAATAGCTTCTCGATCACAATTTCCAGCAAGTCGTATTTTGAATCGAAATAGCGGTAAAGCGTAGCCTTGCTCATGCCAATCCCCTGCACGAGATCGTCCACGGATAGATTGGAGTAACCGTGCCGAAAGAACTGGGATGAAGCATGCTGTAACAGTCTCGCTTCCGTCTTTTTACTCATATCAGGTATCCTCTTCCGGAAAGATAATATCTACTGCAATGAATTATGTTCATTCTAAACAAGAGCGGCGATTAAAGCAATCGGTAGGAGAACGGCATAAGGAATGATCAGGAGCAGGGTCACCTTCCCGTTCCCTATCAATTTTCGAAGCAGCAGCGGTGCAAGAACCCAATACATTTGAGCCGTATACAAGCCGGGGAAATATTCGCCGAAATAAAGACTCCACGTCGTATGAGCAATCGCATTGCCGAGCGCACCATAGGCGGTAAAAAACAAAACGGGAATAAGAAGAACAGGCTTGCGCCGGATGAAAGCAAAGATAGCAGCAAGAGCGAAGCAGGAATAGGAGACCATGTTCAGCACAACAAAAAATTGCGCAGTATAAGGTTCGCCGCCATAGATGAGAGGAAAGCGAGTCGCAAATCCAGTAGAGAATTCTTCGGAAAAATGAATGAACTGCCAAGCTAAAACACCGAAGAAAAACGGCAGTATTTGCAATGGTTCACTCGGTTCAATTTTCCTCCTATACAATGTAATAAAAATCGAGTACGCAAACACGATACCAAGGGCAAAGGTGACGATCAGCTCATACCCCGAGCTAAGATAACAAAAGAGCAAAAAGAGAAAAGCAGAAAGGAATGTAGCGGTTAAGACATCTTTTTTCTTAATCCATACCATGCAAAGCCCTCCCTTTTTTGAAACTTTTAATACTAATATAGTTTCATATTATCATTTTAGAACGCAAAAAATGAGCTGTCAATGCAGGGTGACAGTGTATTGAAGCAGGACTCTTTGTCCTAACCATAACGCTTAATAATGAGATTTCGGGTAGGTTGATGGATTCGAAGAACTAACAATTCGCTTCGAGACACGATACAAAGAAGGAGAATCCTCTTTCTAATGATCAGCCTTCTCTGTATTCCAACATTACCTATACTCACTAGGATGATGACTACTGCTCCTTATGAAAATACATAGACATCGGATGTTAAATCAATTTATGGGAATAAGGACAACGTAATATTCCATGAAGTCCCATCATAGTTCATTGTCTGATTTTGATTAACAATAAAATATATAGAATCCCCTTTTTCCACTTCTACTGAGATTTTTATATCGCTCCCTTTGATATCATCATTTGAAATTGTATGCCATCCGGTTACAGGCCAAATTTGGCTTTTATTTTTCATAATTTTTACGCGAACCCCATCACCAAGAACTTGCCCTTTTAGTTTTGCTACGTTCCCCGTAATTTGAAGACTCCCATTTCTCGGAGAAACCCAGGTTCGTACAACATCGTTTCCATCTGGATGCATGAAATCTTGAGCAATTCTCAACCAATAAGAACTCCCCTGCCACTGTTTACGCTCATCATTCTACGTTAAGTTCTTATACTCTTTCCCATCCCACTCTTGATAGTACCAATTATCTTTGCCTTGGATCGTCGAGAATTCCTTTGAACCATTATAAACAGAAGGGATATACATGATCGTTGGATTCCAATAGGTGGTATCATAATCGATCGTTTGATTCTGATTTACTATAAAATAAATGGAATCCCCTTTCTCTACCTCCGTCACTAAAGAAATATTCACGCCTTTCGTATCATCACATGCTATATCCTTCCATTCTGATGTTGGCCATATCTGAGTACGATTTTTCTTTATTTTTACACGTACCCCATCCCCATATATTTGCCTTTCTAATTTTGCGACTTTTCCGGTAATATTTATTTTACCATCCTTTGGGGCTACCCATTTTCGTACCGAATCATTACCATCAGGATGCTGAAACTCTCTAGCTATTCTGAGCCAGAAAGTACTACCTTGCCATTGCTTTAGGTCAGCATTCCAAGTCAGGTCTTTGTACTCTTTCCCATTCCATTCTTGATAATACCAGTTACCGTCCCCTTGTATTGAAGAAAACTCTTTAATTGCAGAAGACGTAATATATGTGATTTTAGGATCCCAATATGTTCCATCATAATCAATTGTTTGCTTTTGATTGACTATGAAAAAGATAGAATCCCCTTTTTCTACCTCTGTCGTTATATTAACATCTATGCCCTGAGTATCATTGAATGCTATCTCGTGCCAACCGGAAGAGGGCCACATTTGGACTTCATTTTTCATTACTTTCACTTGAACGCCATCCCCGAGTACTTGGCCCTCCATTTTTGCTACCTTCCCCGTTATTTTGATTTCTCCACGTTTCGGGGCTACCCATTTTCGAACCGAATCATTACCATCCGGATGTTGAAACTCACGAGCCACCCTTAGCCAATACTGACTTCCTTTCCACTGTTTTAATGCATCATCCCATTCTAAATTTTTATATTCTTTTCCATCCCATTCTTGATAGTACCAATGATTTCTTCCTTGATTCGATGAGAAATCACTAGATGCAACATAGGGGATCTCATTATCACGATATATTTTCATCTTTTCTACTAAATTACCGTTGTTATCATATATAAATTGAATTTTATCGATGTGCGTCAATCGGTTTGATTCATCATATGTAAAATCTATATTTTCTGCATATACGAGTCCTGACTGTACCATGGTTAATATGATTACAATCAAAAAGGGGACTATTACCTTTTTTGTCTTTTTCATAATTACGTATCCTTTCTAAAATCACTCTCACGCCGCACCAAATTTCCATTGGCATCATAAAAATATTTAAAGTCAACATTACCCGGTAAATAAACTCGGCTTAATCGTCCATTTGCATCATACTTGATACTCATCTTTTTTTATTATAATATCATCTAGGGATAACGCCCCTCCGTTATGGATTCCTCATACGACGAGAAAATAGTTTTCTTCCTCTCCTGTTTTAAAGGTGATCGTCTTCGTTCCCGTCTTACTCGCTTATCCTGTCCATTCCGTCCACCCTTTATCGCTTTTAAAATCCGATCCTACTCCCGGTGGCCGTAAAATAAAAATAACCATTATTCCCTTGTACTGGCTCTACTATGCTCTTATAAGAAAACGTCACCGCATAGGTTGTATTTTTTTCTCAAACTGTACTTTATTCGGATTGGTATAAATCGCATCTTTCCACTCTTCTTTTGGAGAGGATTCCACATACACAGAATGCTTTCCCGTGATGATTTGCTGCGGGTCGCTTGTTATCCTGCCGACTCCGCTACGTAATTCGTTTGGTTCAGGTCTCCTCTTTCGAACGACTCTATGACGTAGCTCAAATCGTTTAAACCACGAGATATGCCAGCCATCACATAACTATCCGATGAAATTGTAAAGTAGAACAAGCTTATAAGAACAAGATAAGCCACTCTTTTTATCAATCCGTTTATCCCCATATTATGATTACCCTTCTTTTCTTCATTGTGTAGTCTTGCAACCAATATTTTTAATTATTTTTACTTTGATACGGCACAGAAATCCGTAACTATCCCCGACGCATTATCTTCTACGCCAAGATAAGTCCTTGATGGCCGAAAGGTACGCTACACGATACTGAGTGACATCGGTCATCCACTTTTGATTGGGAACCTCCACTTGAAACTGCCGTTGTAGCAAGTTATCAGCAACTCGTCCACCTGTGGATGGGGAATAGTTACAACGACGCTTTCGGCAGATATTATTGGTTCGTAAATTCATAGCCTGCATCAAACGTAGAACTTTCTTGTGGTTTCTGTCCTTTGGGAGCCATAAAAAATGCACCCCCTATAGTTATTCATCGGAGTAACACTAGGGGTGTTTATCCAAGGTCTATTATTAAGGGATGCACTTCAAAATCTCTATATTAGAATCCGTATGCTTTTTCTACCGTCTCACAAATTATTCTAGTTGACTCCCCCATGTTAGACTTGGCTGTTTCGATAATCTCTCTCTCCGTTATTAAAGATTCTATCACAGAGACAACCAATACTTCTTGAACCTTTTCTTCTGATAATGCCATTTCTTCAAAGAAGTCATAGAGATTAGTAATTTCTTTCTCCTCTTTTATAGACTTAATTAGAAATGGAGTTACCACCATACCAAAAATGACATGAGGTAAATCTTCTTCAAGCCATTCAATTTCTTCTTCATAATACGGTCTAATTTGTGGCACAGCTTTTAATAATCGTTCGATTAAGTTCTCGTATTCCAAATATCTTTCACCTCTTACTATTTTCCTGCCAATGCTTTTTGTAAATCATTAAATATCGCTTGTGCCGCAGTCCTGTCTTTGGAATTTAGATTTCCACTGTTAATCAATTTTTCAAGTGCTCTGCTGTAATCTTTCCCCTTTTGACTATGGAATTTACCACCAACAGCTTGGCCGGTTATTAATTCATAGCGAATAGCATCCATTGTTGTACCATTACCTATAAGATTAGGCATATTTTGACCTTTATACAGATCTTTCACAATATTCTGCAACTTAGAATTGGACACACTCGGTTTTACATTTAAGTTAAAGCAATTCGTATTATGAACCCAAACTCCCAAATTCGTTACATAATACGTATGGAAATCCGCAACCGTAAAGTTATAAACTGTAACAGACTCATCCAGTTTAACGGACTCAACATTATCAATCGTTAGGTTACTTCCGTCTGCCTTTTGGAGTTTATCGCCCACTTGAAGTTCATCAGCGAAGACCCAACCTTTTCCTTCCACCCAGAATGGATGGTTGTCGGTCGTCTCGATGAGCTGCTCCCCAACATGTAACTTAATAATATCATCACGTTGGTTACGGTATAACCCCGTTACTTCTTTGTAAGCCAATTCTCCATCAGGGTTATTCTCATCCTTGGCGAGAACCCTATCTCCGACTTCAATGTCTTCGATATTTTTCTCCCCTTCATCTGTTTGAACCTTTGTTCCGGCAGTAAAACAATTACAGCCCTTAACTGCTTTTTTTACTACCGTATTCACTTTCTTACTTAATTTAACACCTTGGTTTGCTGCCTTCATCGGTGTAATTTCCATAAACAATTCTGCAGCTTTGAGCCATTGCTCCAGAGACATAGGTTTTTCTTTGCTGACTTTAATGTAGTCGTTAATTTGAGAGACTGATCCCATAGTCCAATAATCTGCTGCAGAGTACCAAGAGGAGTGAATCTTTTTCATATCACTTACGAATGTGTTCCATTCGTTTGTAACCCAATTATGGCCGCTCGGATCCCAACGGATCAATGGATTATTCCCGACATACGTATACAAATTCAAACTCAGCGGATTCTTGATGTCCCCTTCATACGTATCCTCATTAAACTGCTGCCTGTACTTCTTCTGCTATTCATTTCGTCCTCCTTTGATTGTGAGCACGTAAAAAAGCCCTTTCCTACTCATGGTTCAAGTGGGAAAGGGCTTTTGAAAGTTGATCAAGTGTTTGGTTTGTTGGTTCTATTGAACGATCCTGTCGTTATGTTGTAAAACCCGGTTTATATTTTGTTTAAGTTATATGTGTTGTTGGTTAAATGATGAGTTATTCGTCCCCCCTCCCAAAAGAGAAACTCTGAATGGCATATAGCCAATTAGGACAAAAAAGTTGAAAGGATCACTCGAAATCCTCAAACCAACAAGTTGAAAATTGTATCATAGGATCACAAAAAACAGCTAGCATTTCTTTAGCGCTAGAATGGGCGGATGTTTTCCCCTTATCCCACAACCACTTATCCGAAATCACTCTCAATATTTTGTCTGCTCTTTGATAATCGAGCGGGCCTACCGTTTCAAAATTACACGTAGTTTTGAACCAACCATCCACCTTCCAATAAGGTTCATTTTCAATTAGATCAATTGATGTTACTTCATCACTCAATCTACGTATTACTCCATTTAGAACGTTTAATGCCTCAGTATTAGATTTGCATTCTATAAACAAGCTAAGTTGAAACATGTGAACCTCCTTAATTTAATGCGAAATAGTTCCATCTAGAGCTACGTTAATATAATTCTTTCCTTTCTTCACATAGCTGCCCCATTCCTTAAATCCTTGTTTAGATAACTGCACATCCCATTCAAAGTTAAAATTCTTATTGGGGTAGGCCCCCAATTCCATACGTTCCCAAACTTATTTACAAAACCTCCAAGACTTTTATTGAATTTAACTTCATCTCCTGGAATGAATCTAAAACTCCCTTTGTTCGGTAGCTGAGCTTTAGTCATAGGATTAGTCACATTGTTTTGATAATCAATCGTTCTTTGTCCTTTTCGTACGTAATAACCACCATAAGCATCTGTGGTTTTACTCGTCCCCTTGGACTTCAATCCCTTATTCATTGTGGACTTAAAGAACGAATCCATCTCTTTTTTCGTTATGTTAATTCCGGTTCCGGCAGGTAATCTATTAACGTTGACTGGACGTTGATAAGCTGCGCCACCTCCGCCTGAATTGCCTACACTGTAATACGATGTTGAATTGTTTACTCCTCGTCCACAATTATGTGTCCATATCTGCAGTTCCGTTACGAAGTAATTGTGTACCCCTTGCACTCTAAAGTTGTAGACTGTTGTCCGTTCGTTCTTAATTTCAATCTTCTCTATTGGATATTCCTTGCCATCCGGGTCTTGTAGCTTATCCCCTTCTTTTAAATCTTTTGCCTCAACCCAACCTTTACCCGTTATCCAGAATGGATGCTCTTCTGTCGTCGTTATTGTCGTTCCTTTAACAGTTACTTGATAAGTTTCTTCTGTTTCCCGTTGGAACAATTCCTCTACTGGATGATATCCTACTTCTCCCGTTTCTTCATCCTTGGTTTGAACCATATCTCCGACTTTTATATCCTCGATAGATTTATAACATTCATCTGCTTTTACTTTCGTACCTGCACAGATGCATCAATTTCAAGTTCATTCATGTTACGAATCACTTCTAACCTCTCAGCGACTAGCTGATCTGCTAATGTGGTCAATGCTTGGTCAAGCAACTGATTTACTTTTGTCATTGTACATCGGTTCGTCCTGACTGTTTAACTTGTCCGATTGGTATCTTAACTCTCTGGCTTGGTGATAATACTCAGCGATCTGTTCTCTAATCGTTTCATACTCTGCTTGAGCCTGTTCAATTTAATCCTGTCCCCTCTACTACTGACTGTATTTCTTTTGCCATTCGTTTCGTCCTCCTTTTGTGAGCATGTAAAAAAAGCTCATTCCTGCTCATGCTTCAAGTTGGATAGAACTTTTGAAAGTTTTAATTGTTTGGTTTGCTGTATTGTATGATCTGTTGTTACGTTGTAAACATAGTTAATATTTTTGTGTAAGTTATTGGTTAACGATTTAACACTAACCAAAAGAATAAGCGGTTAGCTCAAAAATGAGTAACCGCCTAAAACATTAATATAGCTTGGAAATCTTTAGTTCATATGTGGGAATTACATCCATTTCTGAATCAACGCTCTGAGTCAGCATTACCATATGACTGTAAGGAATGCCATTGAATGTATTCCGAAATGAAAAAAGTGCTGTTTCGGTAGGATTCAGTCCCGTAATACTCATCAAGTTTATTATACTTTACCTAAAAAGGGGTCGATTAATTTTCGTATAGATCGAATAATCTCTTTAGGAATTGTTTAAAATTTACATTCTGACCTAGATAAAGTCTCTTTGCTTTGTATTCATCATGTATCATCAAGCATTTCCAGTACAACTTCACCCAATGTTCTAACATTTCCACATGTGTAAAATTTACTGCATCCTTATCAGTGCCCTTCAAATCCTCATAAAATACTTTTCATACTATATAGAAAAGCAAAACGATTTTCATAAGATCATTATAAACAGTTCAATCATAACATTTTTCCAATAGATTTTTTATTTGAATTACTTTAATAGTATCTAAAAGATTAATATTCAACTCCTTTAATTGAATCATAAGCTGTTCTGTATTACGACGGATTTCGTTCTTAAAAGCATCATAGCTGATTATGATGTTACTCCATTCCCTTGCTTCATAGTTTGGAAATGGTATTTTAGTAATAAAACCATGAATTTCTGAAATGCTTGGATTAACAATTAAATTTATTTTTAACCTACTCTCTTCTCTAACAAACTCAACCCAATTATTATTCTCTACTTGATTCATAGCAACGTATTTTGAATCCTGTAAGCTACATACAACTTCATTCAACCTATTAAACCAGTGCAATAAAATTTCATTACCGAAGGGAACATCTTTATGAAAAAAGCCAATCGTATTTTCATTGAAATTCAATTCAATTTGCCCCGAAATATCTCCAAATTCTTTGTCAAATTGTTCGGCGCTTATGCCAGAAAACAATGAGAGATTATCATCTACGAACCTATAAGACACTTTAAACAATATAATCCCCCCTAGTAACCAAAATCAGATAGCTTATATTTATATGCTCCCCAAGCAGTCTGAAAAATTCCCTGGTCAAATGCAACTGTTATTGATTCCCCATTTATTTTTGTGGAATATTGCCCATGAGTTACTCCCTTACTTAGTGCCTCATTTGCTGCCTTTTGAACTGAAGAAACAACCTGGTCTTTACTTAATTCTTTATTAAAGAAGCCGATATCCGATAATTGTTTCTCGACTTCCCCTCTTGATTTAACCTTTAGCAAATGAGGAGCTTGTTTGCCTAGTGATTCAAACGAATGCCCATTCCAAAAATGTTTAATATTCCCACTACTTAAAGTTAAATTTCCCGTCCCCTTATTAAGCTTAAGTCCTTTATTCATTGTGGACTTAAAGAACGAATCCATCTCTTTTTTCGTTATCTTAATTCCGGTTCCGGCAGGTAATCTATTAACGTTGACTGGACGTTGATAAGCTACGCCACCTCCGCCTGAATTGCCTACACTATAATACGATGTTGAATTGTTTACTCCTCGTCCACAATTATGTGTCCATATCTGCAGTTCCGTTACGAAGTAATTGTGTACCCCTTGCACTCTAAAGTTGTAAACTGTTGTCCGTTCGTTCTTAATTTCAATCTTCTCTATTGGATATTCCTTGCCATCCGGCTCTTGTAGCTTATCCCCTTCTTTTAAATCTTTTGCCTCAACCCAACCTTTACCCGTTATCCAGAATGGATGCTCTTCTGTCGTCGTTATCGTTGTTCCTTTAACAGTTACTTGATATGTTTCTTCTGTTTCCCGTTGGAACTATTCCTCTACTGGATGATATCCTACTTCTCCCATTTCTTCATCCTTGGTTTGAACCATATCTCCGACTTTTATATCTTCGATGGCTTTATAACCTTCATCTGTTTTTACATTCGTACCTGCGGAAAAACATCTCATCATACATGCTGCAATTGCTTGATAATTTCCGCTTGGATCAACGTAAAGTACAGGATTATTCTCCACATACGTATACAAATTCAAACTCAGTGGATTCTTGATATCCCCTTCATACGTATCCTAGTTAATAAAGCGTACTTCAATAAAAAGGACGGTAAATGTTTTCCAATTATCGCCTAACATTAGTATATCAACTTGCTTGTTTAATGGGTACTTCTGGAATCGTGTAAACTGTTTTGGTCTTCATTAAGCAATAGATGACGTTTACCAGTTTATGCATAATACACACAATAGCTTGCTGCTTATTCTTTCCTGCCGCCATTATTTTTTGTTGTTACTCCACACCCTAGTAGTCGGACTATGTATCTTCAAAGTTGCTATATTCCTCGCCCTCTCTATCAGTTTGGGAGGACTGTTCATTGCAATTTTATTTACAGCATCAATACATTTCGGAAAAACTGTGAAAAAGCGAAGGTAAGGTATTTGCATCAAAACACGGTGGTATCTTATGAATTTCGGAGTTATGACAATGAAGGAGGTTTGTTATAAAGGGGGATATTATTCAACACTTTTATGTGCGCACAACCGTATAAGAAAAATATCATGAAGGGTTGATGAGGGTTATGTTCTTTCGGGACATGCGGCCCGATTTATTCGGCACTGGGTGGGGTAATAAAAAGACCTTGAAGGAATTAATCCCTCAAGGTGAACTAGAATACTCTGAACCAAAAATTTCCCTGTTTGTTCTTTTTATCTCTTCAATCATCTTATCCATGTGCTTTATATTGAATACACCATCTCTTTCGCCGGATGGATAATAAAGTTTCATCCAATAAGCATCGTTCTCTGAAAATGCTTCAATTACTTTACGTATATTTTCTTCTGTAGGACTTCTTAAAATTATATCTGTGGAGACGGCGGTATACCAATAACATTTAGGTATAGAAACAACTAATGTATATAATATACCATCCTCAATTCAACGAATCCATCAATATTGTAATTTTCTACATCCTCCATATTGGGAAAATATACTTAATTTTTATGTATACATAATGTTTGATGGTGGTTATCAAAAAAATTGGCAGCATGGTAGATAAGATATCCGCTGTGCTGCCAATTAAAAATTGGATTATTTCACATCAATAGTATTAGGGATATGGAATTGGTTTTAAATCTTTCTATTCTTCACTCTACCACATGGAGTCTTTCTCAAAACAAATTGTTTTAGCCCAATACTCTCTATCTATATGGTAAAGCATTAGTTCCTCTCCAACTAGTGACTCCTCTCCCCATTCTCGATTCATTCGCCCAATCGACTCTTCTTCAGAAATATTAAATAACTCAATAAGTTTTTTTGATGCTGTTTAAATATTCCTCTGACTGTAAATCTGTAATTATGATATATTTTTTCCATTATTTTTTCTTCTATGAGGATAACCTCAACTAATCCATTGTAAAATAATCATCATCAATTTTCCCATCCAAAGTAAATAATAATCGGTATAACCCTATTCTCTTTCCATTGTAGCTTATCGGAATATACGATATTACGTGATTTTGATTACATTCGGGATAATTACCTAACATCAATGCTATTTGTGTTATTTTCACATCAAAATTATTTTTACTGAAATTCTTAAAAAAGCGGTTAAACTCATCAGGAAATTCTTTTTGATAATTCTCCAAGTTCAACCAAAATCCTTGTATTGTTCGATTTTCAACTCGTTGATATCCACTTACTCCCCTCCCAAAAATCTAATGTTTACCTTTGTCAAACAGATCAAATATATAATGACCAGACTTTTCATCATAATTACCAAATACACGCCAATCACCATACTGACCTTTAATCTTCACTTCGAATTTATAAGTCTTGTTTCCAATTTTGACGCCATCTCCAAGCCTTTTCACACTATTCTCACCTTGACCAGAGACTAGACCTTTTTTCATTGAATTACTGAATTTTTTAGCTGCATCTTTTCCAAACCTGTCCACAATTTCTTTATACGTATCGCGTTTTATCCAACCTTGAAACTTTGTAAGTGATTCCGAAGCTTTATTAACCTTAGACACAACTTTACCAGCTTTTAATACTTTTCCCCAAGGCAGAAAAGAAGCTACAGTCAGGGCTTTTTCATTCAAAGAGCCATCAGGATTCAAAAGCGTATTTACATCATCCAGTATTAAAAAATTGGCTCCTTCAACTAACAATGTTTTACCTGCTTCGGCCTGTCCTTTTAGAATCGTCTTGCATTGCCCCGGACTCGCTGCACACGTCATTGCAGGTGTTGGTGCCATCGGTATCCCAATATGTCCACTCGGATCTACGTATTTCAACGGATTATTCGATACATACGTATACAAATTCAAGCTCAGCGGATTATTGATTTCCCCTTCATACGTATCCTCATTAAACTGCCGCCTGTACTTCTTCTTCTATTCATTTCGCCCTCCTTTGATTGTGAGCATGTAAAAAGCTCATTCCTACTCATGGTTCAAGTGGGAAAGAGCTTTTGAAAGTTTATCAAGTGGTTGTCAAGTTGTTTAGTGTTTGGTTTGTTGGTTATAGTATGATCTTGCTACAACAATGTAAACCATGTCTATATTGTTGGATGAGCAATTGGTTGAATGATTAGTTCATTCGGTACTGGGTAGCCCCCATAGGGAAGAACCAGCTATTTGATTAATTTCTTTATTTCTTGATAAAATTCTCTTACATCAGATTCATTCCTAGAAGTCAGCAAAATATTATCCAAGAAATCTTCTATAAAATTTTTGATAGTGGATTCAAATATGCTAATTGGCAAATATACAATGCCAGTCGGATTCATGAAAGAAATTCCTTCCGAAGAGTACGTTGATTCATTATTCCAAGCAATCTCTAATTCATCGTTAACCCTTCTGAAAAATACTTCTGGCAAAAAGGAACCCGCTCTATTTGAAAACCAAGAGTGTTTAAACTCCCATTCTTGTTTTGTATCAAACCAAGCATCAAATTCATTATCATCATCTGATTCAAATAAAAGACAATTATCCAAAAGTTCAAGTGAGTGTTGTCCTTCAACAGGGAGAGGGAATGGTACATCGCTCAATATATACTTTAAATTTTCGCTAAACCATTCGACAATATATATCAAATTCCACTGATAGATAGTTACGCTATTTTGTCTCTTATATTGGCAAATATCTACCCCTTGAACAAATAATTCAAACCTTCCCCATGTTTCACCAGTTAAACTACTTTCATTAAAGGGGTTTTCTCCAAACTCATATTGAATAGAAAATGTGTCCTTATCTCCAAAGCTTCTCAGAATAAATCACCTCATTTGTTTTTTAATAACTTATTATATTCTACTTTCGTAATCTTACTATCTTTAAGGAACTGTCTTAACACATCGGCAGGTACTTCTTTTGCAGGATTCGTAACCGTATATGGATGCCATCCTGTTTCTCCATCCGGTTGAAATTTTATTAGTTTCCCCTCATAAATGTTGTAAAGTTGCTTGTTCTTTGAAGATGAATACGCTGTATCCAATAAGTTCTGCCCTGTTTTAGCATCTGGAATTGGATTTGGACTGCCCCACCCACTTTTCGGGTCATGCTTAGGGCTAGGCTCATATATTCTCTTCGGGATTTTACTTGTCCCCTTAAACTTCAATCCCTTATTCATTGTGGACTTAAAGAACGAATCCATCTCTTTTTTCGTTATGTTAATTCCGGTTCCGGCAGGTAATCTATTAACGTTGACTGGACGTTGATAAGCTACGCCACCTCCGCCTGAATTGCCTGCACTGTAATACGATGTGGGATTGTTTACTCCTCGTCCACAATTATGTGTCCATATCTGCAGTTCCGTTACAAAGTAATTGTGTACCCCTTGCACTCTAAAGTTGTAAACTGTTGTCCGTTCATTCTTAATCTTAATCTTCTCTATCGGATATTCCTTGCCATCCGGGTCTTGTAGCTTATCCCCTTCTTTTAAATCTTTTGCCTCAACCCAACCTTTACCCGTTATCCAGAATGGATGCTCTTCTGTCGTCGTTATCGTTGTTCCTTTAACAGTTACTTGATATGTTTCTTCTGTTTCCCGTTGGAACTATTCCTCTACTGGATGATATCCTACTTCTCCTGTTTCTTCATCCTTGGTTTGAACCATATCTCCGACTTTTATATCTTCGATGGTTTTATAACCTTCATCTGTTTTTACATTCGTACCTGCGGAAAAACATCTCATCATACATCCTGCAATTGCTTGATAATTTCCGCTTGGATCAACGTAAAGTACAGGATTATTGGATACATACGTATACAAGTTCAAACTTAGCGGATCATTGATATCCCCTTCATACGTATCCTAGTTAATAAAGCGTACTATATTCAATAAAAAGGACGGTAACCGTTTTCCAATCACCGCCCAACATTAGTATATCAACTTGCTAGTTTATTGGGTACTTCTGGAATCGTGTAAACTGCTCTAGTCTTCATTAAGTAATAGATGACGTTTACCAGTTTACGCATTATACACACAATGGCTTGCTGCTTAGTCTTTCCTGCCGCCATTTTCTGCTCATAGTAAGCGTGGAAGTAGGGATTACGAGGCTCTTTCTTTGTCCTTGTAACGGCAATTTGCCTTATCGCAAGGGCTTTAATGATGTCATGTAGTTCCCTGTTTCCTTGCTTGCTTTTATAGTTTCGATGCTTGTTGCCTGAACCTACAGCAATAGGGGCGATTCCTGCAAATCGAGCCAGTTTGTCAGGAGTAGCGAAGCGATGAATATCCCCAATCTCCGCCACAAGTTCCGCTGAGGTGACCAGTTCAACACCTGTCATCGTCTCCAGTTGAAAGCCTAATTGACTCATCAAGTCCTGAATCTCGGCCTCTATGCGTGCCAGATTGCGTTCTGAGCACCGTATATCTCTGACTAGGCTTCGTACGATAAAATCGCGTTTGTCCTGAAAATCTCGCCATGTACTTCCATCCGTCTGTACAAGTTCTTTAATTTGTATGGCCTTTTTGGTCGATAATCCATTATTGCTAAGTGCTCGCAAGAACTGGGCCAGATTCTCCACATGGACATGCTCCAAATGATCTGGCGATGGATAACGCCACCAAAATCCCAATGCCGTTTTCCCATCCACTTGAGAGAAAAACTTCTTATAACTTGGATAGTGATAACCAAGTTGTTGATGAAGTTTTTTCACGAGTCCCGTCAAATTTTTGGCAATCCAGCGTCTCTGATTGATCAACTGACTAATCGCCCAGTACAAATCAATCGGCTTGGCATCCGGTAAATTCGGCAGCTCATCTCTCAACACTTTCGCGACACATTCAGCGTCCCATGCATCGGATTTTTCAACTGTGACATGACTTTTGCGCCGGGCATTGGCCAACTTCGCATTGACTTCCTTCACCTTATATCCGCCTTCAAATAAGTATACCGCCAGCGCTCGGCCGTAGCCGCCTATGTCTTCAAGACCGTAAACCGCCTGCATGTCTTTCTTCAAATACTTGTTTACTACTTTTATAAGTGCAGCATAGGCAGTCGGCTTGTTGTCGAACTTGATTTCTCCCAGCTTTTGATTCCAACAATCGATGATAACGGCGGTATGATGCTGCTTATGTAGATCAACGCCAACATAAATATAATTTTGTGGATTCATGTAACTCCCCTTCCTTACGTCACGCCAGGAATCGTTTCCTTCGTGAAACAGATCAAAAGCGTAAGGTTGCATCCTCAGTTCGAGCGGACTTGCCGCAAAGATACGCCAGCAAACACTTACGCTTTACTCATCTTGCTCCCATTCGTTACATTCCATTTATGACTTCAGATGATCAGTAATATATTGTCGTTCCGTCTTTTTTAAATAGGTAGTGAATGCTCAAAAGTGTAGAGATATTGTTCTTTCAGCATATTCAGCCGCTTCACATCGCCGGCAGCAATGGCTTCCTTAATCGCTGGAATCAACTGCTTGTTAGTCACGCCAAAACGGCCCGGCTTTACCAGCTTGTCTACTTCCTTTGTTTGCTTTTCGCTCATGATATACAACCTCCATCGTATACGTTCTTATCGAGGTCGATCGTATCAAGTCATGATTCTCTCGTACACGGCCACTTTGATTCTTACAAGCCTACATCGGTTCTGGAATAAAAGTGTAACGATCCACCGCACATCAAAATTGACACTTTTTCCACTTCAGATGTTCATTTGCAATGCTTGTTAACAGATTCTTTACACTTCTGTACTCAGGTTCGCAATCGTGTCCAGCACCAGCATAGGAAATATATCATTATCGCATGGAATATCAAATGAAAATTGCTCCTGCAATCTCATTGGAAGGCCGATCACTTCTTCAAGATACTGCTGTAATTCCAGACCATCTGTTTGAATTTCCATCAGGACAATCATGTCGTGTACCTTGCGAAGTTCAATCGTTACCGTATTGAAATGGTAGTTGAATCGAAGCTTTTCTATCGTGAATACCGTTTGATCAACCTCCGGTAGTTCCGGTAAGTCAATAAGATACTGTTCCTCGCCATGGTCGAGCAAACGCCAGTTCCATTTTTGGAAATGCTTTATACTTTCCGTAATTCCCTCGGTTTGACTTTTCATTTCAATATACATTCGCTTATCCTCCGTTAATTATTATTTTGAATTCATGGCTCCTACAATCAGGCTAGTTGGTTGTCAAAGAGCGGAGCATTCAAATCATTATGGTTGACTTCACCTCGTGTTCTTGGCTTTGGGTCGTTTATGTTCAACTCATAACCTGAGTATGCCTCCAAAAAATTTTAATGAATACCGCTTAAATTTTGAGATAAAACGAGTAGGTAAAACGTTTTCAAATACACTGTCACAATTTGTACTCATTTTAATCATCTATCCTTACCGATTATAAGTTAAGGCTGATATACACTTCATCGAGTTCCATTTTCGTTATTCCTATATAAGCTAACGTCACGCCTGGCGATGAATGGTTCAAGAGCTTTTGGATGCGGGTAATGTCGACGCCGCTTTGATAGGCATGATAGGCGAATGTCTTGCGAGTTGAGTGAACGCCAATCGCTTCCTTAATCCCCACTTGCCGGGCAGCGTCATTCAATATGCGATAAGCCTGAACGCGACCAATCGGTTTGTTGCCTTTACGACTTGCAAACAATATGCCGGTTTTCCGTCCGGTTTCCTTCACAAACTCATGAATTGCCTTTTTGCAAACCTCGGATAAAGGAAAGTCCTTATGCTTGCCCGTCTTTTGCTCTCGCAGGCTGATTCGCTCCTGTGTTTATATACATCTTCAATATTCAATCGCAACAAATCGGAAATGCGCAAACCCGAATTAATGCCCAACACCAGCAACAGATAATCACGGACATTTTGACCGCGCAAGTACTTCTTCATCGCATCAATTTGCTTTTTGTTTTTAATTGGTTCCACAAACTCCATTTCATCACCGCTTACTAAATATAATAAACTATATATTAATTATATAAAGTGTTACATTCATCGTACACGGCTTTATCAGCACATGAATGGAAATACCCACGAAGATAAGCTGCGTAAGGCTTCTTGGGAATTTTATAAATGTAACACACTATATTTGTGTTACATACGAGTATGGAATCGCTTTGACTTTTATTTTCACAAATCGAAAAAAAGTCATCAAAAAACTCTCGTGATTCATGGGCCATTTTAGGCATGTCTCGGGGAAATACTCTTTCTTTCTTCCCATTTTTAGGTTCAATCATTGTACTGATTAAATTCAGCCCAAAGTCGGTTTACTTTTTCCATTCTTCGATAGACGGTCATTCTTGTGACTTGCAAAACTTTGGCCATTTCCATAACGGTGCGTTGCTCTTCATAGAACATTTGGAACAATTCCTTTTCTTCTTGAGTCAAGCAGTTTTGAACAAAGTCGCTCACATGCCACTTCATTATGGCCTGCTCGATATTTGATTGATCTCCTAAATGTATAGCCAAATTGGGCTCATTCATAAGAAGAACGTTTACTTCCTCATCATTATTAAAATCCAGATATTGTAGTGAGACTTGTCTATTGCATTTACTGTTGAATTTCCTCAATATATTCCCCCGTTCATATTCAACAGCTTTCTTGTAAAAAGCAGCAAAATCCTTTGTAAAACGATGTTCGTCATCCGGTTCCCAGTCATGAATGGCCTGAATCAGTACAGGGTATAACATGTCTTGCAGTTCTTCGGCCTTCGTGTCTGTTAAAAATAAACGTCTTGCCATTTCCGGCATTCCCTTAATGATGAAATCATGCAAGTATTGATGGGTTAGCTTTTTAAGATGATCATGCCACATGATCCTAAAGATCTGAGAGTCTAGTGTTTTCTTATATTGTTTCATTTGAGTGTTCAGCGTTTCAAACTCCATTCGACTCCAGTTATACCTATTTCCATGTTCAATTGCCGAGCGTTGCTCAGTTTCTTTTTGTCGTTGCCTTGCTTCGCTGATTTGATCAAAGTCGGCTTAAATCGCTTCATAAAGTTCTTGAAATTGGCGTTCAGCTTCCAATCGTTCAGTTTGAGATGAAATTCGCTTCATCCGTTTAGATTTTTTCTCCATGCATAAATCCCCTTTGCTTTTAACATGGGGATATTAAACGCAAATTGAACTGTTTATTTAACAAAAAAATAAAAAGGCCAAGCTGCGTGGGCTTGGCCGAGGATAACGAATCGAGTTTTACTTCGTCTGATTTACTTTGCGAAGTTACTTCGTTTTCGCTTCGTTTACTTGATTTTATTACATTCTTCTATCATTGCATGATCTAATTATTTTCCCCTTCATTATTGTTAATATATAAATAGTAAATTTAAGGGGATTTGTAACAGCGTAATGTCAAGATATTTAAAATTTTTTCAGGGGCACAGCCTGTTAGCTGAACATATTGGATATCTTGCTTAATCATGGATGAAGACAGGTGTTGAAGCGCCGTTTCCACAACTTGGACATTTATTGGTTCCATATCCATCACAATGAAAGCACCATTTCTTGCCGCAGGATGTGCATTGATTAACAGCCAACGGGGAGAGATTATCAGGATTTTGATTACAGCTTGGGCATTTTGCCATTGTTGATTCCTCCATTGAATATGTTTAGTTGAAATACCTTTATCTCAGTGATTCAGATACATACATAATGACTCGACCAAGTACAAGGATTACGGCAATAGTAATAATGATCCTCACAATATAAAAAACAATTCCTTGTTCTTCCTCCAGATTAGCTCCACAGTTCGGACAACTTGTCGCAGATGCAGCGACCGAATGATTGCATTCCGGACATGGATACAAATTCGACATTAGCCACACTCCATAACATGTAATTATAACTTCCGATTAGGCATAAGAGAGGCTAATATAAAGCCGCCTATGATAGTTACTCCCATAACATACTTGAACCTAGTTCGTCGCTCGTCGCCATACCGCCAATCCTCAAGTTCCCTATCAAATATGCGCTGCATTTTAGCCTCATTGTTTAGATCTGCCATTGTCAATACCGGATCATCTGCCGGTTTTAAACACAGCATGTAGTAGGCCACTTCCATAACAATTATAATGGCTAGCAGACTCATGGCTAATTTTCTTGCAGTCACATGACACCTCCTTATATAACGAATTATCAATGTCTTAGATCGAATTTTATCACACATAATTACAATAATAAACCATTTTGTAGAGTTTACTACGTGTTCACGATTCTGGATGTAAGACAGTATGAGGTTAAAAATGAGGTAGATGACTTGAACACAGAATTAGTATTCGGCAAAGTGCTTAAAGCAGTTCGCGCCAAATATGATATCAGTCAAGAAGAATTGGCTTTCCGGAGTAATCTTGATCGGACATATATCTCTATGCTAGAGCGTGGAATTCATCAGCCCAGTCTTAGTTCTTTGATGTCCATTGCTCAAGCCGTTAATATCAAAGCGTCCGACTTGGTACGTTTGTATGAAATCGAAATGTATAAGTATGGAAATGATAATCATATAAATGAAGACCGCCCGTAAAAAAGGCGGTCTTCGTTGTTATTTAGTTACTCAAAAAAAAACCACATGGAGTTGTTACACTCGCATGTGGTAAAACTTGATTAGATAACCGCTCTATATAAAGTTACATAATTCCCTGTAAATAACTAATTCAGTCAAACTTCTACATGTAGCTAATCCAATACCACTTATTCGATTTAGATAACTTCTAACGAACAAACCCAACAGCTTCCAAAATACCCTTTCATAGCAAGCAGATCATTCGTTCGTTTTTCAAAGATCGTATTATCCAGTCTTTAACAATCACAATAATAAACTCCTTCTAAGAGATCAAATTTCTGGAAGCCAGTCTACATCTAAGATATACTACGAACGTTACGGAATCCACAATGTCCATAAAAAAGCACCCTTTGTAGAATTCAAATATTATCACAGGGGCATTTACCCAATACATCCAGAAGGATACATATCACATTAGCTTTTAGGTTGTTCAAAAATTGAATCAAATTACTTATCAATGTTAGCCTTCATCTTATAAAATAATTCAAGATGATATTTATCTCGCTCCATTAATCCATAATGATGATCTTGATTGAGTACAATTTCTTTGTAACCTATGATTGTAGACAGTTTATCCTGTGGTTTCCCAATAAAATCAAAGTACCATGAATCTGGAATTTTATGATCTACAATCTCGAACCATTCATATGGAAACCAGACAGGGTCAAGATTTAAATCAGGATCTTCATGATCAGCTTTCAGTAAATAGAACATATAATCATCCCAATGACCAATTGAATATACATTATATATTTTCCCGACTATCAAAGATTCATATATATAGTTAGCAGGATAACCAGCTTTTTCTGATAGCGATCCACTTATATTTGAGATACATTTTATTTTCATCTTATCCTCCTTTCAAAATTATCTATCCTTAAATTTAAAATCATCATACTGGCCGCTTCTAAAATTATACACCCAATGGATTTCAACACCATTAATCGTACGACTCATTTTTACCCAACCATCTGTATGATTCCATCTTTTATCCTGCATTAACGAAGGCATTTTCAATATATTTCCTTTGGTAGGATCCGAAATAGCCTTTTGCATTGCTTTTAGTTCTATTTCATTAGCAGGAATAGTTCTACCTGTTGATCCTTTACCTAATGGTTTAAATTCTGAGCCCCCAGACATTTCGTATTGTGCACCCAAATGTCTAAATCAGTCACGTAGTAAGTATGATAGTCAGCAACCGTAAAGTTATAAACAGTTACCGGTCTATCCAGTTTTACAAACTCTACCTTTTCAATGTTCAGATTGCTTCCATCAGCCTTCTGGAGCTTATCACCCACCTGAAGTTCGTCGGCGAAGACCCACCCTTTGTCTTCAACCCAGAATGGATGATTATCTGTCGTCTCAACGATTTGATTTTCAACATATAATTTAATAATATCATCACGTTGGTTTCGGTA
This sequence comes from Paenibacillus sp. S-12, assembly GCF_030363895.1. Lineage (NCBI taxonomy): Bacteria > Bacillati > Bacillota > Bacilli > Caryophanales > Paenibacillaceae > Paenibacillus > Paenibacillus sp. S-12. Next base: position 140,830 of record NZ_JASIUF010000017.1, read on the forward strand.
AAGATTTTCAACTTCCTTGTAAGCCAACTCTCCATCAGAATTATTCTCATCCTTGGCGAGAACCTTATCTCCGACTTCAATGTCTTCGATATTTTTCTCACCCTTGTCTGTTTGAACCTTTGTTCCAGCCGTGAAACAATTGCAGCCATTTTGCTTAGAACTCTTACTTCCCTTGACTCCTCCACTTGTGTTAGATGCAGTCCAAATACCTGCAGCTAAAGGCATAGCTACAACAAATTCACGATATTCATCCCATGTCATTAAACTCCAAAAATTAGCAATTTCTCTGTCAGCTTTTGAACGCAGCTTTAATGATTTCCCACCATCACTGTACTCACCCAAAATTACACCGTTACTGATAAACGGCATATTTTCCATTATCATTACATCTTCCATGTAGTAATCTTTAATATTAGAAGAATTACTACATACACCAGCATGAGCATATTTCCCGTCAGATGATACACAATAATTTCCTGAAGGATCGATATAACCAAGCGGATTATTTTCTACATACGTATATAAATTTTGACTGGTTGGACGAATCAGATCCCCTTCATACGTATCCTCATTAATAAACCGCCCGATACTTGGATCATACCATCTTGCGCGCAAATATTGCAGATTCGTTGCTGCATCCCAATATTCGCCCGAGTAGCGGAAAATGTTTGGAACCTGCTCCTCTTGTACCAATGGATTGCCCCAGATGTCGTACGTATAGCGGTTGTTTTATAGTCTCTGAATAACAAAAAATACGGGAGAAAACGAAAATAAGGTAATTAGAGCAAAACATGATGGCATCTGATGATTATAAGATTTTATAAGAGATAAAAATGGACGTAGAGGGGGGGATATTTTTCAACTCATTATATGTACGCACAACCATATTAGATAAATATCATATGAGGTTGATTAGGGTTAGGTTCTTTTGGGACATGCCGCCCGATCATTCGGCACTGTGGTCGGCATCCGCCAAAGAAAAAAACCACAATACGATGGTGAACTGTAACCCGTAAGATGGACACTTGAAAAAAGTGACCTCTTACGGGTTACAGTTCAATGTTGCACTCGTATGTGGCTTTGAGTATCATTTGATTATTATCTTTTCAAATTCTATATACAATGTTGCACCCGATGAGAATAATATCTCATGTGATAATAATTTCCCATCTACGTCAAGTAATTCGGACGCTATGCAATCGTGAATACCTAAAAAATCTATACCACTATTATCACCAATATAACTAAATTTAATAGTTTTCACTCGTTTATAATAGATAGTTTGATTCGTCTTACCAGCAAAAACTAATGTTATATTAAGTGGATGCGTTCCTCTTGCACTATCCTCAACCTCTAGTTTTTGGAACCTCAAATCGTGCAAACTATTCTCGCTCACAGCCTTCCAAACCTTTTTTTGAAACTCTCTCCTTTATCAAAAACAGTTCATTTTCATAATGCTAGAGCGCTTCAATCCATAATGCATTTATTTTTTTGTCCTCTTCGCTCCCTAAACTCACTTCTTTGAAAAATACTTCTTTAAAATATTTCATTTGTATCCTCCAATTACGGAACTAATGCAGGTCTTGGTATTCTAATAGGAATATTTATTGAACCACTCGGCACATTTATTCTAACACCATTTAAATAATACAAAAATTTTCCCTTGTAATCATTTATATCAATCATTCCGGTTTCATACATCATTTTAAAACTTAAATAATCCGATTGCGTACTAAAGTATACTACTTCACTTTCACTAGGATAGTAAGCGAGAAACGGATTATTCGGTACATACGTATACAAATTCAATCTCAGATACAGCGCTATGTTCATTTAGGATTTGCCGACCGATTCATTCGGCACTGGGTGGGGCATCCACCAAAGAAAAAACCACAATACGATAGCAAGCCGCATTGTGGTTAAACAAAATTATTACTATTGGAGACTAATTTAAAGATTTATTAACATCCTTATTCATCACTATAACTGTTTATCGCCATCTGTACCTTCTTTTAATTTATATACCTTTGGGGTAACAAAATAAGATAAAAATACAAATAACAAAATAAAAATTACTGTGATTATGAACAATAGAAACTTAGTAACAACGATACTGTTTACTTCATCCATAATGTATTTTTCTAGTTTATCACCGTAGAAAGCATCCAGATAATAACTCATAAATATACCAGTAATAAAACTAGTGTAAAAATAAACTTGTCTTTTCCAAGGCCATACATACAATTGTGAACATTTACATTTATGCGCCTTCCATTGACCACTAAAAATTAGCCATTTCAATGGAATCGGATTATTACATTGAAAGCATCTTAATTTTCGCAATTAGATAATCTATCCTCCTCTCATTTATCGTTTTGTAATTTAGATTCAATTGTAGTGACATTTAGTTTTTTCCAAATGAGTTTTTGATGTCTACTTTACCTGACGGGGTATTGGTTGAATGAATGATGATTTCATTTAACACCCAGGTAGCGGCAAATAAATAAAGACCTCGAGGAAGCAAACCTCAAGGTCAAATAGTTTAAATTTCGACAATCATCAACCCATCCAAATATGACTCTATTGAAGAAATATCAAGCCATGGTGATTCATTCTCTCTAACTGAATAGAAACGTATAACAATGTCCTCACCATCATAAGAAAGTATGAGGCAAAAACTTCTTTGTGTATTGAATTTTCTGTAGAGAACAGCCGTCCATACATCGAGTATTTTTATTGCAATTTTGAATATTTGACTAGGTTGAAAAACTTCATCAAACATCTCATTTAGGTGAATATGATTGTAATCTGCTTCAAACGCTGTTCTATCTGTTATAAATTGATTTGGTGAAAAATGATTTGGTAATTCAACATTCCTTTCTTGTTTCAGGAGGACACAACCATCCCACTCAATAAAAGCCGGAAAAATAATGTTCTCAATGCCATTGATATCAATATTACAATTAATTGCTTGTAATTCTGTATTTACTAATTCATCAAGGTACTTTTGCATCTTAGAATTTATTTTCAACATCTCACCTCATTTTCGAACATAAGGACTTTCACCAAGATACTGCGTTAGTCCCACATTTAATTTCTTAACAAAATCAGGGTCGTTAAGCATATTATTAACACTTTTGGGAGCAAGATTTCCTTTAGAGTCTACGAATGCTCCTTTTTGTGAGTCAAACAAATACTTCTTGTTGTTGGCATCTTGGTAGTGAATCTGTCCAGGTCGTTGCCCGGGATTAGGGTTTTCAACATCAATTCTTGCTTTACTACCTTGTGCTTTCCAGACAGTTTTACTGGTAACCTGCGCCCCATTTGCCCCGAACATCCCCTTTGTTTGTCCTAACCCAAAAGCCATAGACCCACCTAGAGCAGCAGCCTCTAGAAGAGATGCCATCTGCCATTCATCATACTTATCTAGCAGTTGGCCTCTTGCCCATTCAGCATTCCCCTTACTATTTTCATATGGACTTGTCTGAGTCAGCAACCCAAATAAATACTTAAATCGATTATTATTCGAATCATCAAATACAGCTTGGAATTTTGATCCGAGATAGGATCTATAGTTCCAATAATCCGGATTTTTTGAAGTTATCTGCATTGCTTCATCAATTACATATTGAATTTCTAAAAGTTGATACGATTCATATCTATGTCCACTTGGATCCCAATATATTAGCGGATTATTCTGTACATAGGTATATAGGTTTAATGTCAGTGGATTACCTAGTTCCCCTTCATACGTATCCTCATTAATAAACCGCCCGATACTTGGATCATACCATCTTGCGCGCAAATATTGCAGATTCGTTGCTTCATCCGAATATTCGCCTGAGTAGCGGAAAATGTTTGGAACCTGCTCCTCTTGTACCAATGGATTGCCCCAGATGTCATACGTGTAACGGTTCAGCACATTTCCTTGTGCATCCCGGATTTCGGTAATGTCTCCGTGCCCGTTGGATACGTAATAGTGCATGCCCTGTCCTGGAACTTGTCGTGCCAATAGCTTGCCGTTCGAATCATGGACATAGGATGCTGTAATCGTGACACTACCGTTGCCTTCCACCTTGCCTTCAGCTACGATTTTCGTTCGATCATATGGGGACGATGAAGGTTAAGTTCTTTCGGGACATGCCGACCGATTCGTTCGGCACTGGGTGGGTGGAGTTAAAGAAAGACCTCAAGGAATCTCATCCTTGAGGTCAGAAATCATTATGAAAATTGTTTTAGAAATTCATTCACCCAGTCAATGTTGGAATTATACTCTCTTTGATTATGCTCCCAGTACTCAATAAATTTTTGTTTGCAAGTCACATGCTTGGGGTATAAACTCTGAACCTGTTCTATCAACTCTGTACTACCACCCAACACAGCATGCCCTTCGTGAGAAATAATTACTCCCCAATTGCCGTAAGTAGAATAAATTGCGTTTTCAATTACAATAGGGATATCTGTATAATCCTCGAATGTTGATGAAGTTGCGCCCACCCAGTGACTATGTTCGTAAGACCCACTGGATAATGACTTGGAAAAGCAGTCACCTTCAATTTCGGAAATAAAGAAGTCATCTTCCCCAAAGTGGCTGATTGCTTGACGAAGAATATTAAACTGCTCTTCTTGAAGGTAGTACCCATCAGTAGGAAACAAAAGTAACTTAGCTTTGATATTATCAGTAAAGCAATTGTCAAAGGGGTCTTTATTCTTGAATACCTTAACAAAATTAAGTTCGAGATTTTTAATGGCTTCAATTTCAGTAATCTTTTTCATATCAATCCTCCAAAAACTTGATTTTCCGAACTCCACCTTTCACGTCGATTGTCGGAGGGCCAGATTTAGAAGATGCACGATAGGTAAAGGTAACCTTATTTGCATCTTTCCCGACAAAAACTCCCGGTGAAACTTCTTTATAGCTACTAACCTGCTCTTTAAAGAAACCAAAAGCATCATTAGCATTTCCAGTAATTCTCTTAATGTCTTTTTGGTCGGCCTTTCCTAATTTCTTCAAGTCATCCGCACTAAACTTGCCCCAACAATTAGTATTGTGAACCCATATACCAAGGTCACTCACGAAATAAGTATGGAAACCGTCAACCCTCAGGTTATAAACTTTTGCTTGCCTACGCTCCAATTTAATGCTGTCTGCCTTGAGTGTATTCCCATCACTCTGAACAAGCAAGTCTCCGACCCTTAGGTCTTTGACATACGTCCATCCTTTACCTTCCACCCAAAACGGATGATTATAGGTCGATTCAATGACTTGGTCGCCCACATGGATTTGGTAAATCTCATCCGCCTCATGGTTAAATGTAGCAGTAATCTCTTTATAAGCTACTTCGTTAGTCTCTTCATTCTTGGAAAGAACCTTATCTCCGACTTCAAGGTCTTCGATATTCTTCTCCACTCCGTCTGTTAAAACCTTGGTATCCGCTGTGAAGCAGTTACATCCGCCAATCGCTCTTCCCTTTCCACCAACTTCTCTAGCTTTTCCTATGCCCCCGATT
>NZ_JASIUF010000018.1:0-308471 GCF_030363895.1 Paenibacillus sp. S-12
ACGCTGTAATCGTATTTGGTGGATCGTCCCATCGGATCGATGACTTCCGTCAGCAGATCTTGTTCCAGGACGGATTCTCCTTTAATAGAGGTCACTCTTTGCTTTTTATAGACAACTGTCCGACCTCCGCTTTCCACGACAATTGTATTATCGGGATTATACGTAAAAATCATAGCATTGGCACCGGTTCTTGAACTGTTTGACGTCACGATCAAACCTAGTTCTGTACCGTAATATATGAATTGAATATAATTCCCGTCTTTATCCTTTATTAGAATTAAGTCGCCCACGGCATTAAAATATTGCCGTACCCCTGTTTTATAATTGGCAAGCTCATACGCAGACTTTTCATTTCCTATCTTGACATTCTCTGATTCGGAAAAGTTCAGATCATGAAAAGGATACCCCACAATATTAGATCCATCTATTCGGTAAGTGCCCAAGCCGGAAATATAAAGGTACATCTGTCCGTCTACTCTTTTGAAATAGGAGATATCCCAAATCCACCCTTTTCCGAGCTTGAATCTGCCCTCTTCATCGGTTGATTGTTTCGTGATATTCTCCTTATAACTTTCCGGGTTGTAAGTAATATCGTTCTTGGCTCGAGAGCTGTCGTATACCCGTCGCAGCGCAAAATCTAAACCGTTGTATCCAGGCATGACCAGATCCGTTGCCTCTACGCGCAAGGAAGCGTCCACGGTCGAAATATGGTCGCTTTCCGAACCGACTGCATAAGGAGCTTGATCCAAGCGAATCGCTGTACGCTGCAGCGCGACCTTGTCGTATGGGCTATCGTCGCTCAGCGATCTCTTCGCTCGACGCAGGGTGTTGTATACTAGATCGGTAACCGATAATGGATCTTCTCCTCCATATACTTGATCCGTCACAGAGGTGGGGCCATATACAGCAGCAGTTACACTTGCATTATGAGCATGTAGGGGATCCGTAACTAGCGAGGGATACTGCTGTTCCATAAATTGCTCATACGATCCGCCCTGCTTTTGAAGAAGCAGCCCTTGATAAATATGATGAAGCGGGTAGCCTTTCACGATTTCATTGACCACCCAATCCCTTGCTACGCCAAACATTTCCGTAATCGAGGTGACGGTGATTAGCTCATCTGAGTCCGATAAGGTTTCATTTGCACCGTATACGCTAGAGGTGACGGTCATATTGGATGATCGGTTCGCAGACTTAGGAGTGTCTTGTGCTGATGTAGTAGGTATACTTGTAAACAATAGCGTACATGCAAGAATTATTGACAAATATCTCTTCAAGGCTAAATCCTCCACTTCATTTTTTGTTGAATCTATATTCTTTTTAATTTCGGATTTGCAATGTATACCTTGCCTTTTCCACTCGTTCCAGTCTCACTTAGATATGTTTCACCTCCCTGTCATATCGCTAATACACGTAGATTAAATTTGAGTTGGTGGCTGGTGTTTTGTACATTTCGCTTTCGATCTCAACAGGCTGTAATGCCCGATTCCAGACTTTCAACTCTGCTATATTTCCGTGAAATTGATAGTGGGTATCATTATCCCATCCTGATAAGTAAGCACGATCTGCAACATTTCGATTAGAAGCAGTCCCTATCTTCGCAAGAGTTTGTCGAACGCCATTGATATACAACTCATTTTTGTAAGTATCCCCATTCGTAAATATTGCAGATACGTGAACCCACTTATTAACTAGTGAATCCGATGAGGTTCCATACAAATCCCCATTGCCTGTATTGAAGCCAAATAATCGATCATTAAAGTACAAATCGTACGTGCTGTTAGCCCAGCTAAAGGGCATTTCGATTTGGTTCCCGTCCCATTTCATCCAAAATTGAACGGTTGTTTGCGCACCAGGACTCGGATCCGCTTGAATTCCTGATAATTTCATTTGTTGGAATCCGTTGAACTTCAGTGATTGTACAGGCTCATCTCTTAGCTTCCATTCTCCTACCAAATCTGCTAGTGCTACAGCATTTTTCGAAAATACACTGCTGGAAATTTCGGTTTGTGTTAACGCCCGCTTCCAGATTTTAAGATCAGATATTTGTCCTTTGAAGCGGTAATCTTCGCTCCTTGCCCAGCCTGAAATAGTCGCATGATCAGATACAGATTTGGCCAATGATTGGTCGTAGTAATGTTGTAACGATTGCTTTGTTCCATTTACATAGATTTCACTTTTTGTAATGTCCCCGTTGTGAAATATAGCCGTAATTTGAACCCATTTGTTCGCGATATTTTCGGCTGGAAATCCAAATAAATCCCCATTCCCCGTATTGAACCCTAATACATTACTGTTCAGCCAAAGTGTATATCCCGAGTCCCAGCTAAATGGCATCATATTGTCTTGACCTGTCCAGTTCATCCAAAATTGGACGGTTGTTTTGGCATTTTCAGCGCCGTTAATTCCATAGGCATTGATTGCAACTTTTTCTTTGCCTGTAAACGTCTTTTTATCTGCGGGAGTGTAACTACTATCTGCAATGTTTACAGTAGATTTTCGAATCAGGTTGCCATTTGGGTCATATTCATAAATAACGTTGTTTCCTGCAAAGCTCGTGCCAGCCGGCAACATTATCATAAGAATTATAAGTAGTGACGATATTATCGTTCTCATATGATACCTTCCTCATCATTAAATTCATTGTTTTATGCTGCTCGTACGATTCCCGTTTTGATCGTATATATATTGATTCGTCTCCCCTTCGATAATGTGATAGACTCAATCCATTACCTGAACATGCACCCATGCTACGGCCATCATATTTCCGTATTGATCAACCGTATAGACATGCGTAATGTATGTACCTGATTCATTATTATGTTTACTGAAAGGAATTCGGATTTTCCATACACCCGGCTTTACTTGTTCTCCTTTCATCCATGGATGTTCAAGATCATCTTGTCCATTGTGATCCGTCCATGTTGGAAATCTGACTTCATTGATGCTAGTAGGAACTCCTTCTACAAAAATTTCATATGAACCATCGCTTTTCTTCACCTCTTGCGGAGCTCTAAGTTGAACGTTGTTGCCGCGAACCGTAACGATAAAACCATCTACAAATTTCCCATCCGCATAGATATGGGTAATATAGCTGCCAGCCTCCTGATTATGCTCACTATAAAGTACAGTTGCTTTCCATACTCCATTCGCTACTTTACTTCCCTCAATCCATTTCAAGTCATCCTGATCATTGTGAGCTGTCCACGTTGGGAACTGAACCTTCTGCGTATTCTGATCCAGACCATAAATGGCAATATCGTAGGACACACTAGATAGATTCGTCTCGAGCGGATACTGAGTTCCACCTGTCACATTTACCTCTGCCGCGCCAAGCATCATGTTGTTTCCATATTTGTCAAAGCTATAAATATGTGTGATATACTTTCCTGTCTCATAATTATGCTTCTTGAATGGAATCGTTATTTTCCATGTACCGTTCCCTTGATTGACTCCTCTAATCCAAGGTTGCTCCAGATCGTCTTGGCCATTTGCCTCTGTCCAAGTCGGAAACCTAACCTCATTCACATTGGAGCCTACACCATCAATGTAAATATCATAAGACTCGTCCTTCAATGACGCTTTTTCTGGACTGCGTACTTTCACGTTAAAGCCCACATTAACGATTGTCGATGCAACCATACGATCCCCATCATAAATATGAGTAATATAAGAGCCTGTTTCCATACCGTGATTTTTGAAAAAAACAGTCGCTTTCCATACTCCATTAGACACCTTCGTTCCCTTGATCCGATCAATATCATCTTGACCATTACGATCAGTCCAAGTAGGGAAATATACCTGTTCAGCATTACTACGTATCCCTCTTATATAGATCTCATAGGATAGAGCCGACAAATTGATTGTTGGCTGTGCTGTCTGGCTCCCTTTTTTTCGATTGATTTGATTTCCGTTAGAATCATAGATATAAGACATATAAGTGCCATCTGCTTGAAAAGCAGCGATCAATCTTCCGTCAGCATCGTATATGTAATCGTTTTTCTTTGCATCTGTAGACAAGTTAATAAACACTTGCTGCGATTCCTTTTGCCCTTCTTGAGCAAGTGCTTTGTCCCCGTAAATCAAGTTTGTCCCAATCATAAAAACAATCATGATAGTGATGCATATGAACAGCTTCTTTACATCCTTCACCATTACCATGTACCCCTGCCTTATATAGGTTTCCTATTTTCTATATTTACTATATCTGCTGACCCGCGCAGCATGACAGACATTAATTTACATAAATAAGAACAAACGGGTATTATTTTGGCGTGTTTTATAACATCGTTGTTCTTTTTATCACCTTATAGAAATGTTTCCATGTATACTATGTTCATATAGTCACTCACGGAGGTATAAATCGAATGAAAAAACTGATCGGCCTATTTCTTTTGCTTTTTGGATTGGCCCCTGCCATAAATACGTCCGCTTTTTCTGCAGGGATAACAGAATATGAATATAACGGGAATAACAACTTAGTGAAAACGACTTCTAACGATACACAAACAAAATATGAGTATGATAAGAATGGAAATATGATCGTTCGGAAAATAAATAAAAATCCTGTATCGATTCCTAAGAATCTAGTACGCAACTCTTATTTCAAGGAAACAATGGAAACCGGCGAGGCGAAAGATTGGAGAACAGAAACATGGGGAGCAGCAAGCAGCAGCTTTTCTATTGTAAAGTCCGGAAACAACAACTTACAAAAAATAACTGGCGAGGGTATCATCAACAACGGTATGGTCGGCGTTAGTCAAATCATTGACGTCGCCGCAGACAGAGAATTCGTTACAAATGCTACATTAACAGTAGAGCAGTTGAATCATGCGAAAGTCCAATTGTACATAGACTTCATTGGTGCTGACGGCAGCTATGTTGGAGCCAATGTTACAGAGTGGGAACACCCTACAAATGGTGGATTCATCACGCTATCAAATCATGGTCGCGTTCCTGCTTCAGCAAAAAAAGCAATTGTTTACGCCCTTCTTCGTGCAACCAATGACCAGGGTTCAGGAATCATCAATGTAAGTTCCATCCGACTTGCATACAGCTCTGATCACAATCTAGTATCGAATCCATCATTCCAATCTGAGCTTGGTTCTGAACTAGCAGATGATTGGAGAAAGACGGTATGGAGCACAGGCAAATCTCACTTCGAAACTGCTCGGCTCGAGAGCAATCATGTCCAAAAAATTACTGCATCAGAAATGGGAGTCAATGACCTGGTTGCCGTTACCCAAACGATAAAAGTGGAGAAAAATCGAGATTTTACGATTAGCGGATTATTCCAAGTCGAGCAATTGAAAGGCAGTAAAGTTCAATTATATTTGGACTTTATGGATGCCAAAGGCCAATATATAGGCGCCAGTATCACAGAGTATGAATATCCAACAAATGGACATTTTATCGTTCTTTCAAATTCAGGCACTACTCCTGCAAATGCAGAGAAGGTAGTCGTTCATGCAATCATTCGAGGTTTGACAAACCAGTCTTCCGGCAGCATGTATGTAGATTCCATTAACCTTCAATATTCAAGTGAACGAAATTTACTATCAAATCCTGAATTTAAGATTTATCCCGATCAAGATGAAATTGGCGATTCTTGGTATAAATGGACGTGGTTGACGGGAAATAGCAATTATCAAATTAAACAGATCAACCAACAGCATGCTCAAAATATTGCGGGTTCGGGGATTCAAACAAACGGTCTACTAAGTATTTTTCAAAATGTGAAGGTCGATCCCTCGAAAAATTTCGAAGTTAGTGGGAAGATTCATGTAAAGCACCTAGAGCGTGCAAAAGTGCAATTGTATATCGATTTTATGGATGCTAATAACCAATTTATCGGGGCCAACATTACAGAACACTCTCAACCTAATACAGATTTTGTAACGTTGCGAAATAATGGGCAAATCCCTCAAGGGTCTGTTCGCGCTCTAGTATACATAATAATAAGAGGACTCGATAATCAAGCTTCTGGCAGTATAGATATTAAAAAGCTAGTATTCAAATACAATTAGCGATATTCTTTACCTACAAAAAGAGAAGTCCAGCCTAAATTGCCGGACTTCTCTCTCTTTACTCCATCCACTTTCTAATTAGATTTTCGTTGACTTTTAATGTTTCCATTAAACTCCTTTATTTCTTTATTACGACTTAGACTGAAGTAATCTAGGCAGCTCATCAAGAAGCCATTCTCGAGACGTCGCATCGCTCCCCGCTTTGTTGATATCGAATTCGTATACGTGTCCGTTCTTCACTGCAGGGAGCTGAGTCCAAACCTTGCTCTTCAGAAGCTCGTCCGAATCTTTTTTTGCAGATGCATCGATCGGCTTTAATATGAAGATCCGGTCTCCAGCATACTCAGGCAGCTTTTCCAGCGAAATCTCCATAAATCCAGTGCCGTTTCTTACTATGTCCTGGACAAGTGAAACAGGCTTGAAGCCCAACTCTCCGTATAATAACTGAGGCAACCCAGCCGACACCATCACGAACAAACGATTGCCGGGATACATGGTGATTACAGATGCAGTCTCTTCTGGCTTAACACCTTGTTCCCGAATCTTGTTCCACATTGCTTTTTCTTTCTTTGTGTAACGCTCCAGCCATTGTTCAGCCTCCTTTTCCTTGCCAAACAATTTGCCTAATACGCGCATTCGCTCTGGAAGAGATGCGAAAGAATCGAAGGTAACCGTTGGAGCGATCTTCGATACTTGGGTATATACCGTTTCGTCGTTGTTGGCAATAATGATGAGGTCAGGATCAACTTCTACCGCCTTCTCGACACTGAAAGGAAATCCGATATCCGTGGATCCTGACAACCGATTCTCGTAAGTGGTACCAAGTATACTTTTATGTAAAATTCCAACAGGTGTAATCCCAAGCGCCAGAAGGTCTCCAGTCGTTTCCCCATGGTAGATAATACGCTGCGGATGTGCAGGCACTTCTACTGTATGACCGGTCCAATCCGTGAACGGACGGGTTGCGGCTTGATTGCTTAAGACAGTTGCTTGCTCAGTACTATGTGTTGTTGTTGTGGATGCATTGCTTGGCGCAGTTTGTTCTGATCCTGTCGGTACGCTTCCCCCACCGCATGACGTCAATAATGATGCTATAACGGTCGATACCAATGTCAACTGTCCTATACGATTCCATTTGAATATAGTCACGTATACTTCCCTCCTATTTTCAATTCGATATTGATAATGATTATCATTATTGTAATGGTAAGTATAAACAAACACTCTCTGCACCGCAATGGAGAAATGAATATTTTTATGACTTTTATGTGTGATGATATCCAAACTTCTTGAAACTAAAAGGTCGAGTTGAAGGGATCCCCCTAACTCGACCTTTTTTAACTTCTGAATCGACTCACAATAGAAACCATCTATTTATGGGTAAAATCCAAAATGAAGGTTATATGGATTATATTCATTATTCTCTTACCTCACTTGGAACTATTAGCTGCTCTGCTAAACCAGCTCCCTCAGCCAATATTCGAGGAACTCCCGAATTCGCTCATTATTCTCGTATTGCAATACCCGCCGGTACATCCAACGAACTCTTTCTTTAAGCGATCGATCCCGCTGTGCACATAAACCAAGCAAGTCGATGCAGTGCAGCCGTTCCGCCCCTCGCCCGTATTCCAGCAAATGAGCATAGAGAGCAGTACCGCGGGAAATTTCACGCATGCATGTTTCAGCGACGCGGGCATTTCCATTCTCTTTCTCACTATCAGCCGGCTCGCCTGAAGCAATGAGAACCAATAGCTCCAGCATGAAGGGGCGTGCAGCATCCGTTGTCCGCTGAATCATGCTTAACAGACAAATGACGGTTGGCACAGCCGCCTCATAAAGCGAGCCCTGTACAACTACGGTCATTTCGATCAGTGAACTGGCTTGCTCCGCTTCAGCAATCGTAGACGCATCCTGCAGCTGAAGAAGAACTTCTGGCAGCCGTTCCGTCGCTTCCGCTCCTCGATACGTCGTCCAAGGTATTCGAATGATATCCCATGCCATTGTCCATCCCTCCTTCCAGGATGCATCTTCGCCTATGACTAACATATTAGAGCTACTCCAAAATCAGAAGCAGCTCTCCATATTGAACAATATGGCTTCATGAAAAATATCCGTACGCAAGTTACCTCAGACTCTCGAATATATTAAGATGCATACGATATACCGGTTGGGCGCACCAATCCAATTACTCGGGTGGAGGCGATGGACATGAATGTAATGAAGGCATTGGGATATGAGGCAAACGATCGATTGCTGATTATCAATGCTGACGATTTTGGCATGTGCCATGCCACGAATATGGGCATCATGCAGCTTCTCGAGGAGGGCTCCATTTGCTCTGCCTCCATTATGATGCCATGCGGATGGGCCAAGGAGGCTGCTCGGTGGAGCGCCGCTCATCCTGAACTGGACATTGGCGTGCATCTCACCTTTACAAGTGAGTGGGAAGGTTACAAATGGTCAGCAATGAATCGTTCGCGCGATATTTCCACACTGTTAACCGAGGAAGGTTACCTCCCTGATAATTGCCTGACAATCGAGCGCATGGCCGATCCCGAGCAGGTTCGCTGTGAAATGATTAGCCAAATCGAAGCAGCAAGGCGGCTCGGCATCAATATTACCCATGCTGACAATCATATGGGAAGTCTGTATGGACTTGCGTCAGGGAGGGACTTCCTTGATGTTGTGTTTGATGTGTGTGCAGCATACGGCCTTCCGTTCCGCATGCCAAGACGAATCGGAGGCATGAAGCTAAGTTCAGAAATGGAGCGCATGGCCAAGAGCCGAATTGAACTGGCAGATGCCAAGGGGATTGTCATTCTTGATACGCTCCTCGGACTTCCTTATGAGTGGATTCCTGGGGAGACGTATGCGCAAGTCAAAGCCAAGGCGGAAGCGCTCCTCCGAGGATTGCTGCCAGGGATTACTGAAATATTCCTCCATCCTTCTCTTGTATCTGATGAATTGAAAGCCATTACCCCGCATTGGGAGAAGCGCGGCATGGAGTGGCGGTTATTCCGTGATTCTGACATTCGCCGCGTAATTGCCGAAGAAGGTATTCAGCTTATTCGCTGGAGAGACTTGCGCGATGTACAGCGTGGACTGCTGCCGCCGCTTGCATAGCAGCAGCTTTAAAAGGAGCGTGGAGCAAATGAATAGGCAAATCGCACCGATTCGCAAAGCCGCCTTCGCTTCGGGAAATATATCGGCAAATATAATGGCGCAAATGTTCGCTGCTTATATTGTGTACTATTACGTCGATATTCTTGGAGTACGTCCAAGTCTTATCGGAATCGCGATGGTCATACATGGGCTAGTCGGCGCCTTGCTCAATCCGCTGTTCGGCTACGTATCCGACCGATTCCGCACGAGATGGGGCCGGAGGATCCCTTACATGGCATTCGGTACGCTGCCACTCGCAGCCGTATTCACCCTAATTTGGTTCCCCCTTGCTTCAGGCGATGGATTGTTTTGGTATTTTATCGTGCTTGTTCTGCTGTACGATATTCTGTACGTTCTTGTCATTTTGAACTACTCTGCATTATTTCCGGAAATGTTCGTAACGATGAAGGAAAGAGCGACTGCTTCCTCGTGGAAGCAAATGTTCGGCATATTGGGCATGATTGCAGGGGTAGCAGCGCCTCCGCTTGTGTACACGGAATATGGATGGGGCGCAATGGGGGTTACTTTTGGAATCGTATCGGCTGTATTTCTAGCGGTAATGATCTGGGGTTCGAAGGAAAATGAGCAGGCATCTGCGCGCACAATTGGATTATGGGAGGCAATTGTATATACGTTCTCTAACCGTTCCTTTGTCACCTATGTGCTCGGCGGTTTTTTTGTACAACTGACCTTTGCCCTTCTAACCGCAGCTATCCCATTCTTCACGAAATATGCGCTGCACGCAAATGAAAGCGCCAACACCATCATGCTCGGGCTTGTTTTTGTTACTGCAATTCCATTTGTTTACGTATGGGCGTATTGGACAAAACGTTACGGGCCACGCAAAACCATGATTGCAGCCATCCTATGCTACATGTTTGCCCTTGCCCCGCTTATGCTCGTCTCTACGGAAGCAGGCGCATATATTGCGGGCGCAATCATTGGGTTCAGCCTTGCTGGGCTCATCATCCTGCTCGACATCCTGCTTTCCGAGGTCATCGACGAAGATGAGCGCACGACGGGGGCTCGACGCGAAGGTATGTATTTCGGCATGAACGGATTCATTATCCGATTTGGCGTCTCCCTGCAAGCCATCATTATGAGCACGGTGCTCGAATCCAGCGGCTATATAGCCAATAGCGCTCATCAACCTGACGCAGCCATTTTCGGGATCAGGCTCATGCTGGCAGGTATCCCAATCGTCGCACTCGTATTCGCCATGATTTGCTTTATTGTGTATCCAATTCGGAACGTTCCAGAGCGGAACAACGAACCATGAATCTCTTCTGCTTCATCCATCTATAAATTTCATTATCCGCCGAATCGTTTCGTCAGCTTGTCCATATGCGCCTGTGCAATTTCACTCAGGTCAATATCATACTTCTCCGACAGGACAATGACATTTGCCAGCACGTCACCAAGCTCTTCCACCAGCTCTTGACGCAATTCATCCTTGCTTCGTTCGCCCTCGTCCGGACGGTCGCGGCCAATTTCCAGCGCTCGAACAACACGGGCTACCTCACCGACTTCCTCCATCAGGAAGCCGACGCGAATAAACGGATTGTACTGCGACCATTCCCGTTCCTGATAAAATTGCTGCACCCATTGTTGAAATGGCTTCATCTCCATCGTAAATTAACTTCCTTTCCTGACCAATGATGTCTATACTTAATAAAGTATACCAGATGAGGAGGCATGACTCGTGAAAAGATTATGTGTATATTCCGGTTCCAATTTGGGGACGCATCCCAACTTCGCAAATAGCGCTCAAGCTCTTGGCCGCGTGCTCGCGGAGAAGAACATTGAGCTCGTATATGGAGGCTCCAAGGTCGGACTTATGGGCGAAGTTGCCAACGAAGTGCTGCGTCTTGGCGGCAAGGTAACAGGCGTTATGCCGCGCGGACTGTTCCGCGGGGAAGTTGTACATACCAGCTTGACGGAACTCATCGAAGTAAAAGACATGCATGAACGCAAGAAAACGATGATAGATCTGTCTGATGGATTTATCTCGCTGCCTGGCGGATTCGGTACGTTCGAGGAATTGTTCGAGGTCATCAGTTGGGCGCAAATCGGCATTCATCAGAAGCCTATCGGCGTCTTGAACGTTGAAGGCTATTTCTCACCAATGCTGGAAATGGTGCGCCATTCCATTCAAGCAGGCTTTGTAAAGCAAGAGCATGAACTGCTTATTCTCTCTTCAGCAGATCCCGCTGAGTTGGTGGAGAAGCTGCTTCAGTATACTCCTCCCGTGTTCGGCAACAAATGGAGTCAATTGGATTCAGAATCTGATAAGTAATCCTGCACATAGAATAAGTGCATTTCCTCCATCCCACTTCATCTGTGGAAGCTCCCTAGCGAGCTTTTCCACAGATTCGGATGTGACATGACCCTCATCTCTTCCCCTCGCTTCTACAGCGTAAAACCGCTGATATATAACGCCATCCCCTACATTTCTAATAGCTGCCTACAGCCTCATTTGTACTGAGATAACGGCATATTTATCTTGGGAACTTCGTCTATTTACGATATACTCGAAAGGAGTGAAAAAACACAGCTTCGGTTGGTAGTCCGAACGTTCCGATTGACAGTCGGGATCAGTAACCTTCCCCCCCTTGGGATGTCCATCACTCTTTATTACAAAGGGGGAATCGAGTGTGAAGTTGACCGTATTTTTTGAAGGCCCATTCTGGATCGGCATCGTAGAGGACACTGTCCACGGGCGTCTGAAGGCTTGCCGCCATGTATTCGGAGCAGAGCCAAAGGATGCAGAAGTGCTTGAATTTGTGGAAGTATTCATGATGCCGCTAATAGAGCGGGTCACGCAAACTGCTGTAGGCGCCCAAGAGCAGCTGCGCCGCATCAATCCGAAGCGGCTGGCAAGACGTGCCGCAATGGAAATGAAGCAGCGTGGCATATCAACGCAATCCCAGGAAGCACTGCGTCTTGATTACGAGAGCAGGAAGAAGGAGCGCACATGCCGCTCTCGGGAAGAACGCGAAGCATTACAGGAGAAAAAACGGAGCATTCGCATTCAAAAGCGGAAAGAAAAGCATAGAGGCCGATAAGCTGCTTCTATGAAGCAATCGCCCCGGACACCTCTGCAGTGGCCGGGGTTGTTGCTGTCCATGCATGCAAAAGGAGACAAGCTATGTTCATCGCGATCCTCTTATTTATTATCGCCGGACTCGCCGAAATCGGCGGCGGCTACCTCGTATGGCTGTGGCTGCGCGAAGCACGTCCGCTCTGGTATGGAATTGTGGGCGGCCTGATTTTAGTTGCCTACGGCGTTATCCCTACGTTTCAATCCTTTCCCTCATTCGGACGCGTATATGCTGCATACGGAGGCGTGTTTATTATTCTTGCGATTTTATGGGGCTGGTGGGTCGATAAGAAGGCGCCAGACGTTTACGATATGGCAGGAGCCGTCTTCTGCCTGATCGGAGTTGCGATTATGCTGTGGGCGCCGCGCTCTTAGTCTCGTGTTCCACCTATACAAGAGAACTGTCCAAAAACATAAATAAAGGGAAGGGAGATACCAAGATACCACATTGGGTGCTCCCTTCCCTTTATTTTAATATATGATCATAAATTCATATATTTTAGATAGAAAACTTCTTCTTTCCTAACCTTTTCCGTTAAGCGTGCTTCTTCAACGGACGGCGCTCTAGCTGTGATCGCAGCACATCCAGCTGCGTCAGCAATTCCTGAGAAATATCACTCATTTCTCGATACGCAGTTATCGCCGTATCTCGATGTCCGATATCTATCTGGCGTGCAACCTCGCCTGCCAATCGATGCAGCTTCTCATGCAGCGCCACCATTTCCTTAAACTCTGGAAGATTAGCCACCGTCGAATCCTTGCGGCTCTGCTCTTTTTCAATCCATTTGCCAAGTCGGCATTGATGGAAATTCTCCATAACCGCCGGATCGCTCTCATCGAAGCCAAGAAGCCGATTATACGTACACCACTTCCAAAGCATATGGTCGGTCTTCATGATGCGAATCCATTGTGCTTCATCCAGATGACGGAACCATTCAAGCGACTTTTTGCGCAGGGCCTCGACGGATTGGCTTGTTGTATAAATGTGCAGCCCCGTGGATTTAGCCGTGGACATCATCTCTTCTGTATTTTTCACAATGCCAGTCATACCGGCCGTAATCTCTTGTGTCGCATCTGCCTGCTGCTCCACGATTGCTGCAATCGCATCCTCAGTAGAGCCTACCTCTTTGACCGTCTGCATCATTCGCTCCAACTGCTCGAAAGCGCTTTTATTTTTATTGTGCTGGATATCCATTTGCACTGACATATCTTCCGTCCGCTCCTGCACTGCGGTTGCCATTCCTTGAATGGTCTCGATGACTTCATAGACATCGTGTACAGCTACCTTCGTCTGATCGGACAGCTTGCGAACTTCGCCAGCTACCACGGCAAAACCACGCCCCTCTTCTCCTGCACGCGCCGCTTCAATGGAAGCATTTAACGCTAGAAGCTGTGTTTCACCAGCGACCGTATCGATTAAGTGAACGACATCCGTCAATTTTTGCATGGAACGCTGCAACTGATCAAAGCGTGTGCGCGTATCTAAGAATAAATCATTCATCATCTCGAAGCCTTCGATTGTCTCCTCGACAATGGTGCGATTTTCCTGAAGCGCCGCTATCATGTTTTCTGTATTCGTGGCGGAATCCGCAGTTTGGGCGGCTACCTCTTCAATGGACGCCGTCAATTGCTCAGTAGCTGCCTGAATGTCCATCACATCCTGCAAGGATCGCTCGGCAGCGGTAAGCATCGTGTGCAATCCATCGGTTTGAATCAACATTTCCATAATATCGCTGTTATTGTCCATCAGTCGGTATTCCGTAGCAGATTGATAGGATTCCAGAACAATTTGGGCGTCCAGCATGACAATCCGGTGGAGTGCCATTAGGATCGCTGATGCATCGTTGGAGCGGAAATCACTCACAATGATAGGAACCAGATATTCATAGACACGCAGGAAAGAGGCAATAAACCATTCCGGCTCTAATTGAATACGGCTGTGCACCTGACCAATCCGTTCTCTCATTTGTACGTATTCTTCATCAAAGGCAACTTGAGGGATAGATTTCAAATAGGAGACGAACGTGCCTTTCAATCGCGCTCTTGTACTGTGCTGATCGATCATCTGCTTCATTTCAGGCAGTTCGAACAATAAATCGTAATGGCGGTCTGTAATCGCTTCTGCGTATTTTTCCATGTATGGGGCCAAACGACGCAGGCATTCGGCATCTTTAGAAGTGATTTGTAGAAAATTCATCTTTGTTCGCAGGGAATCCAATACAACAATATCGGATTCGGTTATCGAGTGAGGTAACATCGGTTTTCGGAGAATCACCGAATTCATCCCTTTCTCTCTCTAGTAGGTTTGTTGATGTTTCCAAAAATTAATAGAATGCATATCCCCTTAATTAATAGTACCATATTCTAGGATTATGACAAAACTGTAAGCTTGCGTAAGTCAAATCAATAGATATATTCCCTATCAATCTACTACAATGGAGTTAACATACTATGCTCAACAACCACACCTATTTATCGGCGGAAGGAGGGCCACCCATGAGCAGCATACCCCCACACATCCAACCGCGTCCCACACGATGGAAGCTGGCTGTTACCCTGCTAGTCATCTGCCTGATCACCCAGCTGTTAGCCGGGTGCGCTATGGGAAGCAAGAGTGAGAGCACGGCGAAGAAGGAGGATGCCTCCTCGTCTCCGATTCAATATCAGATCCATGCGAAATGGAATGAACAGACACGAACGCTGCAAGCGCAGGCTGTCGTCAAAATACGCAATGTATTTAACCGGAATCTCAATGAACTTGTGTTCCATTGGTTCGCAGACAGCTACCGCAAGCCGGAAACAATGTCTATTCAATACAAGCAGCGCAATGAAGAGATACGCAAGCAATCGCCTCAAGAAGGCCATAACATGGAGGATCGTTTTTTTGGCGGCGTTACGACCAAAAAAATAACGACTCTGGACGGAAAACCCTTGGAATTTAAGCATGCGAACCAATCCATGACCGTCAATCTTAATCAGAGCTTGGCTCCCATGGATACGATATCCCTTCGAATTCTTTATGATATACAGATTCCATATGGTGCTCAGCGGCTATCCTATACCGAAAATTACGTGGGTGGAACCTACTGGACACCACAGTTGGCTGTGTTCGATTCGATCCGCGGCGGCTGGAACCGGGTTCCAAATAATCCACGCTACAAGAGTGACTTTTTCTATACCGCTGATTATGATGTAAGCTTGAACATGCCTGCCGCATGGAATGTGGCGATGACGGGAACGATGATGGATCAGCGTGTGGAAAATGAACGGAAAATTGTGCATACAAAAGTGCAGAATGCACGCCAATTCGGATTCTATGCCAGCCCTAACTATATAGAAACGAAAGCGGAGCTGCCTGGCGGCGGCCTGTTGTCTGTATTCACCTTCGAGCAGCCGAACCAGGAGCAGATGCAGAAGTATACGGCTGCGTTGCAGAATGCGATCGGTTTTTACTCTGATAAAATTGGAGTTTTGCCGACTAAGCATTGGAAGTTCGTTGAAGCCCCATTCCCAGAAATGACAGACAGCTTGAATGAGGTCATTCTATTTAATCAACTTGGCGCAGTTGGAAGTGAGCAAGGAGTGCTGTCACAGGATGTGCTTCGTTCCATTGCCAAGCAATGGTTTTCGCTTGCGATTGGGCATAATTCGCTGACGGAGGGCTTTTTGGAAGAAGGACTGTCTGAGTTCGCTGCCCACTATTATCGTCATGAGCAGGAAGGCGCACCTTGGCCAATGACACTATGGAACGGCAATTACCCGAATCTTTCGGCAACAAGCTCGTGGCGTGATCCGAGTGGTGAAGCACTCGCCCTTCCTTCTGAACAATGGCCTGCCGTTCTGTTCCAGAAGCAAGTAACGACTCCGGCCTATCATGTTGGTCAGTATTCCGAGCTCCTCTATCGCGTCAAAGGAGGAGCACTTATGGTTCAATGGGTGCAGCAAACGGGCACTGAAGCGCTCGACATCGTCTGGCATAAGTACTTCCAGCGTTACAATGGACGTATGGCAACGATTGACGGGTATACGAACTTAATCGGCAGCACGCTTGGTGATGTGAGAAAGACGAGCATGCAGGAGTTGCTTTCCATGACCAATCCGAAGCCTGTTGCATAAGTGATGAAGGAAGCTGGTCGTCATTCCACTTTATAAAGAAATAACAAAGGGGCAGCGTATGCTGCCCCTTTGTTTTATGCTTGCTTTGTTTTATGCTTGCCTTTCTTTTGTGGTCCTGTACTCTGCCGTTCAAGCTTGAACTTCCCCTATATAACCGCTTGCGCATGAACATAACTATAGGCGGTTCCTTTTTATTTTGGAAGCGGTGCGGTGCGGCCAAGCTCCAAATAACCATCCGCAAGCCACTCTTGTTCAAGCTTTTGCAGTTGTCTGCACATACGAAGAACCGCATAACCATCCACACGTCCGCTCTGAGCGGCTAATAAGAAGACATTTTTCAGCATGTCTGCCTTGCGGGCAATTTCCCGAAGCTGTCCTACCCAAGGATGATCGTTGGACATTAGCGCCGCAGCGAAGCAGGAATAGGCATATCGAGAGCCAGCAAGGAATCTGAATGCATGGGAATTGCAATAATATAGCTGCACCCAATCCGGAAATACCACTGGCTCCTGCTGATTTATCGAATAAAGGATCCATTCGTAAAAGACTGCTTCGTCACTCAGATCCAGTATCTTTTGCCGCTCCGCAAATCGCTCTATTATCCGCTCCATATCCACCTTCAATACTTGATCCGGCCTCTGAATAAGGAACGCCTTTCGATCTTCGGCCTTTATATAAGGGCTGTCTATCATACGGCGGAAATTGGCCTCGGATACGAAGCCTTCAAACTCTGGAAAGGTATCTCGGACACAATATCCCGGAACGGATGCGCCCTCTTCGGAGTAGGGGGCTGTATTTGCTGCAGCGCTGGACAGGCCGCGAACCCACACAGAATGCACAGATTGCGGATGACCATAGAATCCTGGCTTCACATACGGCGATTCGCCGCACACGATCCAGAAGAAAGCTGCTTCCTCTGTAAAATCAAGTGCTTGTAAAATTGCGGCGGCATCTTCATAAGTTGCATATGGTATCTCACGGTACGGCACTCCGATGAGCTCAAGCTCAGATGGAGTTAGGCATGGGGATTCGTATAACCAAGGCAGCTTCTTGTGCACATATAAATGCTCATAAATAGAGCGCGTGCTCTCCCATGCATTGTAATACAACACCTCGACAGGAATTCCCCATTCCTGCAGCGCAATGGACACTTGGACATTCCTGCAATCCAGGAAGCCCTGCTCATAACGCTGTCTTTCCCGCATAAACGACGGTGCCAGTTCTCGTTCAGCCATTCGATGTCACCCCTTCTCATCCCTTTCCGTTCCATATCGCTCGACTAGCTTCCGGCACTGCTATACCCGGCTACAGATCGCTTCCAGCACCATCGCGTTAAAAGCAGCAGCAAGAGAGGCGCAGCAACGGCCCATAATATATCGCCTGCGCTCAACTCTTGGAGCACGAACTTCGGCGCATAGTTGCTAATGAGGAATATCGGAATTACATATACCCCGATTCGCTGCAGCCAACGCGGAAAAATGTCCAGCGGCATATTGTTCGCATCCCAAATAGAATGCGCGATTTCGGTCACTGCCCCAGTCTGGACGAAGCGGAACGCGAGCAGCGCGGGCAGCAGCATAATGCCATATGTGACAACAAGCGCTGATATCAACAAACCTGCAAATCCCAGAATATTGCCATCTAGCGGAAGGCCCGCACGATGCCAGCCGATGCCGATCATAACCGCTCCTGCCACGACATTCGGGATAGGCAGGCCAATATCGACATAGCGCAGCGATACAATAAATTGCAGCGATACCGGCTTCGTCAGCAGCAGATCAAGTGTCCCATCGCGGACGTATTGCTGAAGACGAATGAAGTTCACATAGAATAAGCCCATGTACAATCCCGTCATCATTGTATAAGTGCCAATGAACAGGAGAATATGATCCGGCGTCAGATTGCCAATATGAAGATCGGTCTGATATACGATCAGGATATAGAGTGCTTTAGCACATAAAAAGGCGATTTCCACCGTAATCCCCATCCAGAAATTGAAGCGGTATTCCATGCTCGCAGCAAGGCAATTTTTCACAAACAAACCGTACAGACGAGCGTAATCTTCCATGTTCTTCCAATAACGCAACTTCGTCCCCTTCCAGTCCGTTCCCATTCTCTACCCCCCTAGCCCAACATACCGCTTCAGCCCGGCACGCCAAGCCAAGTGCGCAGCGCCTGCAAGCAAGGCAATCCACCCGCATTGAATCAGGAGACCTGTTAACGCCTCTCCTTCCGTCAATCTACCGTTTAGCACATTGACCGGAAAGTAAATCGTATATTTGAATGGAAGCAAACTGAACCAGCTATTGAGCATGTCGCCGAACACCTCAAGCGGTACGATGCCGCCGCTCAGAATTTGCACGATAAGCCCTGTAATGACAAAGAAATAAGAGATTTCTGCGAGGCGAAACGCCAAAGCGCATATGGCGTAGGAGAGAAGGAACTGCACGACGGCTGCGAGCAATAGACAAGCTGAAAATAGAACCATCCGACTTGGCGAAAGTTGCGTATGCCCATAATACGAAGCCGTAAATAGAACAACTGCCACCAGACCAAGCAAAATGCCGTCCGAGATGACACGGCTGCCTGCATAAGCAGACACCCGATACCAGAAGTAGCTTACAGGGCGAATGAGGTACGCATTCAGGCCGCCGCTCTTAATGTCTTCCGCAATCGTACGCTCGAGCTGTGTCATGACGAACTTTGCGACAAGACCGGAGAGAATCGTATACAAAATCATTTGGCTGTATTCATACCCATACAGCGTATGCTGATCAGAATTGCGATACACCGCGCTCCAAATGAGGGACTGAATACCGATGGGAAATATGAGGCTGACGAGTCCAATAACGAATTGAAGCCTGTATTCAAGCGATGATTGCAGGCCGATACCGAAGGCGGCAGCGTACTTGCTTATCCGCCAACAGGAGGAGCGTATGTTGGTGGCGGATTGATTCGCTCTGCTCAGGCCATGTCTATCCTTCTGATGCGTGGCGCGCTTCTGTTCCGGCTGTTTCCCCATCCTTTTCTTCCCCTTCTCGTTCTGCACATTTCGCTGTATACAACCGTTCAATGATCTCTTCCACCGGAACCTCCTCAACCGTCCAGTCTTCCACGAGATCGTGATCCAGCAGCAGTCTGGCCAGCGGCTTCACTTCCTCCGACGCGACTTCGAGCTCTGCTGACATCCCTTGATGCTCTCGGACATCCGCAAGCAGGCTGACTAGCTCATGCAACTGCTCAGGCGGGACAAATGAAGTGAACCGCACCTTCATCCGCTTGCGGCGGCCGAAAGAGCCGCTCATTCGCGATAGTTCACCATCATAAGCAATTGCTCCGCTATGGATCACAAGCGCCCGGCTGCACACATGTTCAATATCGCGCATGTAGTGACTGGTTAAGAGGATGGTGGCTTTTTTCTCTTCCCTGTAGGCTTTTAGGAACTGGCGAACATTGTGCTGAGCGGCAAAATCCAGCCCAAGTGTAGGTTCATCCAAGAAAAGCAATTGCGGACGGTGAATAAGCGCTGCTATCATCTCCATCTTCATTCGCTCCCCTAGCGACAAGCGCCGCACCTGTACGCCAAGCAGATGCTTCACATCCAGCAACTCGGCAAGCTCATCCAGGGTCAACCGGTATTCACGATCATCGACACCGTAGATGCATTTGTTCAAATAGATCGATTCATTCGCCGGCAAATCCCACCATAGCTGACTTTTTTGTCCCATCACGATCGCGAAGCGGCGCTTAAATGCCTGCTGGCGTTCCCATGGAACATAGCCGAGAACGCGTGCTTCCCCTGCAGTCGGATGCAGAATGCCGGACAGCATCTTCAGCGTCGTCGTCTTGCCCGCTCCATTCGGCCCAATGAATCCGACCGCTTCCCCTTGCTCAATATCGAATGATATGGATGAGACCGCGTGTCGGTATAATTGCTCGCGATGGAACAAGTTGCGCAAGGAATGCTTTAATCCGCTCTGCTTCTGGTAGTAAGCGAATGTTTTACTTAATTGTTTGACCCTAATCGCGCTCATCGCTTATATCCCCTTCCCGGCTGCTTGCTGCTAAGCTCCGTTGTTGTACAGCAGCACGCATTTCGAGCAAACCGGTGTTAAGCCGCAAGATAGCACTTCACGCTGCCTGTTGTAGCTGTCTCCATGAAAGACTTCCTTCAAGCTGGATTCGCGCAAATCGGCAATCGTGAATTCCGGAAAGAATTTGCATGGATTGACCTTCCCATTTGGCAGCACATCCATGCGTGTGGACAAGGCCAGACATTCCTTCCTCTTCATGCCGGGACGTTCCGTGCCAAGTATGAAATCCCGCACCTCATCCGGCTCCAACGCAGGCTGGAAGCGAATGCGATTATTCCAGACGCGCGAGCGCAGCTTCTCCATTTCCGCGAGCAGCGGTTCCACATTGTCTGGCGATAGATGATAGGTGAATGAATGCCAGCTCTTCTTCGCGGAATCATGGGCGGCATCCAGCCAGCCGAAGTGCTCGGCGAAGTATGTATCCATCCGCTCCGCCACCGGCTCTGGAATAAACCATGGAAAAACGAAATATACGGAGTTGACCCCTACCATTTCAAAATACTCCATAAACTCATACAGCCGGTTCACCATCGCATCATTGATCGTCAGACTGATCGAGACATCCCCTTTGAATTCACCGGTGCGCTTTTTATCCAGCAGAAGCTGAATAGCTGACATGACTTTGCGGAAAATGCCGCGACCGCGAATCGCATCATTTTCCTCTTCAAAACCTTCCAAGCTTGCCAGCAATGTAACACCTTCCGGCAGCTTAAGCAGCGATTCCAGCTTCTGTTCGACCAGCACCGCATTCGTGCAAATCGTCGCGATGCGCGGATCGGACGCAAGCAGCTCGCATAACTCATCCAGCTTGGAGTACATGAGCGGTTCGCCTCCCCACAAGAACATGCGGGAACGATAAGGTCTTGTTTCCTCGAATATTTTCTCAAGTAACGAGAATTCAATTTCTCTTCGCGCTTCCTGCCGCTCGAATTCATGATGATATCCGTCCGGGTTCCATTCGAAGCAGTGCTTACAGCGCAAGTTGCAGCCATTGTTCAGCTTAACTCCAATATCCCGCGGCAAATCGAACGCGAAGGCATGATCGTGCTTCAAGCCTCGGCTTCCTGTACTCATATTATGAAGCGTCTGCTTCAAGGAACGGAACTCTGTTCGCGTTAATGTCGCGCTTGTCTTCGGTTGTGTCATGCATACACCCCTCCGAAATCAGATAGTGAAAGCGCATTGCTTTTTAAATTGTGATGCAACTCATGCAGCAGCTCCCAAGAGAAACCAGCCTGTGACCAGCGCTCGTAGGATATACCAAATCCGAGCCGTTCCCACAGCTCTGCATTTGCTCGCTCATGCTCGCCAAACGGCTCCAGATAGATAAGCGGCGTCGCGGCTGACAAGGAATCAATGAGCGTTCCTCCGCCAGGCTTGCTGACGATAGCCATACTGCTGCGGATGATCGCATAGAGGCGCGGCCCATTTGCACTCCGTTCGTAGATGAGCGGCTCGTTCCGCTTCCATTCTGCAGTGGGCGGGTAAGGAAACTGTCCATCCGGCAGCGTCTCATCCAGCCATGGATGCCATTCCGGATCGGTCATATATACTCGGTCATTTGGCAATGCCTCCTGTGCTTCTCCCACGTCATACGCAACAAAGGCAAGAGGATAGTGCTGCTGCAGAGCTGCAATCGTACTTCGATAGGTGCCGATCCCCCAACCTCCGCCGTGAACGACGATCCGTCTCTCGCGCTCTAAATAAGGAATCAAAGCCTCATCCGACATGACCAGCCTAGCATGAAGAGTCGTCGCTTCCCCTTCCAATTGAAACAGCCAATGATCCCGAAAACGGTTATCTTGATTGAAATACGGTCGGTAAGACGGTGTATCCACCGCATCCAGCCGTAAAAATTCAATGCGTATCGGCTCTGGATGCATCAACAGTTCATATTGCTTCATAATGGGGATCCAGAATCCCGTTACGGCGAGAAAGGTCGATCTTCCTTCCGCTTTCCAGCGCTGCAGAAGCTTCCTTACTGCATGATCATCCAGTACCAGCCCAATATCGCGAGCCAGCCTGGTTCCCATCTTGGCTGCTCCGAAGCTGCTGTGGAACAACTGCTTTGTGCGAATCATGTTGCGGCGAACCTCTTCAGGAAACAGACGCTCCAGCACCTCTGCCTCCGCCGGAATTCCGCGCTGGCAGAGCTTCTCTACCAGTCGAATGCCAGGTACATAGGCGCCAAGTGAATTTCCCGAGGTCAGAATTGTAATGAAGGAAGTATGCTGCACCATGAACACCTACTTTTTATATCAATAGCTCACTGTTCAAGCTTATTTATTATTAATAAATGCGATATCCGAACGCCTGAAGCGCCTGAAGGAGCTGATTGCGCAACGCAGCGCCAGCATTGCTGCTGTCCGCTGCAAGCGATACATACCAGCGCCCTGAGCGATTATGGGCTGTGGGTGCAAAGAGTGTGTTCGCAGACAACGGCATCACACCCGTTCGCCGCCCTGGCGTATACAGCAGTTCTGCTTCATCCAGCTGCATCAATAATTGCTCGAATAGAACGTCAGCCGAGTATGCATCAGATGAAGCACCAATGGCTCCAGCCGCAGATTCAGGCCATATCGTTGCTTGCTGCTCCCGCTCCGGAAGTCCGAGCTGAAGGCACGTCAAAAAGCTGCGCTGCCCCCAACGTTCCAAATGGACGTCCAAACAATGATTGAGCATTCCCATGGAATGACGGGCGTTAATTTCCACAACCGGATATACTTCACCGTTGTACAGCAACATAGAGTCAACGCATACAGGGCCGAAGTATCCGTCTTCGTACATACGAACTGCCAATTTCTCCATTTGTTCAAAGTATCCCGCTTCCGCCAGTCGGTTCAACAGTCGTGCATCCGCCGCATATGAACCGCCATAATTCAGCTGTCTATTTTCCATGCGCTGTACACCAAGAAGCTCAATCTGGCCATTCGGTGCAATGTACAATTGACAAGAGAAGTCAGCCTGCTTCGTCAGCCATGGCTCAACCAGCAACTGCACATGTTTGCCTGCTCTCTCCTGTGCACGAAAATATTCGCTAAGACGAGTAAGTGATATTGACGAATCGACGACCATATTGCCGCTGCCGGATACCCCATACGGATCCTTTAGTATTAGCTTGCCATGTTTGTTCAACAGCTCAGCCCCAAGCCGTTCGGCCGAAGCAGCGTCCTCCACAAGCTGTCCAGAAGGGTTCAAGCCTAATTGCTGCGCGAGACAAAGAGAATACACTTTGGAATTCACCTGTATTACGGTTTCTGGCGAAGGAATTGAGCCGTCTAATCTATACTTCTGCACAAGCTCTGCCGCAGATGGAATAACGGCATATGCGGCTAGCGGAAGCTCTCGCATCAATTTCTTCCATCTGGAATCCGAACACAGATCCGATACGAGCTGGAATACATCCGTATTCCCATGCTCGTTCGCTTGAAGCTTGCCGCATGCCACCGAACGAAAATGAAAGCCCGCATCACGCAAATAGGCGGCTTGCGCCGCATTCCGCTGATGTCGGGTCACCGCAATCCCATCTTCCCCGCACAATGGGAACAGCAGCTCGTCCATATAATCAACGGCAGCGTGCCCTTGTGCAGTTCTAAGCGATGGCAGCTTCGCCAGCTCCGAAGGACGCCAATAAGCTTCTGCATCGAACATGCCCATGACAAGACGCGGCCCATCATAGAGCGGCAAAGATCTTAGCAGCAGCTCCTCTGGCAGAACACTACGCATGCTGCTGAACCTCGGCCCCCAGGGATTCCAAAAATTCCAGAAATGCGCGAGTGGACTGTAAATGCTCGTACTCGAACCGTTCGAAATCCATCTGCACGTTGAACTGCTCCTCCACCTTCAACATGAGCTGAATCAACTGAAGCGAATCGAGGCCCACCTCGTCGATCAGATTCGTCTCAGGCGTAAGACGCAGCTCCCAAGACGGATCTTCCTTCACATCACTTACCATGCGAGCTAACCTATCGATTGCGTGCACATAACCACTCCTATTCTCTGTACAAAATATAGAACTACCCTTCTTACAATATGTAAAAGCACACATGAAATATGTCTGTCTATTTTTATGGAGCCGCTTTCATTTTATATTTTTACAGACTCCTCCCTTATAACCGCTTGTTCGATGATAAACAAAATAAAAAAAGAGATAGAAGCCGCTTTTTTTCGACCTCTATCTCTTCTCAATCTCAAAATTATTATCATTATCTATAACGCTTAATAAAGTCCACTGCCTTGCGGATGTCTACTTCAGGTGTTGCGCCTGCTTCACGCTCAATCGTCAAATAGCCTTTGTATCCGATATCAACAAGCGCCTGGAAGTAAGCGTCGAAGTCAACCTTGCCTTCGCCAAGCGGCAGCTCTTCGAACGGACCGCTAGTCGCCATCTCTGCAATTTTCTCATGCGACATTGGCTCAAAGCCCAGCATGCCGTATACGGTGCGCGGATCAACCTCGCGCAATCTCACACCGTCTTTTACATGCGTATGCACGATGTAATCCTTCAGCGTGTGTACGCCTTGTACCGGATCATCCCCTGTAACCATGACCATATTCGCAGGGTCGAAGTTAACGGCTACCCCTTTGCCAGTCAATGTATCAAGGAAGGACTTCAAATGTGCCGCAGGCTCTGGGCCCGTTTCAATAGCGAAATGCGCACCAAGGCTGTTCGCGTATTGGCTTAGTTCCTCACAAGATTGCTGCATCGCTTCAAAAATGTAATTTTGCTCATGCGGCACAATACCGATATGCGTCGTTACCACATTCGTTCCCAGATCAAGAGCCAAGTCCAAAATACGCTTGGATTTCTCAACCTTAACCGGATTTGCTTCTTTGTCCTGGAAGCCATGTCCGCCCAAGTCACCGCACAGTGCAGATACGTGCAAGCCCAGCGATTCAATATAGCTGCGCAGTTCTTTGCGCGCTTGCGGCGACAGATTCGCCGGATCCATCTCTCCGCTTACCGCGTAAATCTGAACGCCGTCCGCGCCAACTTCCTTCGCCTTTACCAATGCCTCGCGCACAGGAATGCGGAAACTGTCTGTAATGACTCCAATAGGGTTCGCAATCTTCGTCATGAATTTCACTCCTTCAATTTTCGTAATACTGCAAACTGCTAATCCGTTCACATTCACATTTATCATTCAGGCATGAAACATGCCCTTCCTTACATCGAAAGCCTCAACTGAGGACTTTCACAACCATAACGGCTGCATTTTCATGTATCGCTTTGACTTTAAGTTAGGAGTATACAACTTCTGTTCCTTTGGTACTGGACTCATAAATGCCGCACAAAATCTTCATCATTTCTACGCCATCCTCCGCAGGGCAGATCGTCTCTGTACGACCTTGCACGCAGTCGATGAAGTGATCGACTTCGCCTTGGAAGCCATTATTGAAGTCAAATGTCAGGTGATCAATTTGCGGCGTCATATTCAAGATCGTATTATGCTTTTCGCCAATGATCTTCAATTCAGGCTCTACTTCAGCACCACCCTTGTCGCCGAATAATTTCACATACATATCATCCTTCTGCACATGAAGCGAAAAGCTACAATCAACCGCGAGCGATGCGCCGTTCTCGAAACGGATAAGCGCATTCGCCATATCCTCTACCGTGTTCACCTTGCCGCCGTCATAATCTGCTGCCGTGTAGAAGGTCAAGTTCTCGATGTGGTTGCGGTTGCCAAGCTTATAATACGCATTGCCGCTTACCGATTTCACCTTCGGCTTGCCCATCAAGTACCAGCACAGGTCGATCACGTGAACGCCGATATCGATCAACGGTCCGCCGCCGGAACGCTCCTTATCGCTGAACCAGCCGCCTGGGTTGCCAAGACGGCGAATGCAGGACGCCTTCGCATAGTAAATCTCGCCAAGCTCGCCTTCATCGATAAATTTTTTCAATACGCGCGTATTCGTGCCATAACGGCGCACATAGCCGATTTGCAGCGTTTTGCCGCTCTTCTTCTGTGCTTCCTGCACCGCGAGTGCTTCCTCTACCGTCATACAAAGCGGCTTCTCTACGAGCACATGCTTGCCCGCTTCCAGCGCCGCGATCGCGATCGGTGCATGAGAATTGTTCCATGTACAGATGCTAACGGCATCAATATCAGGGTTTTGAAGCAGCTCATGATATTCGGTATATACAATTGCGTCTGGAGCTTCGAACTTTGCAGCCTTCTCCTTCGCACGTTCCGCATTCAGATCGCACACGGCGATAATTTCGGCTTCCTTATTGTTTTTATAGCCGTTAAAATGCAGTTCCGAGATCGAACCTGTTCCAATAACCGCAACCTTGATTTTGCTCATCTGTATGTCCTCCTAAATTAAAAATCTATACTCAATCCTCACTGGATGCTCGGCTAAGCTTACACTTCATCCCAGATGCGGCGCGCATTATCCAACGCAATCTTCGTACCTCTGAGGCAATCCTCCATACCTTCGAACTCAATGCTGACATATCCGTCAAAGCCAGATGCCTTAACCGCGCGCACGATATCGTAAATCGGCAAGTCTCCTTGGCCTACGATTGCTCCGCGCAAGTAGTTGCCGTGCAAAGATCGGAACCAGCCTTCGCCAGGATTGCGATCCGCAGGACGGATATAGAAGTCCTTAAAGTGCACCATGGAAGCCAGCTCAAGATTGTTCTTCACCGCAACGAGCGGATTCTCATCCACACATACGAAGTTGCCTACATCTATCGTTGTTCTGTAGTTGTCACGATCGACAGCAAGCACAAGACGCTTCACGCGTTCACTAGCCTGCGTATAGTAGCCATGGTTCTCGACGCTTGTCACGATGTCGAATTGAACCGCATAATCTGCAATTTGCCGGCATGCTTCTACAAGCTGCGGGAAGTCCTTTTCGAAATAAGCGGCGCCTGTTTCCGCATGTGGACGCGACGCGACATCATGACGCATGAATTTCACACCAAGGCGATTTGCTACATCAACATGCGACTTTACGCGCTCAATCTCACGCTTCAGCCCTTCTCCGTCATGACCTGCAAAGTTAGCGCCGATGCAGTAATTGGACAGCTCAAGCCCAATGCGTTCAGCAGTTGTACGAATCTCTTCCACACGTTCCGGATGATTGACCAAATCGAGATCCAAGTCTACGATTTCAGCGTGATCGGCACCATTTTCCTTCATCCATTCCAGCGCACCAGATATACTTAGACGTTTGTCCTGCAGCGCAGCATACAAACTATAAATGCTAACTCCTAATTTCACAGCAGCCCACTCCATTTCTTCGTTGTGTTCGGACTTATTTCTTATCTACTTACTCGCAAACGGTTACAAGAAGCGCTTACGTTCTCCATTCCATTATAAAAAAGTTCACTTACTGCACATTGCACTATAGTCCACAAATATTGGACTTTCTTACACAGATGCATTTACAATACTTTCGAGGGGATCTAGCTATAGCTAAGCAGAACAAGAACAGTCTGCAAAATAAATATGCGAGAACCTTATTCCTAATTCATGTAAGCGCTTTACCAATATCCCGCTTTTATAGTAATCTATGTACAAACGAAAGAGGAGGAATGCTATGAGTATTGTTCACCAGCAATCCGCTTGCTCGAAAGCCTCTCTCATCAATTTTTCGCAGCTCAGCAATCAGATCCAAGCCCAAATTTATAACGAGTACTGCCATAACTATTATCATTTCGTTTACTCCATGATCCGCAACCATCATTCTACAGAAGATATTCTTCAAGAAGCCTTTCTCCGTCTCATTACAAAAAAACTCTCCCATGTGAACGACGACAAACTGTATGGATGGATTTTTACGCTTACACGCAACGTAGCAATTAACTACATAAGAAAACAAAAAAAGCATGGCATTGCTACGAATATGAAGGAGCTGCAAATGGATACCCTGCATCCACAGATGATATCCGAGTGGGATTACCTAAAGAGGTTTGAGGTCATGACTGTGCAGCAATATATGAACGACTTAGCTCCGCATCTTCGAACCATTATGTACCTTCGCTTCATGAAGCAGTTGAGCTACAAAGAAATATCCGCAGCTTTGCATATTACGGAGGGGGCCGTCCGACAAAATTTATATAGAGGGAGGAAAATAATAAAAGAACGCTACCTTCAAGAATTTGAGGAGCATATGTGTTGATTACGCTAACAATGTAAGAAACCCCGGACTCAGCGTCTGGGGTTTCTCTGTCTTGTCTATTTATGCCTCTTAGCCGAATTTTCTGTTTCATAAGTCTCTATCATTTGCTTATGGCGTATAGAAATTCGCCCTAGTTCCTGTATACACAATATTCTTTCTTGTGACAGGATAATTCGAATGCTCCGTATATTTCACCGTCGTTCCATCACCGTACGTAACGAGTGCAACATGACTCGTATCTGTTCGGTATAAGATAGAGCCGCTGTATACCTTGCTTATGTTATTTTGTCTGGAAAAGTACCCTTTGTTCAACATATAAGGCACGACTCCGCCATTATTATAGTAGCCTGTACGCATCCAATTTTCCCCTGCATAATTTCCGCGGCTGGGACTCGGATACCACTTTCCTGCTCGATTTACCGGAATCCCGCCCGCATTGAGCGCCTTCGACACAAAATTCGCACAATCACTGCCCATTCCATTGGCCGCCGAAAACTCAGGGACATCAAAAGCATGCGCTAAGGCATAATCTCTTGCTGCGAGCCGATTATAGGATATAGCTAAATGATTCGCAATCCCATTCCGCTTGGTTACTGCTTCATTGATGGCTTTCTTTCCATAATCCGCAGCCATGGATTCATCTAACCGCTCTGATGTGGCTGGCGTTACAATGGTTTCTTCCGTCGTAATATCAGCTCGATCAAATAAAGTGAGCTGTATGTCGTAATTCAAGGATTGAATCGATTCAAGCAGATTAGGAGAACTGATCCCGATTTCCATTCGGTATAGGAAGGTGGAGGGAGAAGGAGTATTATAATAAGATTCTGTTTCTTGAAGGAAGGCATCTATTTCGTTTTGGCCAATCATTTTTTCATGTTCGTTGCGAAGCTCCGACACGGCTGTCTGCATCCCTTTTACATAAGGACTGTCTATGGGATTTCGGATTAGGGTCATGTCGACATTTACATTGACATCAATCGAAAATTTGTCGGATTCAATCTTTTCATTCCCAAATTCAAACGAAAAATGATCGAACGTATAGAGCCCCGCATATTTGGAAAACAGTTGTTTTTGCACATAATTCGCAAGCACTGCGGCTTGCTTGTCCGTCAAACTCGTATTGGAAAGTTGAATCTGACTAGCGAATTCAGAGTGAGGTAGAGGTTGAGTCGAGTTGTCCAGCGATTGATACGCCGACACAGGAAGGATGAATATCATGAACAGCATTGCAGCCAATACAAATGACACAATTCTCTTCTTCATCATAATGAACCTCCTTATTTGATTGGGTGATTCATAGAAAAATTCCCGACTCGTGAGGTAACTCGCCTTCTAATCCCCCCTTTTTCCAGATTACTTAGCATGATTAGTTCTGCTAGGCAGTAAGAATTGTTCCCCCTTAAAAGCTATCTCTTGGGCGCTGTAATCGTGGGGAAACTTTCTACTTATATAGACACCAAAATTACTGATTTTGTCACATTTTCCCGAAACTAATTTTTTTGGAGAAAATTCGTACCAAAGAGACCTTCTGCAAAATGAGAAGGCCTCTTCGAATGTCTCTTACCTACTTACTCTTCCGCACCATATTCAATGGATATTCCCTCTACATGCTTACGGGACATTATCTTCTTTTTCTTACGATTCTCCTTCGATTCGAACACAATGTCCATATCATAGTCTTTCGGGTACAAATCCTGCTTCTCAATATATAGCGTGAGCCGCTTCTTATTGATCTTCACCTTTTGCTGTTGAATAAGCACCCCTACGTTGCCGCGTACATCCTCTTCTTCATACACGATGCCAGTACGCTTCAAATAAGAAATGAACACGCAATCCCCTTTTTGCAGCTTAACAGAAGAGCTCTTTTTATTCCGCTGGTGAGGAATTTCGGATTTCTTTTGCTCCTTGAGGCGCTTGGCATGCTGGGCATCTGACGCACCCTCCTCCATCTCCTCGACAGAGGATGTCTCATCCACACGTATTGCCTCATTTGCTGATCCTTCTTCATCTCTTGTAAACCATCGATCATGCTGAGGTTCAGTCGGCTTACATTCTGATTCCCCTGTCAAAGCATGAGCTTCCTCCCCGGCACGGAATGTTCCAGAACCAAGCGATTGCGTGATATGCTGCGAGCGAGTAATAATATCCGCAGCCAGCCCCAGCTTCGAAGCGATAAGAAATGCATAGCTGCTTCCAGCTTCACCGATGCGAAGCTGATATCGCGGCTGCAGCGTATCCGCATCAAATTCCATCCGCGCATTCTCAAATCCATTGGTTGCAGAAGCGAAATGTTTGATTTCATTAAAATGCGTCGTGGCCACCACGATGGCCCCTCTTCTCCGCAGTTCTTCCAATATGGCAATCGACAGCCCTACGCCTTCGCCAGGATCCGTACCGGATGCCATTTCGTCAAAGAGCACCAGTGTAGATTGGTCAGCCTCCTCGAGAATATGAATTACATTGGTAACATGGGCCGAGAACGTACTTAATGATTGCTCCATGCTCTGACCATCCCCGATATCGACACACACCTTGCCGAACACCGAAAACATGCTGTTCTCTTGGGCCGGCACCAGCAAGCCCGACTGCACCATAAGGGTGAGCAGCCCAACTGTCTTCAAGGCAACAGTCTTGCCTCCCGTATTCGGCCCCGTGATAATAAGACAGGAGTAACTTCGACCAATTCGAAATGTAAGGGGCACCGTATCTCCACCAAGCAGCGGATGCTTCGCATCCCGGATGTCTATGATACCTCGGTCATTCAGCTGTACGGATCGTCCATCGATTGCCCGGCTGTATTTCGCCCGCGCGAACAAATAATCATATACGCCAACCGTATCCACATTGATCTCAAGCTCATGTGTCGACTGCTCCAGCAGCTCGGTCAAACAGCTCAGCACCTTCATTTCCTCTCTTGTCTCTTCCGTGCGCCACTGTGCCAACTGATGCTGCAAGTGGGCAATTTCTGTTGGCTCCATATACACGGTTTGCCCGCTTGCTGATTCATCCAAAACAGTTCCATGGAATTGCTTGCGCAGCTCTTTTCTAATCGGAAGTACATACCTTCCTCCACGCATGCCTACCAAATGCTCCTGCATAATTGCGCGATGCTTATTCATAAGACTGTCGAGTCTTTGCTTGATGCGGTTCTCGACCTGCATCATTTTCCGCCGAACCCGGCCCAACTCCTTGCTCGCCTCATCTGCAATTCGACCGTGGCGAATGCAGCGCTCGATCTCATCCCGAACCCGTTCCAGCTCATACATTGACGCAGCATACTGACTCACAGTAGGGGCAATGTTCAGTTTGGATCTCATATATTTCTTTAATTGTGCACAGCTGCGCAAGAAAACGGCTACGTTCGCGAAATCCTCTTCCGAGAACACATACCCTGTAGAAATGAGTGATAAAATATGCTCAATCCCTTGCAACGTAGGCAGCGGCACACTCGCGCCCTGCTTCAGCATAAAGCTGGCCTCGGCAACCTCTTCCATCGCACGGCGTACCTCTTCGATATTCGTTAGCGGGCTCATTTGCTCAACATGGCTTTTGCCTGCATAAGATACCGCATATTCCGATACTTTTGCTTTCACTTTATGATAATCCAGTCTTTGCAGCATTGCTTCATTCATGCCTCTTGATTCTCCTTTTTAATAAAAGTAGGAGAGCAGCCGCGATCGAGGCCTCCGGAAAGAAGGGTTCCTGTTAACGGAAAACACCAGCACAAATCGACCATGCCTGAATATATCCTCTATGCAACGCAAAAAAGGCAGAGCATGCGTATGCGCACACCCTGCCTATAGCTTCATTTCTCTCTTCCATATCTGCCAACGCCATGAACGAACGTACTCTTACATAGAAGTACTCGTACTTCACAGCTATTGCAAACAACACGTGCTGATGCAACACGAATCCGGGAGCAAGAGAATGAAATGCTGGCGTAGAATTGCTTATCCGCTGTTCTTAACTCGTTTCCGGAGGCTTCAGTACAGCATGCTCAAATAAACGTCACCAAGGACGCCAATTTTCAGGGATGTTCACATTCACTTATTGAACATGCCCTGCAACAAAGCTGTTCGCCTCACTATGGAATTCACTAGTTAAGAACGCT
This sequence comes from Paenibacillus sp. S-12, assembly GCF_030363895.1. Classification (NCBI taxonomy): domain Bacteria; kingdom Bacillati; phylum Bacillota; class Bacilli; order Caryophanales; family Paenibacillaceae; genus Paenibacillus; species Paenibacillus sp. S-12. The sequence continues at coordinate 32,746 of NZ_JASIUF010000018.1, forward strand.
CACCAACATTAAAATCTCCCCTTGCTACATAATATTTCCCAGTATACAAAATGATCAGATACATCGTCAAGCAGCATGGATCACGATAAACGATCGGCCAGCGCCTTTTTCTTAAATTGGGAAGGCGCCATACCTGTATAACGCTTAAATATGCGTGAGAAATAGGCCAAATCATTGAAGCCTGAGCCGAAGCAAATCTCGGTCACAGACATATTTGTCTCTATAAGCCATTCCGCAGCTTTATTTACGCGCAAATTAATCAAATAATCATTAAAGGTTTTCCCCGTAAACCGCTTGAACAAGTGGCAAAAATAAGTTTTCGAGATGTTAAATTGACGGCATAATCGCTCAAGCCTCAGCTCTTCAGCGAAATGTCCATGAATATATTCCATAACGGCATTCATAAGCCCTCGATACTTCTCCACCCGTTCATCCTCCTCGCTTGGCCTATCTGCCAGCTTGGAATATTCACGGATGATGACAGAGAGCAGCTTGAGCAAATTCGCCTTGAGCATAAGCTCGAAATAGCGGTTGGAATGACCGTACTCCTCCAGCATTTCAGTAAGCAGACGGGCTACCTCCATATCGGAATCCCCGGTCAAGGCAATTTTGGGCGTCACCTGCTTCTCATCGATCAAGAATTTCTCCAAATAAGAAAAATCAAAGCACTCTTGGCTCCACTCAGATTGCTCGAATCGCTCATTAATAAAGTGCGGCAGAAACTCACAGCCGATCACTTCCATCTCCTGACCGGGAATCATGTCAACCCGATGAACTGCGTAAGGAGGAATGACAAATAAATTGCCCTTAACCATGTTATACGTTCGATGATGAATAGAGTGCTTGAACTCCCCTTTGACGACGTACCAAATCTGGATATAATCGTGGGTGTGATCCCATATGCTCCCCAACGTTTGATTGATTTTATACATTTTACAGGGCAAATGTGCTCTCATCTCTTGCTCAGAACGAAAGAGGATCACATCGCTCGCTAATTCAGCTCGCCTGCCGTCAAGCTTCCTTTCCTCAGTCATGTGCATCACCTGCCACATCATGAAATTACTGCAGCGCACCCATGCACTACTTGCACGAGTATTCAGTTATCATTGGCAATTCATCAAAGCTTATCTGACAAAAATCCATAACTTCCCATCCATTGTACACCCAACTTGCAAATTTGCCCACATAAACAACCCGCTCCATGTATGACAACACAGAGCGGGCTTTCTTCTATTCGTTGCAGTACATTTTCAATTGTCAAGAATCAATTCATTAACCTGATTTAGTAGGAAGAGATTCCGGAAATTTCTCACGATTCGGGGCTTTCCCAAGCCAGTATACGAATGGCAAGCCAATCAGGGTCATGACCATGCTGATCATGTTCACCTCATTGATGCTCATTGTAAATGCTGTATTTTGCAGCAATGTCGCGTCGGCGATCAAGCCATGCAACTCCCCTGCGTGATGAAGTGCGCGTACAGCAAGCAAGGACGTAAACAAGCCGATGGACAAGCTCGCCATCCCTTGGCGCAGCCAACTGTTGATCGAAGATCCATAGCCTGACAGCTCGCGAGGAATCGCAGACATGCCTGCATTCAATATCGGGGTATTCGCAAGAGCAATACCTACATTGCGAACAGCCATCCACAGCGTAATATAGCTATGAGGTGTATCAACATGCAGTCGTCCTAGTTCATACGTGCCAATGACCATCAGCAGCAGCCCTGTTGAGATGAGCTTCACTGGCCCAAACCGCTCATACCAGCGTCCAGTGAATGGCATAACGAAGGCCATAAGCGCTGATGCCGGAAGCAAGACAAGTCCAGATACCAATGTCGAAGAGCCCTGTACACGCTGTAAAAATAATGGTGTTAATAATGCACCAGCATACAAACTAATCGTCACGATCGTAACCAGTATCATGCTAAATGCGAACCGCTTATAACGGAACACGCGGAAATTGAGCAAAGGATGCTCAATGCGAAGAGAGCGGCGTACGAAGGCGATGAGAATGATTATACCGACGATGATGCAGCCAATCGTCTTCCAAGAACCCCAGCCCCAGTTGGACAAATTGCCAAAGGCAAGCAGCAGCAGCAAGCTGCCCAGCGCTACGGTGAAGAAACCAAGCTTATCAAATGTATCTCCTGAGGCAAGGCGATACATTGGAATATACCGCATGACCGAAATCATCGCAATGATGCCGATAGGTACGTTCATCCAAAACAACCAGTGCCAATCCCCAACATGGACAATCCATCCGGCCAATGTCGGGCCAACAGCTGGCGCGAGCATGGCGGACAATCCCCACAGGCTTATCGCCATCGACTGGCGTTCACGAGGAACTACCTGATATACGACAGACATCGTCGTCGGCATAATGATGCCGCTGAACATCCCTTGAAGGACACGGAATACAATCAGGCTCCATTCACTCCAGGACACCGCACATAACACGGAACAAATCACAAATCCGCTAAGGGCAACTAAGTACAGCCGTTTCGTGCTGAATCGATTGCCCAAATATCCGACAGCAGGCGCAATAATCCCTGTTGCCAGCATAAATCCCGTCAATACCCACTGAATCGTCGTCAAATCCGTGTCAAAATGGGTCATCATTACCGGCAGTGCAATATTGACGGTATTCGTGCTTAATACGGCCAAGAAATTTCCAAAAAAGATGGCAAACATAATACTCCAAAACATCCTGTTGGTCATCGTGTGTTGACTTTGTTCTCCCATATGCATACATCACAGCTTTCTAAATTCGATTTAACCTATTATTTGTTCATCCATGTCATAGCATCCACGCAGTAACACGGCCTTTTTCTAGTGTAATCCTCTCCAGCCTATTGTGTCAATATTGACATATCAACTTGAAATAAATGTTTATCTTCATCCTGCATGCACAAAAAAGAGCCGCAGCTTTTATCCATTAAAAGCGCGACTCTGGATTTACAATTCAATGTATTATGCCATCGGATGTCCAAGCATATGAGCAAAATAGGCGATATTACGATCCAAAATTTCACGGTCGGCATTCGGCAATTGATGAAGAAGCTGCTGAATATCCTTGACGAAGACTCCCATGCCTGACATGTTCGCCTTATCAAACCGGCTATCCACCTTAATAGGAGGAGCCTCTTGCTTGGCGACGGCAATTTCCTCTCGATATTTGTCCATCCAGCCCTTATTCTGCGGTATACGCTGTGCGAATTTCATCAGGACGCCGAACCAGTCTCCGCCTTGGCTAATAGCATCCTCCATTTGCTGATGACTTTCAGGTGCGAACCTTCTCATCAAGTCCGTAATATTCACATAATCATCCGGCGCTCCTGCTGGTTTGGGAGTAGGCTCTCGATATGGATTCGTTCCGGCTGCCGTCCCATCTGCTCGCTTCTGCGACAACGCAGCAATGTTGTTGAACGTGCTAAGCAGTTCCGAGCCCTCTTCATCCGTAAAATAATGCTGTGCGATATATTTGGCTTGGGTCAACCCTAACTCCAGCAAAGCTGAGCGATCCGCATCATCAGGAACAGAGCCGCCGGGAGCCAGATTGGATTCAATGACTGTATACACAGCTTTTTTAATTTCGGGCGATTTTCCTTCCAAAATGCGCTGCAGCGAATCATGGATGTCCGCATTTCCATAATAAGAACCAACATGATGTTCAATAGCACCAACAGCTAGCTGCCGTCCGGTTGGGCTAATTTCAACGGAGTCGTGATTGACGCCGTTCATTATGCCCGTATCGGTTCTCATTTGCCTGCTCGATTGCCCATAGCTTTCATACAGCTTCGGTGAAATCATTGGATTGTTTATTTTCATGGCTGCCTCCTGCATGATGGCATACGACGTATGCTCTATCATTTGAATAGGTATGTTGGATAATTTCAGGGTTCTACAACATATATCGACCACCGGCATCCAATGATTTACATTTCATTCTCAAGTCAGTAAGAAAGCATAAGTACATCTACACAACAAAGCCTCCAGCACGCTAGTTAGGCGAGATTGGAGGCTATAGCAGCTTGCGACTAATAATGAAGAACACTCGCTAATTAACCATCACCATCAATCGTCACATTCATCCGTGAACAATTAACCTCTTCCTCCGTACAAGCTGTAAGCGAAGTGATAGATAATATCCGTTGCACTTACGTTCGGACGTTCGGACACTTGTACGTTAATGCCGCTCAAGTCATAATAATGCGTGAAATTAATAGGTCCCGGTAAAAATTCCATTATGCTTCCCGTTGAAGCCGGCAGGCTTAATGTAGCCGTAAAGTTTCCGTTGGCATCCGTATACACGGAAGCAGTGCGGGTACGATTGCCGCTGCCTTCCGTCCAATTCTTATTCAGCCATAGAACATCCACTTTCGCATTAGCGACCGCAAAATTATCCGATGTTGTCACCTTGCCGCTTACCGTGAGCGTGTCTTTTGCACGGAAATGTCTGCCGTATTGGTAAGTCGGATAATCATTCGGGCCTTCCTTGGAATTAAAGCCGATAATGGAAATCTTGTCTGCACGCAGTACCGGTCTAACAGTCAACGTGTAATTGGTATTATCATATTGGCCCGTCGTATAGACACGAACATAGAATGTACCCGTTCCTATTCGAACATTTTTGTCTGTCGGAGATGACAGCAGCCTCATTTGATTGCCTTCATATGCCCCGTATACTTCAACCTTATGTCCTTTGCTCATGGAGGTATTATCCAGTGTTAAGTTCAAAGCGTCATAATTGCGATTTTCCGGTACATTTATCGCGAACCAATCATTATCGATTGGAGAGCTGATCGAACGCGTGTTCAACGATGACCCCGATGTGTTCACTGTAAATCCATAGGCGTGAAATGCATTTTCATCCGTCTCATAGGCGTCATATTCCGAACTGACGGCCAGCGTGACGGTAAACGGATCATTGATGCTTCCGCCCTGCTTGGCGAGTACCTCGACGAGATAAGCCTTAACACCCGACGTCGTGTTTTTCGTACCCACGTTTTCAGATAATGTGCGCGTTCCGTTCTCATAATTATTCATATACGTTCCGTAAATCGATTGATCAATTGGCGTCGTAATGATATTGCCTGTTGCCATATCGAATTCGTACAAATACAGATCATAGTTCAACTGCGGCGACAATGGCGGATCGAGCTGTACCTGCAGCACTTCTCCCGGCTTCACGTAAATCGGATATAAATGGACGGCTTCCCCTTCCTTCGGTATAACCCCGGTATAAGTGGCGGTTGTAACCGAGCTGGTCGACTCCGCCAATGTGCGAAGAGAGCTTGTCAGGGGCTGAATAGATGCGGCATCATTCAAATTCACGGGAGTATCAATCGTATGCTGCAAGGCGCCATTTAAGCCATCTGCAGGTGCGGCTTTCATGAGCTGTGTAATAGGCTCCGCATTATCAATCGCGGCATGCAGTGATGATGCATCCTCTTGCGTTATTGCTGGAAGCGCTTCTGAAAGTCTGCCCTCGGCTGCAGACACCACGCTCATTTGAAATACGAGCAGCAGGACGAGGCTTAGCACCGTTACGATCGAAAACTTTTTCTTCATCGTGGTTTTACCCCTTTCTCGATATGTAAAGTGACCTTGAATTCGGAACTGAAGGTCTTATAAATAAAGACGTACACACAAGCTCTTTTCTAACGAAAAATTTATCAATTAGAATCCGTCACTTAGAATTCGAAATGCAAAGTTAAGACCACTTCTTCGAAAATTGCTGCCGAAGCTTGATTCGTGCGCGAGCCAGCCGTTGGCTTATCACTTGCTCGGACAAGTGCAATTCCTTGGAGATCTCTTTATACGATTTATTTTCAAAATAGTGCAGACGAAGCAGGGCTTGGTAATGGGATTTCAATTCACTCATCGATTGATGCAATAAGGAATCCCGCAATTTATTTTCCACTGTAATCGATATGTCCGGTTCCGTTTGGGCAAGCGGGGTTGAGTTGGCTGTGTGCAGCATGGACTCGCCTGCTTTCAAATTGTGGCTTTTATTTTTGCGAAGAACATCGAACGCGGTGTGGCGCGCAACTTGCTTGAGCCAGGAACGAATGGCGGCAGGATGCCGCACATGGTGGATATTCGTCAACGCCTTCATCGAGGCTTCTTGAATGACATCCTCCGTTAACGAGCGATCTTGAACGATGGAATAAATGTCGGCGTACACAAGCTTGCGAAATTCATCATAGACGACCGCCTGAAGCTCTTGGTTCGCATTCTGTACATATGCGTATAATTGCATCAGTGCTTGTCCCATTTTTGCTTTCCCCCGATCAAATCTTTGATATGGGGCGCCCTTGCCTCCGGTTGATCTGACTCGCTGCTTACAAGCTCGCCCTTAAAACAGCTCGATTCGTTTCAAGTATAACTCATTAATTCCAAATTGTAACAATAATAAGAAGATATTCATGTATCGTTCACATGCGGCAAAAATAAAAAAAAGAAGCACCGATATATTCGATGCTCCTTTTTCGATCACCCTCAGCATTTCATTTCTTGAATTCACCGTAGCCTAGTTTTACTTCGAAGAAGAGGCACTCTGCCGAGAACCTGAACTAGACGTCCGCTGCGCAAAGTTGAGCTTGCGCTGCATCACACCAAATATGATATCCGCAACGATGGCCAGCAGTGCCGCTGGAATCGCTCCCGCATACAAGCGGAGCGGATTTTGCCCGTTCAATCCAGAATAGATTTCTCTACCCAATCCATCGCCGCCGACGAGAGGCGCGATAGTCGCAACCCCGATTGCAATGACGGCCGCAATGCGAAGTCCTGAAATGACATAAGGCAGCGCCAGTGGGAATCTCACCTTGAACATGAGCTGCATCGAGCTCATGCCAAGTCCGCGTCCCGCTTCCACATAGCTTCCGTTCACCTGCTTCAAGCCGACATATGTGTTGCGAACGATTGGATTCAAGGAGTAAAGCAGCAGACCAACGACAACGGTCGTTGTCCCGAGACCGAACACGAGCATTAGCAGCACCAGCAGCGCCAAGCTCGGTACAACCTGCAGCATGCTGGTTATTGCCAAGATGAACTTAGCCAGCTTCTCATTCCGGGAACAGAGCACACCAAGCGGGATTCCGATTGCGAGTGCAAGACCGATGCCTGCCAGCACCATCACCACATGTGTAATAAAATACTCCCACAGCATACCGCTGTTTCTACCCATATATGACAATAAATCTGCGATTGACCACTCATAATTGCTCATTCGTATCCTCCTTCCCTAGCTCTTTAGCAAGCCGACCTTAGTTAAATAATCGACAGCAACCTCACGCTCGCTTTTTTTCTCAATATCCACTTGATAATTGAGATCGATCATCGTCTTCTCATCCAGCGTACCCAAGAGCAGCCCGATCACGTCATTCAGCTCTGGGTGCTTTTCCAGCACATCCTTGCGGATGACCGGGGATGCATCATAAGGAGGGAAGAATTGCTTGTCGTCCTTAATCGTTGTTAAATTATAGGCTTTCAAGCGCGAATCGGTGGAATAGGCAAGCACAATATCCACCTGGTTGTTGGCAACAGCCTCATATACCAGACTCATCTCCATTGGAAATTCCTTGCCAAAGGCAAAGCCATAAGTTCGCTGGAAGCCCTTATATCCATCCGCATCACGCTCCAGCCAAGTCGTGTCAACGCCCAACCTCAAGCTGCCTGCATCTTTGGCCACATCCGATATCGTCTTGTATCCTTTCTCATCCGCCAGCTTTTTCTGGATCGTAAAGGCATACGTATTCTCGAATCCAAGCGGCTCATACCATTTGAAGTCAAAATATTTATCAAAACCCTGCTGAGCCTGCTTCAATACCTCCTGGCGATTCTTCGTCTCTTTCACCGGAAAGTGATTGTTGAAGATCTCACCCGTGTACAAGGTTGCCATCTGTACTTCATTCTTCTTCATCGCATTGATGACTACAGGACTAGCCGCTAAATCCGGCAGTACCTTGACCTTGATATTCGTACGATCTTCAATAAGTGCTTTATACATTTCCGCAATAATTTTGGTTTCCGAAAATGTCTGGGTGCCGATAATGATCCGGTTATCCGCTCCACAAGCAGACAACAACAATGCCAGCATTACCATGAGTGCTGTTCCGCCAACAGCCCATTTCTGTCGCATCTTCATATGTGCGCCCTCCTTCATTCAGACATTCAGGACAGGTGTTCATCACGATTCAACTAAATCCAGCTCAAATCCCAGCTAACCGAGTTCCGAGTTTCATTCAACTTAATGCTTTACTTGATTCGCTCACATTCAGCGCTGCGATGAACATCCTGCCTTACACTTCTATCCTTTATCCGACTGTCCACCCCGTTCACGTACGGCAATAACTTATGCCGTCATGCTGCTCGTCCGTCCGAAACGGCGTGTCAGTGCTCGCTCAATCCAGCCCAGCAATGCGTCAATGACAAATGCCAGCACAATGGCTCCAACTGCTCCTGCGACAATCAATTCCGGCTTATTTACGCCAAGACCGGATACGATTAGCTGTCCAAGACCACCTGCACCGATAAGTGCTGCTAACGTGGCCCAACTGATAATGTACACAGTCGTAATTCGAATGCCCGACATGATATAAGGAAGCGCCAGAGGAAGCTGAATGCGAAGAATACGCTGCATCGTATCGTATCCCATGCCCCGTGCGGATTCCAGCACGCCGCGATCGACCGACTCGAAGCCATCATACGTATTGCGCAGAATCGGCATTATAGAATACAAAAACAAGGCGATAATTGCCGGCTTCATCCCAATGCCCATCAGCGGTATCAGAATCGCGAGCAGCGCAAGGCTTGGAATCGTCTGCAACAGGTTCGCAGCAAAGAACACAATGCTGTTCACCCACTTCACGCGATTGTAGACAAGCACGATTCCTAATGGGATTGCTGCCAAGCAACCCAGCAGTACAGAAGCGGCCGTAATCGCCAAATGCTCGCGAAGCGCCATGATTATGTCTGCGCCTCGCTCCTGAAAGAACGTCCACCATTCATTCATCATCCATCAGGCCTCCTCCGCATAAGCTTTCGCCAGCTTATCCACGACAGCTGGATATACCTCGGACAAATGCTTGACGACACTTCCCCGCGTAATGAGTCCCACAAATGTCCCCGTATCATCGACCACCGCCAGATTGGTCAAGCGATGATCGTTCATCATATTCAAGGCATCAGGCAGCGGCGTTCCCGGTGGAACGGAATAGCCGATCGGCTTCATAACATCTTTGACGGTTTTGCCTTCCTCACCGTACTGATCGAGCACATTATAGATCGATACAATGCCTTGGAGCTTCTTCGCACGATCCACGATGAACAAGGAGTCAACCTTGCGATGCTCCATCATTTTGATGGCTTCCGCTAAACCGCGATTCGGGAATGCCGTCGCTGGTGTAGACACCATTACCTCATCCACGGTTGGAATATCGATAGGAGACTCGCTCTCCAATCTCTTTTGACCGATGAACGTGCGAACGAAATCATTCGCCGGATGGCGAAGAATCTTTTCTGGAGAACCGGTCTGCACGACCACTCCATCCTTCATCAGCACGATTGTATCTGCAATCTTGATCGCCTCATCCATATCATGGGTAACGAAAATAATCGTCTTATTAAAATCTTGCTGTAATCGAATCAGTTCATCCTGCAATTGTTCACGGCTAATAGGATCAAGTGCACTAAACGGTTCGTCCATTAGAATAATATCTGGATCCGCTGCAAATGCGCGAGCAACACCAATACGCTGCTGCTGTCCGCCACTCAATTCGGCTGGATACCGATTGCGGTAAATTTCCGGATCAAGGTTAACGAGGCGCATTAGCTCATCAATACGGGCGTCAATCTTATCTTTATCCCATTTGTTCAAGCGTGGAACGACAGCAATGTTATTGCCGATCGTCATATGGGGGAATAGCCCGATATTTTGAATAACATAACCAATGTTGCGGCGTAGCTCTACGGGGTTATGCGACGACACGTCTTTGCCGTCAATGAGAATGGTGCCGTTTGAAGGAGTCATCAGACGATTAATCATCTTCATTGTCGTCGACTTTCCGCAGCCGCTTGGTCCAATAAGAACGGTCAGTTCTCCTTTCTTGAACTCAAGGTTGATGTCTTTCAACGCCTGAAAGCCATCCTCATACACCTTGTTCACATGCTGGAATTGAATCATGCATCGCTCACCTCTTTTATAAGATTAGATAATAAATTTATCATCTATGAAAACAACAAAAACAGCTATGTTTATTATTACATACATATTTTTTCGTGTAAAATCTTATATAAAAACCTTTTCTTAAAATATGTGAAAATCATACATATAAGATAGTCTTATATATATTACTTACCCCGCGTCAGAAGTACGGAAACAACGAAAAACCGCCCTTTCAAAAAGGATGGTTTTATTGTCTTCATTTCTACTATGCAATATACCCAATGTACCCCACCATAAAGACAGATTAACTCCACATAACCAAGCATTATTTAATGAACAATATTCCCCATAATGAAATAAAGGCTGCAATCTAAAAAAATGGTTATGCCGTCTCCAATTGTAAAAAATACTTTACGAATTGTAAGAAATAATTTACACTCATAATTAGAGGTGGTGCTATTGTTACAAAACAAGTTAGTTGTTTACCGAGCAGAAAAGGGATGGACACAAGAAGAGCTTGCAAAGCGGGTTGGCGTTAGCCGTCAAACCATTGCAACCCTTGAAAAAAACAAATATAATCCTTCTCTTATTCTTGCCTTCAAAATTGCAAATGCTTTTGACAGGACATTAACCGAAGTCTTTGATTATAAGGAGCGGGTGTAAAAATGTTATTGTTGAAGATTGTATTCATTGTTGTGATATTTCTTAGCCAGATGTATATATTGAAATTCAAATCAAGTGAGGAAGCAAAGGATGAAAGAGGTAGGGAAATTACGCATAAAACAAATAGTATGCTGTTTAATATGTTGTATGCAGGTGTTATTCTATTGATTGCACTCCATTTGCTTGAAGTTGTTTCAATCAAATATTTACCTGATATTCTGTTATATTTCACACTATTGTTGAGCGTTTTTGGGAGCGTCTTTCTTTATATCAATAAGAACAAGGAAAATTATGAAGTGAACCGTAATTGACCTCTTCATTGAGGTTCTTTTCATGCATAATTTTACGAAAAATGAAAAAAAGGCGCGCAGCGCCTTAGCGCCGCGTCACCTTGGTCCAGAAGCCGCCATGCAACTGTGACGGTTCAGAGGTAATAATAAATGCCTTAGGCTCAATATCCAATATCGAGCCTTGCAGCTTGGTTCGATTTTTACGCCGCGACAGCACCTCGAGCATCAAGCGATCTCCATCCCGGCCGCTGCCGATCCATGTTGTAACCCCATAGCCGTGGTCGCGCAAATAATTTGGCAGCTCACTCTCCGGATTATTAACGATAACTTTCAGTACGACATATCCCAGTGCTATCTTATCCTCGATCCAGGATCCCACAAGTACACCTATTCCGTAACCGGCCGCATATACAATAAGGCTAATCGGCTCGTTCAAATATTTAAGCACCATGTTCAAGCCAAGCACGTAAATGATAATTTCTACTGTACTGATCATAGCAGCTAAATAGCGCTGCCCCTTCAACGTCAAAATCATCCGCAGCGTAAAAAAGGAGACATATACGATTTGGATCGTGAAAATAGCAATCAGTATCGTAAGCATACACGCAAATCCTCTCTCGCCTGCTAAGCAGCTATACAGCAGCATTGCTGATGATTGTGGGCATCAGGTATCCAACCGCAATCAGCACCTGTAACAGCATCTGTACAGCACTTATAAAAGCGCATCGTAATAAATTCATTACCCGATTATGGAATCCACGAAACGTCCTTCTCCTTTGCAGTACAGCGCAAGGAGGATTGATCCTTCACCTGAATCAACCGTAAATTCGACCTTAAGGCAAAAAAAGAAGGACTCCGGCCCATGTCCGAACTCCCTTGATTGTAATGTCTATAGTACGCCGAGGCAAGAGCAGAAGGCGATAGGGAAATCATTTCAAATTCAAGCCGTTCCCCTTGCGCCTGCATCCTTGATTTTTTTTCGCATCCGTTCCTGTTCCAGCCTGCTAATGATCAGATCTGTGGTGATCCAGTTGAAGTATTTGATAAAGCGCGTCCATATTCAAGCTGCTCCGCACCAGGTCAGCCAGCCGATCGAATGCCTCTTCACGCTTGGCATTATAGTTCAGTGCCGTCGGTAGATGCTCCATCCCTTTGACCTGACGAAGACGGTTCAACCAGCCTCTGCGAAACTCATCATTATGGAAGACGCCATGCAAATAAGTGCCTAGTACCTGTCCTGAAGCTGTCACACAACCATCTGTTCCGCGATCGCCTTCTAACAAAAACAGCGGCTCAGCTCCCATATCAGCAGATACCTGTGCCATGAATGTGGAGCGTCCCATATGAATCTCATACCCCTCAACCGGGTGCTTGTATAGTGGGGTTCCTTCTAATTGTGAAGCACAAACCGTACCGGATACCCGTTCCGTGCGCTTATCGGCTGCAAATTCGGTAGCAAGCGGCAGCAGTCCCAATCCGTCCATTACGGAACCCGCCTCAGCTTCTGCCCCTGCCGGATCGGACAAGCTGTGCCCAAGCATTTGGTATCCGCCGCAGATGCCGACAACGGCAATCTTGCTGGTTGAAACGAAAGCCTGGATAGACTCCGCTAAGCCTGTACAGCGCAGCCATTTGAGGTCAGTCATCGTGCTTTTCGTGCCAGGAATGACAATTGCATCAGGGGCACCCAGTTCCTCCGGCTTTCGTACATAGCGAACGCGTACATCCGGTTCCGCAACAAGCGGATCGATATCTGTAAAGTTAGAGATGTGAGGCAGTGCTATCACCGCGATGTCGAGATCATTGTCCGGCTCTATCTTGCCCTTCCACTGCTCCAGCGCAACCGAGTCTTCAGCCTCAATGTCGAGATCGTTGGCATATGGAAGCACACCAAGCACCGGTTTTCCTGTCCGTTCCTCCAGCCAATCCAGTCCTGGCTGCAGAAGCGTGACATCTCCGCGAAATTTATTAATAATAAAGCCGCGAACGCGTTCTCGTTCGTGCGGCTCGAGCAGCTCAAGCGTGCCGACAATAGATGCGAAGACACCGCCGCGATCGATATCCGCTACAAGAATAACAGGCGCATCTGCCCACCCTGCCATGTTCATATTCACAATATCGTTCTGCTTGAGGTTAATCTCGGCAGGACTCCCTGCTCCCTCCATCACGACAATATCGTATTCAGACCGAAGCCGATTGACCGCCTCAACAACGATGCGCTTCGCCTCCGGCAGGAAGACTGTGCGATAATCGCGAGCGCTCAAGTTCTGATACGGCTTGCCATGTACGACAACCTGCGCGCTCATCTCCTTCATAGGCTTTAGCAGCACCGGGTTCATATCAGTCGTAGCCATGACGCCGCACGCCTCGGCCTGTACGCCTTGGGCGCGTCCAATTTCCTTGCCGTCTGGCGTAACATAAGAATTCAGCGCCATATTTTGCGATTTGAACGGTGCCACCTTGTAGCCATCCTGCTTGAGGATACGGCACAGCGCTGTGGTCACTACACTTTTGCCAACATCAGAGGCCGTTCCTTGCAGCATAATTGTCCGACCGCGAACGAACTCCTGATCCGACGTTCCAACGCCCTGAGCCGGCATCGTTTTCTTCAACTGTTCATCCATCCCTTGTTCATCCTTTCATCCCGCACAAGACCACGAGCAGCAGCAGGAACACCATTTCCGTACATTCATTCAATGCGCCATAGGTATCGCCTGTCAGACCGCCCAGCTTCTTTGACAAATAGCGTGATATGCCCCATGCAGAGACGATTCCAAGCAGCGGCGAAGCGATAAGCAGCCACCAAGGCCATCCCGGAATAATTCCTGCCGGCACTGTCATCAGAGGGCTAACCTGAATCGGAAGCATCATGAAAGCCACAGCCGCAGCGGTCAACACCCATGCACATCCATAGGAAGCACTCACGTGCTTCTGGGTGAGCCCTTGGAAATAACTGCCGAGCCCGGATTCAGCCCGTGCATACGGTTCATTCGTCATCGCCCATACCATTGCTGCACGAGACCAAATAAAGGGAATGACAATCCATATATGCCATACATTTGCATCAAATAGAATCATGAGCAGTGACCATTTCAGCAGCAGCATCAAGACACAAGCGATAACACCCATCGCTCCGACCCGACTGTCCTTCATAATTTCAAGCATGCGCTCGCGGGAGCGGCTGCTGAATATGCCGTCTGCTGTATCCATCAGTCCGTCCATATGCAGTCCGCCCGTTACTACCAGCATCAGCGCCAATGTCATCGCTGCAGCCGGCCCTGTCGGCAGCAGCAGGGACAGCCCCGCCCCTGCGCCCCATATGATCAGTCCAACAACGCCGCCTGCAATGGGGAAGAACAAGGTGCTGCGCTTCAGCACCTCGTTCGTAAAGGGCACTTCCTTCGGAATCGGAATACGAGTAAGGAATTGCATGGCCGCTATTAACGCATGTGCATACTGCTTCATAGCTCTACCATCCTGCTCTTAAGCTCGATCGGAATCCCCGCAGTTACCAAATATACTTCATCGGCAAGTGCAGCCATACGCTGATTGAGCCGCCCTGCTGCATCGCGGAATATACGCCCGAGCTTGTAGGCAGGAACGACGCCGCTGCCGACCTCGTTCGTGACCATGACGACGATACCCTCTCGTCCTTGAATCGTATGAAGCACCTGCTGCATACTGCGAATACAGCTTTCCAACTGCTCCTCCATATGTGCCTCATCTTCCTGCTCGGCTCGCAAAAGCTCATTGGACAACCAGATCGTCAAGCAATCGACAAGCACAGCCGGCTGCTCTGCTTGGCTTAGCCATGTCGGCAAATCAAGCGGCTGATTGACAGTGGCCCATTCATAGTCAGATGCTTCACGGCTCGCCCGGTGCAGCCGAATACGCTCCATCATTTCTTCATCATGAGCTTCAGCAGTAGCAGCATAGATACCGCCGTTCGGGGACAGCCTCATGAATAATTGCTCAGCGAACGTACTCTTGCCACTGCGTGCCCCGCCTGTTACGAGTACAATTTTCCCCATTCTCACTCATCCTTGCTTTCTAATACTTGGTATATCAGGTCAGATCATCACGTAAACTGCCCGCTGTATACCTGCTAACGGCCATTTCTTACTATCTGTTAATTCTGTATTTCTATTAGTGACTATATCAGCGATACCTATCAATCACTTGTATTAGCGACTCCGTCATTTCTACAGCGGTCATTCCTTATTCGTTACACCCGCCTCTGCAAATGTAGCCATTTCCCGCATAATCCGCATGGCAGCGTCAATCAGTTGGAACATAAGCACTCCGCCGGTTCCTTCCCCGAGTCGCATCTGTACATGCAAGCAAGGGTTCAACTTCAGCTCAGACAAAAGGGCTCTATGTCCCCGCTCCTCTGACAAATGTGAACCAATGAGATAAGGCTGTACTGCCGGAGCCAACCGAACTGCCGCCAGCGCGGCTGCACTGGAAATAAATCCATCCACGACAACCGGAACCCGGTTGGCCGCAGCTGCAAGAATAACCCCCGTCAGACCGGCAATTTCCAAGCCGCCTACCTTCGCAATCACATCAAGAGCATCCTCTTGGTTCGGTTTATTTATCTCAAGCGCTTGCCGTACTACATTGCATTTATGTTTCCACTGTTCATCACCGATGCCAGTTCCGTGCCCTACTGCATCTTCAGGCTGCATGCCGGTGAAGGCGCACAGCATCGCCGCACTCGCCGTTGTATTCCCAATTCCCATTTCTCCCGTCGAGAATAAACGGTATCCATCGCGGACGTACTGTTCTACAATATCAACACCTACTAGAATCGCAGATAATGCTTCTTCGCGTGACATCGCTGGGCCCTTTGCCATGTTCGCTGTTCCTTTCCGCACCTTGCGCGATACCAGCTTTGGATCACTCAAGTCGGCATTCACACCGATATCGACACAGATCACATCGGCTCCTGCTTCGCGAGACAGGACATTGACTGCAGCCCCTCCACGCAGAAAATTGAACACCATTTGCGGCGTCACTTCAGATGGAAATGCACTTACGCCTTCGTCGCACACCCCATGATCGCCAGCCATGACAATAACTGCCTTCTTCTCGAATTGCGGCTTAACCTCTCCTGTAATGCCCGCAGCCTGCACAGCTATGTGTTCCAGCACGCCCAAGCTTCCCGGCGGCTTTGTCAATTGATTTTGATGCTGGATGGCAGATTGAATTGCCTCCTCGTCCAGCGGTTTAATTTGTGCGATCAGTTGCTTCAATCGTTCATTCATGCTGCTCATCTCCGTTGTCAGATTCAATGCCATACTGTCAGCGCTTTCCGCTGCTCTTGCTTATCTCCAAAAACATCAGCTCAACATGCCTTGCTTACGTTAAATCGTTACCTATTTCAAATTGTAAAGCTAGTAATTGCGTTATTGCAAAATCATAATAAGTTGTGCTGTCCCATCTATCATCCATGACTTGGGCGAATTAACACCTGCGGACGTCCTGTATCAGGATGCGGCACGATCGTCGTGTCGGTGGCAAAGATCCGCGACAGCAGCTCCGGATTCATCAATTCATCGGGCGTGCCTTGGGCAGCAATCCCTCCGTCATGGATTACAACAAGCCGATCACAGTATAAAGAAGCCAAATTCAAGTCATGGAGCACAGATACGATTGTCAAGCCGCAATCCTTCTGCCAATCCCGAACAATATCCATAAATTGCACCTGATAATGGATATCCAGATAGGTTGTCGGCTCATCCAAAAGCACGATGCTGGGCGATTGCACCATCAGCTTGGCCAAAGCCGTGCGCTGACGCTGACCGCCGCTAATCCGATCGAGCGGATAATCGGCCAGCTCTGTCAGTTGCAGCCGCTCCATAATTCGGTCTACGAGCGCTCCGCTGTCCTCGGACTCTGATCCGAGCCAGGACTGAAAAGGGAAGCGTCCCATTTCAACCACCTCACGGACGGTAAAGCCAAGTGGCGGCAGAGCTTCCTGCTGCAATACAGCCATCAGTTGGGACAATGCTCTTCGTTTGTAGGAAGCCAGCGCCTGTCCAATCACCTGGATCGAGCCTGACGTCGGACGATCGGCTCCAGACAATAAGGATAGGAGCGTGGATTTGCCGCTGCCGTTCGGACCGATAATGCCGACCCATTCACCAGCTTGCACACGAAGCTCTACATCATGAAGAACATGCTTCTCGCCATAGTGCTTGCTCAATCCTTGAACTTCAATGATCGTATCTTTAACCAGTTCGTTAGCGGGATTGCTGCTCTCTGCCAACCCCAAATCCCTTAGCGGCAAATGTTTTCCTCTTTGTGTCATGACCATTTCCCCCGTTTCGCTCGCTTATTGCGCATAAGCAAGTAGGCGAAGAATGGCGCACCCAGGAACGCCGTTACAACCCCCAGCGGAATTTCCGTCGGCGCAAAAGCCGTGCGGGCAATTGTATCCGCCCACATGACATAAATGGCTCCCCCAATTGCTGAGAGCGGTATCAAATATCGATAGTCTGGGCCAACAATCAAGCGCAGCAGATGCGGCACGACTAGGCCGACAAATCCAATGACGCCAGAGACGGACACGGCCGCTGCTGTAATCATTGTCGCCGTCAGCAGCACTACCCATTTCGTTCGTTCCACATGAAGTCCGAGATGGGAGGCTTGCCGCTCGCCTAGTGCAAGCAAATTCAATGGTCTTGCGTATGCAATAAGAATTACGATGCCGACTGCCAAATAGGGAGCAAGGACAAGCGTATAGGACCAGCCGCGCATCGCCAAGCTTCCCATTACCCAAAATAAAATTTCATTGATCGTCTGATTCGTCATTGCCACAAGAAACGATACAATTGAGCCAAGAAAGGCTTGCATCACTACCCCGGATAAAATAAGCGTCTCGATCGGAATCTTGCCCTGCTCACTGGCAAGCTTGATGACCACCATCAAGGTTGCCACCCCTGTTGCGAATGCGACGACAGGTATAGTCCATTCGCCGAACAGTGCATATTGCAGGCCAAAGTAAATAAGCAAAGCGGCTCCCACAGAAGCGCCAGAAGATACCCCTAATGTATACGGGTCTGCCAGTGGATTGCGCAATACCCCTTGAAATGCAGTTCCCGCTACACCGAGTGCCGCTCCGACGAGCAGAGCCAGCAGAACACGAGGGAAGCGTACCTTCATCATAATTTGCGCAGAGGCATCATCCCATGTAACCGGAATTACTTGATCCATGCCCGGAATATGATGGAGCAGAATTTGTGCAATTTCTCCCATTGGCATTCGTACTGACCCTACAGCCAAACATCCCACAACGGACAAAAGGAGAAGCGCAATACCCGCTCCTCCATACCCAACCATTTTATTCATCGTTCTCTCCACGACGATTATTTCACCAAGTCCGGATGAATCGCCTTCGCAACAGCCTTCAATCCGTCAGCAACACGTGGTCCCGGACGGCTGATCAGGTTCTGATCCACACCAATTACTTGATTGTTCTTAATTGCATTGATATTGTTCCAACCGCTGCGTCCACGAATAATTTCTTCCAAGGACTTGTTCGTCTCGGAATCCACTACACCTTGTGTGAACATGATTACATCCGGATTGGATTTAATAATATTTTCTTCGTTAATTTGAATCCAGCCAGCTGAATCAGCCGCAACGTTTGTGCCGCCCGCCATTTCAATCAGCTCGTTCATGAACTCGCCGCTGCCTACTGTCCAGCCTGGGGAGAATTCAATGTAGACCTTCTTCTTCTCCGCGCTTTGGACCGCATTCTTTACGTCATCACGCACTTGCTTCATGTTGTCAACGACTGTCTTCGCTTCCGCTTGATGGTCTGTAATTTGACCATACAATTCGATATTGGTAATCACATCATCGTACGTTTTTGGCTCGACCTTGAATATTTTAATTCCAAGCTCGCGGAACTTTTTCACAACTGGCTCCTTCATGGAGATGCCTGTGAACACGATGTCCGGCTTGGCTTTAATAATTGCCTCTTCATTCGGCTTCGTAATGCCGCCCATTTTCTCTTTGGACTTCGCTGCTTCCGGATAATCATCAAAATCAGAAACACCAACGATTTGAGCATCCAATCCAAGTGCGAACAAGGACTCTGTCTCTGCTGGAGATACAGACACTATACGTTCAGGCGCTTTTTCGAAGGTAAATTCTTCGCCTGTTGCATCTTTAACAGTCAGTGGATATTTCGTTTTCAGATCATCCTGCTTCGGTTGTTCAGAGGCAGTGTTGTTGGTCTCTTGCTGAGCAGCCGTATTTTCAGCGGGTTTAGCCGCATCCTTGTTGCCGCAAGCCGCAAGTCCTACTGTCAGCATAAGCGCCAGCAGCGCCGCAACCGATTTGTTCAACCATTTGTTCATGTTTTATCTCTCCCTCGCGTCATTCTTTCCTCGTCTTACCTCTGTACCAAATGTGCAAGCGTAAAGCGGTTCCATTCGCCACCATGCGTAACGAAATTGCGTGACAAGTTGCAATTGCCTAAAGTTATACTCCCCTGCGGGTATCGGTTGTCAATGAGCACTTGCATATACCTAAGCTGTACCTCTTCATGTGACTGAATTCGTGATATACATTCGTGCTGTGCATTTACATCAAATTGCATTGCTGTCGTGTATAAGCGCTTATGGTTATGAAATGCTTGCTTATACAGCAAAAAACCCCCGATCCTTCGATCCAGGGGAACACATTGTCATCTATCGCAATATCCAGCAGACACCTAGATACAGGGGCCAGCAGCTAAGCTGCCATGTTGCCTGATGCATTACGCCAATGACGTGCTCCTCTCCGCGAAGGATACAACTCGTCTATCTTCAGGCAGGTTTCCTGACTTAGGAGAATACGTTGAGCTCGCCTTCCCATCCTTATCAGCGGATACCATACCTGCTGATCAATTAGACAGTGGCCTAATGAGCACAACACTCCATTCACAGTGGCGGGACCGCGCCGGGTTCACACCGGCTTCCCTTTTAACCCTGGGTACAAATATCACACATCCCGGCATTTCAACCCATACAGCCCCATTGCTGTACAATAACATTCATGGATCAATCCCGTTATGATTCCCCAAGGACCTGAAGTATCGCGAATATTCAACATCGAATAATTTCGTTATCTAAGTCCTAAACTCGATATTAGATTATAGGGGAAAAGCCCACCACTTGCAATAGAATACATCATTGCTGCGATGATATTAGCCTGTTAGCGCATGCTTCCTCATTTGCTTGGCAGACGTTCCGCTCGCAAGAACTTCCATTTGCGCGCACATTGCTTCGCTGTAATCATGATCCCGCCGCCGATTGGCGCTGCCGCTTCCCAAAATGATTTTCGTGGAAAAGCCAGCGTATATAATCGACGTACGACGCCTCCGTGTGTAACAATGACAACATCCGGCCGCGGGGCAAGTCCGCTGCCATATGTTTGCCGCATCCGGCTCGGCTTGCACCGCATCACCCGCCCACGGGGAAGCGGGGAAGAATGATGCGGCCGACGACGGGCAGCGCATTCCTGACGCTCCGCGTGTATGCCGCAGCTGCTGCCGAAGGATTCGCGCGCGTTCCGCAGCACTTCCCACCATACATGCGCGGTGCGCGTGCAGAAGGACTGCCATGGCTCCCCGCGCGGCGGCTGGACGGCTGAAGAATCGTCCAGCCATCTGCGATACTGAGGATCCTCCTTCAAATCATTGTAGGTCAAGCCTTCCCACATGCCGAAGTCATACTCTCGCAATCTTGTATCCTCTACAGCTTGCCTGCTGTCGCGCGGACGCAAATAAGCAAGCGTATCGCGGCAGCGCCGCATATCGCTCGTATATAGAAGCGGTGACGGATGTGCCACTGCGCGGCGAAGCCCTCTCAGTTCTTCAGTGGAATCCGGCAGCAGCGGCACATCTGAATAGCTAATGTAGCGCCGCTCTGTATTCTCTTTCGTCAAGCCGTGGCGTACAAGCGCGAAGCGTACAATCTTGCTGTTCGTTTGACTCTTTTTTCGTAATATATGCCTTGTCATATTGACTCGTTTCCTATTGGTTTTCAATGCTCCTAAACGACGCTTGTTCCGATGAATAGGGGGAGCATTCCATTTAGTTGTCCGTCTCATTCCATTTCGTACTCCTTCATTCATCAATCGTCTACAGAAGCCATCCTCCGCATATATAGAGGAGCAGACTTGCAACAATCACAAAGCATGTGGAGCTGCTTAGTAGCAGCCTGCATACCGCAGGTATATGCTCTGCCTGCAAGGGCTGCTGTGTATCCCCCATATATGCGCGGAATGAACGTATTCCTTTATACACATTATATCCACCAAGCCGGATGCCAAGTGCTCCCGCCGCGGATGCTTCCGCCCAGCCACTGTTCGGGCTCGGATGCTTTCTCGCATCTCGCAGCGCCGTTGAGCAAGCTCTGCGAGCATCATAGCGATGCAGCAAGGCACTTACCGTGACAAAGACTGCTGTCATTCTCGCCGGTATCCAGTTGGCAATATCGTCAAGGCGAGCAGACGCCCAGCCTAAATTCCCATACTTCTCATTCTTATAGCCGACCATGGAATCGAGCGTATTAACCGCACGATACGCCATTGCCAGCGGTGCGCCTCCGATAAGCGCGAAGAACAACGGCGATATCACCGCATCCACAATATTCTCCGCTACGGTCTCCACGGTGGCGCGTACGACCTCCGGTTCATCCAATTGCTCTGTATCGCGGCCGACAATCATGCCGACTTCTCGACGAGCACTCTCTAAATCCTGCTCTTTCAGCCTCCGATACACAGCCATCCCTGCATCCTTCAGTCCTTTTGCCGCAATTGTTGTTCCAATCAACAATGCTTCGGCTGCCCATCCGATATAATCATGAACATGGTACATCCCTTTTAGAACAAGCCAGGTCACTCCATACGTGCCGCCAACTACAACAAACGGCAGCAAAATTCCAAGCGGCTTGAGCGCTCTCTCAGAAGGGCTGATCCGGCGTATGAATCGCTCTACGGCTCTAATCCCTTTCCCTATACCAATGACCGGGTGTGGAATCGCCTGCGGGTCGCCAACAATCCGATCCCATATGTATGCTGCTATTATGATAAGCGCTGCTGTCATGTTTCTCCCACCCTAGTAGGTTGTTCCGCTCGTTAGCGGTTACGCTTCATGCTGAGTCTTCACGGATTCATATACAGTGTTATAAACGAGCTGCCCAACTGCATGTCCCAATGTTGTCGCTGTTCCCGCATAATTGTGCACGGGTTCATACCGACCGCTGTCTATTACTGCAAGTGCAATCGCATCCGTAGTCGTTCCTGTGGCAACGCGTCCCGTTTCAGCGTCTATGATGCCAAGATCAGACAGCGCTGCACATTTGGCCTCTGTAGCCGTCATGAATAGATTCAATATCGCCGCATTGGACAGCTTCCCATCCAATACAAGAATTGAATTGATCGTGCCTGGCTTCAACGATTCATAGGCTGAAAATACACGCCGCGGCATGCCTGAACGTGTCGCATTGGATGTCCCCGCCGTTGTGATGCACAGCAGCGAGCATTCATCCGCTTCCTGCTCGACAACAGAGGCATGACTAACTTTTGCAGCCGTCAAGAGCCCCACCGTCTGTTCCGGTACATAGCCACTTTCCATACACGAAAGCCGCAGATATTCTGCTGGATCAGTGCAGTCGAATTGATAATGAACCATTTGGTTCAAAATGCGATTCCCCATCCATTGCCCGCCATGGTATACAGCACTGCTCCATATTGGTGCAGTTTGCGGCAGCTCAACAGCGACTTGAGCATCCTCCCAGTGAATATGTACTCCTGCGATATACTGAGATAGATAGGAGCGTTTCCCCTCTCGATATGGCTGCATCCCGCTTCCCCTCAATTCTGTGTTTGTTTACTGTAACACAGCTGCAAGTGCTGACGCTACAATTCCGTTCGCTCGTCGATCCTTGACTGCGATTCGGAAGTCTCTCTCCGTGAGCCCAGCATACATATCACAATTGCGTATCAGAATACCTGCGCGGCATAATTCTGCCTGAAGCAACTTCGCCGTCCACCCCTCCGGAGCTCGGCACAATAAAAAATTCGCCACGCTTGGCCACGTCCGTATCCCTAGTGCATGCAGTTGCTTGCGCAAAACAGCTCGCTCTTCAGCAATGAGCGCCCGCGTCGCATTCGCATATGGTTCCGCTTGCTCGTCCGACAATAAGGCTTCGCCAGCCGCGAGAGCCAAGCCATTGACACTCCATGCCACTTGCATGCGCAGCATCGCCTCAATATGCTGCGGCTGGGCAATCGCATATCCAAGGCGCAGTCCGGGAATGGCGTAAAACTTCGTTAATGAACGAACAACAATAAGATTTGGGCAGCGATATACGATTGGAACAAGAGACATTTCTTCTTCATTCGCAAAGTCAATAAAGGCTTCATCGATAACAAGAATCGTTGAAGCCGCCTCTGCTAACACTGCAAGTCTTTCCAGCAATGCGCGCTCGTACAAGGCACCATTCGGATTGTTTGGATGTCCAATAAACACCACATCAGTTTTCGAAATAAGCTCAGACAGTTGTGCTTCAGTCGCGCAGAAGTCGTTATCTTCGCTGCCCACTACATGGATTACTTCAGACCCGAACTTGCGTGACAGCGTCTCATATTCAGAGAAGCAAGGCGCAATGACGCCAACCCGTTGGGGACGAATTGCCAACAGCAGCAGGGCCATGCACTCTGCAGCTCCGTTTCCGATGCTAATATAATCCTCGCCTACTCCCAGTTTCGCAGCTAATGCTTTCTTCATCTTCCGGTGCCCAGGATCCGGATAATGAACAATAGAAGCCATCATCTCATTCCTGAGGCGCTCCATAACGGCCGTCGGCGGCCCAAGCGGGTTAATATTGGCACTGAAATCCAGCAGCGCTTTACTGTCTACTCCAAATGCATCCGCGGCTGTCCATACATCCCCGCCATGTCCGAATCGTTCAACTGTGCTCATTGCTGTCTTCCTCCCAAGGATGTCCAGTAAATTTGTCCAATGGTTGAATAAATTCTATGTACAGCTCCACCCAGACGGAGCTCGACCAGTTTTCAATAATCATTTCTACTCGTCCATTATGCGGAAGACAGCATTGTTCGTCAAACGAATTTTCCTAGTATGTTGGAGAGTCTTATTCATGTTAAGCAGGCATTGCAGCGCGATTATGAAGGAATTGCTAATGAATTATTATGAAATCCCAAAAAACATTGGTCAAACGGACACTGTAACACTTCTGTTAATTGCTGTATAATCTTGTTGCAACACACATCTTTACGTAGATGTGATATGTCATAGACGAGGAGGGATGATTATGTCGGTACATCACAAGACATCATGGGCTAATCTCGGCGCCGCCATCATTGTTTCCATCTATTACGCTGCGATTCTGTTTCGACTCAAGGGAGACATTGGATTATACAGTATTGAAATGATGGCCCTTGCACGCAATGTGTTTGGAATTACTGTCGTTATTCAAGTCGTTATGCACTTTATTAACTTTATGTCCAAGGATGAGACTGAGGACAAGGAATTGGCTCGCTCTGTGTCTATGCAGGCTAATCAGTTCAGCCTACTTTTTCTCGTCCTCGCTGTAGCTTGCTGTGCGGCCTATTTAATTTATGTATCGGATACACGCACCCTGTTGCTTTCTCCGCTCGTCTGCGCTCATTTACTCGTATGTGTGCTGCTGGCTGCGTGGATTATCAAGCACACCTTGGAATTAATGATGTACCGTCGTTATTTGGAGGCAGATCCGTTAGATCGCCCTTAATCATGTAACCGTTTACTTCACGAATATCTATCATTTTGGATACAAAATAATAAAGAGTGTCCACAGCAGCTTTTCCTGCGGGACACTCCTTAATTTGGCCAGCACCGTCAGTTGATACAGGCCAGCCTTGCTTATTTATCAACTACTGTAAAGAGCTGCTCTGCACTCGTACGCGGGCGAGCCTTCGGCGCATTATCGAAATAACCGATACGGATTACCCCTACAATTTTCTCGCCCGGCTGAACACCTACCATTTCACGATACTGCTTGTTATAAATGTAATCGCCTGTATGCCACAGCATGCCGAGCCCGTGTTCCCAGCCTAACAGTTGGAAATTCTGAATCAAAGCGCTAACCGCTTCCAAATCCTCCTGCCAAATATTCGGACGGGGATCTTCCGGCATAACGACATGCAAGTAAGCAGGGACATGTGTCAAGTGATCCATAAACTTCTGGCGCTGCTCTGGAGTTGCGTCTTTCAGCTTGGTCTTTTCCAAAATGGCAAGAAGCCCTTTCATAACGCGTTCCTTGCCTTCTCCTTCTACATATATGAAGCGCCATGGCTCACGCAGTCCGTGATTCGGCGCCCACACGGCATCATTCAGCAGTTGCAGCACCAAGCTGCGATCAACTGGCCTATCGTTAAATTCATGAATACTTCTACGTTCCCGAATGATTGAAGCAATCGACATTAGGACGTTCCTCCTCGTATAGGTCTGCATTGTAACCGTCTTAGTTACTTCTTATCATACCATCTGTGATAACGATTATCAATATCAAATCTGTTTTGTATTTCGATTCAAATCGTATACAATAGAAATATGTACATAACAGCCTCAACATGAAGGAGTCGGACAAGCAATGAAATTTATTGATAATCAAGGCATAACAGACCCTCGCATCAATCTTGCGATAGAAGAATTCGTATTGAAGCATCTGCCGCTTGAGGAAGACAGCTATCTTCTTTTTTATATCAACGAACCCTCTATCATCATCGGCAAAAACCAAAATACAATTGAAGAAATCAATGCCGAATATGTGAAGGACAACAACATACACGTCGTTCGCCGCCTATCTGGAGGCGGGGCCGTCTATCACGATACAGGCAATCTGAACTTCAGTTTCATTACTAAGGACGACGGGCAATCGTTTCACAACTTCCGCAAGTTCACCCAGCCCGTAATCGATACCCTGCATTCGCTTGGCGTTGATGCTGAACTGACTGGTCGAAATGATATTCAAGTCGGAGAACGCAAAATTTCTGGTAACGCCCAGTTCGCTACGCGCGGACGGATGTTCAGCCATGGAACGCTGCTGTACAACTCTGAGATGGAGCATGTCGCATCAGCCTTGAAGGTACGCCAGATTAAAATTGAATCCAAAGGCACGAAGTCTGTGCGCTCACGTGTTGCCAACATTGTGGAGTACATGAAGGAGCCTATGACAATCGAGGAGTTCAAGGCCACTATTCTGCGCCACATCTTCGGAATGGAAGCGGATCAAGTACCGCAGTATGTGTTGACTGAGCAGGATTGGGAGGTCATTCACCGCATCTCCGAAGAACGCTACCAGAACTGGGACTGGAACTACGGCTCTTCCCCGAAATTCAATGTAGAGCATTCGAAGAAGTTCCCTGCCGGCATCGTCGATGTGCGCTTGGATGTAGCAGATGGCGTTATCCAATCGATGAAGATTTACGGCGACTTCTTCGGCATCGGTGAAGTAAGCGACATCGAGGAGCAGCTTCAAGGCGTTCGCTATGAGGAGCAGGCCATTTACGAGGCGATTGGAGATATGGATATCAATCATTACCTCGGCAACATTAGCAAGGATGACTTTATCGGACTGCTCATGCTGCAAAAATAGGTGCTAAAAAATATAGAATCATACAAAGAGGCGTTCTCCTTGGAAGAGAACGCCTCTTTCTCATGTAACAAAACATACCGGCTATCGATCCGACAGATCCACAGTATGTCCTATCACCGTTATTCTACTTAGTATAGCTTGTCCAATACTGATTTTGCCGTTTGCTGAATTGCCTTGTAGGCCTTCTCTTTCTCTTGAAGGGCAACCGCCGTAGACAGAATATCCAGCACATGGATTTGAGCAATCTTCGAGGAGAAGGCTCCGCCCTCTAACGGTGTTTCCTTGGACTTGATCAATAAAATAGAGTCTGCATATTTCGTAATTGGCGACTTCGCATGGCTCGTTAAACAGATGAAAAACACCCCATTGTCTTTCGCTAACCGGATCGTGTCTACCAAGTCCTTCGTACTGCCCGATGTCGATATGCCGAATACAACATCCTGTTCCGACATCAGTACAGCATTCATCGCCATCACGTGCGGATCTGTAATCGCTTCTCCCGTGTAGCCCAGCCGCATAAATCGATACTGCGCATCCATCGCTGTCATCGCTGAGGAGCCTACGCCCATGAAGAACAAGCGCTTCGCCTTAACAATGGCCTCGACAGCCTTATTCAGCTCTTCCATATTCAGCAGGGACAACGTGTGCTCCAGTGATGCGACATTCTCCATTGTCATTTTTTTCGCAACAATAGACAAATCATCGCTCTCTTCAATTTCGCTATTCTCATGCTTCAATGGCGATACCAGATCCTTGGCTAAGGACAGCTTGAAATCCTGGTAGCTCTTAAAACCGAGATTGCGGCAAAATCGCAGCACGGAAGTCTCGCCTGCACTTGCTCTCTCTGCCAAATCCGTAACTGTCGCATAGAGTACCGAATCCGCATTTTTCAACACATAATCGGCTATTTTCTTCTCTGTCTTCGTAAGTGACGGATACAGGCTCTTAATAAGCAGAAGAGTATTCGTATGTTCACCAGCGACCATCTGTGACTCCTCCAGTCTCGTTATGTCATTCAATCGGCGTCATCACAGCAAGGATGAAGCCTCTCTAGCGCGGCCACCTGCTAGATTGCATGCCCTGCAAATCCCAGTTCACCTATACATCAATCATCAACGATTCAATGCCTTCCATAATATGAACCCAGTCTTCACGCTGGTGCAGTAATCCGCTTATTTTTCCCCGCTATCTGGTATATACCTAGCCTTATCATCTAATGGAATGAATAAAAAATCAATATTTTATCGCAAAATCATGAAAGCGCTTCTATAATTATACAATCAAATTTCCTTTTCTCTATCAGCACATACACTTTCAACCAATTTGCGATAGAAAAACGACCAACATAAAGGCGGCAAATAGACAGTTCGTTAACTGCTATTGCCGCCTATTGAGCTAAATATATCGTGATAAATCACTTAAATCCTGTCAAAGCGATACCTTCAATAAATTGCTTCTGCACGAAGAAGTATAGGACTACGATCGGTACCGTAAAGAGTGTGGATGCAGCCATCAGCTGCTCCCAAGCCACCTTAGTTTCTCCGATGTACCCTTTTAGACCAATAGACAGGGTCCAATTTTCCGGACTGTTCAAATAGATGAGCGGCCCCATAAAATCCCCCCATGAAGCGAGGAAGGTAAGCAAGCCGATCGTCATCACCGCTGGACGCGCCAATGGAAGAATGATTTGCGAGTAAATTCGGAATTCAGACGCACCATCAATCTTCGCTGACTCGGACAGCTCATAAGGCAGGTTCATAAAGAACTGGCGTACCATGAAGACGTTCGTTGCCATCCCGAACCACGCCCCAAGCCAGAGCGGCCAGAAGGAATCGAGCAAGCCTAGATTGTTGTACAATACGTATAATGGAATCAGCGTAACTTGATACGGAAGCATTAAGGTTGCCAGCATGAAATAGAACAACGTATTGCGCCCCTTAAACTGAATGCGCGAGAATCCGTATGCTACGAGCGGACAAATCAATACGACCCCAATTACACTGACGCCAGCGACCAGAACCGTATTCCATAAATAGCGGAAGAATGGAATCATATTGACAGCTTCTACATAGTTGCTCCACTGAAAATGCTCCGGGATCCAAACAATTGGAATCGCGAAAATCTCTTCCTGCGTCTTCAGTGACGTAAGTACGGTCCATACGAATGGCAATAAAAACAGCAGACCAACAACACCAAGAATCAAATGCGGAATCCACGTTTCTCGAATAGAGCGCTTGATAGAACGCCGACGCTTCGCCTGACTCATGGGGGTAACCGATGTATTTACGCTGCTCATCAACGTTCACCTCCGTAATAAACCCAGCGAGCTGATGACCGGAAGACAATAACCGTAAGCACCATAACGATAATGAACAAGATCCACGCCATAGCGGATGCATAGCCCATCTTCAAGAATGAGAAGGCATTTTGATAGAGATAGATGGCATAGAACAAAATAGAGTTCTCAGGTCCGCCAATCGATTGCGCCTGTTCCGCGAATATCATACCCTGCGCGAAATATTGGAATGACCCAATGAGACCCGTTACGACGAGGAACAGGTTCATTGGCGAAATCGCAGGGAACGTAATGTTCCAGAACCGCTTCCATGCATTCGCTCCGTCAATCGAAGCAGCTTCATAATATTCCTTCGGCACATCCTGCAATGCCGCCAAGTACATGACCGTGGTTGTTCCGGTTCCCCAAAAGCCCATAATAATAAGGGAAATCTTCGTCCACTTCGGATCATAAATCCAGTTCGGTTCCGGCAATCCAAGCGCACCGAGCATTTGGTTCACGATACCGTACTGCGCATTGAGCAGCCACATCCAGAGCAAGGAAGCAGCTACGATCGGTACCAGTGTAGGCAAGAAATAGACGGTACGATAGAAGGACTTCCCCTTTACCTTCATGTTCAACAGCAGCGCAATGCCAAGCGCGTATGCCAGCTGCGGAAACAAGCCAAAGATCGTCATAAACAGGGTGTTATACATCGACAAGTAGAACTTATCATCATGGAACAATTCCTTAAAGTTATCCAATCCCACCCATTGCGGGGCAGAAAACAAATTGTATTCTGTAAAGCTGTAATATAATGAAGTAATGATCGGGTATAATTGGAACCCAATAAAGCCAATAATCCATGGGCTAATAAAGGCCAGTCCGATCAACAGGTTTTTGCGCTCGCGTCTGCGTATGCCAGCATTGGTCGTGCTCTCCATATAAACTCCCTCCAATCGATCGGGGTAAAAAGACGGCCTCCCATAGTGGGCAGGCCGTCCGTTGTCATTCTCTCTCTTTCGGTTACATTAACGGTTACAGCCACACATGATGTTATTTTTTCTGTGCTTTATCGGCTAATGGCTGAATCTTCTTCACAACATTATCCATTGCCTCTTGTGCGGTTTGCTGTCCTTTAAGCGCCTTTTCTGTTTCTTCAGTCAACGACTGCAAATATGCATCGATATAAATCGTGTTCGGGAAACCCTTCAGGTTCTCGCTCTTCGCACTTTCAAAGAATTCTTGGTTGACTGCAAGCTTTGGATCATTTTTGATCTTCTCGTTGTCCAACACGCTCAACACAGATGGAATCGAGCCATTGACCAACGTCATTTCAATTTGTGCTTCATCACTGAGCATGAACTGCAAGAACTTCCAGGCAGCGTCCTTATTTTTTGCTTTTGTCGGAATGTACATTGCTACAGGGCTGACCATCCCCGCGTTCTTCAGCTCAGGCTTATCCTTTGGATATGGGAATGGAGCTACACCAATTTTGCCTTCGCTGCGCTCTGTTACATACCAGTTATCCCAACCGATAATCATGCCGAGCTTGCCTGTTACGATCGGGTCTTGCGGGGTAAGCAGTCCGCCCATGCCCGATTTAATTTTGTCGATGCCATCATTGCCAAATTCTCTGTAATAGGACATTTGATAATCAATCGCATCTACGTTTGCTTTTTGATTCGCTGTCAGCTTACCGTTGCCGTCATCCCAGCTTCCGCCGAAGATCGTAGGCCAGAATACGCTGTCAATCCAAGGATAGTCAGGAATGAATCCGATTTGTGTATAGCTGCCGCTGCTATCTTTTTTCGTAAGCTTCTTCGCCACTTCGAACATGTCTTCCAAGGTTTCAGGAGGGGCCGTAATGCCTGCGTCCTCGAACATCTTCTTGTTGTAAAACAGCTTGTTTGCCATTGCCAAGCGAATTGGCATGCCGTATGCCTTGCCATTAACCTTCATCCGCTCGAATGCCGCAGGGATCAATCTGGTCATATCGAATTTATCCTTCTGGATAAATTCATCAAGCGACATGATGGCTCCAGCTTCTGACCAAGGACCAATGAAGTTCCATTGTGTTTGCAAAATATCAGGCGGGTTGCCGCCGGAGATAGCTGTCAATTGCTTCAAATGATCTTGACCGCCAAGCGCCTTGACTACAACTTCTTTTTGGCCGGCGTTGAATTTTTCGACCATTTTGTCTAGGTACTCGCCGTCTTTTCCTTTTACGCCATACCAGAATGTAATCTCCGTAGGCTTGCCATCACTTCCGTAAGAGGATCCTCCTTCACTGGAGCCTTTCCCTGAGCAAGCGCTCAAAAATAAAGTGAAGAGCATGAAACAAGCTAGCAATAGCATCGTTGTTCGTTTCATTTTTGCCATCTGAACCACCCTTTTCATGTTGTTGTAGCTTTATGGTGAACAGAGTCCGATACGCGTTAGGAACTCTTTGTCACAAGTAAACGTTTTCAAAAAGATCTCAAAACGAAACTCACCTTGCCGTTCAGATCGCAATACGTATACGGTTACAATTCTAGGGTAAGAAATCTAAGATGGGTAACAGTCTAAACTAGAAACGTTGGAGCAGCATTTCGAACTTACATGAAAGGACTGACAAGTTGAGGTGCAAATCACCATAGAAATAGATAGTATCTTGTTTATTTCGGTGAAATAATCCATTTGAAAACAATATGTATGAATCTTACATCCAAATTATATACTGCCTTTTTGGATTTTTCAACCACCAAATTCTAATTTGTTTGAACTTTTTGTTCAAAAGCAAGAAGTTGTTCGGAGCTACGCCGCTCCTGCAGCTCTGTATAAATACAATGGGCCGCCCCAACGACTCCTGCATGCTCACCCATTTCAGCGGCATGGAGCTCTACTCCATTTCCCCAATAAGCCGGCATGCACATCTTGCGCATCTCTGCTTTGATCGCTTCAAGCATCCATGTCCCTTGACCCGTAATTGCTCCCCCCAAAACAAATTGCCGGCAATTAAGCACATGCTGCAGCGCCACCAGTCCCACTGCGATATTGTGGATATATTGAGTAATAACCTCATTTGCTGCTTGATTGCCGCTGCAAGCTGCTGCGAACCAGTCCTTCGGGTTCTCCTCACATGGAGGCAGGAGCGACATCGAAGCGGGATTGCCTTCCGCCGCTTGAATCTTCTCCTTGATCATGCGCTTCAAGGCGTTGACGGAAGCATATTGCTCCCAGCAGCCTCGCAATCCACACGTACAGGGTTCTCCATCCATTTGCACAATAAAATGGCCAAACCCGCCTGCATGCCCATCGGCCCCCCCATAGAGAGCACCCTGCTCAATAATTGCACCGCCAATACCTGTACCAAGCGCTACGCATACGAATTGCTTCAGGTCTCTGCCTGCCCCCTTCCAGCTCTCCCCTAGAGCGATTGCATGCACATCGTTCACAACACGGACGGGAATACGAGTCGCTTCAATCAGCCATGATTGAACAGGAGTTCCGCTCCAGCCAGGCAGATTGTCCGTCGCATATGCGACATGCCCATCATGATGGATATAGCCCGCAGAACCAACCCCAATGCCTTCAATCATCCATTGATTTTCTTCCGCATCTTCCCGATACAGAGCAATAAGCCGCAGCAACTTGTTCAGCAGCTCGTCACGCCCAAGCGCAGCTTCTGTAGGAAGAGTTCGGGAATGGAGCACCTTCCCATGTCTATTCACAATGCCGCTCTTGATATTGGTTCCGCCAATATCAATTGCAATCACAACAGATTCTTTCGTCATTTCCGATTCCGTCAGGGTCATAAGGGTCATGAGGAGCACCCCTCCTTGCCAGCCTCGCTTCCAACGTGCTGCCGATTCATTACGGGAATGACTGAACCTGTCATTGCCGTTTGAGCGGGAACTGTCCCACCTTTAATTTTAGAGACAAATGTGCTGGTTAAGGTATGCGGCCGGGTAATCGCCGTGCCCACTACAACAGCAAATGCCCCATTTCTCAAGGCTTCCTCTGCCTGCTCCGGTGTATGAATACGTCCTTCTGCAATGATCGGCTTCGACACCGTAGAAGCCAGCCGCTTGATCAGCTCCATATCAGGCTCCTTCTGCTGGAGACTGTATGGCGTATAGCCAGAGAGTGTCGTAGATATAAAATCAAAGCCAAGCTCTGCTGCACGTACGCCTTCCTCATAGGTTGAAATGTCAGCCATTAATGGAGTTTCGTATTTCGTCTTGACAGCGTTTACGATGTACTCAAGCGTCTCACCTGATGGCCGTGTCTGCATTGTAGCATCAAGGGCGACCATATCAGCTCCTGCAGCGATCATGACTTCAACATCCGAAAATGTTGGGGTTATATATACGTCAGAGTCAGGATATTCCTTCTTCCAAATCCCAATTACCGGAATACTTACTGCTTCCTTAATTGCTGCCACATCCTGCGGTGAATTGCTCCGGATTCCGGCTGCGCCGCCGTTCACTGCAGCAAGGGCCATACGAACCATCATATCGCTGCCATACAGCGCTTCTCCAGGATACGCCTGACACGATACAATCAAATTCCCCTGTAGTTGTTGAACCAGCCTTTCAACCTTTTTGTTCGTTTCCTCTACCTTCATCGTTTCCAACTCCCATAGGTTAGAAATAATTATCCAATAATTCGACTATATTTCGGATTATTACTCCAAATTTAACATGGAAAATGGAGGATGTAAAGAATTGATAATTGAAAACTCCGCTTTACAGCATGCTCACTTTCTTACATGATAGGAGTAAAACATTCGCATGCCGGAAGGAGTCCTGTCTCATTCATCATGAAACGCACATGGTTGGCTGATGTATGTCTTTTACTCGTCGCACTTATTTGGGGCAGCACCTTTCTAGTTGTACAGCACGCTGTCCACACCTTGCCGCCACTTGCCTTTAATGCAATCCGCTTTATAGGCGCAGGGCTGCTATTTGCTGTCGTACTGCTTGCCAGACGAAGCTTGTCTGTATTTCTGGACAAGCGCTTACTGATCCATGGAAGCATTCTTGGCTTATGGCTATTTTCCGCTTATGCCTTCCAGACCATTGGACTGCTGTATACGACGACGACCAATACGGGATTTCTCACCGGACTGTCGGTAGTGCTCGTTCCGTTCATCACCCTTTGGCTGGCGAAGCAGCGCTTGACCCTGCCTACATGGATCTCCGCCCTGCTTGCACTGTGCGGGCTGTATTTGCTTGCTTTTAACGGCGGGGCTGCTGTATGGAATCAAGGGGATGTGCTCGTATTGCTCTGTGCGGTTGGCTTCGCCATGCATATCGCCTTGACGGGTCGGTTCGCACCGCATCACGATACGCTGCCGCTGGTTACCGTACAGCTCACGATTGTAGGGATTTTATCTGGGGGAAGCTCACTGATTTTTGAGCCGCAGCTGTCAACGGGCATGCTTGGACAAGCACTTTCAGAACCCAAGGTGCTGTTCGCTTTGGCAGTGTCCATCGGGCTGTCCACCGCCTTCGCCTTCTGGGCACAAACGTGGTGCCAGCGTTATACGTCAGCGACACGCGTCGCCATCCTGTTCGCCATGGAGCCCGTTTTCGCAGCTATAACAGGTGTAACCTTTGCGGGAGAAGTGCTTGGAGGGTGGGCCATTGCCGGATGCGGGCTCATTTTTGCAGGAATGATTGTTGCCGAATTGAAATGGGGCGAACATGCTGTACAATAGGAGTATTAGAGAACAATGGGTGTTCACATAGAAGTGAGTGTCGAACCCCCAAATATACCGTGCTTGCATGTGTGCTGGCATACATAGATAGGAGAGAAACTCATAACCCATGTATAAACTTATCGCAATTGATGTAGATGACACGTTGATTAATGATGACAAGCAAGTAACGCCAGGTACGAAGCGTGCCTTGGAGCTGGCCGTTCAGCAAGGTGTTACGGTTACACTCGCAACTGGGCGCATGTATGCTTCTGCCCATAACATTGCTTTACAGACAGGACTGAATGTACCTCTTATTACGTATCAAGGATCTCTTGTAAAGAATGTAATTGACGGCAAAGTGCTGTACGAGCGCGCTGTACCGCGCGATGCTGCACGTAAGCTGCTTCGTTACTGTGACGAGCACGATCTTCATCTGCAATTGTACATTGATGACAAGCTGTATGCTCGCGAGGAAAATCAAAAGCTGATTGACTATGCGAATTTGAGCAGCATTCCTTATTTCATTGAGCCGGACTTCGATCGCCTGCTCGCTTCGCCTTCCACGAAAATGCTCATGATCGACGAGCCCGAGCGTCTGGATCGTGTTGCAGAAGAGCTGAAGGAACTGCTTGGATCAGAGGTTCATATTACGAAATCGAAGCCGCACTTCCTGGAGGTCACCCATCACGAGGGAACGAAAGGCAGCGCATTGCGCCACCTGGCCGAGCACTTCGGCTGTAGCCTGGAGGAGACAAT
Source organism: Paenibacillus sp. S-12 (assembly GCF_030363895.1). NCBI lineage: Bacteria > Bacillati > Bacillota > Bacilli > Caryophanales > Paenibacillaceae > Paenibacillus > Paenibacillus sp. S-12. The sequence goes on from NZ_JASIUF010000018.1 coordinate 68,246, forward strand.
CGGCATCGGGGACTCATGGAATGACCATGATCTTATTGAGACGGCTGGACTTGGCGTTGCAATGGGCAACGCGGTGGACTCGCTCAAAGCAATTGCCGATTATGTTACAGACAGCAATAACGACGAAGGCGTACGCCACGTTATCGAGAAGTTCATTTTGAATCGTGACAGCTCAAACTAATCATTCATAAATAAGCGCCGCTTCCTAGCAGACAAGCTTGTCTGCAGGAAGCGGCGCTTTACCTATATTCGCTATCCCTCCACCTTCATGCCAGTCCTTGCAAGTGTCACGTTAGATGGAAGCGGGTAGCGCGTATGTAGATCGATGTCATGCGACATATGCGTAAATATGGCCCGCTTCGGGCACACATCCTGGAGCAGTTCCATAGCCTCGACCATGTCATATACGGAACGAGTTTCGTAGGCTGCCTGTTCGTGATAAAAGTTCGTACCCAATATAAGCAGATCAAGATCATGGAAATGCCGCCGCTCCTCGTCGCCAAGACCAATTGCATCAGAAGCATATAGCCAGCTATTCAATGAGCCCCTATCATCATGATTTGAGCCTGCATCTGCATATATGCCGCCCTTGTCTCCTTCTGTTTCCATACTCTGATCCTGCTCCTGATTTGCGGCAGCGAGACGGTCGAAGCGGTAGGCATAGGAATAACCGTTTTTTCCATGATTCACACGAATCGGCTGCACCGACCATTCTCGCCATTCCCATGTTTCTTCGATATTTTCGAATTGAATGAACCGTTCAAGCCACGGATACATCGTTCGAATCATCTGATTCACCTCGGCAGGCGCAATGACATGCCCTTGTCGTTCCAGCCAGCGGCATGCATCCGCATATGCAGGGAGTCCGGCAATATGATCCTGATGCGCGTGAGTAATGAGAATATCATCCAGCCAATATAAGCCTGCGCGCTCCATCTGGCCTGTCCAGTCCGGCCCGCAGTCGATGAGTAGCCGCTCCTCTTCTCGTTCTATAAGAATGGAGGAACGGTATCGGCGATTTTCCCCCTCTTCCCTTGCCTCCATACACACGCTGCAATCGCAATACACTCGCGGAACGCCCATGGAATCCCCTGTTCCCCAAAATGATATTGACCAATTGTTTGTCGTACGATTCATGGCTATCTTTCTCCTTCAAGTGCGTATATATTTACAAGAACATTACGTAACCGTTATAAAATCTCCATTGTTCTTCCATCATGTATCAAGTATAATCGGAGTCAATTCCGATGCACTCTTTCTTACATACAGATCTATGATACATGATAACGCAGCTAAGGTCACACTGGCCAATACATTCGCTATCATGTAATAAGGAGGATTATCATGAGTTCCAATGCACGATTCAATGATGTTGAAATTGTTGCTCACCGCGGATATGCAGCGGTGCATCCCGAGAATACAATGGAAGCATTCCGCCGTTCCATCCAAATGGGCGCCGATACGTTAGAAATCGACGTACATCATTCGAAAGACGGTATCCCTGTCGTCATCCACGACGATTCGCTGGATCGGACGACGACCGGCACTGGGCGTATTCGCGAGAAGACGGTTGCCGAAATTCAACAAGTGGACGCTGGCAAGAAGTTCAGCCCTGAGTTCGCTGGCTGCAGAGTTCCCTTGCTGGAAGAAGTGCTCGACTTATGCGGGGGAAAAGTTGGACTTCAACTTGAACTGAAAGAGCACAACACAGAAGAAGAGCTGCAAGCTATCCTTCATTTGGTGAACCAATATGAAATGATGGAACGCACTACATTCATTTCTTTCTATCCAGACAATTTGCGCATTTTGCGTTCACTGAACGAAGACATTGAGCTTGCACTCCTGTCGAATGAGCCCGTTGACCTAAAAGCTCTGGCCGAACTGGGCAATGCAACCCTGCTCATACAGCTGTCAGCTGTGTTCAACCATCCGCAGCTCGTCGCCGATACGAAAACAGCCGGCGTTGGGCTAGGAGTTTGGACCGTGCGCAGCATGGAGGAAGCATATAAGCTTGTTGAGCTTGGAGTACGCAGATTGACGACCGACATTCCTTTGTACCGGGAAGGCTAAGCTTCTCTTCCATTGTCGCGACGCGAATACGATGAGTTTTTATTAAGACAGCATGTAAGCGCAGACCGCTCGAACGTATCGGGCAGCCTGCGCTTTTTCATCATGTTTTATTCAATTCCTGCTAACACCTGATACCAAATCCCCCTGCTGCTGTACAATGTCTCCCGTACATCCTTCCATCCCCCCATATCTTCGATATGGAACAAGCCCTCAGGAATGGGATAGACCTCGGCAGTCTCCTGTGCAACTTGCTCATTCACCGGTCGGAATCCCGCTTCTGCGAATATGCGCTGTGCCTTAGGCTCACGCAAATAAGCTACAAGCGCTTGAGCAGCCTCCTCTACTTGGTGCTTCTTCGCATAGTGCTCAACCACAACCGCTGGATTCTCAACCAGGATGGTGTGCTTCGGCAGGATCATTTCATAGGGAACCCCCTCGCGCTTGCGGGATAGTATCTCATTTTCATAAGTGACGATTGCATCTCCGACACCATATTCGAATGCCGCCATTGAAGCACGGCCGCTCTTATCTAATGACAGCACATTTTGATGGATACGCATCAGCAGTTGTTTGGCGAACTTTGGCCCATTCTCGCCTTGTTCAGCGGCCATCTTCAGACCTGCCCCATATATCGCATTAATATCCCATTGGGCTCCACCAGACGTTTTGGGATTCGGATACAGAACATTGACCCCCTCAAGAGTCAAATCCAACCACTCCTGTATCCCGAGCGGATTGCCCTTGCGCGTGCCAATGACCACAACAGATCGAGTGACCATGCCGTGATAAGTGTCCTGACCCTTCCATTCCGGCTTAATCAGCTTTGCTCCTACAAGCTTATCAATGTCACCTTCCATTGCAAGAAGCGCCACATCCGCTTCCATGCCTCCGGCTATCGCTCTTGCCTGTGTGCCCGAAGCTTCGTAGGACTCTTGAAATACAATCTTCTTCCCCGTCCTTGCTTCCCAATCCGCAGCAAATTCCGGCAATATACGGCCAAGCGCATCCTTCACGACCGAATATGCACCAATCACAAGTGTAACTGTATCCTTATCAGCAGTAGATATTTGCTGAACAGGCAAGCCACTATCCGCCCCATTCACGTTTGGAGCATCCGCCCCATTGCTGCACCCCGTCAACATCACCAAAAAAGAGAGCATCCATACAGCCGTCAATCGAGCTGTCCACGCTATCGCTCTGAATCGAATCAGGCGTACTCTCATTCCCGTGCCTCCATTTGTGTTTAAATGTGAACCGGCATCGGGTCTTCTTTTAACGCATTTTCCACTACCCAACTGCGCCCCTCCTCGAACAGATAGACACGATGGACGAGCACATGTACCCAATCTCCTGTCTGCAGCATTGGTTTTTCTAATGAGCGATACGTCTTCAGTATCATATCGCCCACTTCAATGGCCACCATCCATTCACTGCCACGAAATTGTAGCGACTTTACCGTACCATGCACACATGCGGATGCCATCATCAATTCGCCAGGCAATCCAACCTCAATATATTCGGGGCGAATAAGCGCCTTGAATGCTGCATCTTGAAGGGATGTATCCCGATCGTATTGAGGTTCTAAGCTGATGTGTGCAGAAGCAGAAATATTTGAAGAAGGGCTGCCTGACTGATGCAGCGATAAGGTCTCGAAGCCTCGCAAAGAGTCAAAATCTGAAATAATCGTTGATTCTCCAATAAATTCGGCCACGAAAGGTGTGTTTGGAGATTGATAAATATCCCAAGGTGTTCCTTTCTGTTCGACTCTCCCTTGATTGATGATCATAATTTCATCAGCAACCTCAATGGCCTCATCCTGATCATGGGTTACGAAGATGGACGTAATCCCAACCCGTTCAATTAACTCCCGTAGCCAGCTGCGCAGTTCCTTGCGGATCTTAGCATCAATCGCAGCGAACGGCTCATCCAACAGCAGCAGCTGAGGCTCTGGCGCCAAGGCGCGTGCAAAGGCGACTCGCTGCCGCTGGCCCCCGGACAATTGATGCGGATACCTGCGCTCCACACCAGTCAGTTCGATAAGCTCCAGCAGCTCCGTGACCCGCTCGCGAATGCGCGCCTTAGGCCATTTTTGAATGTTCAGCCCGAAGGCAATATTGTCATAAACCGTCATATGCTTGAACAATGCATACTGTTGAAATACGAAACCGATACCGCGCTGCTGGGGCGGAATCTCATTCATCCGCTTCCCTTGAAATCTAATCTCACCGCTGTCTGGTTGCTCCAAGCCAGCAAGCATGCGCAATACGGAAGTTTTCCCGCCGCCGCTAGGTCCAAGCAAGCCTATAAGCTGTCCTGCTTCAATGGAGAAGTTAACATCGCGCACCGCATGATACGCTCCGAACCATTTGTTGAGCTGATTTACCTCAATATGCATCGTCAATGCACTCCTTTGCGACCTGCATGACGCTTCGCCCATTCCATGACGAGCAGCAGGATGATGGAACTACATACAAGCACAAGTGCCAAGCTGCTGGCAGCCGCAATGTTGAAGTTCTCCACGTCTTGATACACTAATGTAGTTGCTGTCTGTGTTTTGTTCATGATATTGCCGGACACGACAAGAATGGCGCCGAATTCCCCGAGGGAACGGGCAACGGTCAGCACGATTCCATAGATGACTCCCCAACGAATCGAAGGCCATGTAACCTTCCAGAAGGTAGTCCAATCATACGCGCCGAGTGTAGATGCCGCCTCCTCCTGCTGCGTCCCTATTTCTTGAAGAACAGGAATAACTTCACGGATTAGCAGCGGGAACGTCACAAACAAAGTGGCAAGCACCATACCCGGAAACGCGTATACGATCTGAAATCCCATGTCTGCGAATAGTGTGCCAATCACTGTCTGGGGCCCTAACAAAAGCACAATCATAAATCCGCCAATGATCGGAGACACCGCAAAAGGAAGATCAATGATGGCATTAAGCAAACGACGAGCGAGCCCGCTCATCCAGTTCCCTCTTACCAGTACAATGGACAGCCATACTCCAAAGATGGCATTTAGCACAGTCACAACCGCTACAACAGCGGCTGTAACGCCAAGTGCATGAAGAGCCTCTGGTCTGCTAAGCGAAGCGAGAGCCGAGCTCCAGCCGCCTTGGAAGGCACCCAGACACATTTGCAGTAAGGGAGAGATAAGCAGGGTGAAAAATACAGCGTACGTTAATAAAATGAGAAGCAGCTGCATCTTGGAGCGTGAATGAGATGAATGTGAAGCTGCAGTTAATGACGAGGCGGTCAAGAAGAGTTGCTGTTCTGTATATGATTTGGACTGGTGATTAGAAGTACGCTGTTTCATGATGGGTTCCTCCGGTTCTGTATCCAATGAATCGCCCACAGGAATAGAAAAGATAACGTCAGCAATAAGATAGACACGACAGCTGCTGCTTGGGGATGATCACTTTCTATTTCGCCGAAAATGTACACCGATGCAACAAGTGTTTTTCCTGGAATATTCCCAGCTACAAGCACGACTGCTCCGAACTCTGCCATCGCTCGGGAGAAAGCCAGCATAGCCCCGCTTACGATACCTGGACGCATGCGCGGCAGTGTGACGTGAAGGAACGTGTGCATACGAGAAGCTCCCAGCGTATAAGAAGCCTCTTCTTCAGACCGATCTGCTTCCTCCAATAGCGGCTGAACCGCTCGAATGACAAAAGGGAAGGTGACGAATACCATGGCCACGACAATTGCGGGCTCTGCAAATACGATTCTCCATCCCATTGACTCCGCCAGACGGCCAATGAAGCTTCCTGGTCCGAGCAGCAGCAGAATCATGAGCCCCCCGACAGCAGTCGGAAGTGCAAATGGAAGATCAACCAAGCTGTTCAACCACGCTCGCCCGACAAAACGGTACCGGTGGAGCACCCATGCCGACATCGTCCCGATGACGACATTGATGGCTGTAGCAATGAATGCAAGACGGAACGTAAATACGACTGACTGCCACGCAAGCGGCTCGATAAGACTGTCTACAAATGTCCCCCAACCTCCATAGAACGATTGGGCGTAAATACCTCCGAGAGGAATTACAACCAGTAAAAATACGTATAGAAGCAGCGTGGTTCGAAACCCCCACAACGCTCCGCGATAGCGCAGTACTGCGTTCACCTTCGTACCCCCATTTACGTGATCTCACGCCTTATGCTTATTATTCCAACTTCTTTACTAGGTAATTGTTTTCATCACTTTACCAAAAAATAACGGACATCGTCAATACCTAAGATTTGAAAAGCATACTCTCGCTTATCCAATTTGTAAGTGAACCTTATGCAACTTATTCGAAACCCTTATGATAGGTGATAACCCATTTTTGCGTTATTGAGACGTTGATCCTTGGCCCATCTCATACTAAAGAACTGTTCACACATAATAAAAAGCCCGCCGATGGCATTGCCAGCATCTGACGGACTTCCATTAGGAATGTATCCACTTTTTAAAGAAGGTGACCCTCTTCTGCTCCGCATTCATGCGAATGATATACCGCATTCCCAGCTCTGCATCCTGAAATAGAAAGATCCCTTTTTCCTTGTTCTTTTCATTCAAGACGTGGAGAGTACGTTCATTTGCTCGCAGCCGTTCCACAATGAACGATTGCGCCTTCTCCTGAAGCTCTGACACCTCATTTTCTTCTCTATCCAAGCCTATTGAAGGCATCAATAAACCGAGCTTAAATAGTTCTCTTGTCTTCAGATTTACCTCACCATAAAAACCGCTAATGCCATTCTTCCGCTCCCCAATGTCCTGAAGTGTGGCAATAAAGGTCACATGCCCTTCATCAGGCTTCGTATTATCCTGGTTAGCGTAATATTTCGAGAATCCGCAAATCAGGTTCCAATCCTGTTCGCTGATGGAAATATCATATAAATTGCGGAGGCCTTCCTTCGCAACTTGAAAGACCTTCTCTTTATTGAGTGACTTCTCTTTTCCATAATCGGTAACGACCTGATTAACCTTGTTGTAGGTATGCTGAACGGCCTGTCCGCATCCTGCCAACAGCCAGCTGATCGACATGACCGCCAGCAGCAGCGCTGCCTTCTTCATGATCTATCTACCCCACTTCATTCCAACGATATGGTTAGACTCCTTCTATGTCTATTCCCCCACATCTATTACTTTACATGAAGTTCGCAGAATGAGCATCTGATTCTGATGACAATTCTTCTTACAATATTGTCACTATTCCAGCAACATACAAAAAAGTAATATACGCTGTCTTGCTTTACTATAGAAAAGCCTCCTTACGTCCGATTACCTGCTTGCATTCATGCCAGTAACCTTGAGCTGGGCTACTGTCACGATGTGCGCCGAATGGAAACGTGAGAAGGCTTCTTTTTAATTCAAAAACATAGGATTCCAAGTTGTGAATGATTACGCTTTACGCCGTCTGTGCCGAATCCAGCGTTCTGCGGCATAAGAAACGAACATGGGCTAACGCCGCAGGTTTCACCTCATCATAGGTGACTTGATCTTGAATGTAAAAGGAGATGAATCCATGCATGGCAAGAAAAATACTTCGTGGGATATTATGCCGTTCCTGTTCCGTATGAATGCTGCTCGCGAGCGTCTGTCTAACGATCGTCGAGAACATTTCTAAGCAGCGACCTTGTTCTGAGCGAGCGTACGCGAGCAATTCTTCATCCCGCGTCATGAACATAATTTCATAATGGTGCGGCTGTTCAAGACCAAAGCGGATGAATTCCAGCATCACCTGTTCCATCTTCGACAGCCCATCCGAAGGAGCCTGAACCATAACACGTTCGAACAACCGTCCCAAGCGCTTGAAATCTTCCTGAACTAGCGCGTAGAACAGTTCTGCCTTGTCTTTGAAATGATAATAAAGCGATCCGTGGCTATACCCTAATTGTTGGCCGATACTTCGCATGGAGATCGCGCGGTATCCTTTCGTGACAAACAAGTGGCGCGCTACTTCCAAGATGCGCTCTCGCGATAGCTCTTGATCCACTGCTTTTCTTGGCATAGAGGTTGTCTCCTTATTCCCCTTCGATATAGTAGATAGGCTCTCCCTTCCGAATGACGGCCTGACCTTGCGTCAAATCCGTAATCCACGCCATAAACCGCTCTGTTTCCGACACGACGGGCAAACACGTCAATGTCACTTTGTCGGTAAATTGCGTTTCCCCCATCCTTGTCTCTTTATTTCTCAGCTCATTCTCAAGCTTGCCAAGCCAAGTATAATCAATTTCAACAAACACTTCTTGATGCAGCACCTTCACAATCGCATCCGCTGCTTCAATCGCAGCAACAGCCCCATCTGTATACGCGCGAATCAAGCCGCCTGCTCCAAGCAGAATTCCCCCGAAATATCGAGTTACAACGATGGCAGTGTTCTTCAGACCTTGATTCTTGATTACTTCCAAGATGGGTTTGCCAGCAGTGCCGCTAGGTTCCCCGTCATCAGACGCCTTCTGAATTTCATCGCGTTCGCCAATGACGTAAGCGGAGCAATTGTGCGTGGCATTCCAATGCTGCTTCTTCATTTCTTCTATAAAAGCAATCGCCTCTTCCTCGTTGGCAACTGGCTTGCCATAACCGATAAAGCGCGACTTCTTGATGACGATTTCTTTGCTGCCGAATTGGCGCACCGTCTTATATTGTTCCAGCATGAAGATTCACCTTCCAAGATTGCCAAGAAAGCAGCCCCCCATGTCGGAGAACTGCTTTCACGGCTTGTTGCCTATCTAAGCTGATAACTCATGCCGCCCGCTTATTCGGACAATCTTGCTTCCAATTCTGCTTTTTGAGCTTCATATCCTGGTTTGCCGAGCAAGGCGAACATATTTTTCTTGTATGCTTCCACCCCTGGCTGATCGAACGGATTAACTCCGAGCAGATAGCCGCTGATGCCGCATGCTTTTTCAAAGAAGTATACCAAATATCCGAACGAATATGGCGTCATGTCAGGAATCGTCACGACCAAGTTCGGTACGTTACCATCTGTATGTGCCAGCAAAGTGCCTTGGAATGCCTTCTTGTTCACGAAGTCGACTGTCTTGCCTGCTAGGAAATTCAAGCCGTCCAAATCGTCAGCATCCTCTTGAATCGTGATGTGATGCTTCACTTCTTCCACTTGAATAACCGTTTCGAACAGGTTGCGAGTCCCTTCTTGAATGAACTGTCCCATCGAGTGAAGATCAGTCGAGAAGTCAACTGAGGATGGGTAGATCCCCTTATTGTCTTTCCCTTCGCTCTCGCCGAACAGTTGCTTCCACCATTCCGACACATAGTGAAGGGATGGCTCATAGTTCACGAGAATTTCAGTTGTTTTGCCCTTGCGATAAAGAGCATTGCGTGCTGCTGCGTATTGGTAGCTAAGGTTCTCTTCGACATTCGGATTGCTGAATTCTTCCGAAGCATCTCTAGCACCTTGCATCATCTCGTCGATATCAATGCCAGCGACTGCGATTGGCAATAGGCCAACCGGCGTCAATACGGAGTAGCGGCCGCCTACATCATCAGGAATGATGAATGTCTCATAGCCTTCCGCCGTTGCCAGCGTCTTCAGTGCGCCCTTCTCGCGATCCGTTGTAGCAAAAATACGGTTCTTCGCTTCTTCCTTGCCGTACTTCTTCTCCAGCAATTCTTTGAAGATACGGAATGCAATAGCAGGCTCTGTCGTTGTCCCCGACTTGGAGATAACATTGATCGAGAAATCCTTGCCTTCGATCAATTGCATCAAGTGAGTCATATAAGTCGAGCTAATGTTATTGCCTGCGAAATAAATTTCAGGCGTGTTGCGCTTGTCCTTCGGAAGCATGTTATAGAAGGAATGGCTCAACATTTCAATCGCTGCGCGTGCTCCCAAATAGGAACCGCCAATTCCGATAACGATAAGCACATCAGAATTCGCTTGAATGCGCTTAGCTGCCGCTTGAATGCGCGCGAATTCCTCTTTATCATATGCGGAAGGTAGATCAATCCAGCCTAGATAATCAGAACCGGCTCCTGACTTATTATGTAATTGCTCATGCGCTAAGCGAATGGGCTCTTTAAAATAATCAATTTCATGCTGACTTACGAACGTCAACGCCTTGCTGTAATCAAAGTGCACTTTTTTTGCCATCGTACACCCTCCTCGAGTATTGGTTGACTTTGCCACTTTACCCCACGAAAATCAATATAGTCATAGGATACTGGATTTTGGACGGAAACACAAGGGAACGCGTTTCATTGGAATGGATTACACGATAAAATAAATTTATAACATTGCGCAATTTTGCATATGAATACGCTGTCACCCCCTTCTTTCAAACATGGCATACCTGATTTCTTGTCCCCGCCACTGACAAATATGATACACTAACATCATCGAAATCATTCGAATCATTCACAGTGCGAGAGGATGAGAGGCAATGAAGGCAGCGGTACTTGGATTAGGCACGATGGGTGCGCCGATGGCGGCCAATCTGCTAGGTAAAGGATTCGAAGTGACGGTGTACAATCGCTCCAAGGAGAAAACGATTCCGTTAGTTGAGCAAGGAGCTCATGCAGCGGATCTGCCGCGAGCGGCTGCTGAGCAGTCCGATATCATAATCACAATGGTTAGTGACGATTCTTCCATTGAAGCGATCTACTACGGTGATGATGGCGTACTCGCCGGCGTTCGCAGCGGACAAGTCATCGTCGACTGCAGCACAATATCCCCTTCACTTGTCCAGCGTCTTGCAGCAGCATGCGCCGAGCGTGGCGCGCAGTTCCTAGATGCTCCAGTAACAGGCAGCAAGCCTGCAGCGGTCGAGGGAACACTCGTCTTTATGGTGGGCGGTGAAGATTCTGCTCTTCAGCGAGCTATGCCTGTATTGGAAGCGATGGGACGGATGATCGTCCATATGGGCCCAAACGGCAGCGGTTCCATTACGAAGCTTGCCCATAACACGATTGTCGGCATCAATAATGCCGCTCTAGCGGAAGGCTTTGCAATGGTATCCAAGGCTGGCGTGAACCCAGAAGCATTCCTTCAGGTAGTTCGCAATGGCAGTGCAGGAAGCAAGGCAGCCGAACTTAAGGGTGAGAAAATTATCGCAGGCAACTTCGACAATCAATTCTCTTTGCAATTGATGCTCAAGGATTTGAAGCTTGCCTCCGTACTGACAGACACGATGCAAACGCCAACACCTATGCTGGAGCTTGCAAAGAGTCTATTCCAAATGGGACAAACAGCGGGCTATGGTGAAGAGGATTTATGTTCGCTTGTGAAAATATACGAGCAATGGATCGGCCATCCAATTGGGCATAACCGTGAAAAACAATGACCTAGCTCCTTTAAAAGGCGCTTTATAGGAACACGATGACAAAGGGAGTGCACGTATATTTCGGCGCTCCCTTCCTATTTTCACCATGCATTCTGCATTCCTTCTACTCGGTTGATTGATTTCAACGCTTACAAGCACCTCATTTTTACGATGCAGTAGATGCGCTCCCCGTAGAATTCCCTGCCTGTGAGACTTCCTTAGAAGCTTGAGCATTTGCACGGATCCTCGAAATCGAAAATACGACTAATGCAACCCAAATGAGTGAAAATGCAAGAAATTGAGGAGTCGTGAACGCTTCACCGAACGCGAACAAACCAAGCAGCAGCATAATGGTTGGTGCAATATATTGCAGAAAACCCACAAGTGTGAACGATATTCGCTTCGCGCCCGTTGCAAACAATAGCAGCGGAATAGCCGTTACAACTCCCGCCCCTATGAGCAGCATAATAATCGAACTGTCTTTGTCCCACAACGGTGTGCCACTCGGATTGAAGAAAAACAGAAAAATGAGCGCAAAAGGCGTCATAATTAAGGTTTCTACCGTCAATCCAGTCCAAGGACCTACAGACACCTTCTTTTTAATGAGCCCATAACAGCTGAACGTTGTCGCTAAGGTCAACGCCGCCCAAGGAAAGCTGCCGTAATATACCGTCAGACACACAACCCCTGCTGCTGCAATCCCAACAGCTGACCATTCTGCTTTCGTCAATTTTTCCTTTAGGAAAAATGTCGCAAGAAAAACATTAAGCAATGGGTTGATGTAATAACCAAGGCTTGCTTCTACCACGTGCGCACTTTCGACTGCGAAAATATACACGAGCCAGTTGATGCTTATCAAAATGGAAGCCGCAATAATACTAATTGTCTGCTTCTTATTTGCGAGCAACTGTTTGATTTCTGACGCAGTAGCTCTCCATTTTCCCAATAGCGCCAACAGGATAATCATGAATACTAATGACCAAATAATCCGATGAGCTAATACCTCTGCTGCCGGCACAGAACCAAGCAGCTTCCAATAAATCGGGAGGAACCCCCAAATAATGTAGGACAGCCCGGCAGCTGCGATACCGGTCGCATAATGACTTTGCTTCTGTTTCACTCGACTACTCCTCGCCCTAACCATAATAATTTGTATATATAAATTTTATTATATCAGTTCAGACACAAAAATAGGATGATATTAACAAATCTTATTAAAAACATTACGAACAAGGCCGCAACAACGGGAATTCTAATTACTTGCACCCGTTAGGCGGCCTTGTTCATTACCGAGTTCTCCAACTGAATAAGAGAAGGAACCCGATTGCTCTCTATCTAATTTGTACTTAACAGGACTGAATTCCCACCGTCAAGTATTTTGGTTCCATGATATCGGGTATTACAGCAATGCCTTAACACGGCTTACCACGTTTTCTACAGTGAAGCCATACTCGCTGATGACACGGTCTCCAGGAGCAGAAGCACCGAATGTAGAAATGCCAATGATGTCGCCTTGGTCTCCTACATAACGCTCCCAGCCGAATGGAGAAGCCATTTCAATCGCAAGACGAGCCTTCACATCTGGAAGCAATACGGAATCTTTATATTCCTTCGATTGCTTCTCGAACAAATCCCAACTCGGCATGCTGATAACACGTACATGGATGCCCTCTTCAGCCAATGCTTGTTGAGCGCGCACAGCCAATTGAACTTCCGATCCTGTCGCAATAATTTGCGCTTGAGGCTTGCCATCCTTCGCATCGGATACCACGTAAGCGCCGCGAGCAACGCCTTCGCGAGATGCTGTTACGCCGCCTTCCAAGATAGGCAAGTTCTGACGTGTCAGAACAAGCACGACTGGGTTCGATTGGTTCTGCAGCGTGTAAGCCCATGCTGCAGAAGTCTCATTTGCATCAGCAGGACGGATAACCGTCACATTTGGGATAATACGCACAGACGCGAGCTGTTCGATAGGCTCATGGGTAGGGCCATCTTCACCAACTGCGATACTGTCATGCGTCAACACATATGTTACTGGCAATCCCATCAATGCGGACAAACGAACAGCCGGACGCAAGTAGTCAGTAAATACGAAGAATGTACCGCCGAATACCTTTACACCGCTGTGCAATGCCATACCGTTCATTGCTGCTGCCATTGCGAATTCACGCACACCGAAGTAAATATTGCGGCCGTCATATTGACCAGGACGGAACGCTGGAAGGTCGTTCAGGTGCGTCATTGTGGAGCTTTCCAAGTCAGCAGAGCCGCCTGTCAGGTTCGGAACGTTCTTTGCAAGACCGTTCAAGGCATTACCGGATGCTACGCGAGTGGACAATGCTTTGTCTCCTGCCGCATATGCCGGAAGATCTTTATCCCAGCCCTCAGGAAGCTGTCCGCTAATCGCAGTTTCGAATTGTTTCGCAAGCTCAGGGTAAGCAGCTTGATAAGCTTGGAACATTTTGTCCCACTCTTCGTTCGCCTTTACGCCCTTCTGCTTTACATTTGTATCGAAGTGACTGTAAACCTCTTCAGGCACGAAGAAGTCTTCATGTCCCCACTTATAGAATTCCTTCGTCAGCTTCGTCTCTTCAGCGCCGAGTGGAGATCCGTGTGTACCGCCATGTCCACCCTTGCCTTGCTTATTCGGGCTTCCGTATCCGATAACTGTCTTCACTTCGATCAATGTTGGCTTACTTGGATCCTGTTTTGCCGTCTCAACTGCTTGCGCAATTGCTGCAAGGTCGTTGCCGTCTTTAACCAGCAACGTGTTCCAGCCGTAAGCTTCGTAGCGTTGACGAACGTTCTCGCTGAAGGACAGGCCGGATTCGCCATCCAATGTAATATCGTTCGAGTCGTAAAGTACAACTAATTTACCTAATTTCAAGTGACCTGCAAGCGATGCTGCTTCACTAGCAACGCCCTCCATCATATCTCCATCACCGCAAATTACAAACGTATGATGATCAACAACAGAATAGCCGTCACGGTTATATGTTGCACCGAGTTGTGCTTCTGCCATAGCCATACCTACTGCCATTGCAATCCCTTGTCCAAGTGGACCAGTTGTTGCATCTACACCAGCTGTATGTCCAAACTCCGGGTGACCTGGAGTTTTGCTACCCCATTGACGGAAATTCTTGATTTCTTCCATAGGAAGGTCGTATCCGCTAAGGTGAAGAAGGCTGTACAGCAGCATGGAACCATGTCCAGCTGAGAGCACGAAACGGTCACGGTTAATCCATGTAGGATTGATAGGATTGTGCGTCATTGCCTTGGCGAACAAATGGTACCCCATAGGAGCGGCACCCATAGGCATGCCCGGGTGACCCGATTTCGCTTTTTCAATGGCATCGATGGCAAGTGTTCGAATCGCCGCCACCGATAGCTCGTCAATATTCATTTGGTTTGCAGTCATTGATGATTTCCTCCTTGTCCAACTCATCACAAGCTGAAAGCTATACAGAACAAATGAAAATGCGTAAATACTTAGCTTGTACGCTGTGCTCTATTTTGCATTCATTGTATCATTACTACCCTATTCGATGCTACTTTAACGTGTGAAAAGCTATGGATATTTAGATATAGTATATCCGAACTTCATGCTTAGCTTATCAGCGGGTCTTGGATCAGGCCTTGCCCGCTGGCCAAATAAAAGAAAGCTGTTCCAGCCGCAGAATCATCTGCAGCCGGCAACAGCCAGCACAACATCATCTAATTAAACACGACCGTCTTGTTTTGGTATACGAGAATCCGATCCTCAATGTGCCAATGCACGGCGCGTGCAAGTACAACGCGTTCAATCGTTCTGCCGATTCGCTTCAGTTCATTCACATCCGCACGATGCGTCACTCGCTGTACGTCCTGTTCAATGATTGGTCCGCCATCGAGCTCTTCTGTTACATAATGTCCTGTTGCCCCGATCAGCTTCACACCGCGGTTGTACGCTTGTTGATACGGCTTGCCGCCAACGAATGCCGGCAGGAAGGAATGATGAATATTTATTATTTGGTTCGGGTATTTCTCGATGAATTTCGGTGAAATGATTTGCATATAACGAGCTAATACAATCAGGTCAGCCTTACCCTCTACAGCATCCAACTGCTTGCGCTCCGCCTCCGGCTTATTGTTCGGGTCCACCGGGATATGAACATAAGGAATGCCGAAAGACTCTACATATTCCTTCATATCAGGATGATTGCTTACGACCATCGCGATCTCTGCATCCAGATCACCAGCCTGCCACTGCCACAACAGTTCAACCAGACAATGATCCTCTTTCGATACGAAAATCGCTATACGCTTCTTCTTGCTCACACGAGAAATACGCCACTGCATATTGAACTCTGATGCAATGGACTCGAATTCCGACTCCACTTGTGACAGCTTGCCATCCAGCTGCTCCATATCGAATTCAATGCGCATGAAGAACATGCCGCCTTCTGGATCCATCGTATATTGGTCGGATTGGACAATATTCGCTCCATGCTCATACAAAAATTTAGATACAGCAGATACGATCCCTGCCCGATCTGGACATGAGATCAGCATTCGTGCGCGATTGCGCGATTGTTCCCCAGCTTGTTGAAGGGCGTGAACCATCGTGTGTTGGTGGGTCATCTTCGTTTCTCCTCCATGAATGAGCGTTGCTTCCTGCAGTCTTTACATCGATTTCACATCATGAATATCATTTGCATCATACTCTCTGTCTTCATGCTTCATTCGTGCCTATCCAATCGAATCATAACAGCTGATGTTCTCGTAATACTTTACATACAACTATGATGGTTATTTCCAAGCAGCCTGTCCAGCTAAGCAAGCCGTTAGACGCTGGTTAATCTCTTCCTCAGACAGGTCTGGGAATAGATTTGCCTCGCCAACCATATCATACAGCCGCTCCATCGGCTCGCGCGGATCAGCCTTTCGAGCTTTCGCATCTTTTTTAAGCACATCCCATGTCGCCAATACGAACTCACGCGGGGCGATATCCTGTCCCTTGAAGAAATGCTCCAGACGCTCCACATCCGGGATAAATTCTGAACCAAGGCGCTCCACATCGCCGCGAAGAAGAGCGATCTCTGCTTCGTACATCGGACGCTGCTTCTTCGAGTCTTTCCCGATCCACGGCGTCTCCAAAATAAATGGTCTGCCTGCAAGTTTCTCATGATGCACGATGCGTTGAATCGCCTCAAAGCCAATCATTCCAGATCCTAGCGAGGCGTGACGGTCTTTCCCAGCTCCGAGTGGATTTTTACTGTCGTTGATATGCACAATCGCAATGCGATCCAGACCTACTATGCGGTCAAATTGCTCCAAAACACCATCAACATCATTGACGATATCGTAACCAGCATCATGAGTATGGCATGTGTCAAAACATACAGTTAGGCGATGATTATCCTCAACCTTCTCAATAATCGAGGCAATTTCCTCGAAGCTCCGGCCAATCTCTGTCCCTTTGCCAGCCATCGTTTCCAGAGCAATATTGACGTCTGTATCTTTCGTATTGCTCAGTACCTCGTTCAAGCCCTCTGCGATCCGGTTGATGCCGAACTCAGCATCTTTGTCGGTATAAGCACCTGGGTGAAGCACAATATTTTTCACACCAATGCAGTCTGTGCGCCGAATTTCTTCTTGGAGGAAATTAACGGCCAGCTCAAACGTATCCGGCTTGTACGATCCAAGGTTAATAATGTACGGCGCGTGCACTACAATTTCTCCAATGCCGTGCTTCTCCATCAGTTCCTTGCCTTCTTCAATATAGAGCGATTCAATTGGCTTGCGGCGCGTATTCTGCGGCGCTCCAGTATATATCATGAACGAGCTTGACCCATAGGATACTGCTTCCTTCGTTGCAGTCAACAGCCCTTTATCGGAAAACGAAACATGAGATCCAATTTTCAGCATGTAATTGCTCCTTTCAAAATCATTTCCCCTTATTCTACAAGGATTATCGAAATAAATCTAGGCAACGTTGCTATCGTTAGGGAACCTTTGCAAAAACGCTGTAATGGTGCGTTTTTTTAGATTTTTGCGTAAGCACGTTTAGTCAACGGATAGCACGGTTTAGCATCGTTTTTGTGGGAAGGTAGCATGGAGCACTCCATCTCGAATGTGACGAACAACTATATACCTCTGCGTAATCTCACCATGTCTATCTGAACAAGAAACCATAGCTCTAATGATGGTAAAACAATCCAGTTTCAGGTAGCGCCTAAATTAAAGCGCCGTCGAATTCTATCCTCTCGGCTCATTAGCTCTTTAATAGAGTTACCTGTTGACTACCCTTTAAGCTTTGGTTAAGATTGTTATGTAATCAAATTCCATATTTTAGGAGGATAC
Organism: Paenibacillus sp. S-12; assembly: GCF_030363895.1. Classification (NCBI taxonomy): domain Bacteria; kingdom Bacillati; phylum Bacillota; class Bacilli; order Caryophanales; family Paenibacillaceae; genus Paenibacillus; species Paenibacillus sp. S-12. The sequence goes on from NZ_JASIUF010000018.1 coordinate 85,926, forward strand.
TGCTGTTAATGAAAAAATTTGTTGCATTAACCATTGCAGCAACTCTGTCACTAACAGGACAAGTTGTACATGCAGCTCCACATGCAGCTCCAGCCTCTGCAGAATCTACAAATTCAGCAGAGAAACAGTCTCCACCACCAGACGCGAAATATATTGAACATGTTCTGTTGTGGAGTACAGGCGGGTACAATTACTTCGAGGTATCCATCAGGGAAGTCGAAACGAACAGAGAAATAGCTCACCAAAAAGTTTATCCCACAGACCGTTTCCAAACAAAATTCAACATCAATAATTCCCTTTTAGTCGAGGGAAATAGCTATCGCATTAATATTAGCGCTTTTAACGATCGCATAAAACCGCCTCGCCCAATTGCTAGAGGAAATCTCACTTATAAAGTTAATAAGCTGTACACATATAAAGATGGCGAAACAGCACAAATCAATATTGATCTAAAAAGAGTACTATGGTAGAAACCCTTAGAGCCGCCATGGCTAAACCTTGGCGGCTCTATGTTTTCTATATTATAAGTTTCAATCCGTGCAAAAACGACATAGAACCATATGCTTCCGCACCTGTAGCTCTAAAAAGAAAAATTGTTTCTATTCTAGAATGAAAACAGTGATCCAGTTGCGCCGTGATTTCCTCATTCCAGTCACGGAAGGTACGCCAGATGTTATTGGTGTTGTAGAAAACTTGGAGGTATCCAACAGATCCTGATACCACGTTATTAAACGTTACCCTTTTTGTACCTGCTGGCTCCACCACTTACTCTCGAAATATATCTAGGAATGGGGTATAATTCGATATAAGCATCTTAGTAAAAAGTACCAACAATCATGAGGTGAGAATTTATGCTTAACTCGTTCACCCTGTTCCCAATGGCTATTGATGGCCCAGGCCGTTGGTTTATGAATTCCATTGCATTTTGGACCTTCGTCTTATTAGGCCTGATGGCGATTGGCGGCTACTTCATGTTCCGCAAATTTATGAAGGTGCTTCCAATGAATGATGGCAAGTCGAAGCTGGATTGGCAGAATTACTGGGTAGAACAAAGTCGAGGCCTGTGGACGGACGAATCAAAGGCATTTTTGGAAAAGCTTGTTGAGCCCGTACCGACTCCCTTCCGCGATATTGCTCGTCATTCGATCGCAGCCAAAATTGGGCAAGTAGCTTGTGAGAGCGGCGCGGCAGAAGTAACGCAGGATCATTGCATCCAAGGATACATCATGGCTACACCGAAGCGTGATTATAGAAGCCTCGTTAAATTTCTGGACAATAATGGAATCGATTATACACCATATAAGCATCTGCTCAACAAATGATTCCTATCGTTTCTCCGTATTAAGAGATGGATGCGCATACACAAGCATCTATTCGGGTAAATCACATCTTAGTTCTATCCATTCCATTAACGTGCTAGGAGGGATATGACATGAAAGTGATGATTTGCGGCGGAACCGGGCTTATCGGAAGGGCTCTGATCGATTTTTGGCTTCAAGAAGGCCATGAGCTTATCATCGTTTCCCGCTCCCCTGCGAAAGTGCATGCTTATGGTGAGAGGAAAAGAGTTCAAGCCATTAGTTGGTCAGAGCTGACCCATATCCCCGAGCATTCTCAAGATGTAGATGCCGTTGTGAACCTAGCTGGAGAATCCATTAATCAACGTTGGACTAGCATGGCTCGAAATCGTATTCTCTCCTCCCGCATCATTCCTACACGGAGAATTGCAGATTGGGCGAGCAAGCTGTCCCGTAAGCTGCCGATCTACATAAGTGCCTCGGGCATTTCCATTTATGGGCCTTCCGAGACGGGAACCTTCGATGAGATGAGCATGGCTCGCGGAGATGACTTTTTAACAGATGTTATCTATCAATGGGAAGAGGCAGCGGATCGCGTTCCTGCTGATCGCACCATTAAGCTGCGGATAGCCCCAGTACTGGCGAATGAAGGCGGAGCGTATCCAATGATAAAGCTGCCGTATTTGCTAGGCATTGGGGGACGAATTGGTTCGGGAAAACAACCTTTATCCTGGATACATATTACGGACATGGTTCGACTCATTGATTTCGTGCTGTATGATTCAATTGCAGGAGTCGTAAATGCGTCCTCACCAGAGGCGGTAACCAACGATGATTTCGGCAGATCCCTTGCTAAAGTGTATAGACGAAAGCACTGGATGCCCGTTCCTGCTGCTGCCCTGCACATTCTCTTTGGCGAAATGTCCTCCCTGTTGCTCCAAGGTCAGCGTGTTTATCCAGCTAAGGTGCTGGAGCATGGCTTCACCTTCCAATATGGAACACTGGAAAAAGCATTGACCGAGCTTCGCGATTCGAAGAAGAACAACAGCAGCTCATAGATGAACGAAAATGTACAACCGTTTATCAAGCTTTGCTTATCATACGAATATGATTTTAGCGATTCACTTTCCGCATCAGAGTCATTCTCAATCGCCATTATTGACAGTATGACCCTAACAAAGGGGGGCAGACGCAGCGTCTGTCCCTCTTTGTTATCCCACCCGAAATATATACTTCGAACGGGCGATAGATAGCTTATCGCCATCATTTAATGAATACAGTTTGTAGGGAATCAAAAGCTCCCCTTGTAGTTCCGTTCCATTTTTTGAGCCCAAATCTCGTAGTTCTAAGGAGCCCGTCGGTGTCCTTATGAATTCACAATGATGCTTGGATACCCCCATACTTTCATCTCGGTGATGCACGCCTTGATCAGCACGTCCGATTATGAACGGAAACACATGGAGAGAATAAGTGCCAATTATAGCCATTCCCGCTTCATCGAGCTGCTGGAGATACGGTTCCCTCGGGCTGCCTTCGGCTTGTCCTTCTCCAAGCATAACTGTAGCATCTGAATCAGAAGCATCTAAAATAGCTGTGTGATGAGTTAATGAAGCATAATAGTCATTACCATCTGCAGCAAGCGAGCCTTGATCACCACCGACTATTGATCGCTGCTCACTATGGAAGTGATTTACTCCGACATGAGACATTTGAGGCATCTCACCAGCTCTCTGTTGCTGTAAAAAACTCAAAACTTCTGAACTGGCTGATGCGGTATGAGCAGTTGATCGTTCATTGGTCTGATGTCCAGCTAGTTCCGAAGCCGATGGAGAGGATGATAGCACTGTGTTCTGTTCCAATTGTGAGCTCCCTTTTTCTTTGCTGTTGTGTGTATCCATCGCACCCATAGGCTGGGATATATGGGATAGCTCCATTGATAAGAACTCAGGAAGTCTATTGGGGTTATTCCAATCCTGATTTGCTCTCGGTTGAAATTTCTGCTCATCTGTTGCTTTCTGATAGCCCGCCTTGTGAGAGTACAGCTTTTTCCACCACCGGCTGGGAATTCCCGTTAAATACATTGCGCCAATAGCAACGATAGCAATATTCCAAGCTATTGTATACGTAAATACTTCAGGAGTGGGGTTAGACATATAACCAAACTTCCATCCTAGTGCGGCCACAGTAATGACAACCCCAGATGTAACGATCGTATACTTCTTATTGCTCTGTTCATATTCTTGTCCTGCCTCATCCGGGATCGTACAGTGACCTCGCTCTTGCTGACTTGAACTTACATTAGACTTCGATTGACCGAATGCCGAGGGCACTCGATCCTGCCTATCAAAAGAAGGAAATGCCGCGGAATTCCACTCGTCTCTTCCTAGTTCTGTCCCGGCACCTGTGTATTCATTAGGTAGCTGGTTCTGATTATCCCGCCCACCTCTCCCGCCGTCCCCCGAATTAAGCTGCCCTTCTGTGAGCTGCCTATTATTCACAGACCTGCCGGACGCTGAACCCACAATTAAGGATTGCAATAAGCCACGCACATCTGCAAGAGTTGCTCCTTCCTGAGACAACAACTGCACAAGACGTTGAAAACCATCTCCATCCCAAGCATTGACATGAGAGGACAACAAAATGCCTAATCTCCTCAAGCCTTCCATACCAGCTTGTGGATGTAACGGCTCCACTGTTGGGATGTACGCAGTATAAAGATTTCCGTTCCAAGAGCTCCCGTCTACATAAATGAAGCGCTCGTGCAATAAAATTTGGTTCGGATGCAGCATATATGCTCGGCATCCTTCCAGCACATTGACCAGTTGAAACATCCATTCAAAATATTGAATCGCAGTAATCTGTAAAGAACGGAGCACCTGCTCCATCATTTTTTTACCACTAATATCGTATAAAAATGATGCCTCAAAATCGACTTCTCGAATTTCCACGGGCAGCAAATGAGGAACTTCATTAAAGCGCAGCATATTGATCTGATAGGCATCCAATTCATCGGAATGGACAGTTGGCTCTCTGGTGAGCAGCATTCTCATTTTCCCTTCATGGACAAAATCCGCCTTATAGCCATACATCGACACCGACCACCTCCTAGATCCATAATTGACCCCAATATGCTGTTATCGCTGCAGGCAGTACCGCCCACATAAAGGGAAAGGTTGCTTGATTGGAGGTCACATGCTTCAAAGGTGCCGCAGAACGAAGCCACATAAATTGAATGATAGCCGTTCCAAATCGCTTCCATCTTCTTTCACGCCCGAATAGCATGATTGCTGCCGCAATCATCCCGCCATATATAATGGCGTAAACAAATGTGTCCCATGCAAAAGCAGCCCCCATACATGCTCCTATCGCTGCAAACAGCTTGACATCTCCTGCACCAACGGCGCGAAGTATAAAAAGTACTAGTGTAATAGCGAAGCCACAGACAGCCCCCAATAGGCTGAATAACAGACCACCCCATCCATTTGCAGCACAATGTCCAATGAAGCCTACAAGCACAATTGAAACGGTTAAATAATTGGGTATTTTTCGAGTTCGCAAATCGGTTGTAAACGCAGCCACAAGCAATATCCCACATAGCCCGATCGACCATATCATTCGGCAGCATCCTTTCACCCTTGCGGTAGCCATTCAAATTAATTTACTGTAAATTGCCTCTCTGCAGTTCCTCCGTCTTCTGTGTTCACGACCAATCTCCATTCACCAGATGTTGTATTGCCAGATACGAGCCATTCCCAGCTTACATTGCCGTCGGCATCCGCTTCAGCCCATCCAATATGCCTTGCTTTACTCTTTCCACTTTTATAGAAGACCACTAGCTCGACCTTTTCATGTGGTATAGCCTTAATCGCCAACTTGGCTTTACGTCCAGGCAATAAGGGATCTGGTTCCAGACTAACAAATGCAGGTGGCGCCCCCCCCTCAGCTTTTGCTTCTCCCCCAGCTGTTCTCGACTGGGGACCGTCACCAATCCATACCCGCTCTGATGCTCTCGCAGCTATAGTAATAGTCTTCAAGAGAAAAGGCACACGCATAGGTAGATCGTACTCTACCTCTATCGCAATATAAGGCTCTTCCTTATCCACAATATCCGGCAGCTTCACATGTGTAATCCGAATCCGCTCTTCCTTTAATATCCCTTGAATTCCATAACGAATGAGCAAAGGCTTAAACAAAGCTGCTCCAACGCGAGCCTGTCCCCATTCTCCTGCTGCCTCTGCTCGTTTCTCCGCCCAATCTACCATATGCTCGGAAGCCCATTGATTCAAAGGTGGGGGCAAGGCATTACTAAAGCGCTCAGCGAACTGCCGTGCTGTCATTTTTAGAGCCATTGCTGGCGGCTTGCGAAGAAAGGGGCTTTTGCTCTCTCTATCCTTTGATTCCCCTTTCTTCACTATCAGCTCGATAGGATACATGTGAGCAGCTACCTGCTTCACTGTATTCGTCGCTGCGGATTGCAGAGATGTCGTAATTACTGAGGCGTAAATCATATACACAAAAAATAAAAACAAGAACAGTACCATCGGCAGCATCAGCGCAGCTTCAATTGTGATACTGGCCCTACCATCGCCAATAAAACGGCGCATCCAGTTGCCGTCTCGTCCAAAGCAATTCCTTTTTGCAAGCTGTTTCTTGCCGTCAATATGAGAACACAGAAGTCTTTGTTGCATAGTATCTTCCATTCTCGATTTCACCGCCCAATATGCCGGTTTGCCCAATCCATTTCATTACCCCGGGCAGGAACCATAATGGTGTGCTAATTCGCAGCTCTGTGTCACCATAGGTTCCTCTAGTCGTAGGATCGATACCTGTATTTTGATGAATAAGAGCGAGCATGCGCTTCAGCATTCCTTCACGACTGCCATGAACGAGCATAAACAAACGCAAGTGATCCGAATACGACAATGTAACAGAAGGCAAGTATCTCGAAATCGGCACTTTATCTTGCGTAGCGAGAAGAATCAGATCCCGAACCGCCTGTTCAATTCCATATAAAATTGCAGCTATTAAAATGAGCAGCGGATGTTTCAACTTTGCGCACTCGATAAAACCCTCCATTGTCCGAATCGCAAGCCGCATTGCAAATATTTCCCCAAATGCTGCTGAAACATTACTTGATGGATTATGGAATCCATACAATATGTACTCAACTTCCTGGTTATGTATGGATAAGGATTGTACCAACTCTTCCGCAGGCTTATTTGACGTAAGAAGCGATTTCAGCTTCATAGGATCATAAGAGTTGAAGTAGAGGAACGCATACTCATTGCGGTATAATCGATCTCTTAACAAACTAAACCCACTTGCAATGCTGTCATAAATCGAGGTAACAGAATCCATTGACTCCTTTCCCTCTTCTACCGCATTCTCATAATGTTTGTCTGCTGCAGTCTCTTCTTCGGATACACTATCATTAAAAGCCGCGATAGCCTCTGCCTTCTTCTTTACTACTTGAAACAGTTGATCATGCTCCTTTAACTGATTCTTCAATTTTTTTAATGAAGACAATAAATCAGTTGCTTTTCCAAGCTTTTCATTTGCCTCCTTTTCTTTTTGCTTGCGCTCCTTTTCCGTGGATCGTTGCTTTTCAAACTGCTGCTCCCTGGCATCGATCACATTAGAGGCGTCTACGTAATCCTTTGCATACTGACGCCATTGCCTCCAAAAACTGAAAACTGTATTCTTTAGACTATAAGCGGATATTGTTCTCCCCATAATTTGGTTTGCCGTCGATTGAACCTGATTCGCTGCTTCATTCACTTGCTCCATGCTGCGAAGCTGTCCTTCTACCTCCTGCTTCCATTCCGTAATGAAAGTGTCTGGAATTACTAGATCATCAGCAGCTTCATTAATTCGTTTAATTGCATTTGACATCTGTTCAGAATCACTTATCGTCCCTTCACTTGGCTCACTGGATTGACCAACTTGGTCATATCCGTTGTAACTCGAGCTGGCACGCACCTCTTGAATGACCTGCTTCATCTCTTCATTGTATTGACGGGCCCTCTCAATATGGATCAGAGCTGTATTCACCCCCTTACGATGCTGATCCAATAAGCTAGAGGAAGCCGACATCAGCCTTCTAGACATATCTGATGAGTCAGTCTCATACGCATCCGTAGCATCCTCATATTGCTTGTTTTCATCTTCAGCACGGTTCTCATCCAAACGAATCTTATATACATAATCTGAATATTGTGCTCCCATATCCGCTGCACTTCGAATTGAACCCAGCGAGCTATCTCGCATGATATCGCTTTCTCCTGTCGCTATTCGGCTGGACAGGTCAGATCGTGCAGCATCATTACGAAGCGAGATCTGCAGCTTAAAGGCTGTGCGTATTTCCTTATCACGTTTGTCAACCTGCTTCTTCAACTTGGATAGCAGCTCTGTTGTTTGCGCTGCTTCCTTCATTACTTTGGACATTGGCTTCAACTTGCTGGACAAATCAAACGCAAATTGAACAGGTGCCTTGTACTTCATATCTTCTAAGATCTGCCGCTCCAACTCATCATATCGTCCAAGTTCTCTCGTAATCGAGGTGGAATGGCTGTCTAACAGCACAGATACCCATGGAAATACACCGGTAGCCTTTAGCCTCGCCTGATCCTGCATTACATAATCCATAATAATGGCAGGATCGGACTGTCCGTAAGCGAACAATTGATAACGCTGCTGCAGTGCAGGTTCATAGGCGGACATAACGGAGCGAATTCCGCTTTGAGCAAGCACCTCCGCCCGCCACTCAGCGGCCGCTATACGAGCATAATCAATGAGCACACTCGTAAACAGAAAGATTGCGGCAACGATAAAAATGAGAAGGACGGATACGGAGCCCTGAACATCTTTCCATAAACTTCGCCTCATGCGAGTTCTCCTCTCGTCCCCCATCCGCTTGAACACCTCCGCATCTATCATTGAGGTTTTTTCGATTCCATCTGCTATTTAGCTGCCCGCTTAATCGTATCAGCAGCTTGCTCATTCGTGACTCCCTTCTGCTTCCATTGAGTGAGCTTGGTATACATATACCGTCCAAATTCAACGGAACGTATAAATTCTACAGGCTCCACAACGGCTGCGGCAGCCTCGCCTTCTCCAGATACTCGACGTCCAGTAAGCTGCGCAAATGCCTTTTGGTACAAGGGACGATCAAGTGAAACCTTTACCTTGCGTTCAATTGCAATGTTGTCGAATTTCATCTCTCCCTGGAAAATAGGCGGCAAAAGTCTTCCTGCCCGCATGAGCTTCTTCTCTGGAAGTGAAGACGAGTCGCTGCTGACTGGCAGCGAAATTTCGTTCGTCACACTGCCGGTTACAACACCAAGCAAACGATCCAGCATAAAATCATCGAATAATCGCCAGTACAGCCCATCACGCTTGCCTTCTGGATAAGAACCCGTAGTTGCGTCTTTGAAGCTATTGTCCCAGAAGGCTGCTCCCCGCTCTGCCGCAAGCGTCGCAGCATGTGACGACATGACGTGCTGGAACATCAGCATCGCGAAGAAAAGCATTGCTAAAGAACAATAAAAAACAACTGGAAATATGATGCTCGCTTCAACCGTGTAAGTACCCTCTTCGGAAATAAGCCGTTTCCACCATTTATGAAGATTTTTCTTCAAGGAAATCCCCTCTTATGGTGTGCTATCGAAAATTTTATTTTTCTCGGTGTCCACCTTTGCAAATAGCCCTTTCAGAAACTCCTTGATTTGTTCCCGAAATGTAAGTGCAAGAACGACAATAACGGCAATAATGACAACAATCTCCACCATGCCAAGCCCGTCTTCTTCGACCCATAATCGTTTCCATAGTGAGTTCAACATTGTTATCCTCCTTTAATTCCAATAAAAATGAAAACACGATAATATTACCCCTGCATCATCAATAGTGCTGGCGCACCGACAACAACAAGAACAACTAGAAACATCAACATCATCGGAAATACCAGCTTCGTTGACAACTCCTCGCCCCGCTTGCGTGCCACCGTTTTGCGCTTGTCCCACAATTGTCTGCCCAAATCCGCCATCGCAAGCATGAATGTCTCCCCGCCACGCCGCTGGTTCATGAGCACTGTAGTCACGAACATAGATACTTCCTGCATCGAACAGCGCTTCGCCAGCAGCTCCATTGCCTGCGCGAAGGAATAACCGTTATGTACATCTGACATCATTCGAAACAACTCTATGTATAATGGATGCTGGTTCTCTGACTTCTTCCGCTCAATACAGGTTGCAAGTGCCTTCGGTACGGTTTCCCCAGCTTGTACAAGCAGATTTAGCTTGTTAATCAATTCCGGAAGCTCCAATTGTATGTCCTGGCGTCTTCGTTCGGCCTTGTTGACAACCTCCTTGCCGCGCACGAGCGGGAGAATGACGCCGAGCAGCATACCGCCTGCCATAGTAGTGAAGCTGCCGTCTGTTACAGCAGGAAGGAGAAATCCCGCTACGACTCCCCCGAACAGATACAGCCCCATCTCCGCCATCACTCCCCGATACATCGAATGAGATCGTGCTGGCCCATGCATTTGCATAATCGCCTGCCTTATCTTCACTAGGGCGGGGTGAGTATCCAGGGTTGGCTGCAGCTTCTCCTGCCACATCAATGATGCTGGAAGCCATTTCGCTGTTTTCATTTCCGAGTCAATCGCAGCAAGCAATTCAGCATATCGCGCTTTTCCAGCTTGATTCATCAAAACGTATAGCACGATAATTACTATACTGGATATGCCCCAGATCCAAGTAGGCAGCACAACTACCTCCCCTTTCACTAAACAACTTCATCGGAAATAAAATGTCTGATTAGACCCGAATATCCATTAATTTATGAATCAATAAAACTCCAATGGACAGCACGATTAATGCGGCCGTTGCAATCACTCTGCCAATCCCTTCATACAGCGGCGTCATAAAGTCAGGCGAGCTCATATTGAGAAATGCCAAGAACAAAAATGGGGCAGCCATCATAGCCTTCATCTCTAGCCTCTTCTGCGCCACAAGTACCTCTATCTCCTGTAGAATATCCATTTTCTCGCCAATGACGGAGGAGGTCCGGCGCACTACTTCAATCAAATCCCCGCCTGTTCGCTTACAGGTCATAAATACATCTGCAAAATTCGCAATATCATCCTGCTGCGCTCGCTCACTGAAGTCCATCATGGCTTGTTCTACCGGTTCTCCATTCTCCATGCGCAATGACAAAATGTGAAGCTCTCGAATCATATCTACATCAGTTCCAGGATAGAGAAGCCTTAGATCCTGAGCAGCCTCCCGAAATGCATTCTCCATTGACCTTCCTGCACCGAGAGCGGATGATAATGAATATAAAGTCTGCTTAAATTGCAAGGTCAATTGTGATCGTTTGCGCTCAAGCAGTGTTCGCTGGCGGATACGGGTATAGCGAACACCAATGATTGATAGCAGGATCATCCCGAGCCAATGCTGATAAAACAGGTATCCGATACCAGCCATTGCTGAACATCCCGCAAGGATCGCGAAGATCCTCTCCTTATGGTTCAAAACATATGCATCGTATCGAGGAAGTCCCGTCTCCGCCTTATCCTTCTGTTGCTTCACTTTCCCCGTCCCCTCCCACGCAAGGCAGCTCAAGTCCTGCCATTCGCAGCTTGTCCACATGTTCTAACGTCCCACGCTTAACCAGCCTCCCGATAATCCTGCCATCTTCTTGACCGCTCTCTTCGAATTGATATAAGCTCGACAACTGCACTTCGCCTTCGACAAATCCTCTTACTTCTGCAATCTCCAGCACCTTGCGCGAGCCATCTCTCATCCTTGCCAAATGCACAATCACGTCAATTGCAGAGGCAATCTGCTGCCTAACCACAATGACGGGGAGATTCGCCCCGCTTAGCACCATCGTCTCCAGGCGGCTTATCATATCCTTTGGCCCATTGGAATGGCCTGTAGATAAAGAACCGTCATGGCCTGTGTTCATCGCCTGAAGCATATCCAATGCTTCAGCTCCACGCACTTCCCCCACGATTATGCGGTTCGGCCGCATTCGAAGCGAGGCGCGAATCAGGTCTCGCATCGCAACGGCTCCCTTGCCTTCGGAATTGGCATTTCGCGTTTCGAGGGATACCAAGTTTGGAACTGAATGAATTTGCAACTCTGCCGCATCCTCGATTGTAATCACCCGTTCATCAGTTGGAATAAACTGGGACAGCGCGTTTAGAAATGTCGTCTTTCCCGAGCCCGTACCCCCGCTGATGAACAAATTGTATTTCCCCTTAATCAAGGTTTGCAGAAATTGAGCCGCATCGTCACTCAGCGCGCCATAGCAGATAAGATCCAACATGTGAAGCGGCTTCGATGGAAACTTTCGAATCGTAACCGCTGGCCCCTTCAGTGCAATCGGCGGAAGGACAACATGAACCCGCGAACCATCCCGCAATCTAGCATCGACAATTGGCGAAGATTCGTTCACCGTACGATTTACTTGAGAGACAATGGCCTGAATAACATCCTCCAGCTTTTCCTCACTTTCAAAAGAAAGATTCAGTTTCTCCATATAACCTTGGCGCTCTATGAATAATTCTCGATGGCTGTTGACCATAATTTCCGTTATTTCGGGATCTTCTACAAGCGGCTGAAGCGCGTCAAGACCACGGAAGGAATAAAAGACTCTGCGCACCACAGTTCGAAGATCAGCCGATGCCAAGTGTGCAGCCTGCGAAAAAGTGAACAAAGCTTGCTCGATTCGCTCCATCAAAGCCTCATCAGATAGCGGATCTCCCCATTCCATACTCTCACGCACCTTCTGCCGTATCGTGATATACAATTCATCAAGCGACATGCGATCCGTTTCTATCTGCAAATGCCTTTTAGTCTGGACTGGCTGATTATCCTTTCCCCGTATCATTACAAATTCACCCCTTAGCGGCCCATGCTGAATAGTCCCAACTCTGTTCCAGCCCATTCCTCCAAGGTTGAACGAAATACACTGGATTGGAGCCATTGATCGAATCGATAAATTTGCTTCCATGCTGGAATGTAAGGTAAATATCCTGATATGCCTGCTTCTCGAGGCTGCCATGCATTTTGCATGGAACCCATATATCGATTCAATACCACGCGTATTCGCTTCATTCGCTGACGAAGCACAGTCTCTTCAGCGCTTTCCCACTGCTGTAACAATATCCTCGTCTTCTGTATATAGGCCATATCATCAAGTAGAAGCCATACAACCTGATCTGCCATGTCCCATACAGCTTCAAAAGCAGGATGAATATAGGCCCCTTCAACAATAATCAGGTCGTATTGTCCGCTGTCTTGAAGCGCAGTCAACAATGAACGCAGCAGGCTCGCATCCAGCCACTTCCACTCTTCAGCCAATTGAACTGGATGAAGCATTCGTGCACCGAGCATAGGAATAGTCAGCATAGATGACTCTAAGAACAACGACTCGGACACATGCCCCTCCCCAGCCTTCTTTAAGTAATAAAAAAGCTGAGCCAAGGGGATTCGCCCTTCAGTCTGATCGTCCATACCTTGAAGGAATACGCTGTACTCCTGAATCGGGTCAATGTTAAGTAGAAAAGGCCTTAATCCGGATTTAACAGCAATTGCTGCCAAGTGAAGCGCCATAGTGGTTTTTCCTATTCCTCCGGACGTTGAGGAAATGCCAACTATGCGACATGTGCGATTACCTCTCCATGGTTCCTCATTGATATCCTCCGATTGACAATATTCAATAATCGACTGCAGCAGCTGAGGGATCGGCTGATAAGGATTTTGTAAGTGGCATGGGAAGTCTATTGCTAGCGCTTGAGCAGATTGCTCAATAGACAATGCAACCACGATGATGCCTTTAACATCCTCCTTAGACAAGGTTCGAAGCAAATCTGGTTCAGCGACAAGCACATGTAGGCCTGGCTTCAGCCGCAAATAATGGCCTAGCGTATCGGACTGAGTAAATACGCGTAAATTCATCGACTCATAGTACATGGATTGCTTCCAATAATCCGTATAACCGTCCAGTATGCGCTTTTGCGGATGAGCAATCACAACATCCCATCTGCTAATACATCTCTCCCCTTCCTACTTCACGGTTTAGAACGCCCCTACACCATACCTGGACAAAACAAAAAACACCGCCATCAAACGGGCATTAATGCTAATGCCTCGCTTAATGACGGTGCTTCCGTACATTTTCCGTGTGAAGTTAGTTCAACAATAGCACAACAACATCCATAATTCAACATATTTTTCATTTCTTGAACATTACACTCTAGGTGTAGATGGATACATCGCAGGCTGCTTCAATTGGGCATAAAACTACGATAAATGAACGCCTTCTCCAATCCCCGCACAAAATAAAGCCCGTATCTCTAACAGATACGGGCCTTCGCGAATGATTCTAATATTTGAATTGAGATAAGGTTTCCTTGAGGTTTGAGGATACTTCCTCAAGCTGTTGCGACAACTCAACTAAGCGGTTCGAGACATTCAACTGTTCCGTACTTAATGATGCCACCTCTTCGGACGTAGCAGATGCCTCTTCAGCAACTGCACTTACATTGCTCATCGCTTCAACTAGAATGGATTGAGCCTCGTTTAATCGTCCAATCGAGCCCGTCACATTTCCAAGCTGTTGAATCATGCCATCCATTTGCTGCTGCACAGTCGAGAAGATTACATCCGTTTCCTGCACAGCTTCTGCTTGCTTCTGGAAGAGCGGGAACGCTTCCGACAGCGCCGTAACCGTCTCTGTAATCTCCTGCTGAATTTTCTCTGTAATTTGTCCAACGACATCGATGGATTGACGAGATTGGTCAGCTAGGTTGCGTATCTCATCTGCAACAACCATGAAGCCTTTGCCCGCAGTTCCTGCACGCGCAGCCTCAATGGTAGCATTCAAGGATAGGATGTTCGTTTGCTTCGTCATGTTATGAAGTACGTCCAATATTTTACGAATCGATTGTGTACTATCGCTAAGTGTATTGACCTTCGTTGCAAGAGATCGCATCATATCTCCTGTTGAAGTCGTGCGGCTCATCAAGGAGGTCATATTTGCCGCCCCAAGCGTGCTCGATTCCGCAACAGCCTGAACAGAAAGATCCATCTGTCCATTTGCATCAATAACAGTCGTCATCTGTGAAGCAATATTATGCGTCAGATCATGACCGCGTTCTGCTTCAACAGCCAGAGATGTAGCACCTTTAGCTATCTCTTCAGTCGCAATCGCAATTTCCTTCGCGGAAATGGCCGTGCTGCGAGATGCTTCCGATAAGTAGGCAGCAGTATCCAAAACAGCGCGAGCACTTGCATCTGTGCTTTTCACGAGATCCGTAATTTGCTCCATCATCGTATTAAATCCATTTGCAAGCTGGCCAATCTCATCCTTGGACTTGGATACCGCACGAACTGCCAGATTTCCCTGTGCCCCTTCATTCATTAAATTGCGGAGCTTCACGAGCGGAGTAGCCACCCACTGGATAACCAGCCAGCCGATCACAACCGCGATGACAGCAGCAGCAAGCATGGAGATGAATGTAAGAGTCAGAATGGATTTCGCTTCTTTCACTAGCTCAGCCACAGGAACCGCTCCAACGAGCATCCAACGGCTCGATGGCATCTGATCATAGACAAGAAGCATGTCACCATCAGAATCAGAAGCCACCTTCGTGCTGCCGCTAACGACACTCGCCGTATCCTCAATATGAGGCATGAGCCACTTTGGAGCTTCCTTGGTCAGCTTATCATCATCTTCAAAATAAATATAATGTCCACTGCGGTTCATCACTTGAACCGTAGATCCGTCACCCAGATTAATTCCTTCCAGCGATTTCGAAAAAGTAGCGATTCGAATTTCCATCAGTACAATGTATTCGGCCATGCCAGAGTTCAAATCCCGCATCGGACGCGCAATTCCAAATGTAGCTTCCGGCGCCTTATCCACCCCTTTCGGCATAGTATCTACCCAAATAGATTGTCCATTGCTCTTCGTCGCTTCTTCGAACCATGCCTGTTTGCGCAAATTATCCAAATTGCCGCGCAGGCCAAGTGCAGCCATTGTGTTGCGCTTCGGATCGATCGGAATAAGATAAATATTTTCGATTAGCGGATTGCCTACGCTGTAGGTTTGCAGCGTTTTCGTAATCGCTTCCATCGTTTGAATCTTTTCATATGCGCTAATCTGATTGTCCTTCAACGTTTTGAGCGAGGCTGTCAAGTTAGGATCGAACATGATCTGCATCGTCATATTGTTGAACTGGGTCAGTTGAAGATCAATTTTTTGCGCGGCCTGAACCATCGTTTGGTAATTGGATTTAGATGCTTGATCTTCAATTGCATTCTTAGAGAAGAAATATGAAATCATGCCTACACTAAATACAAACACAATAATACTGATGACAAACACCAGAAATAGCTTCGTTCCTACGGAACGCGATGGATTCTGAAATACGGAGGAAACGAATGATTTCCAATTCAAATTCCACTTCCTCGGTGTCGTCCCTTGTGCTCTCTTAATCCCCTTGAACAACCGATTCATCTCCTTATCCCTATATGTACCTTTCCTGCTATCGAAAGCTCGTCCCCTTACATGCGGCTGCAAAAACGCACCTAAGGGGAGAACTTAGCATCCGTAATAACAAATGCTTGCTGCTTTACAACCTACTGCAGTTCCAAATCGAACGCCTGCACGACATCAAGCTTTGCTACCTGCACCTCGCGGAAAAACTGAAAATCAGGATGTTCTTCCATCAACTTCGTGCGTGCCTCCACTTTTAACTGCTCTTCTGTCATTGGTTCTTCTGACCCAATAACCAATTGATCTACGCGTTCTCTGTCCCTATGATCAAAATCAACAGCCTCAGTCGTAACATCCACGATATGGACATAGCGATATGGGCTGTATCCAACGTGTTTAAACGCATCATTCAGCTTCTCGTACTTCATCATCTATTGCCTTCACCTTTCTTCTCTTAACCTTGCTGTACTTTCACGTACTACTATATAATATCGGTTAATTAGTCCTATTTCACAATAGCATTATGAAACATTTTCCTCATTTTTTTATTACTCAATCTGTCAGTATTCCATTTCTCCGCGACGCAAAGACGACCATAAAGAGCAAAAACGCACCTGCTCGCAAGCAGATGCGTTAATCGCTTTAAGAGTCCCGCCCTACCTGGAGTTGGGGGGCAGAAGGACGGGCACCTTGCATGACATATACGTATTCCATATCGCATACACCACACCTGAATCTATTGTGCAGCATCTTTCATACCAATAAAAGGAGATAAATCACATCAATCTATCGTAAACCAGCTAATCCGCTAAAAAATGTACGACTGCCTTACATACCTGCTTCGCATGCTCAGACAAGGAAAATACATGATCCGAACCATCTATCCACGTGATGCCGGCTCGCCCTTCCATTGCGGCAGCTAAGCGATGCGAAATATAAGGAGGCACAGCGCTATCAGCGGTTCCATGAACGAATAAAGTCGGACACTGGATGCGAGATGCGGCAGCATACATATCGTGCTGAACAGTATCTTCCAGCAGCCCTTGACCTACGATGAAGCCGTTCATCTCCATGCGGCCTTCCTCCATCAACTGCTTAAAGCGAGGCCCAGACGCTTCCCTAGCTACAATATCAAAAATATTTGCAGCAGGACACAACCCCACCAAGCGATGCAGCTCATCTCCCAGCTGTGCTCCCGCCAGAAGCGATACCGCCCCACCCATACTGAAACCCAATAAGCTGACACGATTCGGATCGATGCCATCCATACTACGAACAGATCGGAATACTGCTAACGCATCAGCCAGTTCAGAAGACAGCGTCATTTCTTCAAACGTTCCGTCGCTCTCCCCACTTCCAGCAAAATCGAAACGAATGGCCGCCACTCCCGCTTGTGCAAGCTGTTCGCTTAGTCTGCGAAAAAATCCCCTTCCTTCCAACATATGTCCTGTAAATCCATGACACATGACGACCGCTGCAACAGGAGCGCTTGCAACCGGTAGGGTAATTAGTCCACGCAGTGTTTTGTCGTCCCGTTTCCATTCCGCTGACTGCTTGCGAATACTGAAGGTGTGCTGCTCCATCCCTAACATACGATTCTACTTCCCCCTTGAAAGTCACTATAATCGTACTATTCGCTCTTAACCGTTCATGTTCCTTTTTTAGCAGACAGGTTCATTTCGTTCTTTTTTTCTAAAGCTGAACTTTTAATCTGAGCCAACCCCGCTTGTTCTTCTACTTCTATAGCTTCATCCGCTGTCTCTAGCGGCGACTCAGCATGATTGCTGCTGGTTACTGTACATCGCCCATCTGCAATCTCCGTGAACAATCTTCTAACTTCATCCCTTTGATTTTTGGCAACAAGCACGTACGCCACATCCCCAGCCAGCAGCTGCGTGGTTCCTTTAGGCGCTATCATTTCTTCACCGCGAATAACGGCAGTGATCAAGGTATCTTCCGGCAATTTGAGCTGATGAAGATAACTATTCTCCACGCAAGCCCCTGGTTCAATCGTTTTCTTGACCAAATCCATATTCGTCTTGCCGACCGATACCAGTTCAAGTGAATGTACTTGCTGTCCGCCTGGCTCCCCTGTCAGCCCAAACCGCTTCGCAAGCGGAGAAATGGTAGCGCCTTGGATAAGCGCAGATGTCAGAACAATAAAGAAAACAATATTGAAGAATAGCTGTCCATGCTCCAATCCTGCAATAAGCGGGTAAGTGGCCATGACAATCGGAACCGCGCCTTTCAAGCCAGCCCATGCGATAAGCGTCTTCTCCTTGCCCGTAAACTTGCTGTACATCAGACTGATAAACACGCCGATCGGTCTCGCCACGAACATGAGGAGTAGAGACAGCACCAAGCCTTGCCATGTAATCTCCAGCAGTTGAAAAGGGAATACGAGCAATCCCAGCATAATGAACATCATAATCTGCATCAACCACGAGAAGCCCTCATTGAATTTTACGATTGTATAGCGATACTGTAGATCGGAATTGCCTATAACTAGCGCCATTACGTATACGGCGAGGAAGCCGCTACCCTTCAGCAGCCCGACTCCACTATAAATGAGAATAGCGAATCCAATCGAAAGTACAGGATATAAGCCCGATGTATCGAGGGCAATCCGATTCAATACTTGAACAGCAATCCAGCCAGCGAGCAACCCTAATCCAAGTCCAAGCCCCATTTGCCACACAAATGAAAACAGCATTTCCCAAACCGATAAGTCCGGAATTTGAATCCATTGGATGAATGATATCGTCAAGAAGACCGCCATTGGATCATTCGTGCCTGATTCTGCTTCTAGGGTAGACGTTAATCGCTTTTTTACATTTTGACTGCCGAGAACCGCGAAGACTGCCGCAGCATCCGTTGAGCCGACAATCGCACCAATAAGCATGCCTTCCTTCCAGTCAATGCCCAAAATAAATACGGAGCACACTCCGAATATCGTAGCGGTAATTAACACGCCGATGGTCGCAAGCGACACAGATCCGCCAATTACGGGCTTGATGTCACGCCAGCTTGTCTGCATACCTCCATCGAACAATATAATGATTAGAGCCAAAATCCCGAATAACTGCGTCAGATTCGCATTATCGTAATAAATAAGGGGATTCAATGCCATACCTACAATAATAAACAATACAAGTGATGGCACATTGAATCGATTCGAGAATTTGGCACTAACCACTCCCGCCAGAAGCAAACCACCAAATAAGAAAATAATCATATCCGTCGTCCACAAATTCGCATCAGCCCTTTCCGTCGTGTAATCGCTAACAGCATCATTTTGGGCAATCAATGGGAGGATTGCATGGGTATACTGCTAATACTCTTATTATAACGTATTCCGACCGAATAAATAAGAAAAACTTATGAACAGGCTGCGAAAAATAAGACCGACAGCAAAACAATGCTGTCGGCTTCAAGACGTGATCATAAGTATCATTTATAATTGTCTGCCCTTCTTCCCGGCACAAACAACACCTTGTGCAGCAAACTCTTCAACATTTCTGTTAATCCATACGTTCAACACATGCTTGACTGTAGTGTACGGACATCTTCTTCCCTCTGATTCATTGAAAAAATCGAATAAGGAAAGTTTGTTCGGTTGTAAACGTTTGCATTTGGTGCGGTTCTTTATTCCTTGATCAAAGATCGTACAACAATGGATAAAAAGTGAATACGAATAATATGCGGCAGCCATAAGGAAATAGTTGACAGGAAGAGATGGCAGCATCTCCTTGCTCGTTCACTTACCACTTACCTATAACTTCCTGTCCGTATGAGGATTAGTTAGAAAAGCAGACCTTATAAAGCGCCTTAGCCAGAGCCATATGCCCCACAATGCTCGGATGAACTCGATCCCAAGCTAGTGCAGCCGGATAGAAATGCTTGAGCAGATTATCCATAACCTGTTGCGTATCAACAAGCACTGCTCCATGAACATTCGCCAAATCCTTCACGATCCGGCCATATTCATCCATGGTCTGACGCATGGCATCTTCTTTGTTCGGTTCTATATAAAATGGCGTCATAAGAACAATCTCGCGCACATTTGGCTTGGAGCGTTCAATAAGATGAGTGTAAGTATCGGAATACCGCTCTGACCCTACATGTTGTTCGGACATGTAGGGCATGTCGAACTGGCGCCACACATCATTAATACCGATGCAAATGACGAGAACATCGGGCTCCAGCTCTTCGACATCTGTCTCCCATCTGCTCTCTAAATCAACAACTGTATTTCCGCTAACACCCATGTTTACAATGCGAATTTCTATTTCTGGATGCTCCGTTTGAACCAATGCATCGAACAAGGATACATATCCTTTTCCATTGGCTCCGAAAAGCCCCTCTCCATATGGCCTTGCCCGTTCACAATCCGTAATGGAATCCCCAATGACAACGACCTTATCCCCATGCTGCAGCATGATGCAATAACCTCCCCACACAATATGGAAACCATCTCCAGAACATACCCCGAATAAGGAGCTTTTTTCCTCGTACATAATTCAATAGAGC
The DNA here is from genome assembly GCF_030363895.1 of Paenibacillus sp. S-12. Taxonomy (NCBI): domain Bacteria; kingdom Bacillati; phylum Bacillota; class Bacilli; order Caryophanales; family Paenibacillaceae; genus Paenibacillus; species Paenibacillus sp. S-12. The sequence goes on from NZ_JASIUF010000018.1 coordinate 106,259, forward strand.
GATCATTAATTCCTGCTGGCTCAGGAAACCCTTTTAGGACTTCAATAATCGCAACCCATTTAAGATAACAAGAATCGTGCTCCCCTCATGTCCGACAACGCCAAGCGGGAGTGGGATGCCGAAAATAAAGTTCGTTGCAATTAGCCCCATAATGACCACAGCAGCAAAAATAATGTTCTGCTTCACAATGGATTGCGTTCTTCTGCTTAATACGATCGCACGGCCAATGTTAGTGAGGTCGTCATTCATCAGAACAACATCGGCTGTTTCCAAGGCTGCATCACTGCCTGCTGCCCCCATGGCAATTCCGACCGACGCACTCGCAAGTGCCGGCGCATCATTGACGCCATCTCCTACCATCGCTATCTGACCGTACTGCGTCTTCAGTTCCTTAACTATGCTCAGCTTATCTTCGGGCAACAACTCTGAGAACACCAAGTCAATTCCTGCTTCTGTCGCAATGCTGTTAGCTGTCTGCTTCTGATCGCCTGTCAGCATCGCTACCTGTATTCCTTGGCGCTTCAATTGCTTCACCATTTCAATCGCTTCCGGACGAATGCGATCTTGCAGTGCAATAACTCCAACCACTCGCCGGGACTTCTCTATCACAATAACCGTCTTGCCTTGATATTGCAGCGTATCAATCTGTTCGCGGATGTCCCCATCTATTTCCTGCTCTGACTGGATATAAGCAGGCTTGCCGATTCTCCACGACTCTCCTGCCCATACAGCCTCAATGCCTTGCCCAGCATGTGCTTGAAATTGAGAAGGACGTGGCCCTAATTCAGAATCGACCACACCATCACCGCTTCGCTGCGCTTCAGCAACAATTGCCTTAGCAATCGGGTGTGTGGACAGCTTCTCCAATGCCCCTGCAGCAAGCAGGAGCCCCTGTTCATTCATCGATTCATACGGAATAACATCTGTTACTTCCAGCTTTCCGCTTGTCAGCGTTCCCGTCTTGTCAAAGGCAATCACTTTCACATGTGAAATATGATCCAAGTATGCACCGCCCTTGAACAAGACACCCTTACGAGCACTATTTGAAATCGCAGATAGCGTAGCTGGCATAATCGAGGCAACTAAAGCACATGGGGATGCCACAACGAGAAAGACCATTGCCCGGTAAAAGGCCTCTGTCCATGTTTCTTGAAGCAGCAATGGCGGAAAAACTGCAAGCGCCAAGGCTGCGAATAGAATCACCCTTGCGTAAATATGTTCGAATCTTTCAATCATTCGCTGTGACTTTGGCATTTCACTTTGCGCTTCCTGTACAAGCAGGATAATCTTTGCAAATAAAGACGATTCACTCGTTTGCGATACAGTAATATATAAAGCCCCCTGCCCATTCACTGTTCCTGCATACACGTCGTCACCCTTATTCTTATCGACTGGAATGCTTTCGCCGGTAATCGATGATTGATTCACTGCAGATTGCCCATCTTGCACCGTTCCATCAGCCGGTATACGTTCACCTGGCTTTACCAGAACGAGATCCCCGACCAGCACCTCCTCTACAGGCAGTACATACTCCACTCCGCTGCGAATGACATGTGCTTCTTCAGGCTTCAGATCCATGAGTGCGGAAATATCTTTTGAGCTGCGATTCATCGTAAAGGTTTCCAGTGCACCGCTCAATGCAAAAATAAAAATAAGGATCGCACCTTCTGACCAGTATCCGATTGAAGCTGCACCAAGTGCGGCTGCAATCATCAGCAGGTTGACATCCAAATCCTTATCACGTATTAGCGTAACAACGCCATCCTTCAGCTTTAGCCAGCCTCCACAAATATAAGACAGCACGTAGCACGCCAACACCCAATCATCCGAAACTGAACTGCCGAACATAGCCAACAGCAGGAACAGCAGACTGCCTGCTGCCGCACAAGATTCATTATGTGTATCCAGCCATTTCTTCCATGATGCTGTCATTGAGATCGTATTATTCATTTTCATTCATCCTCTCTTCAATTGAAAATGACTATCGTTGTTAACCCCCTAAAAATGCATCATGCTGCTTCCGAGAGGGAAGCAGCATGCATTGATAATGAGATTAATTTTCACTATGGTCATTTTTTTGAATTGAGGCAACATTACTATATTAGTATAATCTGATGAATGAAAAATGTGAATACCGATCGCAGCAAAATTAAGGGCTGTGTTGAAATTCGGAATTAGGCTTGCTAAATTTCAAGTACGCACTAGAACCCAGCTTAATTTATGCTCTTGTCGCTCGTAGTTCAATATCTCCACTTGCAGAAACAATTCGTACTATTGGCCCATCATATCCAATGCTCCCCCGATAATGATCTCGATGTTCCGTCTCTGTTTGTACATGCGGAAGCTTCACGGATAAATCACCACTGCTGGTGATCGCTTCAATATTGATATTTGCCACTAACGAAGAAATTCGGACGTCAATATCTCCTGACGCACTTTCAATCACTGAAGGGCCAATATCACGCCCGAAAGAGCAGTCCACATTACCACTGCTCGATTTGAGCATAAGCGAACCGTTCAGTTCATCAATCTCCACCTCGCCAGATCGGCTAATGATCTCTAGATTGGAACGAATATACTCTAGCTCCATATCTCCTGAGGAAGAAGACAGTGCCCAATTAAGACCGACTCCTTCGCGGATCGAAAGATCGCCGGACATCACCTCTGCACGCAGCTCATCAGCACTAATTTGCCCGACTTCCACATCCCCCGACGACGTTTGAATCGCCATCGATTGAGTCTTGCTGCGGCGGACATCTACATCCCCTGATGATGCTACCACACTCATTTGTTCTGCTGAGCAGCCATCCAAGTGGATATCACCCGACTTGCTCGCTATCCGGACAGATTGGAATATCCCCTGCCGAATATCTGCGTCCCCAGACGACAATTCCATATCAAGCTGGCTCGACCGAACTTGCTGCATATCAATGTCGCCTGATTCCGATGTAATTTGAAGATGACCTTGATAGCTGCTTGGCACACGCACATACAGCTTGTGCTCACTATAACGGAGCTGCTGAATAGTAAGAAAGGAGAAGAAGCGCTTGGCATTGTATCTCAATCGAGCTGAAATCGTGTAGGTATCGCTATCCAAATGATCACGAATATCGAACTTCTCCGGCTCATCCGATTCAAGGCGATAGCCAATCCGATCCCCTTCATACGACTCAATGGCAACATCCACCTCACTTGTCTGGATGCGCAACACACGTATCGATGAAGTATCATCATTCTCCTGATTGTAAGGTGATGAAGATGACCGGAATGATTGTCCAGCAGCGTAGGCTGCTACATGCAACATCCCATTGTCACTATGTGTTCTTTCAGCGCCAGCCTGTACATTTCCTTCACTCTGTCTGGTCTGAGTAGGATGTTCACGATGCTGCTCAAGAATTTCATTGGCGATGGTCTGTACGTTGCCTAATGAATTCAATATCTCTTCTTCGGACTTACCAGCCTCCATTGCCTCTTGGAAATGAGCCTCAAAGTCACTCATAATTTCCTTACGCTCAGTTGGCGGAATTTCCTCCAGTTCCCGCTCCAATCTCACAAGAAACTCTAGTTTTTGCAAGCTCATTGTGACATTACCTCCTTAATCATCTCATTTACCCCTTGGGAGAACAGACTCCATTCCTTAAGCATTTCTTGCATATAGGTCTTTCCTGTTTCGGTAAGTGTATAATACTTACGCGGCGGGCCCTCCGGCGACTCTTTCAAATATGTCTCAAAATATCCCTCTTGCGTTAATCTGCGAAGAAGCGGATACATCGTGCCCTCTGCAACCTGGAACTTCTCTGAGATGCGATGAACAAGCTCATAACCGTAGCGATCCTGCTCATAGGTAAGTACAAGCACACACAGCTCCAATACGCCCTTTTTAAATTGTACATTCATACCATCTGCACCACCCTCCCCTTTTCCCTTTCGTGGTAATTTTCTACATTGTATCACCCACTACTATGTAATGCAAGATACCTTTTTATACTCACTCTATTAAAAATTAAAGCGATTTTTCTTTTCATAGAAAATTTGAAATAGGCCGCTGACTGTTGTAATTATTGAAAGCGGATTCACATAAGATGATGTAAGTTATCCCCGCGAAGTCCCAAAAATCAACATTGAAGTTATTTACAATTCCTTATCACTCACTTAACGCTATGTTTAATCTTTCCATTTACAATGGGGCTTGTGCACAGTTTCGACGAATTTCAACAAAATAAGGGTTGGTTAGCTAACAAGATGAATCATGAATGGGATCTACTGAAATCTAAATCTACTAAGGAGTGTAACTATGAAAGCAAAACGTTGGTTTGCCCTGCTTACTATCATCTCTCTACTATTTATATCCGTTATTGGATGTTCGAGCAGTTCATCATCTGGCGAAGGCCAAGCTAACGAGTCAAGCGCTGCTGCTCCTGCTGCCAAAGAAGAGGACAAGACACCTGTCAAAATTCATTATTGGCATTCTCACGCTGAGGCTCAAACCGAAGGTCTTAACTACATGATCGGAGAGTTCCAAAAGAAATATCCATACATTACAGTTGAACCGGTATATCAAGGCGGATATGAAGACTTACATAAGAAGCTCCTCGCAGCTGTAGCTGCCGGCGATGTTCCTGCGGTAACGAATGTTGAGGTATCTTCTTTGCCTATCTTCTCTCACGATGGTATTTTCGAAGACTTGACGCCATATGTGGAGCGCGACCAAGTAGATACCTCCGACTTCTCGGAGGGCATGCTGAAGGCATATGCGTATGAAGGCCGTCAATTCGGCTTCCCGCTTATCGTAAGTACGAGTGTTATGATCTATAACAAAACATTGCTAGATAAGCTCGGTGCTCAGCCTCCGCAAACATGGACCGAGATCGAAGACTACAATAAGAAAGTTACAGAGAAGAAAGATGGAAAGACAGTTCGCTATGCGCTTTCCGTTCCGGGCTGGGATAACTGGTACTACGATCCTTGGATGATTAACGGCGGCGGTTCCGTTCTGAACGCTGACATGTCCAAGGCTGCAATTGATACACCGGAGAGCTTGCGCTACATCGAGAACTTCAAGCGCTGGGTAGATGAGGGCAACATGCACATCGGCTACGGCAAAGGTGCTTCCGGCACAATGCGGCAAATGTTCCTCGAGGGCAAAATCGGTATGATTGAGCACACTTCCGCTATGATCAAGACGTATGTAGAAAATGCGAAGTTTGAAGTGGGCGTATCCTTTGTGCCTGGCGACAAAACACGCATCTCCAACATCGGCGGTGCCGGTATCGTCATGATGAAAGGCGCAAAGGACAACCAAAAAGAAGCAGCTTGGAAGTTCATTCAATTCATGACGGGCAAAGAAAACAACTTGAAGTGGGCAGAAAAAGTAGGCTATCTCCCTACTCACAAGTCAGTTATTGATACAGAAGAAGGCAAAGCGTACATGCAGCGTTGGCCGCAATACAAAGCCGTGCTTGACAACTTCGACCAAGTACAAGCGCGCATGCAGCATCCGTTGTACCCTGAGTTCAGCAACTTCTACATCGAAGCAATGGGCAAAATGGTCCTTGAAAAAGGAGACCCTGTGAAACTGATGAAGGAAGCCGCTGAGCAAATCAACAAAGTACTCGAAGATAGCAACTAACGTAATGCGCGGGTTGCACATTGCACATCTATGGTCAAGCAAGGTCGTATCCCCTATCTGCCATATGGGAACAGGGCATGCGGCTTTGACTTGGCCTTTCTTTATCATGGTTCCAAAGGAGAGGGCGATTTAACAAATGAATAGTAACTCCGGAATTACGACTGATACGCCGGCAGAAGCTGTAAAGTACAAGAAGCCTTGGTCATGGTACCGCTTTTCCGAGAAGTTAAAGGATTTCAGCTTCGCGCTGCCGGCTCTGCTGTTCCTGCTTATTTTTACCTATGTACCACTTGTATTCTCGATCTATATCAGTACGACGAACTGGAACATGTCGCGTCCAGTGATGAAATTTATCGGGGCGGATAACTATACGAAGCTGTTATCCAGTGAAGACTTTTGGAAGGTTCTTACGATTACGTTCAAGTATACGATTTTCGACGTATTCTTTACGATTGTCATCGGACTTCTACTGGCACTTCTATTTAACTCGAAATCGAAGATTTACAATTTCATGCGCGCGATCATCTTTATGCCCTATTACATTTCCATGGTCGTTGCAGCCATGATCTTCTTATGGATATTTAACGGTGAATACGGCCTTGCCAACTACCTATTGGAATTGGCAGGATTCGATAAGATCAATTGGATGACGAATCCGAACACAGCGCTTGGCGCACTAATTACGGTGTCCCTATGGAAAGGCGTCGGCTTTGCAATGCTGCTCTTCATCGCTGGCTTACGCAGCATTCCTGTTGAGTACTATGAGGCATCCAGCATCGACGGTGCTTCTCGTTGGAACCAATTCCGCAACATCACGATTCCATTACTGTCACCGATGACACTGTTCCTAGTTATTACGAACTTCATCGGATCGATGCAGGTCTTCCAATCGATCAATATTATGACGAACGGCGGACCGTTGAACGCAACGAAGGCAATGGTGTTCTGGATTTATCAGATGGCATTCTCCGAGTTCCGGACAGGCCGCGCCTCGGCTCTCGTCGTTATTTTCTTCATCATTATTATCGCCTTAACTGTGATCCAGCTATGGATTTCGAAAAAAAGAGTTCATTACGAAGGGTAGGCTTAGCGGATGTCTAAAACATTATTTTCAACCATCCGGTTGGCAGCAGCCATCCTTATTACGATTGTGATGTTCTTTCCAACGTATTGGCTAGTTGTCACTTCATTGAAAACACCGTTTGAACTGCGGCTCGCGATTCCCTCCTTCTGGCCTGAATCGTTCCGCTTCCAGAACTATATTGATGCATTTCAGGCTTCACCATTTGGCCGTTACTTTTTCAATACTGCCGTTCAGACACTGGGCATTATGATCCTCCAAATCAACGTGGCAATCTGGGCTGCCTTTGCCTTCGCGAAAGGGAACTTCTGGGGCCGTGACAAATGGTTCATTCTTGTCCTTGCTGCCCTGATCGTTCCGGAACAGGTAACATTCGTGCCTGTGTATGTGATGATGTCCAAGATTGGCTGGCTGAATACATTTCTGGCCTTAATTGTGCCTCATGGAGCTTCCGCCTATGGTATCTTCCTGCTTCGTCAGGCATTCAAGTCACTAAACAATGATGTACTGGAAGCTGCCCGTGTTGATGGTGCCGGCCGATTCCATCAATTGTATCGAATACTCGTTCCGATGGCGATGCCGACGATTGCAACCTTAATTGTCTTAACATTCATCGGAAGCTGGAACTCGTACTTCTGGCCACTTATTATGTCGAACTCGGACAGCATGCGCGTATTGACGGTAGCGGTTGCGATGATGCGCGATGCAGTAGCAGGCGACGAGGCCCTTACGTTCCACATGCTCAGCGCCGCAAGCGTAATGGTCATCCTGCCGATCGTTATTGTATTTACTTTTGCACAGAAGCACATTGTCTCTGCTCTCGCGAATTCTACTTTTAAATAATCGTTCAAGTAGGTGTACAGCCAACCTATAGGCTTTCCCATATTCATATACTTCAAGGAGGCTAAGTAATGAAATCTTACTCTACTTCTTCACGTTATCGAAAAGGTGTTCAAGCGCTGCTGCTTTCCTCGATTCTGTTGTCATCTGCCGTTGCCTGTGCCAATAGTGAAGAAGAGCCGGCAGGCGCGAATCTTGCTGCTGCACCCGTCATGCAAATATCCAACACCAATCCGAGTGCAGCAGAGGCTGCTGGCAAGCTGACGCAACAAGAGGTGAACCCGAAGCTGCGCATCGATAAAAAAGAGTTCAAACCGCTGCTCAGCATGGCAAAGGATGGCCCTATTATTCCAGGCTTGCACGAGCTTGTTATTCCGCAGGGGCTTGCCTACTCTGCTGAACAAGGATGGCTTGTGATGTCAGGATATCGCGACAAAGGCGTCAGCGTCATTGCCATTATGGATTCAAAAACTGGCCAACTGCTGAAGTCTCTCGAACTGTATGACGCAGTCGGAGATCCGTATACAGGTCATGCTGGCGGTGTTGCTATTTCAAATGGCTATGTATTTATTGCTTCTGGCAGCAAGGCAAGATACGTATCCATTGATAAAATCAAGCAGACCGATGATGGCGGGCAGCTTATTTTCGAGGGTCAATTTAAGGTGAACACAAATGCTTCCTTCATCGCATTCGAGGATGGAAAGCTATGGGTTGGCGAATTCGCTTATGGCACAAGTTATCCAACCGATGCGTCGCACTATATAACGAACCGCGATGGCGACGAATATCGCGCTTGGATCGAAGGATTTACGGTAGATACGAAGACAGGGCTTCCTGCACAATTGAAGAAATCTGGCGATAAGCTGGTTCCAGAGCAGCTCCTCTCGATTCCGAATCGAATTCAAGGTGTATCGTTCTGGAATGGCCATTGGGTATTAAGCGATTCTTATGGGCGTAACACCAACAGCACGATGCTATTCTTTAATGACCCTCGCAGGCAAGCACCTCACGCAAAAGTCACGCTTAACAACAAGGAAATCCCACTTTGGTTCCTTGATAAAGCAGAGCTCAAACTGAAACTTGACGGTCCGCCAATGGCTGAAGAGGTGGTAATCGTTGAAGATTCACTCTATATCAACTATGAATCTGCCTCTGACGGGATTGCGATGACCGGAAGCTATGCGATGGATCGCATGCACATCCTCAATATGAAGCAAATCGAACAAATGTGGGGCAAAAAGTAATGATGTCCTGAAGGGCCGTCAAGTGACGGCTCTTTTTTTTTGCTTTATAATGGGTACAAATAGATGAACGCAATGGAATAGGAGACGTATGGTGATGAATGAACAGAAGTGGCATGACTTGCAGAATAAAGTAACCGCGCATATAGAAGGGAATCCTGATAGTTGCTCCCAATTGCTGCAAGAGCTGTTTGATGAGATGAAAGAACTTCGCGCTGAAAATGACCGATTGCGCAAAGCACTAAATACCGCTAGAAAGCAAAACGGAAACTACAACCATATGTCCACCAAATTAAAGGATGCGTTGTACGAATAAAAGTCGTGTCAGATGGATAATTTACGCACTTCCTCCGAACCCTATATTCATACTTAATTCGATGAATATTGGTTCAGGAGGTTCTATCATGATTACACGTCTAGTTCTGCTTGGATTATGTACCATGCTAAGCGTATACGTATCGGGCTGCAGCACGGCAAGCACGTCCCCTCAACCCCCTACAGCGAAAAAATCGCATGAAGGATATTCGATTCAACAACGACAAGTGCACGTCGCAACGAAGGAAGCCCCTTCCTTCGTTGATGGCAATGAAAGCGATGTCCGCAAGCCTAAACCGCTTACTCTATCTGAGCTGCGTCGAAAATACCGTTCCCATTTCATCATGCAAGGCCCATCTGACCAAAGAAGGGTTGCACTGACGTTCGATGATGTTCCGGACAATCACTTTACCCCACAGGTTCTCGATGTGCTGCGACAGTATGGTGTTAAGGCGACGTTCTTCGTGGTTGGCAATCGTGCCGAGAAATATCCTGACATCTTGAAACGCATATTGGATGAAGGACACATTATCGGCAACCACTGCTATGATCACGCCAACCTGCCTAATCTGTCAGATGAAGCCTTTCACAACGAGATAAATCGAACACAGGATATTCTGCGAGCCGCAACTGGTCATACCGTTACCTTCATCCGACCTCCTTACGGCAATATAAACGAGGAGCAAATCAAATGGCTAGCCTCTCAAGGCATGCTGATCGTGAATTGGAATGTCGATTCTTTGGATTGGAAAGGACTTACCGCTGAACAGATTGAAGCAAATATTATGTCCCACCTTACCCCAGGCGCTATCGTGCTTCAGCATGCTGCTGGCGGCAAGGATCATGACTTGAGCGGAACCATCAAGGCACTGCCGCGCATCATTGAGGAACTGAATCGTCAAGCCATCGAAATGGTGACGCTGGACAAGCTGTTGGATAAACCAGCATATCGGAAATAATCCCCTTAAAAAATCGTACAAACTAAGGACGGCTGATGGTGCGAAAAATCACAATCGGTGATCATTTGTTTGAAGCGCCGTATGCCCTACGCCCAACACTGAAGAAGACAGAACTAAATTTAAGTGGTTCCAAGACGGAGTTCAGGAATGAAACAAGAGCCGTAGGAATTTTTCCTTAACGGCTCTTGGAGGCGTCCAGAAAACACAAATGGACTTTTAACTCAATCGAATAATGGTTAACGCCGCACCAGCAGCATTGTTAATAAGCGTAGCTGACCCCAAAAGTCCGTACAATTGTAGGGATATTGTCGTATTGGCCGCCAATGTAAGAATAACGTCATTGTTAAATGTAGATGACGTCAGAACGGGAGCTATCGATGATGCTACATTCGCTGTGCCATTGATCAGCAATCGGGAGCCTAGCAACAATCCCGCCGTTAAATTGATCTGGTACGTGATATAGTATCTTCCCGCTGTTGATACGGTAAAGGTGTCGTTTGAACCGTTTACGGTTATTCCTGACCCGATGTTTTGAGCGCTAGGAAGTGGAACGAGTGTACCTGTTAATACGACCGCAATGGTTGCTCCGGTTGTATTTGCAGCATATGAGGATGTCGCAGTAATACTCGTTCCAGTGGCCCCAGTAATGCCAGTATCGCCCGTAGCACCTGTCACTCCAGTTACTCCGGTAGCCCCTGTAGCGCCGGTAGAACCAGTGGTTCCAGTGTCACCAGTTACTCCAATTGGGCCTGTCGCTCCCGTAGCTCCTGTCATGCCTGTCGTTCCAGTGATCCCAGTTGCTCCAGTAACTCCAGTAGCACCTGTTCCCCCCTTTGGGTATACAGGTACAATGATGCCAGATATTTTTGCAAGCCAAGAAGAAAAAGAATGAGAGTTTAAATTATTGTTCATAACCAAACCCCTTTTTTAGACGCCATCAACTTACCATCATGTAAAAATATACTCTATTAGTTCATATACTCATAATATTGAAACTTCTTTCAAAATGATTTGGCTATATCCTAAACAAATAGATTTAGACTGATGGGGGTTTTCACGAGAAATATGACTATGAGTTTACCGATATAAAAAACAAGAGCCGTGAGGATTCTTTCCTCTACGGCTCTTATTTATGAACCTAGTTATGTTTTTCAAAAATCAAGTTGTAATATTGTGAAGAACTATAATCATTGTATCCGTGCGATTGTACTCTAATATACATCTTATACCCAGCCTCAAGATGTGATGATAAACCATCTGTCCCCCCTGTGCCTGTATCGTACACATTTTTTACTTGTACAATCTGTCCACGTCCATCTTGAATAATAAGCTGTAAATCATAATTAAGTCCGGGAGGTGATTTCAAAATTACGGCGTAACTTAAATAGTCACCGTGAGTATTGTCCACCAAATAAAAATCATTGTCATTAAAACTTTCGATCGGTTGTGTTGCAGATGCGGCACTCGTACCAGGCCTCCACAGCAAATCTGCGTCTGCGATAGTATCTGCAAAACCATGTTTTGCAAAGACTGAAGGAGAAGCTACTACCATCAAGGCTGTCACTAGAAACGCAATAAACATTTTTCTCGCTTTCATAGTATCACTTTCCTTTCTTGGTATGTATAGAGGCATTTGCCTCTATACCAATATATTACATTGAGAGGTTATATTTGTAAACTATATATTTTTAATGGAAACCTTTTATCTGAACCGATTGGTATCTTTGCTACTTTTTTTGGCTTTGTCATTATATCCTCCAAATAAAGAAGAGAGAGCGATATGTGCCCTCTCTCATTTGTTATTACTTATTTTTTTTCTATGTTCGCCCTGTTATCAAAAAAAGAAGCTGAGATTCAGATTATGATTCTTTTTCTCATGCCATCTAATTCCCTCTATTCTATATAACTCCGTTGAGTCTGTCCCCATTTTGTCCCCATGGGGACAGATTACTTTTGAAGCCCAATTGGAATCAACCTTTATGGAAGGATAAGGGATTATGATGTCGAATACATGCTTATATCATAACTAGGGGTGAACAGTGTATCGCTATGCTATTAAGAATGCTGGGTATTGGCGTTATTCTGTGTTGCATATTAATAGGGTATGAAGCAGGGAGTGTTTTCGAAAAGCTCGGTGGAAGGTTCGAATTTATGCCAGCTTTGGTATGGTGGGTTAGTGGAGCTGCGTCAGCAGTTTTATTTTTTGCAATAGGGATGGTATTGGAGCAACAGGAAGAAATGCAGACAGTACTACAACAAATTACAGAAGAGGAAATGTGAAGTGAAACAGAACCTGCGGCATCTACTTAGAAGTAGTTTTTATTTCTTAGGTTTTTATAGTTTGAAAATTTTGACCGATGAAAGTCTTATCTAATAGGGTGGCTTCGTATTTATAAGGAGTCATTTTTTTTAATATTTTCTGGGTTGGATAATTTTGTGAACTTTGTTAATATAACGTTATCTGAAAGATACGCAAATCTTACATGTGAGGGTGATTCGTTTGAAGCAAGGAATTATTGTGTTGATGAACGGAACTTCTAGTTCAGGAAAGACTAGTATTTCTATTGAACTGTTAAATCAGAAAGAGATTCTTTTTCATCATTTATCAATAGATGATTTTGTCAAGGATTTTTTTAATAATAAATTCTCAGATATTGAACCTACAAGAGAAGTAGATGAGCAAGTTATCGCACAAATAATGTCTGATCCCTTAACCTCAATGTACTATTCGACAATTAAATTGTTTTCAGAAATGGGGTTGAATGTAATAGTAGATACTGTAATCGACAATGACAAGTCGTTTAATGAGTGTCTTGATCTATTTTTCGATCAGCCTACATTATTTATAGGTGTAATATGCTCGAAAGAAGAGCTCATAAGAAGAGAGCAAACAAGAGGAGATAAAAAAATTGGACTAGCAGCTTCACAGTTCAGCAAAGTATATTGCATAGATGAATATGACCTCGAAGTAAATACTGAAGAGATGAATCCAATAGAATGTGCCGAAAAGATATTAAGTTTTATTAAGTCCAATCAGGAATACTCGGTATTTAAGAAATTAAGTAAAAGAAATGTTAGTGTTTCCTAGATGCCGTATCCATTAGATAACACCCATATTCAAGCATTGGGGCTATCGCCCCTCGGCCTGCCCGAGGGATTTCGGAATTAAGCAACGGGACACGTTAGTTCAATGCAACAGCGACAGTCTAGGACTTTATTTTCTCGTCCTAAGCTGTCGCTGTTCCAATTTCTCAGGTCAGTCTAAAACTTATTTTATGGAGTCTGGTGGTATACAATTCTAAAGTCGCATGGAATAAGACACGTAGTCTAATACTTTATTTTTCTTTGATTAGACTATTATAAATAGTGGATACTATGTTCAATTTATGAGCATATATCCACTATATTTATATATGATAGATTCATTATTTAGACGTCGAAGTTACTGTTTACAATGTATATAATGTAAAGATTAAATGCAACGTATGATTCTATTTGTGGAGGGCGTAGCCCATAGCGGGAGGCGTAGCGAGGTTAAAAACCGAGCGTAATCAATTAATATTGGAAGGTGAAGTCGTTGAGAGTACAAGAAGTTATCCTAAAGGATAACAACAAACGTTACATGTTGATAGATGGAAATGGTTTACCTGTGATCCCTGTTTTGAAATACCTAAAATACTTAGACAATACGGGAAAAAGTAGAAATACGCAGAAAACGTATTGTTATGCGTTAAAGCAGTATTTTGCGTACTTAAAAGAGACGAATAAAGATCACAATAATATTCGATTAGAAGACTTGGTGGAATTCGTTGGTTGGTTGCGCAGCCCTTTTGAAAGCAACAAGATAACTCCACTTAAACCGATTCAAACAAAGAGGACAGAAAAGACCATTAATCTAACAGTAACAGCTGTTACAAACTTTTATGATTATTTGTATCGAAATGAAGAGCTTATCAATGGTATGTCCGAGAAGTTAATGCGGCAGGTATTTACTGGGGGAAGATCACGATATAAAAGCTTTCTGCATCACGTTCATAAGGACAAGCCGTCTATAAGAAATATATTAAAAATTAAAGAGCCACGCAAGAATGTTGAGACACTTTCAAAAGAACAAGTGCAGCAAGTGCTAAACGCAACAACAAACATCAGAGATCAGTTTCTCATCCAAGTGTTATTTGAAACAGGTTTGCGAATTGGTGAAGTCCTCTCACTCTATTTGGAAGATTTTAAGTTTGATTACAGAGGCCATCGGATTTTTCTAAAGGATCGAGGGGAATTAGAAAACGGAGCCATGCTCAAAACAGGTGAGCGTGGAATATATGTGTCCCAGGCGTTAATGGACTTGTTTGATGACTAATTATATGAAGTTCTTGATGAGTTGGACTTTCGTTCCAATTTCGTTTTTGTAATTCTTCGAGGTGAAAATAAAGGTAAGCCCCTGACACTTACCGCTGTAGAAGCTCTTTTTAAGCGTTTAAGGGAGAAAACGGGAATTCGCAAACTTCACCCCCACCTTTTTAGACACACACACACGCTACGATGTATTACCAAGAAACCAAAGACATAAAGCAAGTGCAGGAACGTTTAGGACATTCGCAGATTCAGACCACGATGAATCTATACCTACATCTTTCAGAAGATGACATTCGTAAGGATTGGGAGAAAGCACAGACAGCATTTCAGATCAATATAAAGGATTCAAGGTGATTGAATATGGAAAAAATCAGTCTACGTACATACCGTGAGGAATTAAGCTTTCATGAGAGATTAGAGCAAGAGCTTTCTGCTTAACCTGAGAAGACCATTCATACTGATGGATCTATAAACGTGAAGCATGTAAATAATCCTTATTTCCTGGTCAATGATAAATGGAATGTTGATTTTATCGGAGATATCAAACAGTTTAAAAAGCTGGCGGAGAATTATAATCACTCAACTCAAAATATCCATTTTCGAATCAAAAGCTCTACGGTTAATTTAGAAGCAAAATACTTTTGGTATCACGAGCTATTTTATGCTGAGAAAGCTCTCGTCACTATTTTTGTGGGACAATGCTGGAGCGTATTTACAAAATTCCTAAATGAAAAGTATCCTACTCTATTTTCCCTGCTTGACTTAGGTATTGATAAAGTAGAGCGTGAATGGCTATTTTGGTTGCATGAACAGAAATATAAGACACAAGAGATTCAAAAACATGCATTTCGTGCCGAAGTTACACGAAAAACACATTTGGCGGGCTATTTGCGATTGTTTCTTTCAAAGTTCGTGCAATTAACAGACACCCGTGAAGAATTTTCTTTCTTGTGTGTCTTTAATGGAACCAAATTGGAACGATTTAAGAGGCTTAAAACGCACTCACATGGAAACATATATTCAATGGTTACACGGGTATGCCAAGGGAAGTATAAAGCACAGAAATACACATCCTGAACGTTATATAAACAAAGGATTTCTAGTTGTCGGCAAGTTTCTGGAGGATCTTCACCGTTACGAATATGACATCGCTCCTGAAACTCCTGTACAAAGGCTCCTTTTTCCAGAGGATAAGCCCAAGCTTCGAAAAAAATCTATTGACCAAATTGACTACATTCCAGATTATGTTTTAGAGCAATTATTCACCCATATTAATTATTTACCTAAAGAGATAACTCCTATCGTATGGGTTGCCTTTAAAACAGGGCTGCGCGTTTCCGATGTGTTAGGCTTAACTTAGGACTGCTTAGTAAAACTAAAC
The DNA here is from genome assembly GCF_030363895.1 of Paenibacillus sp. S-12. Lineage (NCBI taxonomy): Bacteria > Bacillati > Bacillota > Bacilli > Caryophanales > Paenibacillaceae > Paenibacillus > Paenibacillus sp. S-12. The sequence goes on from NZ_JASIUF010000018.1 coordinate 122,058, forward strand.
GGCAAATACTCCATTGTAACGGATATTGAAAAGACTTATGTTCAAGGTCATCGAATTCCCATTGACGAAAAGTTGGCGGATATTCTTGCAGTTCTCATTCAACATTCAAAAGAAAGAAGCAATCAAGATAATAATCCAGAAGGATTAATTTTTGTTCGTTATCGTGGTGCTCGCAAAGGAAGGCCATTCAACCAGCATTGGCTTCTGAGACAATTAAATGAACTGGCTATGAAAAAGAATATCACCGATGAAAATGGGAATGTATTTCACTTTAAAACCCATCAGTTTAGACATACTTATGCAGTTAAGATGCTAAATGGTGGAGCGGACATTCTGACTGTCCAAGAGTTGTTAGCCCATGCTTCTCCTGAAATGACCTTGCGGTATGCAAAGTTGTTGGACGATACGAAAAGAAAGGCTTTTGAAACTGTAATCACTCAAGGTGTTTTTAGCTTTGACCTTAACGGTGATGTGCAGGAAATTAAAGTGGGAGAAGACATTCCTGCAGAGATCTTAAATGCGTTATGGCAAGACCATAAGTTGAATGCAATGGATAACCCTTATGGGACATGCCACGCTCGTTTAAAAGGTGAATGCCCTCACATGGAAGCACCACCTTGCTTAACGTGTAATGGAGGAAGCCCATGTAAAGATTTAGCCATAGGCTTCTCTGAATTGGATGTACAGAAATATGAACTGCATATTAAAACCACATCAAAGGCTATTGAGGCAGCAAAACAACACGGTCGTGAAGATATGGCTGAGAAGAATGAGAAAAATCTACTACGTTATCAGGGGATTCTAACTAACCTTCAAGAAGGCAATATCATTTTCGGTAGACAAGACCGTATAAAAAGAAAGGTGAGTGCTGGAAATGGCTAATTACGACCGTACAGCTCATCTGAAGAGAATCCATGCCCAACGGAAGGCGAGTACCCTAGAGAAGGTAGATCAGGCGATTAAACGCCTCTTACGAGCCAACAAGAGCATCAATTTCAATAGCGTATCAGAAGAATCGGGTGTATCGAAAGCGAGTTTATATAACCATTCAGATATCCGCGAGAGGATCGAATCCTTACGCCGTCAACAATCACAAGCACCTATCCCAAAGCAAATAAAGCGTGAGATGAATGATGCGAATAAGGATATACTCATCGAAACGTTAAAACGCAAAATCAAAGCACTGGAGAACGAGAACAAAGAAATACGAGAAGAAATGAAAAAGGCTTATGCTCAGATTTACGAAAAATTTTAGTTGCACTTCATTGAGCTAACGGGCAGGATAGTTTGAGATCATTTGCGGTGAACCCTACCATAAGTAACGACGAAAAATAGGGAGTGCTCGGGCACTCCCTTCTAGCTGGTATTGTATCTTATCAAATGTTTACTTCACATTATGCCAATAAGGCGAACGAACAAAATGCTTATTTTCGGAGCGAGGCATTATATCGGTGAGTGTATACAAACCATGTAATGCTTGCTGTTAATAATGCCGACGAAATCAAAGCTGTAAGAACACTATATGTTTGCCAAATAAGTATCGTTGACCAATCTAATGCACAGCACATTATACACAGGGCAATCGTAGCAATCAGCAAAATAACTGTTACCATTATTCGCTTTTTTGTCATTGGCTGCCGCTCATTCGTTTTCCTTCTGCGTAATCCTAAGAGAAAGAACAGAACGGCCAATAGGCAAAGAATAATTGTGGTGGACGATAAAATGATGTCCAAAAGCTGTGTGCCGCTTATTTCATATGACTGCGTTAGATTGCCGTCTAATATATCTTTAACTTTTAGTACCATGCTTCTATTGATATTTGCGCCGTTGGTCAGCAAGCAGACGGCTGTTCGTTCATTTGGCAGTATGGCCACTTCGGTTCCGAAATTGGGATTGCCCCCTGGGTGCTCTATAATCGTTTGGTTGGCGTTTACCGACCAGCCCGCCGCATAATACATTTCGTTGACAGCCGGAACAGACATATCACCCTGATGTGATTTTTCGATAACCGTATGGAATATTTCGGGTATGTCCTGCACAATACCCATCTGTATGCCCATCCAACGCGCCATATCTTTTGTACAAGAAATAATGTAGCCTGCGGGTTTATTCCCGGAATAATCCGGCGCGTTATATGGAGTTGTCATAAAAAAGGAAGAACGGTAGCCCTGTGCCAACTGTCCGGTGGCTTGAGCATCTTCTTTATAAACATACGTCTGGTGAAGACCTAACGGCTGAAATACCTGTTCCCTCATAAAGTCTTCATAGCTTTGTCCCGACACAATCTCAATAACCAAACCCAATACGTCATAATTAACGGTTCCATAGTTATACTGTTCACCGGGAGGGAACGCCAACTCAGCATCTACCAGCATTTCCACAGTCTTTTGCAGCAAATCTGGCGTATTGCCTTGTGGAATATTTTGAGTATGCCTACCATTTGTTAGGCCGCTAGTATGGTGAAGAAAGTTATTGAGTGTAAGGCTTTGCATATCAACAGGTTTCCCTTGATACTTTAACGTAAACCAAGGTAAATATTTTTGGACAGTGTCAGTCATTGACAGCAGCCCTTGCTCTTCCAACAGCAGAATACCCATGCCGGTAAAAGCTTTACTGACCGAGGCCAACTCATATAGTGTATTTTCACTTGCAGACAACCCACTTTCACGGTCTGCATACCCGGAAGAAAAGTAGAACACTTCATCATCAGCAAGTATTGAGATTGACATTCCCGGCACACCTGATATACGAGAGGCATCATCCAGCAACGCTTGTATTGCCGTAGATTGCGTATCTGACAACGACGCATAACTTTGTGTTGCGAATCCTGAGAATAATATAAGTATCGTTAATACAAAAACAATAGTCTTTTTCATAAACTCTCCATTTCGAAAAATCTATGCGAGGATAATATAAACAACCCGTAGTACGCCTTATCCGCAAAATGTGTCATTTCACTATATTTAATATAGATGTTCAATGATCAGATTACTATTGTAAACTTCACATTCTTATGGATATTATTTTTAGGAACACAAAAAGACCCATCTGCTTCATCAGCAGAAGGGTCAATTGTCTGAAAGTATTCCTCAACGTTCTCATCAAAGGTTAACTGGATCTCTTCAATCTGTTTCGTTACAAAATCCTATTTATTTATAATATTATACATACAATCTTTAATCCTCAACATATATACCTTCGCAGTTTGGCCATTAGAATTGCACCGGTAATTAATTAAGCTAACGGGAAACGTTAGTTAAACATAAAGGGTTCCACATATTAGTCATGCATAATATGTAGAACCCTTTATTTTATTTGATTTCCTTAAGTTTAGGTCTTGATAATTTTCAGTCTAAATCTTTATTTTCTTCTGACACTCGAATCTGAAACGTAAAAAATATAAGATCATAGCGGTATGTGATTAGCCGCATTTCTTCTTAGACAAACAAAAAAACCCTTATGTATCAAGGGTTTGTAGCTCTTAGATTATGGTGCGGTAGAGAGGACTCGAACCTCCACGGGCGTACGCCCACTACCCCCTCAAGATAGCGTGTCTGCCATTCCACCACTACCGCACGTATTTTGGGAAGGATGTCTACCGACATCTCAACCGAGGAATAAAACTGGTGAGCCATGAAGGACTCGAACCTTCGACACCCTGATTAAAAGTCAGGTGCTCTACCAACTGAGCTAATGGCTCATGGTGCAAGAACATTGCTGTTCGCCATGTCACTCCAACAAGATTGAAGTGGTGACCCGTAGGGGATTCGAACCCCTGTTACCTCCGTGAAAGGGAGGTGTCTTAACCCCTTGACCAACGGGCCATATCGTTATTGTTTCTTACTTTTTTCTCATCACCTCTCGGCGACAATTAAGAGTATATCAAACGATACGACCGTTGACAAGCCTTTTTTCAAAAAAAATTTTATTACCACATTTAGGTATGATTTTTGCTGGGTTTTGCAGCTTATTTCTAAGAGCAAAAGGGAAGCTGGTCACCCTTTTACTGTTCCCATTTTTTTAAAGTAAATATGACAAAAACAAGGTAGCTGTTCCGAAATATACAGTCAGTGAAAAGATATCATTCAATGTTGTAATAAGCGGCCCTGACGCCACAGCTGGATCCAACTTCAGTCGGTACAACAAGATAGGAATGACGGTTCCCGCCATTGTACCGATAATGACCGTCAGAAATAATGAGCAGCCCACAACAAGTCCAAGCGATAAGCTTCCCTGCCATATCCCCGCTACTAGCGCAACAGCCGAACCACAGACGGTTCCAATAATAAGACCAACAAACAGCTCACGCCACAACAGCCTCGTAACTGTCCCCTTATCTAAATGCTCGGAGGCAAGTCCCCGAATTACGACCGCCAGCGATTGAGTTCCCGTATTCCCTGTCATCCCCGCAATCATCGGCATAAAGAAAGTCAATGCGACAACCTTCTGCAGTGTCCCTTCAAACCAACTAATAATGCTTCCTGACACAAGACCCAGAAACAGTAGCATGATAAGCCAGGGAAGCCGACGCCTGGCCGCAGTGAGTGGATTCGTGCGGAAATCGATCGTCTTATCGGTCGCGGACAACTTATTAATATCTTCATGCGCTTCTTCACGCAAAACATCAATGACGTCATCAACGGTTACAATCCCGAGCAACTTATCATCCGGATCTACAACAGGCATCGACAAGAAGTCATATTGCTCGAAAAGTCTCGCCACTTCTTCCTGATCCGTATCCACGGTGACAGAGATAACCTTCTCATTCATAAGCGATTGAATCGTGTCTGTCTCAGGCGCCAGTACCAGCTCGCGATAGGTCAGCGTGCCGACAAGCTGTTTTTGCTCATTAACCACATATAGATAGTGGACGTTCTTTGTCATCTCCGAGAACGCTTTTACCTTTTCGACCGCTTCACGCACTGTATAACGCTCATAGAACCAAACATAGCGGTTCGTCATCAAACCGCCGGCTGTTTCCGGCTCATAGGTCATCAGACGGCGTACAGTGTCGCTCTCCTCACGCTCCATAAGCGACAACAGGAATTCCTGCTCTTCTACACTTACCGCAGCCATCATGTCCGCCAAGTCGTCATTGTCCATCCGGTTCAATACATCTGCCGCACGCTGACGGCCGAGCATCTGGAACGCTTCCAATTGAAGCTCCGGAGTCAATTCACGAATCATCTCGGTTAGCTGGCCGACATCAAGTGCCTCAAGCAGCCGCGAGCGCTGTGACAAATCCACATGGCGATAGACAACCGCCAAGTCATACGGGTGCCAATAACGCAGCGCATATTTCACTTCATCAACAGATCCTTGCAAAATGCGTGCTGCTTCATCTATGATCTCATCAATATTATACGATGCAGAATCCTTCTCTTTTCCCGAATCAGGCTTCATATTTTTCTTTTCATCCCAAGCTTGTTTATTACGTTTGTTACCCATTCGTTTGTTTGCCATTACCTCACCCCCCACAACCTCAAGCCGTATATGGTGTTATTCGATCGGATGCACCTCATCCGCTATTAACTACAATAAACGCTCCGCTCATCGACCGAAACATGATTGGTTCATCTGCGCACTCCCATAGCCTTAATAGTGTATGAAAAAAAGCAAGGAATAAACGTGAATATTCACGATTATTCCTTGCTTTTATACATATCAATTCAACGATTCAATTTAGGTTTAGGTATTATAAAACAAAAAAAATCCCTTACGGGATCTTGTCTGTACCATTATGGCGGAGAGAGAGGGATTCGAACCCTCGCGGCTGTTACACCCTAACGCTTTAGCAAAGCGCCCCCTTCGGCCTCTTGGGTACCTCTCCAGAAATGGCTCCCCGAACAGGACTCGAACCTGTGACAACTCGATTAACAGTCGAGTGCTCTACCAACTGAGCTATCAGGGAATGACATATATTAATTTATCATGAATTCAGTAACCTGTCAACACATAATAAAAAAATTATAGCACCAATATCTTGAATTAAGGATTTACACTCCGTTCATTTGAATCAAACCAACGAGATAAGGCTACGATTAAAGCTCCCATTCGCTCTTCCTCTGGAACTAACATACGTGTTATCCCCTCATCTGCTGCCGCTGCTGCTGTCACTTTGCCCACCATAGCCAGCAAGGTCCGCTCTTGAAACACTTGGCGAAGCTTATCAGCGATCCCCGCTTCCTTCGCATAGGCGAACAGGAAACGAATTTGAGGAGCACTCGTGATAGCAACTGCATCAATCCGACCCTCCAGCAGCTCCGAGGCGAACTGCTTCAACACCGCTTCATCCGGCGGAATATGACGGTAAGGCATCAATTCTATGGGTTGTGCGCCCGCATGATGTAGAAATTCATTAAGCAGAGGTGCAGGATCGCCATGAAGCTGCAGTGCAACGCATGAATCATGCCATTGCTCTACTCCATGTGCAGTCATCGCTCGTACCAACCCGACCGTAGATCCGTCATCGTCGCGCACGTCAGGCACGATCCCAAGCCGCTTCAGTGCATTAACGGTCTTATAACCGCGGGCAGCATGCTGAATTTGCCTCATTTTAGCTAGAAATGCCTCTTCCTTCTTGGCTTCACGCGCAGCCTCCAGCAGCTTATCAAGCCCCATGCCGGTCGTCCAGATTGCCCATTGTATTGGCGACTCCAGCAGCTTATCCACTTCAGCAGCTAAATGCTCAAACTGTTCGAATATCGTCCCCTGCGTCGGTCGAACGAGCGGCGTTCCTCCTTGCTTGACAATAAGCAAAGACATTTCCTCCGCTTTGCGTGGGCCTGTAAGTGCAATTACTTTTCCCTCACATTTCGGCACGGCAATACCTCCTCAGAATCTGAATCTGTATTATGAATCCACAAGTCATTCAAGCTTCCGATCGCATTATAGGTCTATATACCTCGATTACCGCTTCTTCGCTTGTTCCGTGAGAGGCTGTAGCCTCAACTTGCCATGACAGCGACCACATACATACTTGCGAATATCAACCTTCCGCTTGCGCATATAAGCCTGTCCACACTGCACACATTCCAGTCGGTATCGATAAGGGGCTTGACGCCTGCGTACAACATCCGGAAGCGATTTGCAAAATCTTGAGCCACCTACCGCTTGCAGCAGTTGGCGAAAGTCTGCATCCCGGTGCTTGTACCCTTTCCCTTCAATATGCAAATGATAGTGGCACAACTCATGCTTAATAATACGTTCTACCTCATCTGTGCCATTTTGCTCCAGCTGCTTTGGATTAATCTCAATATCGTGCGTACGCAGCAAGTAACGGCCTCCTGTTGATTTCAAGCGCGAATTGTAACGCGCCTTATGCCGAAAGGGTTTCCCAAAATCACGAAGCGATATGAGTTCAACCCATGCTTGCAGCTTCTCATCTGTCATCTCCATTCTCCCTTTCAGCTTGCCGATCATCTGTATCGTTCCTAAGCTAGCTAAAATCTATAATTTGCTTCGGGGTATGCCTACATTGTATCGAGAATGGAGGTGCTCCACAACAAGAAGACCGAAGCATGACATCCTAGGTGCAAATTGCGGACCTGCACCAAACGTGGCCTTCGCCCATAAGATAGCGTTACAACGACGAATCTCTCGTCCCGGTCGAAGGAGGGATACTCATGCCGCAATGGTTATGCAACCAGTTAATGCGCGCCTTCAATAAGAAGGATCGCCGTCAAATTAAACTGTTGAATGAGTGTTGGTTTTTTTACCGTTCGAAGCCGCGTACGCATATGTAGATGGCTCCGTTCTTTACGTAACTTGCCGAAACAGAAAGCCAAGCCCTAAACCTACCATCGCCTATATGCAAAAACCCCCGATCGAGTACAAAACGACGTCTGCTTGCAAAAGCTGATACTGTCCTATTTCTCTCATCGGGGGCTAATCATCATGTTGTTACCAATTTATACTTCATTGCAATGCTGCGGTGTCTGTCTGTTTATTGCTGCGGCCCCTTCATCGTAAGACCGACACGGCCCTTCTTCGTGTCCACTTGAAGTACCCATACTGTAACGTTGTCGCCAACAGACACAACATCCAGCGGATGCTTCACATAGCGGTCGCTAAGCTGTGAAATATGCACAAGTCCATCATTTTTGATGCCGATATCGACGAACGCGCCAAAATCAATGACATTGCGAACCGTTCCCTTCAACTCCATCCCCGGCTTCAAATCCTCGATTTGCAGCACGTCTGTGCGGAATATAGGAGGCGCCAGCTCCTCGCGCGGATCGCGTCCTGGCCGCAATAAGCTGTCAATAATATCTTTCAAGGTAGGGATACCAACCTCCAGCTTCTCCGCCAGTTTTTCTACATTCGCCCCACTTAGCGCTTGAGAAAGCGCAGGCGTGCCAATGTCTTCTGCTCGGAGCCCGGTAAGCGCGAACAGACGATCGACTACACCATACGACTCGGGGTGAATCGGCGTCCTATCAAGCGGAAGATCGCCATCCGGAATACGTAGAAATCCTACACATTGCTCAAATGCCTTCGGCCCCAAGCGCGGCACTTTCTGCAACTGCTTGCGAACCGTGAACTTCCCGTTCTCTTCCCGATACTTCACAATATTCTTAGCCAGTGTCGCATTAATGCCAGATACATAAGACAGCAGGGACGGTGAAGCTGTATTTACATCGACACCGACATGGTTAACCGCCGATTCCACGACTGCCCCCAAGCTTTCTTCAAGCCGCTTAGGCGCTACATCATGTTGATATTGGCCTACACCAATCGCTTTAGGCTCAATCTTAACGAGTTCTGCAAGCGGATCCTGCATGCGGCGAGCAATGGAGACAGCGCTTCGCTCCGCAACATCCAGCGCCGGGAATTCTTCCTGAGCCAGCTTAGAGGCTGAGTACACACTCGCACCAGCTTCATTGACGATAACATATTGTATCCCCGCTCCTCCGCCTGGACGAGACTTCATCCAATTCGCGACAAATTGCTCGGTTTCACGAGACGCGGTTCCGTTTCCAATCACGACTAGCTCTACCCCGTATTTGTCTGCAAGTCGGCTGAATATCTGTTCAGCTTCGGCTGTCTTGTGGTGAGGGGCAGTTGGATAAGTCACAGCCACCTCCAGTAGCTTGCCGGTATCATCCACGACACACAGCTTGCATCCTGTCCGGAAGGCGGGATCAACACCCAAAACAGTCTTTCCCTTCACTGGAGGCTGCAGCAGCAGGCTTCGCAAGTTCTGTGCAAACACTTGAATTGCTTGCTCCTCCGCTTTATCAGTCAACTCATTACGAACATCACGCTCAATTGACGGTGCAATAAGACGCTTATATGCATCCTCAATTGTCGTCTTCAACAACGAGGTCACGACAGAGTCCCGCTGTATGACTTTCCGCTCCATAAAAGCCAATACCTGCTCCACAGGCACATCTAATGACACTTTCAATATATCTTCGCGCTCACCGCGATTAATGGCCAATATCCGATGTGAAGGCAGCTTCCGAACCGGCTCTGTATAGTCATAGTACATCTCGTATACCGATTCCTGATCCTTATCCTTCGCTTCCGTACGAACCACGCCTTGGTCAAATGTGAATTTGCGCACCCAAACTCTTACATTGGGTTCATCACCAATCATTTCCGCAATGATATCAAGTGCGCCTTGAACTGCATCCTCCGGTGTCGGAACACCGGCTTCTTCATTCACATAAGCTGCTGCTTCAGCTAACGCACTGCCCTGCTTCGGAAATGTCATAATCCAGCTCGCTAGTGGCTCCAATCCTCGTTCCTTCGCTACACTCGCCCGCGTCTTCCGCTTCTGGCGGTATGGACGGTATAAGTCTTCGACCTCTTGCAGCTTAGAAGCACTGACAACCGCTTGCTGTAGGTCAGCCGATAGCTTGCCCTGCTCTGCAATAAGCCGCAGCACCTCACGCTTGCGATCCTCCAGCCCACGGACATATCCAAGCCGCTCTTCGAGCGAGCGAATCTGATTTTCATCCAGTTCACCTGTCATTTCCTTACGGTAGCGGGCGATGAACGGAATCGTATTGCCTTCATCAAGCAAACTAATCGTAGCATCTACCTGTTTCGGGCTAAGCGCTAATTCTTGAACCAATTGCTTGCGCAGCCGCTTCGGCTGTTCTGCAGCCATCTGTTCAAGCAAGGGTTCCAATGCAGTAATATCGATAACGGTTTCTTGTCCTGTCATTCGTTACATCCTTTCTGCAATCTGAATCTGCCCTTTATCTCTTGCAAGACTCATCCAGATATTATGTATCGCCGGAATGGAACTTGTCCTACATTCCTGTTCTCGAGTGTGTTTGTTCATTCTGCTTCTTCTTATTGTCGCAAAAATGAGCCCTATTTTCCAGAGCAAAGCTTGCATCGGCCAATTCCCCCGTTCCGCTGCACAAGTTCACTTTTCACCATGTCCTCCAGTTAGAATATCTTCTTATTAGGGTATCTTCCAAGCAAAGCAAAAAAGAACGAGGTAATCCCCGTCCTTCACTCATTCCGACTATAGATGTTAGAAATCAATCAAGCCTACACTAATCTGCAACCCTTCATCAACCTTGCGCATCGTTTCCTCATCTAAGTGCGTTATCTTATCTGTCAAACGCTGCTTATCGATCGTACGAATCTGTTCCAGCAATATGACCGAATCACGATCAAAGCCGTGGGTTTCCGCATCAATCTCGACATGGGTCGGCAATTTCGCCTTCTGGATCTGGGCTGTAATCGCCGCAACGATCACCGTTGGACTAAATCGGTTGCCAATATCGTTCTGTATGACGAGGACAGGTCGAACTCCTCCCTGTTCCGATCCAACGACGGGCGATAAATCCGCAAAAAAAACGTCGCCGCGCTTCACAATCAATGTTTACACCCCGCTAACCAAACGGCCGAGAGTGCCATCCGCATCTTCTTCCGCATAAAAAGCCTCCGATGCCATTGTGAGATTGATTTTAGCCATTTCCATATAACCGCGCTGCATCGATTCACGAATGTGCCGCTTCTTGCGTTCGTTTAAATATAATTTCATCGCTTGTCGGATGAACTCGCTCCGATTGGATTTCTCCATAGCGACGATGCCGTCCACTTCTTGTAATAATTGGTCGGGCAAGCTGATCATGATCCGTTTGGTGTTCTGAATATTAGCCACCTGTCCTCGCACCCCCAAAACCTTTCCTGCCTAGTTACCATTATGTCGATTCCGTAGAAAATTTATACAAAAGAATATATATGCCCAATGCAGACGAAGTATGTTGCAGCCTGCAACATGTTCATCTCTATAATCATCCACAGAGAGCCTCTCCATTTCATTCGCCCTTGATACACCAAAATCCTTCAAGTTCCGCAAAAAGTTTCGCGGTAAATGGTTCCATATGCCGAATCATTGGATATACAGCTCTGCAATCGGCTGTATCTATCCGATAAGGAGCGGATTCAACACCTTCACAACCTGACCATTTTCAATATATACGCGCGGTACACGATGTGCAATCATGCATGTCACCTCATAGTGTATCGTGCCAAACCATTCCGCTACCTCACCTGCTGATATACAGCCTTCACCCTGACGGCCAATAAGCACAACTTCCTCGCCGGCTTCAATTGTAGATGCCTCTTGACCTAAAGACAGCAAGGACAGCATGCATTGATCCATGCAAATATTGCCCACAACAGGAACTCGCTGCCCACGAATCAGCATTAAGGCTTTGCGCTGCAGCAAGCGTGAATAACCATCCGCGTAGCCGACTGGCATCGTTGCAATCCATTCCCCTTGCTTCGTCCAGTAATTCACTCCATAGCTGATTCCCTCTTTCTCAGGGACTTCTTTGCAGTGGCTGACAGCACTTTTCAAGCTAAGCACCGGCTCCAGTGCAATATACTTCTGATTCACCTCAGCGGATGGGTACAGACCGTACATACTAATACCTACACGCACCATATTGTCGCCCCAATTCGGCATATCAATGGTGGCTGCACTGTTGCTAGAATGAATGATCGGAACTGGAATTTCGTGTTCCTTCAATAAATTAATAACCAAGGCAAAACGATCGCGCTGTACTTGCGCATACGACTTATCTGCCTCATCCGCTGTCGCGAAGTGAGTAAATACCCCTTCTACCTCGACACCATGAATCGCTCTCAGCCGATTTATCACTTGGACAACATCCTCTGGATTGCGAATGCCTAAGCGACCCATGCCGGAGTCGACCTTGACGTGAACCTTCAATTTACGGTCATCATATTTCACCGACCATGTTGCTGCATGCTGCTCCAGCATTTGGATACATTCTTCGGAGAATATATTCAAGCTTATATCATACCTGAATGCCGCTTCGATTGCTTCGGGCGGCGTATATCCAAGTATCAATATCGGCGTATGGATGCCTGCCTTGCGCAGTTGAATCGCTTCCTCCATAAATGCCACATTCAAATAATCAACACCAAATTGTTCTGCGGCACGAGAAACTTCTACCGCACCATGTCCATATGCATTTGCCTTCACACATACGCTAAGCTTTGTAGAAGCAGGTACTGTGCTGCGGAATGCTTGCAAGTTCCGGCGCAATGCGTCTAATGAAATTTCTGCGCGCGTCGGGCGAAAATACGTCTCCAAGTCAACCACCCTCACCGTCTCTCGTTTCTCCCGTTCAATCGTCAATATCCTATGTTACTTGCCGTTCGGAAGACTGTCAACCAATGCAGACGGCGATTACCACCCTTTTCTAAGGAAATAAACACTTGTCTAGTCAGAATCATCCGATTCCTCTGCTGCAATGGCCGATACGCATGAACGCGGCCCCTATTCCATCAATTAGAATACGGACCGCGCACCTCAATACATTCGCCTATTTTCCTGGCTGGTCAACCATGGATTGTGCTATTTTTACCATTTCAGATGCCGGGAGATCGCTGCTTACGATGCGGTATTTGACGCCGTCATACATCCATGTGAGAGCCTTTTGCTCCTCGCCTGACAGCTGTCCAACCGTAAAGCCAAGGTTGAGACCTTCGCCAATTGGCATACCGGTTTCCATATCCTTCGGACGGGATTCCATAATCGTGAAGTTGTAAGTTCCTGAATATCGAATGGCAACAGCGTGCTCCTTACTGTCCGGAATTGCAGGTTCATCCTTCTTTGTTACCCCTTCCGGTAAATAAGATGGCTCAATAATACCGAACGGACCAAGCTCAGCCTCATCATTGCTGCGATCACTCGCTCCTGCATCAGAACCTGTCGTTTCCGAACCTGTTCCATCTGTCGTCCCAGATGAAGGCTCATCTCCAGGATGTTGAGGCTGCTGTTTAGAATCATCCACTTTCGCAGTCGTTTCCTTTGTATTTCCATCCGGAATCTTTGTTGCGTCTACAGTCGTGTCTGGAAGCGAGGAATTTTTCATACTCGTCATATTGCGCTGCATATCAAAGGAATCCTGATCGAACTTCTTGCTGAAGTCGAATTGATTGAATTTCATTTCCACGACAACCTTGGCTTCCGAATCCGTCACCTGTACTTGCTTCGGTGCATAACTGTCCTTGCTCAGCCATATTTTCTGGCGAACAAGAGAATCCGTCTGGTAATTGGCGGCCACTTCGAATACATAGTTATCTCCATCTGCAGTAAATTGACGCGCGTTATCGGACAGGATGCTGCGTACTAACGTTTGATACAGATATACCTGGCCTTGATTTTCCGGCCAATCGCTTTGGAAGCGGAAAATTTTATTCAAGCTTGGTGTCAAAACGAAGACGCCCTCTTTGTTGCGGAGTACAATTTGCGTAATATCCTTCTTTTCATTTTTCAGCTCGATCCGGTAGTACGACGGGTTTTGATACCATACCTCAACCCGGTATTCAAGCGGCTGCTGCCCTGAGTGCAGCGTCATCGTGCCGATGCCTGCATAGCTTTCCAATTTGCTCATTACCTTGTCCAGATCTTGAACCACCGCAGACGCATCCTTTTTGCCGCAACCAGCTACTAGGATCGCTACGCTCATCACGATGGCCAATACCCATGTGATCCGACGCATGAGATCATCCCCTCTGACATCAATATTCTTCGATTCGGTGTACTCCTCATCACTGATAACATGTCTATGTGGGAACTTGACCGATTATGCAGACTAGCATGACAAGCGTGACAAGTTATCTACATGAAATTTCCGTTTGCGGTTCAAGGAATACAGAATCAGGCGTCGAATATCATGAAGGAGGATAAAGAGAAGAAAATCATGCAGGATCAATTGAAGATTCAGGGAGAAGGGATCGCCATACGTTCTTGGACAAAAGTCATCTTATTTATTGCTGCTACCGCTTGCTTGACCCGGTTTATACCTTTCTCAAGCTTCTTTCGCAATGTAGATACGTTAATTCATGAGCTGTCTCATGCACTCGTTACGCTTGTACTCTCTGGTAAAGTGATGTACATTCATTTATTCAGCAATCAAAGCGGTGTTACCTATTCCGCATATACGTCAACATGGAAGGCGATTCCGATATCGCTCGCCGGCTACATCGGCGCTTCGTTATTTGCTGTACTGCTGTTCTATTTGCATGCTCGTAAGCAGGAGGCCGCGGGGCTTATCGCAATTGCATCCTTAGCGCTAATCAGCCTAATTCTGTTCGTTCGCAATGGGTATGGCATGATGTGGTGCGCAGGCTTCGTTGCACTGACAGGCCTCATCTGGCAGTTCGCTCCCCCATGGCTTAGAAGCGGCTACTATTTGCTAATCGCGTTCATCTGTCTAGTGGAATCGGTCATCAGCTCCGTATATCTGGTCTTCTTGTCCATAAGAATGCCGAATGGGGCAGGAGATGCCGCCAATCTCAGCCATGTCACCTACATTCCAGCCATTGTGTGGGCACTGCTGTTTGCTGCTATATCGTTATGGTGTGCCAGATGGTCCATGAGCATCTTATTCCGCGGCACACGAAAAGGAAGCATGTAATCTATTTCAATCAGAAAGGAGCTTCCAAGCATGAGTAGAACTCGATGCAGGAAAGCTCCTTTCTTTCATTAAATTGCTGCCTGACCGTTCTGTTTACATATAATATTTTGGATCTTTCTTGAAATTAGCTGAACGAACAGCACGGTGGTTCCCCGCCGCGTCCACATTGCCACATACAACAATAGAAAATCGCAGCTGCTTGCATCCTCTCATTAATAGAAGACACGATTCACCGCGATTTTGATACGATTGCATATGTTGCATTTCTAATAAACTCACCCTCCTAGGAGCAGGCCGCAAGCTTGGATAATGCCATCATTACTGCGCCATGCGCAGCATCCTTCTTCGGTGTAATGCAATCCATATTCGGATAACGTTCTTTTAGTATGTTTACGAAAGCATCTCGCACATTGCTGTTCTTCAGCAGCACGCTTCCTGCCATGGCGACCGTCCCTGACTGTAGAGACAGCTTCTCTACCACCGGGATAACAAGCTCACAGAGAGAGCTTGCCGCCTTACGAGCAATCTCTAGAGCTGCAGAATCACCTAGCTCACATGCCTGCGATAGTATCGGAGCAAGAGCTGCAATATCCTTCTTATTTGTCTGCTTGTCGTATACGAATCGAATTAATTGCTGCATCGATTCAATCCCCAACTGCTCCATTACCCTATCTGTAATCGGCGTTGCAGGTATGCGCCCGTCGTACGCCCGTACAACGATGGATAACAAGTCACGTCCGATGCTGTAGCCGCTACCCTCATCATCAATGAGATGGCCATAGCCGCCAGCGCGATGAGACTGACCCACTTCATTTCTCCCATAGCAAATAGATCCCGTGCCTGCAATGAGAATGATGCCATATTCACGGTTATGGGCGCCGTACAATGCCGTCTCTTGGTCGCCGGTAATGATGAGTCCGCCTTCATATCCGCAATCGCGGACAATGGCTTCGAGCCGAGTTACGACTGTCGGATTGCTGACTCCGGCTGCTCCGATGCACACCTGCGCACAGTTCCCAAGCCCGCCGCATACGCTTGCGATCGTCTCGAATATTTCTTGCAGACTTGCACGTACACTCGCTTCATCCTGACCATTAATATTAATAGCTCCAGATGTAAAGGCATGCACCGCCGTTCCTCGATCATCCGCAATCATTACTGCTGTCTTCGTACCGCCGCCGTCTAAGCCTGCTACGTATGTCAACGTACGCTCACATCCTTCATCTTCCTTGTAAAAACTGTTCTCTATTTATATAAATGATACTGCTGCTTCAGCATCGCAAATTCCCGACTTTCCTCACGGAATTGCTCGAGCATCGCTGGTACATCCAAAGATTCCTCTCGATACAGCTTGTCTCCGCAGAGCAAATCGATGAAAGGCCTGGAATTCTCCTTCACTGGCGGCAAAAAGGCAAACTGCTCATAGTTGTTCTTAATCGTGAACATTAGTTTAACGCCAGCTTCAAATGACTGAACCGCGCGATTGTCGAGCACATGAATTTGCACCCCGCCGCACTGCTCGCCTTCGAACTTCGAAAAGGACGGCTTGAAATAAACAGGCCGGAAAATAACGCCCGGCAGCTTCTGGCGGTTCATTTCATCTGCCAGCGTTTCTGCCTCAATGAAAGGCGCCCCGATGATTTCAAATGGCGCTGTTGTACCTCGGCCTTCCGATATGTTCGTCCCCTCAAATACACATGTACCTGGATAGAGAAGTGCTGAATCATAGCGCGGCAGCCCTAAAGATGGCATAACCCATGTTCTTCCTGTATTCGGGAACTGCATCGACCGCTCCCAGCCATCACAGCGAACGACATGCAGTTTGGCGTTCCAGTTCATCTGCTCGTTCGCCATCAGGGCAACCTCGCCTGCAGTCAAGCCATAACGAACGCACAATGGATAATTACCAACAAACGACTGAAAGCCCGCCTTCAGAATATTTCCTTCTACTGTATTACCGTCAAGCGGATTGATTCGATCCAATACGACGAACTCTTTGCCTGCCTTCGCGCAGTCTTCCAACGCATAGAGCATCGTGTATATGAACGTATAATAGCGTACGCCAACATCCTGTATATCGTAGACGACCAAGTCGACTTCGTCCAGCATCTCCTGACTGAGACGCTTGGAATCTTTGCGATATAAGCTATATACAGGCACGCCTGTAAATGGATCTGTATAGGTCTCAACCTGTACCCCTGCCGCTAGATCACCGCGAACCCCATGCTCTGGCGAGAACATCGCCACTAGGTTGAAGTTGTCATGTAAAATTTGAATTGTGGATTCAAATTGATTGTTCAATCCTGTTGGGGAGGTAATAAGGCCGACGCGTTTGCCTTTGAATATTTCAGAATATTCTCCAATACAATCAATACCGTTGCGGATCATAGGTGCCTCCTTATATGTGCGATTACTAGTCAATTTATAATTCCGATTTCCGTATGCACATCGTTTCTGCTGGAACCATAAACGTCTCCGCATATTGCTTCCGAGCCTCAATACCGCGTACCCGCGCCAAATGCTTGTAGTATTCCAGATACGGGAATGATTTGCTGCCTGTCACGAACCAATGCAGGGAAACTGCCTTGATCCACAGATCATAAGCCTCCTGCGAGAAATCGACGTATACATATGGCTTATAATCAACCGCATCTTCCCAATTTTCTGCATAATAGAGTGTAGAAGCGAAGAATGCGGGAAGTTCCCGCTCGAGCGATGCCAGCCCAGCGAAGAAGCGCGCATCATTCACGATGCGATGGGTCGTCATATGATCCTTGTGCATGCTGTTTTTAAAATGCGTAATAATGATGTTCGGACACATCTGACGAATAACGTCGCAAACTCTCAGACGCATTTCTTCATTGTCCTTCAGCTCGCCATCTGGAATATCGAATACAATCGCTTCACCGCCCAGCATTTCCGCGAACGCCTTCGCCTCATTCACCTTCTGCTCGCGATATTCCGCCATATTCTGTCCGGCCGGAACCCCTCGTTCCCCTGCTGTCAAAGCCAAGGTTACAATGCGGTCGCCCTTGAGTGCGTGGCTTGCCAATACACCACCCGCCGTCAACTCCATATCTCCCACATGACCACCAATTGCTAAAATCGTTCGTTGCTGCTCGCTCATACCTACAACTCCCTTCTCATGATTGAAAATTGTTTGACGGTCTGGAATCCCGCCTTCTCGTAAATGCGAAGCGCGGGGTTGGTGCTTCCTGTGAATAACGACATGTATTCCGTCCCAATGCTGCGGAATGCTTCACAAAGCTTGAAGAATAAAATGGTGCCAAGTCCATGTCCTTTATGATGGGGACTCACGCCAATGCCAGCAAAATATCCCCGACCGCTCTTCTGGCGAATGACTGGACCTGCGAAGCCAACTGCTTGGCCTTGATGCGCTGCAATCACTACGGGAACACCATCCGCAGTTGCTTGCCCAATCTCCTTGCGCCACAGCGGGTTGTTCAGCTCATTCAGCATGGCTGCGATCCCATTATGACGTACCCGATCATACAAACCGACGGTATAACCATCTGCCACTGCCGCTTGCTCCTTAGTAACGATTTGCTCAGGGATTTCGAACTCAGCCAAAGGCAGATACATCGCTTGTTGAACAGCTCGTTCCATGTAGCCTTGCCGCAGCAGAAATTGATGGAATTCACTGCCGATGGGTACTCCCGGCGCATTGTTATGCTCATGATGCAGCGTATTTGGAATATACCAAGGCAGCTTCATCGGGTTGAAGAACAGGATATCTGCCTGCTTCTTCCCAAGCTCACGAAAACGATGCTCTACCGCGTCCAGCAGTTGCTTGTAATGATCGTCTGAACTGCATTTGCGGGACAATACAACGCATGTGATATATCCGGCTGTATCGCCAAGCGGCAAGTCATCCCCAGTACAACCGCAGGCAAAGCCTTGTACACTGCCTTCATCATCAAGTAGAACGAATGTGTTCGCCGAATCGAAGTAAGGGTTAGAACGAAAGATGTCCTGGAAACTCACTACAGTAAGCTCTTTATATCCATCGCGAACTGCCTCTTCATTCCATAATGCAATAACGTCTTCCCTATATTTGTTATCCCATGTGACAAGCATGATCGCAGGACCTCCATTTAAACATTAAACCTTCATCGCAGCGATGAAGGTTCAGGATTAGATTGCAGGAGACTATAATCCAGTTCAAAAAGGTCGGTTTTCAGCACCGAGAAGATTGTCAGGAACTCGAAGCTAATGCTTCCGAAGTGAGTTTTGCTAAGAAAAACTTGTAAGGAGCAGCGCAGTGTAGGCGAGACTACATGAGCAGCTAAGATGTTTCCGAAGGAAACATACTTCGAAAGCAGACACTATTCGAGAGTGAGTGCACGATTCGATGCCGAATTACTTTCCATACACCTTCGTGATCAAAGGCGACCTTTTTGAAATTCCTCTTTATTAGCCTTTCACCGCACCTACGGTTACCCCTTGCAGGAAGTACTTCTGCAAGCTGAAGAAGAGAATAAACATAGGCAGCGCTGAGATTGTAGCACCTGCCATCATCGGCGAAAAGTATGTCGTGTTGGCAAATCTGAAGTTTTTAAGGCCTACCTGAATCGTCTGCATATCCATTGTATTCGTAACCAAGAATGGCCAGAAGAACGTATTCCAGCTATCCATAAATGTAAGAATCGCCATTACCGCGAGTACAGTCTTAGACAGCGGCAGAATAATTTTGAAGTACACTTGAAACTGATTGCAGCCTTCGATCTTCGCACATTCCAATACTTCATTCGGAATGCTGCTCATGAACTGCTTCGAAAGGAAAATATTATATACAGTAACGAGACCAGGCAAAATCAAAGCGCTGTACGTGTTTTGGATTTGAAAAATATTAACGATCAAGATGTACAACGGCACTTGTGTTACCTGATACGGAATCATCATCGCAACGAGAAGCAATGTAAACAATGCGGTTCTGCCCTTGAACTTAATTTTAGAGAAGGCATAGCCGGCCATACTTGCAAAGAACACGTTCGAAACTGTAACAACAGCCGCTACAAATAATGAGTTCAATAACCAGCGCAGTGAGTATTCACTGTAATCGAAGAAAAACTTATACGATTCAAAAGATATTTTAGATGGGAAGAGCGAGTAGCTCATCGCCCCTGCTTCGACGGGATCCCCGAAGGAAGAAATAATCATAAAATAAATAGGGAAGATCGTGGCCAAAGCAAATAACAAAAGTATGAATATGATGGCAGCGTTTCTCGTATGTTTAGCCGCCGGTTGTCCGTTATGCGGATTGTAGAGTGACATCGTTGGCTTCTCCCCTTTCCTTAATACTCCACGTCTTTACCCATAAATTTAAATTGCATGAACGAGATGATAGCAATGATTGCAGCCAACACGAGAGATTGTGCCGCAGCTTTACCGAATTCAAAATATTTGAATGCGTTGTCAAAGATGAGCAATCCGACCATTGTTGTCGAGTTGTCCGGGCCGCCGCCTGTCATCAGATAAGCGTTCTGGAATACTTGGAAAGAGCCGATAACGCCAGTTACCAACAAGAACAAGGTTGTTGGCTTCAAACAAGGAATGACAATGTACCACAGCTTCTGCAGGAAGGAAGCCCCGTCCAGCGCTGCTGCTTCATAATAGCTATCATCAATACCGAGCAATGCTGCCAAATAAATAATGATGCTTGTACCGTGGCTTGCCAGCCAGGACATCAAAACCAAAGAGAACATCGAAGTCGAGCTTGAGCCGAGCCAATTCAAATTGCTGATGCCGAACAGGCCTAGGAGCTGGTTCATAATACCGGTTTCCATCGGATCGAAGATCCACAGCCATACAACGGACATGGCAACGCCTGATGCAACTGCCGGCAAATAGTAAACGGCCTTGAACGTCGTTTGCAGCTTCTTGCTAAGCGGCAAGATGAGAATGGCGACCGCAAACGAGATCATCAATGCAACGGGAACGGTGAGTATCGTATATACAACCGTATTCTTGATAGACTTCCAAAAGAGCGGATCTTTAAAGGAAGAAATATAGTTATCGAATCCTATCCATGTAGATCCAAGCGGTTTATAATCCTGAAAACTGATGATAAAGGCACTTACGACCGGATATGCGGTAAAGACTGCAAATACAACCAATGCTACCGCGATAAACGCATATCCCCAACCGGAATCCCCTCTAATTTTCCGTCTTTTCAACGGCTTAGCTAATTGGGCCATAATGCGAAACCCCTTTCAATACGCAATGTCATAAACATTTTCGGATCGCCGTATGTTGATCCATGCAGCGATCCGAAGCTGACTACATTCTTAGTCCTTCACAATGCCGTCTTCACCAAATGTTGAAATGGCTGCTGATTTCACAGCATCATACATTTGCTCAGGTGTAATTTCATTGGCAATCAACGCTTGAAGCTTAGGCACAATGACTTCCGTTTCCATTTTAATCGCTTTTGCACCCAGGTCTGTTGGGATGTCTGGACGTGCAGGCGCTGCATGGCTAAGCAATGTTTGTACAGCCTTTTCATTGAACTCGTCTCTCTTGATTGGCATCTTTTCTGCTTCTTTTCTTGCCGATTGTGTAATGTGCGCTGCAAAGAGATCATTATTCGTTGTCGCTGCAACTTTACCGCTTGCAAGGAAGTATGCAGCTTTTACTACGTTCGCTTTATGCTCAGGCGTTGGCTCATTTTTTCCACGGAAGGTTACATAACCATCCACCGCGACAGTAGATTGCTGCTTCTGCCCTAAGAAGGTTGGAACCGGCAGAACGGTATATTGAACCGGAATACTGCCTTTTACTTCACTGCCATCTTTTTTTGCAATTTTTTCGTTGTTTTCGTTCGCGTTATTTTCGAAAGTTGCAAGACCTTTACCTGTAATCATGGTTTGCCCTGTCAGGAACATGTTCCAGCGCTTACCTGCGTCTACAGAGCTGAGCTCTTTCGGCATAGAGCCGTCATCAATGAGCGTGCGAATATCCTTCAGTACTTCCAAGAAGTTCTTGCTTGTGTATGCATACTTCAAATCTTTATCGAACGGATCAGGCATGCCTGCATTCTTAACCAGAATCCCCAAGTAGTCCTTTGAAGCTACGCCAGCCGTAGCGAATACGAAGCCATAGCGGGAAGTCTTGTCGCCTTCTTTTACGACACCTTTCTTCACAGCTTCGCGGAATTCATCAAACGTCCAGCCCTCTTGCTGAACTTTCTTCCAGTCGATTCCGGCTTTCTCCAAGAACTCTCTGTTGCCGCCCAATGCGTGAACCTCCATATATGCCGGGAAGCCATAGAGTCCGTCTCCGTTCTTCATGTATTCAAGCGGAACCTTATCATAATCCGCGATCATTTCAGGCGTTGCTACATCCTTAATATCCATCATCATTCCTTGCTGGATATATTTTGGAATACTGGCAGAGCCGATGAATGCAATATCCGGCGGGCTGCCCGCATTAACTTGTGTATCGAGCTTTTGCGTCACATCTTCCCAGCTTGCTGGCTCTATCTTCAGCGTCAGATCAGGATACAACTCGCTAAACTCCTTCTCCATTTGCTTGAAGTTGTCTTGGAACTTACCGGATACTGGCGGAAGCAAAGCTGTAATTGTGTCTTTGCCGCCCTTGCCTCCATTCGCCTGTTCTCCCGATTTTGCATCATTGGAACTTCCGCATGCCGACAGTAGGGAAATTGCCAAGGTAAAAGCACAGATGGACGCCAATACACGCATTCTTTTTCTCATTGATAAAGCCCCCCTCAAGGATATCGAATGAATGATTTCTATACCGCTTTTGTAAACGTGCCAATTGCTTTTTTTAAGCTGCCTTCACTTTGCTCTAATGCCCGTTCCGCTTCAGCAGCGTCAAGTCCTGTCTTAATCATCATGATGGCAAGCTTACAGCTCATGGAAGCGCTTTCTAAATAGCTGGTCGCTGTCTTCGCATCAACCCCTGTAGCCGCTTGGATAATCCGAACAGAACGATCACGCAACTTGATATTACTCGCTTTAAGATCCACCATCAAGTTATTAAAAGTCTTACCGAGTTTAACCATCGTGCAAGTTGTCAGCATATTCAGCACCAACTTCTGGGCTGTACCCGCTTTCAATCTTGTCGATCCCATAATGACTTCCGGTCCTACAACAGGTGAGATGCATACATCGCAGACGCTCTCTAGCTTGGATTGCTTATTATTCACAACGCCAATTGTCGCCGCTCCAATTTCGCGCGCCTTTCTTAGGGCCGCTATGACGAATTGTGCGCTTCCGCTCGCTGTGATGCCAATAACCACATCCTTGTCCGTCACGCCGCATCTCTCAATTAACGCCATTCCCTCCTCTGCATCATCCTCGCAGCCTTCAACGGCCCATCTCAGTGCAGTGTCTCCCCCAGCGATATGTCCTTGCACTAACGAAGGGTCAGTTCCGAAAGTGGGTGGACATTCTGAAGCGTCGAGGACGCCGATTCTGCCGGAAGATCCAG
This sequence comes from Paenibacillus sp. S-12, assembly GCF_030363895.1. NCBI lineage: Bacteria > Bacillati > Bacillota > Bacilli > Caryophanales > Paenibacillaceae > Paenibacillus > Paenibacillus sp. S-12. The sequence goes on from NZ_JASIUF010000018.1 coordinate 145,457, forward strand.
CCCCGACATAGAACATTTTACCGCCATTTTTGAGCGCATGGTGCAGGGTGTCAACCGCTTTCGAAATTTGCGGAATCTCTGCTGCAACCGCTTGCGGAACTTTCGAATCCTGCTCATTCATTAGGCGCAGCATCTGATCGGTTGTGCACTCGTCTATCACCAATGTCTCTGGATTGATTTCTTCTGTCGTTAGACCCGCCAGATACTCATCCATAGCCATCCTCCTATCCTGTTTTGTATAACTTTCTTATACACCCATCTTAGACCTAATTTTCATCATGGTCAACAGTTTTTGAAATAAAATTTTATTATAAAATAAATTATTGGTGTTTTATTTTTGTTTTTCAACAAAAAAAGACACCGGCGGTTATCCCCTTCCGATGTCTGTCATTACATCCTGATGCTGCATCAACGATGTTTGCTGGCCAATATATTATGTGTTTTCGTCAAATATTTCTTCACATTCTTATATTCCGCACTTGCTACTCCCGCAAAGAGAATATCGATTACCGTCAGCATGGCGATCCGCGATCCCATCGCACCGCTGCGAATCGTTACCTCGGGTGTTGAGATGCTCAACACGATATCGGCGTTCTCTGCCAGCTCACTCTTCGTATACTTGGTTATTGCGATAACGCAGGCGCCATTTTTCTTGGCAATCTCTAAGGTATCCAAGATCTCGATCGTATCGCCTGAATTCGAGACAAAAATCGCAACATCGCCCTTATCAAGCAGTGTAGCCGCTGTTAATTGGCTGTGCCCGTCTGTATAAGCATGGCACATTTTGTTGATGCGCGAAAACTTCTGCTCGCCGTCGATTGCGACAAGTCCTGATGCGCCAATACCGAAGAACACAACCCGATTGCTCTCGCGCAGCACCTGCACGGCACGGGCGATTTCTTTCCGATCAATTACGCAAAGCGTATCCTCGATGGATTTACTATTGTTGCGCGAAATATTCGAGATGATCGTATCTAAATCATCCCCTGGTTGAATGTCCGTATACTGATCCTTTTGTTCATCATCCATCGATCCAATCGATGCGGAGATGCTGACAATAAAGCTGCGGTAGCCCGAGTACCCCATCGTTTTGCAGAAACGGAGCACGGAAGCATCACTCGTCTTCGTCAGCTGAGCCAAGTTCTTGATCGACAAATGCGGTATTTCTTCTAGGTTAGCGAGTACATACTCAGCCACGATTCGTTCTACTGGTGTAAGGCTATCCTTCATATCACGGATTTTGATTAAAATATTATCATGTATCGACATATGTCTATCCCTACTTATTCGGAAATTTTATTTCAAAATAAATCTATCATTTTGGTATTATATTTTATTCTAGCTTGCATCCAACCAGAATGCAATGACTTTCATCGCACAATTGTAAAATTTCCAAAATTTATACAGGTAAAGGTTTCAAAAAAAGGTAGCCTTTTTCATCCATTGCCTTGTTCACCATTTATATCGTTTTAAGTAACCAAAATAATTAGGTTTACCTTATTTATATAATTTCAAAAACAAAACTATATACTTTTATAAATATATATATATAATAAACATAAATAATATTTACGAAAAGGAAGTTACACAACATGACATTAACAATGGGCTTTATCGGGTTTGGTAAATCAGCCAACCGTTATCACTTACCTTACGTGAACACGCGTGAGCATATAAAGGTAAAAACAATTTTTGCTCGGCACGTGAACGAAGCATTAGCTGCTCCATATCGGAAAAAGGGGGTTAATTTCACCACTGATTTGGACGAATTATTGAACGACAATGAAATCCAATTAGTGACGATCTGTACGCCTGCACATACGCACTACGAATTGGCGAAAAAAGTGATACTTGCTGGAAAATCAGTTATCGTTGAAAAACCATTTTGCGATACAGTTGAACATGCGAAAGAATTACTAGCTTTAGGCCACGAAAAAGGTGTGGTCGTTATGCCTTACCAAAACCGCCGCTTCGATGGTGATTTCTTAGCTGTGAAGCAGGTTATTGAACAAGGTTTCCTTGGTGACATACTTGAAGTTGAATCGCATATTGATTACTTCCGTCCTGGTTCAATCAGCCGTGAAGGTTCGAAAGAAGAAGGTTCATTCTACGGTTTAGGGATTCATATGATGGATCGCTTGATTTCACTATTTGGCCGTCCGGATACGGTGACCTACGATATTCGCAATAATGAAGTGGAAGGTGCGGTTGATAACTATTTCGATGTTGATCTTCATTACGGATATCAATTAAAAATTAAACTTAAAACCAACCATGTTGTAGCAAAAGATTATCCGCGCTTTATCGTTCACGGAACAAACGGCTCATTCATCAAATACGGTGAAGATCAGCAGGAAAATGATCTGAAAGCAGGCATTATGCCTGAAAGTGCAGGCTTTGGTGAAGATTCGCCGATGTACTATGGTATTGCTAAATACCGCAACGCAAACGGTGACTGGATTGAAAAACAAATCAAAACTCCACTTGGCGATTACGGCCGTTTCTATGATGCAGCGTATGAAACTATCGTAAATGGCGCTTCAAAACTTGTAACAGACGAAGAAGCGATAACGAATATTGAAATCTTGGAAAACGGATTTGCTGCACCATCACCTTCTGTTTACAAGCTTGAGGCTCTACATGTGAACTACTAGAGGGCAGTTAAGAAAGGAAGTCCAGCTCAAAGGAGGCAGGGAAATGGCAAGCGGGTCAACTCAAGTAAAATATCTCGCCATTTACCAAAAAATCAAACAGCAGATTTTAGACGGCGAGTATAAAATCAACGAAAAAATCCCAAGCAGCCCAATCCTTGCTGAAAAATTCGGCGTTGCGTCTCTTACCATCAAAAAGGCACTGGATCTGCTGGTTCGTGATGGCTACATCATCCGCCGGCGCGGCAGCGGAACGGTGGTTCAAGACTGGCATCAGCAGGAAAAGGCGCGAATGATTCAGACCTTAATCGGTACCAAAGCTGTGTACGGCAGTGAGGTAGAAAGCAAGATCATCGAATTCGCGATTATCGGTGCGGACGAAACTATGGCCAGAAAATTGGGGATTGCAGCCGGCGATTTTATCTATAAAATCATCCGCCTCCGTATTATTCACGGTATCCCGACGATAATGGAGCATACATGGATGCCCATTTCGGTCATACCTGGTGTTGATGTTACGGTATTAGAGCAGTCGATATACTCGCACATTCAAAATAAGCTTGGTCTTCAAGTGGGAACATCGATTGTACGAGTCAAGGGAATTCGTCCAGATGATAGGGAAAAGCAGTTTCTGGACGTAACGGATCAGGACTACCTGATGCGAGTCGAACAGGTAGCCTACCTGACTGACGGACGCACCTTTGAGTACTCTTACGCCGACCATCTGCCGGAAACCTTTGAATTTGAAACCGTCATTACCGCAAAGAATTATAAAGAGTCATAAAAAAGGAAGCACGACTCTCCACCTATTTTGGTAAATGAGAAGTGCTTCCTTTTTTGTGTTCATCTATTACAGCTACTTCACAGACTGTTGTCCTGCAATACGACCGAACGTAATGGCATCCGCTACTGCGTTGCCGCCGAGACGGTTCTTGCCGTGGATGACGCCAGTTACTTCACCAGCAGCGAACAAGCCTGGAATCGGCTGTCCCTTCTCATTCAATACTTGGGTCGTCTTGTTAATGACAACACCGCCCATCGTATGGTGAACGGATGGAACTGCTTTTTCAATATAATAAGGGCCTTTACTCATATCCTTCAAACCTGCACGATGATGGAAGTCCTTGTCATCGCCCGCCTTCGCGAAGCCATTGACACGTTCAATCGTCGCCTTCAATGCAGCCGGATCGATATTGAAGAACTTCGCAGCTTCTTCCAATGTATCTGCTTTATACAATACGCCTTCTTTTACAAGCATATCATACTCGTCCTTGTGTACCTCATGAGTCTTGCTAATATTCGCAATATCTTCATTCCACAACTGGTAAGCGTATTTTCCCTCTTGCGCCAAAATTGCTTTGGAAATAACGTCGCGACGTTCAAGCTCTTCTACAAAACGTTTGCCGCTTTGATTCACAAGGATTGCGCCATCGAAACGGCTGTCCGCTACCAGTGAAATTACACCGGTCTTCGGATTGCAAATTGGATACGTTTGAATGCTCGCCATATTGGTCAGTGCCGCCCCTGCAGCTTGTGCCATTACAATACCGTCACCCGTAGAACCTGGGGCGTCTGTTGTCATGTATTTCTCATCATACTCTGGATTGTACTGCTTACGCATTTCTACATTGGAGCCAAAGCCCCCGGATGCAATAATAACGCCCTTGTTCGCATGGAACGTCAGCTTGCTGCCGTTCTCACCCGTTGCTTCGACGCCAATCACCTTGCCGGATGCATCGGTCAACAGTTTATCTGCCTTTGTATTCGTTTTCAACGGAATGCCTGCTCCGTCTAAGTGCTTCTTCAGCTTCGTAATCAGTTCTGCTCCTGTATGTCCCTGTGGTATAAGCGCTCGCTTTACCGAGTGCCCACCAAATTGGAAGAGGTGATCCGGCAAAAATTCAACCTTTATCTCATCCTTCAGCCATTCGGCTGCTTGGGTAGCATTCTCAGCCATCGTGCGCACCATCTCTGGATCGCCGACGTTGTCGCCGCCTTTCAATGTATCTTTAATGAACAATTCGACATCATCTTTAATGCCAAGTTTCTGTTGAACCCATGTGTTCGCTGCATTCATTTCCCCGCCGGAAATTAGCGTGTTGCCGCCTACTGTAGGCATCTTTTCCAACAGGACGACGGAAGCACCAGCCTTCTTCGCTTCGATGGCCGCACTGAATCCCGCTCCGCCTGCACCAACTACGACGATGTCATAGGTTTGTTCTGCAGGCTCCTCGGATTTATTGGAGGAATCGGCTTTCTTCGCAATTAGCGTAAGTCCTGCCTTGGATACGGCATCTTTAACTGCATCAATGAAACCATGGCTTGTCATACTGGAGCCGCTGATCGCATCTACTTCAGCCGTATTGGTGCTGATCATATTTTCTTTAAGCTGTTTATATACAGGTTCGGCCAGAACTTCATTCTCTTTCTGTTCGAGTACCTTAATATCTTTGATTTCATTATTTTCAAAAGTTACTTCTACCTTAATCGCACCGTGCTTCCCATCACCTTCCCCGACAGATGTAATGGTCTTGCCCTGCTGTTCTTGCTGAGATGCCGCATCCGAGCCTTGCGCTCCCTTGCTTCCATTCCCATTACCACAAGCTGCTACCATTACGATAAGACATAAAATCAGCAGCCAGGTTCCAGCCTTGCGAATGCTCTTCATGTTGTGATACCCCTCGTCTGTGTATACTGGTTCGCTGCGCATGCGAAAGATGTACCGTACATGGATAATGGTAGCATATACTTTGATTTTTAAAAGTGAAAGTTATCACTTTCACCAAATGAATAGTTATATTTTTCACTTTCTATGTAAATTTTACTGTGTATTCCGATTGCAGCAGTCCCATATGAATAACATCGTGCCAAGCTCCATTGCGGAATAGGGCTTCTTTCACGATCCCCTCTTGCTTGAAACCTATTTTCGTATACAGCTTAATCGCTCTTTCGTTAAAACCGAACACTCGTAAGGATAGCCGATGCAAATTCAACTCGTAGAAGGCATATTGCAGTAAAATCTGCAATGCTTCCTGTCCGTATCCTTTCCCCCAATAATCCGGTTCTCCGATATCGATAATGAGCTCTGCATTGCGATTTTTGCAGTCGATTGAAATAAGTGACATAATTCCGATGGGCTTTTCAGTGTCTGCATCAGCAATGATGTATGATTTCGAATTCGCTGATCCGAGGATAACGCTGCGAACGAATGCATCGGTATCCTCAGGGGTATATAAATCCATGCATGGATTTGTGGTCTCCATCACCCTTGCATCGTTTCTCCAGCTATGATACACCTGTACATCCTGCTCTGTCATTTTGCGCAATCGGATTCTTTGCGTTGTGAACATAGGAACGTCTCCTCCCATTTCCTCTTAGTAGATAATTGCCTTATCCCTATTATCAGTCTTGCAAAAAGAGGAAAAAAGGGTATAATCCTTGCTTACATGTCCCCTTTTAGAGTGAGGTGAGCGAATTGCTTCAATTGGATTATTTGTCATTACGCGCTTATCTCTACGAGCGTGAACGTAACCGTACCGCAGCGCTGCGGTTGCAAGAACTGGAACATGTATGGCATTGCAGCCGCAAAAATGCCAAGCGAAAGCTGCATAAGCTAGTTTCTGAGCATTACTGTACTTATACTCCTGGACGAGGCAGGGGAAATCAATCCGAGATATGCTTTGTTACGGATTTTTATGATGATTTGCTTGATTCCATCCAGCACAGCCTTCAGCATCAAGACATGGAACAACTACTTCATGTCCTCCAACTTCCTTTTCCAAGGCAGTGGATCGGTGATTTGCAAAAGCCTATTCAAGAGCAGTTAGGGCTGCGACCTGCAACGGCAGACAAAGATGTGTTACATGCCATTACAACCTATCCAGTAACAAATCTTGATCCTGCGTTCGTATCAATCACCTATGATTCAATGCTTGCCTCGTTAATCGGAGATACGCTGCTCCGTTTTGATGCAGATCAGAATGAGCTTGTGCCTCATTTGGCTATTGGATGGGAGGTTGATGAGCAAAGGCATACATGGACGATCTATTTGCGCAAGCAGGTATGGTTCCATCACCATCGCGCTTTGACAAGTCGGGATGTCAAGTTTAGCATGGAACGGCTCATGCATCTAGCCTGTCCCAATCGCTGGCTAGTCCAGGATATCGCATCCATAGATTGTCCTTCGCCACTCATGGTTCGCATTGTGCTTCAACGCTCGAATCCTTTGTTCGGACGCTATCTAGCGTCAACGCCGATGATTATCCTCCCAGAGAATAGTGCGACTGCGGATAGGCTGTTTATTGGCACTGGACCTTATCGAATCGTATCCAGCCAGCAAAATCGAATTGTGCTGCATGCATTTGATCCGTATTTTCGCGAGCGCGCTTATATAGACGAGATTCATTGTTGGCAAATGCCGCCGGAACGGGCTCATCTTATCCAATATGACATTCCGAGCACTGGAACAGTTCAGTTCAATCCAGCAAATGATCGTACCGCGGAGCTCGGATATCGGTTTGCTATTTTCAATGCGAAGCACTCCCCTATCATGCGGGATCGAATGTTGCGATTAGCATTGATCGAATTGCTGGACATGGAGGCTATGTGGAAGGAGCTAGATCGAACTGAGCTTTTCCCTGCCTCTCATTTTTTCCCGTGGAAAAGCACTCTGATCAGGAAAAGTCTAGCTAGAGCAAAAAGTTGGCTTACCGACAGCTCCTATAACGGCGAAAAGCTGCGGTTATATATGCTGGATGTCCCAGAAGCATGGGAGGAAGCAGCCTGGATTCAACAAAGAGCGCTTTGTATCGGGATTTATATCGAACTTCACCCCTACTCTTTCGACGATGTCCATAATCCGACAAACGATCAAGACATGGATATCATCCTGTCCGGTGAGGTCTCTTCGCTTGATCCGCATCTTTCGGTGCTGGCTGCTTTCCGCAGTGAGGCATTGGCTTTCCGTCGTTATTTGAGTGTTGAACAACTGGAATGGATTGAATCCCAGTTATTTTTGTTCCAGCATGAAAATACAGAAGATAGGGAAAAAAGGATTGATTGTATCGTTCAATACTTAGTTGACGAAGCCTGCATCGGGTTCATGCACCACCCGCAGCACGAGCATCCTATCCATCCTATGCTGCAGCATATTCAATATGATTCATTTGCATTTGCTGATTTATATAAATTATGGACTCCACAAGTTGAGAAATAGTAAAAATAAACACCAGGAGCACAGTGCGCACTGTCTTATTCATTTGTACTGTCTCCTGTTTTTTTATTTGCTTGCGTATTGTTTCAAAAAGGATAAGCTCTGTTCCAATGCCATCATTCCAGGCTCCGTATCCAGCTTGAATTGATATTCATGCTCAGTAATGGCTTCATTCTTAGCAAAGAATAGGGTATGAACGGGAACATTTACAGCTTCGAGCCGCGCAGCCAACTCTTTTCCGTGCTCCTCGAACGAGTTTTTGTTCCCGTCTGTAATAAAGGCTGGTGGATAATCCTTGGTCACAAAGTTGACGACTGAGGCTAATTTCACCTTCTCGACTTCGTGCCATTTCTTCTCTCCAATGTAGCTCCAAGCGATTTGATTCAGGAAAAATTGAATGGGCAATGCGTATTCCGCACTGTGAAACTTCTCTAAATCAAAGGGGCCGCAATACAGCAGTACTCCTTTTATAGTATCTCGCGGTACTGCTTGCTCCATTCCCATTTGACGTGCCAAATCTGAGTGTGTCTGAATGGCTGTATAATTGCTGGCAATCTGTGCTCCTGCCGAATCTCCGGCAAAGAACAGCCGATTGGCATCAATCGGGAAATGCTCCGGATTTGCCTTTACATATTGATAAAATTCATCCAGCTGCAAAATAGGCGTAGGATATTTGGCTTCTGGCGCTCGCTCATAATTCATCGTCAATACCGCATAGCCATGACTTGCTAACATAGTGGAGAAAATCGCAAGATCCTTCTTATCCCCTCCCACATACGCGCCACCATGCACCCAGATAATGGTCGGATATGATTTCGTTCTTTCGGACATTTTCGGCAAGTATATATCGAATCGGTTATCCTTATACTTCGATGGATAAGTCAAATCACGCTGCGCCTGCACTTGGCTGCTGAACGATTCATACCCTTCAGGCTGGGTTGCAATTGGGGTTTCAAATAACTTTCTCACGAATAGGGCGGTTAATGAGGGTGTGCTGTTCACCAATATGTAGGGAATAAAAATAAGGAGAACGAAGGTAATAAAAATACTGATTATAAATTTTCGTGGTTTTTTCGTACGCCTCATGCTATAAATCCTCCTCTGTGTACATCATTTATCCAGAATGACGTACAACGTACAAAGAGCGCACCGCCTTGAATCAGACAGTGCACTCTTGTTCATAATAATCAATACTAAATGCGTGTGTAATGAACATTACATTAGGATTGAGATTTTATCCATTTCGACAGGTCATTGATAACCTCAAGCGGCACATTGCCCGGCAGCATATATTCTTCTCCCGTAGAGGGCTTATCATACGGTACAAAAACATGGTTCAGCTTTGGATATAGCTTATACGCTACATTGGTGCGAGCCGCTAGCGCCTTCTTCCAGCCGTCCAAATGCTCCTTGCCTACTTGAACATCATTGTCCCCTTGAATAAGCAACATTGGAACCTGTTGATTTTTTGCAATTTCCCCGCCGTAATAGTCACGGAAATCAAACCACCAGGAAGGCGTCCCCAGAGGCAAATTCGCCGGGTAGTTGTCTACTGTGTATTCTTTATTTTTAATGATTTGAAGCGACTGTTTCCAAGCCGCTACTTGCGCTTCCAGTTGGGCAATCGATTGTTCAGGCAGCTTTGCTTCCTTCGCACGAGCCACTTGTCCTTCGAATTGTGTCAACATAAGATCTTCAAGCGGACCTGAAGGGCCTGCTGCAATAACAGCCCCTCGAATCGACTTCGCCGTATCCTGAGCAAGAATTCTAGGTACGAGCATCCCGCCTTGACTATGGCCAAGCACAAATATTTGCTGCTTGTTTAGCCGCTTATCTTGGGCTGCCCATGCAACCGCATGCAGGGCATCATCTGTCGACTCTTCCTTCACTGTAAAACGCGGAATCGCACTCGACTGATACGGGTATTCGCGTGTTCGCTTCTCATACCGAATCGTTGCAATTCCTTGTTTGGCAAGGCCAACGGACAAGTCACGGAACATTTTGGTTCCGCCGATCCACTCATCGCGATCATTCGCACCCGATCCATGAACGAGCACAAGTACTGGATAGCTGCCTTCACCCGATACAGGCAAGGTTAATGTGCCTGGCAGCTTGAATTGCCCTTCTCCAATTACAATCGACTCTTCCCGATACGCGTTCTTATCCTCGTAGGACGGGGCTTGATATTGACCTTGCGGCGTGAAGTTGAAGTACATATCATCCACCAAACCATCATTGGCATAACGAAGCACCACGGATAATACCGCACCTTTATCAGTCTTGAATGAGATAGTAACATTGCGATGCACTTCATTTTCGCTTTGCAAGGCTTGAATCATTTGGGTTGGCTTTCCGAGCATGGTTGTGACTTGTTTAGCGAACATGCCAATTGGATGAACCTGTCCTGCCTGTTGAAGCGCGGGAGTAAGGTGTGATTGAATCTGTTCTGCCGCTTCTGGATGATCCGCGGCTGCAGCAAACTGCATAACGAATTGGGAAGCAAGCGTCTTCCAATCCGATTTGTCTGCTTGCATCTCCCCATTCATCCATTCTGCTTGAATTTGCAGCGCTTCGCGCATACTGTCCAAAGGAACAAGCAACATTCCCTGCTCCAATTTAGGTGCCGCTGACAGCTTCCAAGATTGCCCGTTCACCGTAGATTCAACACTTCCACTGCGCACTATCCATACTCGATCTGAAAAGGCAACCGTTGTTTCTTTTGTACCCTGATCCCATTTTACATAAGCACCAATTGCATTCGCTGCTTGACGAAGCGGAACCATAATAGCCCCATCCTTCTTCTCAGACACTGCTGCTTCATGCTTCATCTCTTCTGCAAATGCAGTAGGCACGGCACTTCCAAGCAGCAAGCATGCTGCCATCATCCATTTCCATGCTGATTTATTCACCTGAATCATCCCCCGACCCTTGGAATACTGATCATTCAACATTAGATATTTAGATAAACATCTAAATAAAGAATATCATACAACTTATTCCTCTGTCAAAACAATCCACATGCGTTCACCACCTAACATTGGCGGGGATAGCCGCTGTCAATACAGCTCATATTAATGACACATTCGGTTCACATTCAAATCGAATGCTGCTGGCTAGACAGATGCTTGTATCTATCTAGCCATGATCTTATGATGCCTGATTGGCTAATCTCAGGAGGAGGCTATCATTCATGTCCATTCCGAAACATCGCCGGGAAAACGCCGATAAAATTCGCAAGCAAACTCCGCATGCGCATGGCAAGGTGAAGTCATTCAAGGAGCTCGTTGAGGAGTAGCATGCATTGGTTGGGGGTGACTAGAGCAATCCGCTTACTCATATGACTGAGCGAAGCTAAGTCTCCCCCTCCTTCTCCCCTAATTGGTTTTTGGGCATGGAAGTTGCTTTACATGTAACTAGAAAGTAATTGATGTGAAAGTTGAACCTTCAAGGTGCGCAAGCCTGTATGGAGAGGTTTTCCTAGTACGAAGATACATATATTCGTAAGAAATGATGATTGGTAAGCTTATTTTGAACCTTTGTCCGCTTGTTCCTTCATCCGGGCGAACATCAATTCATAGCTATGGTTGCCGTGATTCAAAGAACGCTTAACACGGGAAATGGTAGCTGTACTTGCGTTTGCTTCTGCTTCAATCTCACTGTAAGTGTTATGGTTGTACAGCATCTTGGCAACCTGAAAGCGTTGAACCATCGTCTTGATCTCATTCACTGTACACAAATCATCAAAGAAAGCATAGCATTCCTCAATTGTCTCTAAAGACAGAATTCCTTGGAAAAATTCATCTAATGATTTGCCTTGCAGTTCTTCTATTAACATATGTTAACCTCCTTGAGTCATGGCTGATTCCAATCTCATCGTGTGTGAAGGTGGGATTAGAAGGTCATTTTCATGTGACAGAATCCAGTTTTGTGATTTTTTTCTCCAGATATTCTGAAATAGGTATAACATATTATAGCATTGATTTTCATTAGTAATTAATTCCACGCATTTCACAGAAGCGATGTGCTCTATCGCAGAAAAAAAGCTGGCTGCACACCAACTTTTTCTCTTCGACTTTTCGATTAGAGCGTTTTAGACGCTTGTTTAGACTTTCTCAAGAAACCATAAAGAATATTGAGCAGTGGTGCTGCAATACAGAATATTGCAAATGGTAAGTATTCAAGTGTAGATACGCCGAGCGTCCCCGTAATAAATACTCCGCTAACCCCCCAAGGAATAAGCGCATTAAAGGCCGCTCCTCCATTTGCGAGGATTCTTGTCATTTCCTTGCGCTGGACATTGATCGCATCATATTGTGACTTGAACGCTTCACCTGGTAAAATAATGGACAAATATTGCTCCCCAAGCAGCAGGTTAATCCCCATGGAGCTAACTGCTGTCATTAGAATGAGCTTTCCTTTTGTGCTGACAAAGGAAGAAATACGAGAAATAATTGTTTTAATGATGTTCATTTCCACTAATAATCCACCTAAAGACAAGGCAAGCAGAATAAGTGAAACAGACCACATCATGCTTTGAATACCGCCGCGAGACAATAGCTTGTCCACACTCTCAACGCCTGTGTTCGCTACATAACCATCCTGCATAAGCTTAGACAAACTAGCCAAGCTTGTCTCTGGATGATAAATGAACAGAATTCCAATTGTAAAGACAATGCTTAGGAGCAAAGTCGGAATGGCCGGAATTTTCCGCCAGGCACATAGAAAAAGTACTAACACTGGTATTAGGGTCCAAGCCGAAACAGTAAATGACGAATTTAAGGTTTGAACAAGTTCATTAATTTGTTCGCCTGTCGTCAGCACCTTCGCGTGACCTACAATTCCAAAGAATAAAAGTGAAATCAGAAAGGCGGGAATGACAACCCGCAGCATATAACGGATATGTTCGAACAAGTCAACCTCACCAATAGCCGAGGACAGGTTCGTTGTATCTGATAAAGGCGAGACGTTGTTTCCCAAGAATGCACCTGAAATGATTGCCCCAGTCGTAATGGCGGGATGGTATCCCATAATCTGCCCCATTCCGAAGAAGGCAATACCTACAGTCGAGATCGTAGTGAAGGAGCTCCCTACTGTAATGCCAACGACTGCACAAATGATAAAAACAGAAGGCAAAAAATATTTAGCGGACAAGATGCCAAAGCCATAAACCATAATCGTTGGAATTGTTCCTGCTGCAATCCACACGCTGATTAAGGCTCCAATTAGCATAAAGATGAGAATAGGGATTAATCCGGGCGTAATACCGTTCGAAATTCCTTTATGAACGCGATCCCAAGATATGCCCTTTATTTTAGCGAAGACGATAATAATTCCCAAGGAGAATAATATCGGAATTTGTGGATCCATGCTTAAGCCGATAATGCAAAATCCTATAATGGCTAATAAAACAACTAAAAGAAATAAGCTTTCTTTCAGTGTAACCTCTTCCTTTTTCATATAAGCCGAACTCCTTCATGACCATCTATTGCAATGCTGCGCTCGCAAATGGGGTCTATAGATTGGACATATATCATGCTGTCTTAGCGATTCATGCGTTGTTCAGCCTTATTGTACGCACCATGCCATACAGGGCCTACATACTGGTTGAAGGCAAATCCGCCTCGAATCCCCTCTGTAACAAATTGCTTGGCTGCTGCTACAGCGTCCTTGACCAGCATACCTTTGGCTAAACCAGCCGCTATCGCTGCTGCAAACGTACAGCCTGCCCCATGATTATGGTTTGCTGCCAGTTTATCCGCCTCATAAAGCGTGAAATCTTTACCATCGAACAGCAAATCAATTGCTTTCTGATCTTCTAACGCCTTGCCGCCTTTAATTACAACGTGTTTTGCCCCAAGTTCGAAGATCTTATGCGCGGCTTCCTTCATGTCGTCCAAGGTACTTACCTTGCGCATGCCTGCCAATTGTCCCGCTTCGAACAAATTCGGCGTCACAACCGTTGCTCTAGGTAGTAAAAGCTCTCGAATGGCTTGGCTGTTTTCCGGCTGCACAACTTCGTTTTCGCCTTTGCACACCATAACAGGGTCAATGACGACATTCGCGATATCGTGTTGATCAATAACTTCTCTAAGCAACTCGATTACGGGAATCGAGCCGAGCATGCCTGTTTTCATCGCATCTAGTTTGCCCCCAGAGAGTACGGTTTTAATCTGGTCGCGCACCAGTTCTGGATCGATAGGATATACAGCGTGATGCCAGTTCTTATCTGGATCCATGGTTACAATGGATGTAATAGCTGAGAAGCCAAATGTTCCGTATTCTTCAAAAGTCTTAAGATCCGCTTGTAATCCAGCGCCGCCGCTAGAGTCCGAACCTGCAACCGTTAATACCTTTTTGATGTTTGTCATATCCGGCACCCCTTGGATAAAGAGGAATGCGCAACAACCTAAGATTGTTACGCATCCCATTTTATAAATTTGAATCTTACATTTCGTACATGTAGATTTTTTCAAGCTTGTCTTGAATCGCTTTCTCAATCTTAAGCGCATATTCTTCAAATACGTCTTTGTCATGAGCATATGGAGACAAGGCACAAGCACGAAGGATTGTAACTTTTTCAACACGATCCCATTCTTCTCTGCTGAATCCAAGACTGTTGACGAATTCCAATGGGCTATTGCCATAGTCAGGAATTGCGAAGTCTGTATGCGAAGTGATGAATTCGTTGCTGTACAATCCGCCCTTCACATAGGAAGCATAGTCGAAGAAGTCATGGTTCAATTTGTTCATTTTCTCCAAATCTGTGTTGCCTTCTTCGTTAAATACATAGTCAACCATGTTGAAGTCTGGTTTAGTCAACGGATGAAGTTTAATCACTTTGCCATTCACGTTGAATGTTCTGTCCATCAAGAAGTTGTAGAAGCGGTAAGCACCTTCGATGCTTGCGCCCATCAACTTACCAAATCCTGTTACGTTAAGCGGCAATACTTTGTGCGCTGTCCATACAGCCGCTGCTGTAGCACCAGCTTTGGAACCTTCGAGAATGTACGCACCAAGCAATGCTGGGATGTCTGCACCCTTCTCGAATACATAGGTTGCGAAGTAAGAAATCGCGTCGCGCATTCTGATATCTTGAATAACGATTGCACCTGCAGAATATGGGATATAGCCCATTTTGTGCGGGTCAATTGTAATGGATTCAACTTTGCTCATTGCCTTGAATGCTTCATAAACGTCTTCTGTAAGCCATTCGTTCTTCAAGTTCATATCTGTGAAGACATTGTGTTTCTTGAATACTTCATCGATTTTGTTGTATTCGATGAATTGATCATTTTCATCCAAGAAGATAGAACGTGCATATCCGCCGTAAGCTGCATCAACGTGGATATAGAAGTAGATGCCTTCTTTCGCCAATTTTTCGCGAAGAGCAACCATTTTATGAATATGGTCGATTTGACCTTCTTCTGTACTTCCGACTACGCCAACAACCCCAAGGACTGGCGTATTTTCTGCTGCCAGTTGACGAATGCGTGTTTCCAGCTTCTCAATATCCATGTGATAAGTGCTGTCTACATCGATTGCTTCAACTGCATCCAAGCCGATACCGATAATGTCGGCTGCTTTCAGCCAGGAATAGTGTTTTGTTTGTGGAATCAACCATTTACCAAGCTTGTTCAAATAACGGCCGCTGCGTGCGGATTTTGCTTTGATATCGTCCAATTTATCTTGAACTTTGTCCAAGATGTCCATAATTTCTTGCGTAGGCATGTTGAGCAATTCCCATTCGGATTTGCCTTCTACATGCTCAGGTGCGACTTCTTTAATAGCAAGCGGCAAAGATTTGATGTTACGTGCATACCAGAGACCTTCCAAGTTCGCGATGGAACCGTCAGCACAGATGTGTCCCCAGCTTTGTCCTTCGCGATAGCTCATCATTTTGCACAATTGATGTCCCACTTCTTCTTCCATTTGGGATGTACCTGGAGAAGATTCATAGGCTACGTTGTTACCGTTCCACAGCATTGCTGCTGTATAAGCGATAATCGCTGGCATCAATGTTTCGGAGTTCATATGACCCCAGAAGCGACCTGCTGTATGCCATGGCAACGATTCGGAACGAAGCTTAGAAGACAATTGGTCGAATACGCTGCGCATATGATCTGCAGTATCTTGGAAGCTTTGAGAGCTTTTATCGAAAGGAGAGATGACTGGCAAATCTTGCGGTTGATAGTTTTGTCTCCAGCCAACATGCTCGTCCACAATTTTATTCAATACTTCTTTGAAAAGATTAACGTTCTCGCCTTTAGAGCCAAGGAACAATGCTTTCAAGTTAACTTCCGGAATTTGATAGTTCATGTTCTATTCCTCCCGATGTGTATGAAATCGAATAAATGAATTACTGAAAATGATTGCTGAAGGTTCAAACTGTGAAATTATTCACTTTTTTTCCAGCTTGGCTTCTTGAATTTATATATGATAAGGGCAATACCCACCATAACGATAGTTGCACTAACTTGATAAATGATGTAACCCGTTGCTTGGCTTGGATCCAGGACAGATGGCGGAATCAAGCTGACAACCAATGTAATGCCTACACTAAGCAAGGCCAACAAGGATACGAACCACATCAAGCCATTGCCTTTGCTGCCAAGTCGGAAAGGTCTTTCGACTTCCGGCATTTTGTAACGAAGACGAACTGCCGACATTGCAATCAATGCGTATACGATACAATAGAGAATTGTTGTTGTAATCGTGATAATCAAGAATGCACTGTTAACATCTGGTACTACAATATAAAGAACGGAAACTAACGAGATGACAATCGCTTGAATCAATACGAACGAAATCGGAATGCCTTTACTATTTCTCTTTTGGAAGAATGGAGGCAAGTTACCATCCTCTGCAACCTTGATCATCGATTTACTTGGTCCAAGTACCCATGCGCTCAACTGAACGAGTACACCGATAAGAATCATGGCCGAAATAATATTAACGAAGATGGATGGAATACCTAAGTCTTCACAGAAGATCAGGTAAGGCTGCGTAATGTTCGCAAGCTCCATTTTACCCATTGGAACACCGTTCGCTACTGTAAGACCTGCAATCAGGTTGAAAATAACGAGCAGGATAACGGAAGCGATTACCGCGATCGGATAGTTGCGTTTCGGATTTTCAATGTTATTCGCATGAACAGAAGAAATCTCTACACCTGCGAAGATAAAGATGATACCAGACAAGAATGCCAAGCTTCCCAAATCACTTAGATTCGGCAGCAAGTCGCTTGCTTTGAAATTGCTCAAATATCCTTCAGGACGAATGCCGTTTTTCATCATATACGCTACGCCAAGGATAACGAGGATAACGAATGGGATATATACCCCGATAATCGCGCCCCAGTTACCGGCAATTTTGACCATATCGAACTTTAAGTTCAATAATGTTACGCCCCAATATGAAATTAGGATAACTGCGAATATGAAGTAATTGTTTGATGATAAATCGGGAACATTAATAACGTATCCGAATAGAACACCTACTGTGGATGCGACCATTACCATCCCGAAGAACATTTGTACCCATAAGAGCCATGAGGTAACGAAGCCCCATTTCTCGCCTAACGCATTTTTAACCCATACTTGCGGCCCGCCCTCTTCAGGGAACCCTGTTGACAGCTCGGCTGACATCAACGCGATTGGCAAGGCGAATAATACGGCTGCAACCAACATATAAAAGATTTGAGTCCAGCCTGTGGCGGCAAGTGTCGGCACACTACGAACAGTACCAAAGAACGCCATCGTGATACCAATCAACCCGAACAGCGTCAATTTTTTTGAATTGGCCATAGATCTATCCTTCTTTCTCTCAGTTGTCTAACCTTTTCAATCTTCCTAAATTATTCAAATCAATGAATAAGGTATGAATTGAAACTATAGGAAATCAATTGAAACGCTTCGAGCTCACCCCTTGATCATATGGAATTATTTATATAGTTTTGTTAATCGATTAACTTGCACCGTCAGTATACGCCTCATTTTTTTGTTCTGTCAATTCGATTCAACACCTTGTCACATAAGGTTTTTTCGTCATTTTCCAAAATCTTGTTAACAGATACTTTAAAGCTTTTTCCAGCAATTCGATGAAGGCTTTAAAGGTTTTGCGCTTCTATAGATAAAAGCATTTTCAGGGTGAATTCATGAATATAAATGCGTTTTGTGGTATTTTTATATGATTCCTTTTTCATCAATTCTACTATCTATCTTTTGTGATTGGCCCCACATCCTTTCCATGATGAAATGAGATCACACCTAGGGGCTGGTTGCCTACCATGCGATATCACTATCATGCGTTGTGGAACTTGTTCTTATTCCGTAAGGTTGAACGCAATTGAGGACAAATCTGGAATGGCAAATCGCGATTGAGGAAAAATCGAAAGGGAATACTTATACATCATGGAGGATAAGCTTACATGGATGATAGAGAAAGGTGAATCTCTCAGAAATTGATAATCCCTTCTCCATTTCAAATATTTATCAATTTCCATTGAAACAATTGAATCATTTGGAAGACATACGAACAGGTTTAATTTGGTAATCCTTCATTGAAAAATAGACTGATCTATGCGTTAAAATAAACTCTAATCTTTGTTTGATATGACAATCGTCATATTTTAGTTGTGAAATAAATCATAGCTAACTTTTCGATTGTTTATCTCTTTCTTTTGTTTTTTTCAAAAAAACGCTCGTTGCGCAAAGCTTGATTTGAATGTTCCCCCTCTACATCCAGTTTTTATTAAACAGTTACATGCTCCATAGAACAAAAAAAGAATCGGATAAATTTCAAATCCGATCCTTCTATCTAATTGCTTCTTCTCATTTTGCTATTCTCGTTCAAATTCCGTTTATGAATGGATGAATGCGCTCATTTTCATGTCGTATTCCTGGGTACCAATCGAGCATTATTTCAAATACAGCATTCGCAATCGTATCTTCTGTATCATACTGATTTATATCGACCACGACAGCAGGATTCAGCCTTTCCATATATTCCTTCATCATTCTGCTATACCCGATAAGCCGACGCGATGCGAGATGGATACTTGATTCGTTCTGAATTTGTCTTCGTTGACCTGTATCCTCTACCAGCCTGCTTAATCCTTGATCCATCTTACGAATAACCGTCTGTTGCTCTCCCTTCGCACTTACGACCTTCACGTTCACAGTCACATTATCCGTAGAATCCATATCCATTGCCTTGCACCACAAGGCAAGCCACGACTCGGCCTTAATATAATATCTGCCTTGAAAGTAACTCTTAATCGTTGGCAGCAAAATGTGAATTGTGGGATGGCATACATTCTCCCCGCTCACGATATCCAACATACGAAAGTAACCAAGCGATGCTTGCTTCACACTTTTGTACTTGCACAAGCGATTGAATCCAATTAACATCCGATCTAACTCTTTATTTATCCGTTCGCTAGCCACATCAGCAAGTCCAAGCTCGACGATGAGCCAGTTAACCTGCTTTTCTCGATTAACAGCTGTTATAATGCGATGATTCACATAAGCGCTTTGAAGCGATTTTTTCCATAATTCTGGCATTTGGTTATCCCGCCCCCTACATAAAGGAGATAAAGGAAAGAGAATAGCTGTAGCAGCTATTCTCCCAACTTCACGAGGCTGTAGCTCTTTTTCCCTTTACGGATGATGATGAAGCGGCCGTCGAAGGAATTGTCTACGGTAACTGTCATCTCGAGATCTGTTACTTTCTCACCGTTCATGGAAATGGCGCCATTCGTAATATCTTCACGCGCTTGACGCTTGGAAGGTTCAATACCAAGATCAACGAGCCAGTCTACAATATTTTTCTCTTCTTTAGAAGCATGGAATGTCGGCATGTCTTTGAAGCCTTGCTCGATTTCATCTGCAGTCAGCGCTTTGATATCTCCGCTGAACAAAGCAGCTGTAATTTTTTGAGCTTGTACCAATGCTTCTTCACTGTGCACAAATTTCGTCATTTCTTCAGCAAGCACACGTTGTGCTTCACGCTTATGCGGCTCTGTTTTCACCTTTTCTTCCAACTCGTCGATTTGTTCCTTCGTCAAGAAAGTGAAGAATTTCAGGTATTTAATTACATCGCGGTCGTCTTGGTTTGCCCAGAACTGGTAGAACTCGAATGGAGTCGTTTTGTTCGGATCAAGCCAGATTGCACCGCCTGCTGTTTTACCGAATTTCGTACCATCTGCTTTGAGCATGAGCGGAATCGTCAAGCCGAATGCTTTGGCTTCTGGGCCTTCTTTTTTGCGAATCAGATCCAGACCGCTTGTAATGTTACCCCATTGATCCGCGCCGCCGATTTGCAATTGAACGTCTTCATTGACGAACAAGTGATGGAAGTCCATCGACTGAAGAATTTGGTACGAAAATTCAGTGAAGGAGATCCCTGTGTCGAGACGGCTCGCTACGATATCTTTTGCCAGCATCGTGTTGACGCTGAAGTTTTTCCCGTAGTCGCGAAGGAAATCAAGAATCGTTACGTTATGAGTCCAGTCGTAGTTGTTCACCATGCGCAGACCCGTTTCGCCTTCGTTCAGGAATAGCTTTTTCATTTGTGCAGTCAGCGCATCTACGTTATTCTGTACTTGATCCATCGTCTGCAAGGTACGTTCTGTTGTACGGCCACTTGGGTCACCGATTGTGCCTGTTGCTCCACCAATCAAGATTACTGGACGGTGTCCCGCAAGCTGGAATCGTTTCAGCATCATAAATGGAATCAAGTGTCCGATATGCATGCTGTCGCCAGTAGGGTCAACACCGCAGTATAACGATATCGATTTCTCGCTTGTTAATTTACGCAAACCTTCCGCATCCGTTTGTTGATTAATGGCGCCGCGCCATTCCAATTCATCGATAATGTTCATCATTGTGATTCAGCTCCTCGGTGTAATTTTATATGTTATAAAAAATGGATTAGAAAAACAAAAAAATCGTCTCCTTGTCTATTGTAGACATAGGGACGATTAATTAACCGTGTTACCACCCAGCTTGCATGAACAGTGCTGCAGCCACTATTCATACCACTCTCGGCAATGATATCGATTGCCAATCCGCTTAGCGTTACCTAAGAACCTCCAGAGTGTAATTCGCAATTCATTGTGTGTACCAGGTCGCATCAACCCCTGGCTTTCTGAGAACAGGGACAATATTGCTACTTCGCTCTTTCATCGGGTTATTCAATATTAGATTACTGACAATCTTAGAACTTATAAAACCGTTTGTCAACACCATTTTTTTGTAATTTTAAAAATTGAAGGAGTTCGGAAAATGAATAACTCGGGACGAAGGCTATAAAAAAGACTTCCCATGACGTTCTAAAAGAACGTATGAGAAGCCTCTTTCATCCGGTGTGTTACCTAGATTGCCTCTTGTAAGGTGGGATGGTAACCCGATGCGATAAAGTTACCCCATTGAGCGTGAGTCATTCAATCAGAAATAGAATCTTCCGCTAAAGCGCGGTCGTTCATCTTCGAATTAACTTCGAAAATGATTCTATTACATCATGCCGCCCATTCCGCCCATGCCACCCATGCCGCCCATATCAGGCATGCCGGCTTTTTCTTTCTCTGGCTTGTCAGCAATAACCGCTTCTGTTGTCAAGAACATAGCTGCAACGGAAGCTGCGTTTTGCAACGCGGAGCGCGTAACTTTCGCAGGGTCAACGATACCTTGAGCGATCATGTCAACCCACTCGCCTGTAGCAGCGTTATAGCCTACGCCAACTTTTTCGTTTTTCAAACGCTCAACGATAACGGAGCCTTCTTGGCCAGCGTTGTCAGCGATTGTGCGAACTGGGGACTCAAGAGCTTTCAAGACGATGTTCACGCCTGTTTGCTCGTCGTCAGATGCTTTTACAGCTGCAACTGCATTATATACGTTCAGAAGCGCAGTACCGCCACCAGCAACGATACCTTCTTCAACTGCTGCACGAGTCGCGTTCAAAGCGTCCTCAATGCGCAATTTGCGCTCTTTCAATTCTGTTTCAGTAGCCGCACCAACTTTGATAACTGCTACGCCGCCAGCCAATTTAGCAAGACGCTCTTGCAGCTTCTCTTTGTCGAACTCGGAAGTTGTTTCTTCCAATTGCGTGCGGATTTGGTTTACACGTGCGTCGATGTCTGCTTTGTTGCCAGCGCCATCAACAACAATTGTGTTCTCTTTTGTTACGCGTACTTGACGAGCAGTACCCAATTGATCGATCGTAGTCGATTTCAATTCAAGGCCGAGCTCTTCTGTAATCACTTGGCCGCCTGTCAATGCAGCGATATCTTGCAGCATTGCTTTACGACGGTCACCGAAGCCAGGAGCTTTAACAGCTACGCAAGTGAATGTACCGCGCAATTTGTTCACTACCAATGTAGCAAGCGCTTCGCCTTCAACATCTTCAGCGATGATAACCAATTGCTTGCCTTGTTGAACGACTTTCTCAAGTACAGGCAAGATTTCTTGGATGTTCGTAATTTTCTTATCTGTGATCAAGATATAAGCGTTGTCCAGAACAGCTTCCATCTTGTCAGTGTCTGTGATCATGTATGGAGAGATGTATCCACGGTCGAATTGCATACCTTCAACCACTTCAAGCTCTGTATTGAAACCTTTGGATTCTTCGACAGTGATTACGCCATCCTTGCCGACTTTCTCCATCGCTTCAGCGATCAACGTACCAACTTCTTCGTCAGCTGCAGAAATTGCCGCAACTTGAGCAATATTTTGCTTGCCTTCGATTGGCTTCGCAATGCTGTGCAATTCTTCAACCGCTGCTTTCACAGCCTTCTCGATACCTTTGCGAACAACCATTGGGTTCGCGCCAGCTGTAACGTTCTTCAAGCCTTCGCGGATCATTGCTTGAGCCAGAACAGTCGCTGTAGTTGTACCGTCACCAGCAACGTCGTTTGTTTTTGTAGCTACTTCTTTAACGAGTTGTGCACCCATGTTTTCGAATGCATCTTCCAACTCGATTTCTTTCGCGATCGTTACACCGTCGTTCGTGATAAGCGGAGAACCGAATTTCTTCTCCAATACAACGTTGCGACCTTTTGGTCCAAGCGTCACTTTAACCGCATTTGCCAAAGCATCTACACCGCGAAGCATCGCACGACGTGCTTCTTCAGAGAACAAAATATCCTTAGCCATTAGTGAAACCCTCCTCAATTCGTATCAATATGTTCATTCGTTCATTTTCATGTATGTGATTCAGCGGTTCCCACTCAGGAACCTGATCATGTGATTGCAAAATGAGCGCATACGCTCTACGGCTCTATTAGCCGATTACTGCGTGGATGTCGCTTTCTTTCATAATCAAATATTCTTTGCCTTCAAATTTGATTTCAGTTCCAGCGTATTTGGAGAACAGCACGCGGTCGCCTTCTTTTACTTCCAAAGCCACACGTTGGCCGTCTTTCCACACTCCGTTACCTACTGCCACAACTTTGCCTTCTTGCGGCTTTTCTTTGGCAGTGTCCGGCAATACGATTCCGAAAGCTGTAGTTTCCTCCTTCGCAATTGCCTCGATCAATACGCGTTCACCTAAAGGTCTGATCATGAAAAATAGCCTCCTTTTTAAACAAGAGTTATAAAGTGAAGAATCCGTCGCCCGTTATGTACAGACAATGGCTTCACATCAAATATTGTAATGTGTTAGCACTCGATAGTGGTTAGTGCTAATAACAATTCTTATGATACTGATTTTAACTTTCGAATGCAAGGGGGTATTCGCTTAAAAATTTTTAACTTTTTATATGCAACCTACTCTCATAGTGCATGAAGTCCTGTCTTTACCAACAAAAAATGCAGGTAGACAGAGTGCAATTCTGATCACACTCTCTCTAGCCTGCATTTATGACTTAGGCGATTGTAGCGTCTGCTGATTCATCGAATTCCTTTTCCCATGCTTGCTGTTCTGCCAATTGCTTACGATATACGATCGAAGACAAGAACACGCTTAACTCATACAGTACGAGAAGAGGGATCGACACCAAAATGTCTGAGATAATATCCGGCGGAGACAGCATCGTACCTAATACGATCAACACAAAATAAGCAATGCGGCGCATCTTGCGCAAACGCAGCGGATTCAACAATCGAATTCGCGTCAAAAACATAATGACTACCGGCAACTCAAATAACAACGAAATCGGAAGCAGAATATTAAACATAAACGAAAAATATTGCGTAATTCCGTACGTTGCTTGCAGCTCCATATGCTTATTAATCGATGAGGTAAATTCAAAAGCCATCGGAAAGACTACAAAATAGGCAAATGACAGCCCTAATAAAAACAGCAAAAATACGAAGGGCACATAACGAAGTGCCGCGCGCCGCTCTGCTGCTTTCAGGCCTGGACTGACAAAAGCCCATAACTGATACAGCGTAATCGGCAGCGTAATTGCCAAAGCAACAATAAAGGCAAACTTCATATAAATGCTGATTCCATCCCATAGAGAGAAGCCATGCAGCGGCATATTTTTGGCTGGCTCGACACTTCGCAAATAGTTATATATCGGATCGGCAAGGATAAGCCCGCCTACGAGTCCGACAACAAGAGCCACTAGAATCAGAACAATCCGCTTGCGCAGTTCGACAATGTGCTCGACTATCGTCATTTGGTCTTCCTTTTCAATCGACATTCCTACACCAGCCTGTTCATCTCATTGTTGCAATCTTCATTAGGCGTCACAGCAATTGGTGTGACACCAACGAAGCATTACTCCGGCAAGCGCCGCTGAGACTCGGAATTAGTCGTCGAAGCCATTGGCGAAGGCTGTCCAGACTTTTCTACTTCTACATGCTGCACTTCCTTACGCACAGGCTTAGACTCTTCGTCATCCCCCATAATATCGCGTGCACCTGCTTTGAACTCACGTAATGTACGGCCAAATGCGCGCCCCAGCTCAGGAAGTTTATTCGGTCCGAACAATAACAAGGCAATAATCAACAGCAACAGAACACCTGAAACGCCGATTCCGTTAAACACCTTGTAACTCCACCTTTCATCGCCCCTATAAAATAAAATGCTATGATATTCATCATAACATACTAGATATGTAGAAAATACCAATGAACTGTAACAAATTTATGAAAATCGTTCCAGTTTCGGCAAATCACTCGAATTCATCCGCGCTGCTCAGATTCCCGCTTACTGCATATAAAGCATGCGGCAGCTGATCAATAATCGCCAGCAAATGATCATGAACACCCTTAGGGCTTCCTGGCAAGTTGATAATAAGTGATTTTCCTCTAATCCCGCATACGGCACGAGACAGCATTGCTTTGCGGGTTCGCTGCATCGCTGCATATCGCATAGCTTCTGCCAAACCGGGTACCTCTTTATCGACGACCTTCATTGTCGCCTCAGGAGTTACATCTCGCGGAGCCAATCCATTGCCTCCCGTTGTAATAATTAAGTCTGCTTGGAAATAGTCTGCCATTTCAATTAATGATGCAGAAATATCGTTAATCTCATCAGGCACAATTCGGTACTCTACAACCTCACCATGCAGCTCTTCTTCCACCAGTTCACGGATAACCTGTGCGCTGGTATCCTCTCGCTCGCCGCGTGAACCTTTATCACTTGCTGTTAAAATCGCCACTTTCCAAAGCATGTTCACTCCTCCTTCCGCCATCGCCACGCCAAGTTTATGGAATCATCTTTTATTCACCAATATACTGGATATATCCCTCTATTTCTTCATTATTCAAAGGGGTTCGTCTTTCCGCTCTATATGGTAAACAGGTTGCTGCTGCAATCCAAATTCGAGTTCTTCCCCCAAAATCCTTCTTTGCTCACAAAAAATAATGCCTTGTTCGGAGATGAGCAGATCGACACCAATATCGTGTGGCTCCATTGGCACTTCATCCGTAATCTGCCAAGAATAGATGCAGCTTATCCGTACAACAGAAAAATTCTCCTCGTCTTTTTGATTATGCATACCCTGTTCCATAAAAGTCTGCCAAAATCGATCGTAATAGCCTGCCCCTAGTCCGAGTCTGCCCCCTGTGCGGTCAAAAGCAATTCCGGGAACAATGATAACGTCAAGGCTTCCCCATTCTTCAACTAGCAGCAAGCCTGACTGGGGTTCTGGTTCATGAAGGCCAAAGTTGCTTTCTATTAGCCTCGTCTCGCTATCCCAACGATGCAGTGTCATGGTTCTAGTAGATGGAACCGTGCGCGGCAAGTAAATGTTGTCTCCGGCATGCAAGCATTCTGTCAGCAATGGCTTTATGTCCAACTCCCTGCCAAACGGCCAATAGCCAAAAATGCGAAGTGGACGCTTCAATTGTGCTCGAAGCTGCATGAAATAAGCAGAAGCAAGCTGACATGCCCCTGTACTGGATATAAAATATTCTTTCTCCATTACCGCCTTACGGCGTTGTTTGAATCGTTCTCGAAGTATGCCTTTATCTGCCGTGGACTCCAATTGAACTCCCTCCTCGGACAATGCAAAGTCTCTTCGTTTTGTATATCACCTATGTATGCTCATTTACTCGCATTTTCACTTGTTTTCACCATTTTCAACCTTAGTTTACCATCCTTGCTTCATTTCCGCCAGCTATACACAATCATTCGCACTAACTGTCGCACCACTCTATATTAGATATTGGGAAACGTAAAGATTTCGCACTTTTTCGCATTTTCATGTAAACTTAAAGGGATATGTTCAGTCTGGGATGCCACATTCTTCATTGATTGAACTACCTCTTTAGACATGTTAGTTTGCCCAAAACGGAGGAGATACCGATGCTGCTTCAAGCGAACGGCATATGTAAAAGTTACGGGATTACCCCCGTGTTATCGAACATTACATTCCAAATTTTAGAACGCGAGCGGATAGGCTTGGTTGGAGTAAATGGTGCCGGCAAGTCCACGCTTCTACAACTGATTGCTGGAGAATTGACACCCGACGACGGCATCATATACAAATCGAAGGAGACTCGCATCGGCTATCTTGCCCAACATACCGGTCTCCATTCGGAACGATCGATTTGGGAAGAAATGATGTCCGTATTCGCTCACCTTACCGGGGCTGAGCAGGAACTGCGGGAGTTGGAGCATCTAATCGCAGATCCAGCGATAGCCGAGGATGAATCTCGATATGAAGAAACCTTGCGTCGTTATGCGGAACGGCAAGACTGGTTCCGTCAGCATGGCGGCTATGAAATGGAAACGCGTGTACGCAGTGTGCTACATGGAATGGGATTCGGCCAAATGGATCCTCACGCCGTCCACGTTCATACTTTAAGCGGCGGACAGAAGACCAGACTTGCACTTGCTCGTATCCTGCTCCAGCAGCCTGATTTGCTTCTGTTGGACGAGCCAACGAACCATTTGGATATTCACACCCTTACATGGCTCGAGGCTTATCTGCGTTCCTATCCTGGCGCTGTCCTTGTTGTATCTCATGACCGCTACTTCCTGGACGCGATGGTAACAACGATAATCGAGATCGAACGCCATCAGGCAAAGCGTTATACAGGTAATTATACGAAGTATATTGAGTTGAAGGCATCTGAGTATGAGCAACAAATAAAGCTATACGAAAAGCAGCAGGTTGAAATCGCCAAGCTCGAGGACTTTGTTCAACGCAATATCGTTCGCGCCTCCACAACAAAGCGCGCTCAAAGCCGCCGCAAAACACTTGAGAAGATGGAACGGATCGATAAGCCGCTAGGTGATTTGAAGCGTGCAAGCTTTAGCTTCGAGATCGTGCGACAGAGCGGCAAAGATGTACTTAAAGTGGATGGAGCTGCCGCATCCTATGGAAATAACCCGCCATTATTCCGTAATGTCGGCTTCGAATTGAAGCGCGGGGAAATGGTTGCACTTATAGGACCTAACGGAATTGGCAAGTCCACACTGCTGAAAGCTTTGACCGGCAAACATGATCTTTTAGCAGGACAAATCAACTGGGGTACAAATGTTTCAATTGGTTACTATGATCAGGAACAGACGAATTTGAACCCGAATATGACAGTGCTAGAAGAAGTATGGTCTGCTTATCCGCATATGGAGGAAGTTCGCATTCGAACGGTTCTCGGAAGCTTCTTATTTAGCGGAGATGATGTACAGAAGAAAGTCGCATCTCTAAGCGGAGGAGAAAAGGCTAGAGTTGCACTTGCCAAGCTAATGCTCCTGCAAGCAAATGTCCTTATTCTCGATGAGCCGACCAACCACTTGGATTTATTCAGCAAAGAGGTTCTCGAATCTGCACTCATTGACTATGAAGGGACGCTGCTCTTCATATCCCATGATCGCTATTTCTTGAACAAAATGGCTGAGCGGATCGTCGAAATGAGTGCAGAAGGAACGTGTCATTTCCTAGGAAATTATGACGACTATGTAGAGAAGAAGCAACAGTTGGAAGAAGATAAAGAACTGCTCTCCTCAAAATCTGTACAGCCAAGCAGACCTGCCTCATTCCAAAGCGGCACTGTAGATAGCAAGCTAGAAACAGCTCCTACGGGATCAGCCGCTTATGAAGCAGACAAGCAGTCGAAGCGTGAAGAACGTGCGCGCCAACGGAAGTTGGAGCAAATCGAGAAGCAAATTGCAGAGTTGGAAGCAGAGATAGCTGCCCGTGAACTGGAGCTAACTGAGCCCGATGTATTTAATGATTACGTACGTGTCCAGTCCATTCAGGAGCAGTTAGATGCAACCAAGGCGGCTCTTGATGAAGTATACGCGGAATGGGAGCTTCTTATGGAAGCATGAGCCCATGACCGTCATACAGCAGGATGGAGGGGTTCCCAACCGGGAATCCCTTTTTTTCATCCATCACCAAAAGGCCCGTACAACGTAGTTATACGAATTAGGTGATCCGAGCTACCTTCCCATTTGTCATTTCCACTAGCTCCGCGGGTGTTAACTGGAACACAGCTTGGGGATGGCCTGCCGCGGCCCATATCACCTCAACTTGCATTAAATCCTCATCAATTATTGTAACAATGGGATCCTTATGAGTAATTGGCGGCACACCTCCAATAATAAATCCTGTATGTTCTCGGACGAAATCCGCATCAGCTTTGCCAAGCTTTTCGTTTAGCAAATGGCCGATCCTCTTTTCATTTACGCGATTTACTCCGCTTGCCACGACGAGCAAGGGAAGATTTGCTTCTTTTCTCCGAAAAATTATCGACTTTGCAATCTGTGATAATTCGCAACCGATTGTATTCGCGGCTTCTTCTGCAGTTCGTGTACTGTCAGGCAGCTCTATAACCAGATTAGGCAGCCCCATTGCAGAAAGCTTGTCCTGTACGGATTGCGCACTCCCTTTGAGCTTACTCATACCGATCCCTCCTACAGCAAAAAAACAATTCGTCCAATTTCTCTACTCATATTTATAAAACGAATAGGTTCGGCGATGAGTACCTCCTCAGCACCGAACCACGAATAACAACAGACATATTTTTCCTCTGTCCATTATTAGCATTTTCGTACAGGTTCATCTAGCTCAATATTATTTTCATGAGTATATAAATCAGCATCAGCATTCGTTATTAAACCACAGTTTATACACAACAATATTTTTATGAAACAACAATCACTTTTTCATATTCTGCTCAATTTTC
The DNA here is from genome assembly GCF_030363895.1 of Paenibacillus sp. S-12. NCBI lineage: Bacteria > Bacillati > Bacillota > Bacilli > Caryophanales > Paenibacillaceae > Paenibacillus > Paenibacillus sp. S-12. The sequence goes on from NZ_JASIUF010000018.1 coordinate 174,901, forward strand.
GTTGGTATATCAATGTTTTTATTTTGTAAACCAACATTATCCACTGTTTTATCCACATTATCCACAATTCCAGTGTATTCCATCAGGGAAGTTATCCTTTTTTTCACCAAAATTAGATCCTTAGTCCTGTAAGGAAGAAAACGTTTTATCCACATTTTCAACGGAATATGTGGATAACTTTGTCCACACTCAGATTACGAAACCCCAACAGCCCCCACCTTAACAGCAGAATTTTGCTCGTAGAGCTGACCTCGAACAGCTTGGTTGCACGCAGCCACATAGGCCTGAGCCGCTGCCATTACGATATCTTGATGCATCGCACTTCCCTGATAGCGAAAATCGTTGCAAGATACCGTCACGATTGCCTCACCAGCAGCATTTTCCCCTGAAGACAAAGAATGAAGCTCCAAGTCCTCAAATTCAATAAGCTCGGAGAAGGACTGTGCAATTGCACGTATTACCGCTTCAATAGGTCCGCTTCCGACACCAGCATAAGTGCGTTCCAATCCAGTCTCCTGCTCCTTGATGACAACAGATGCTACACGGCTGCGCGAGCTTCCTGCAATAACTTGAACATCAAGCAGTTCAACAGCCTCAAGCTGTTCATTCAACGTTTCTCCGATACAGTGCAGCAGTTGTTCATCGGTTACAACCTTTTGCTGATCCGCCATCCGCTTAAAGCTGGCATATACATCATCTAATTGACTTGCATCAAGTGTGACTCCGTATTGAGCAGCTTTATGCTTAAGTGCATGGCGCCCTGAATGCTTACCGAGAATTATCATATGATGCGGAATTCCCAGTTGAACGGGATCCATGATCTCGTAAGTGCTGCGGTTCTTAAGCAAACCATCCTGATGGATGCCGGACTCATGCTGGAAGGCATTGCGGCCCACAATTGGCTTATTGAAGGCAATTGGGAAATGCATCATCCGGCTGACCATACGGGACGTCTCGTACAAATGCTCTGGTCGAATTTGTGTGCCCACTCGCAGCGCATCATTTCGCGTATTCAGCGCCATTACAAGCTCTTCCAGCGCGCAATTTCCAGTTCGCTCTCCAACCCCGTTAACCGTCACCTCGATTTGGGTTGCTCCAGCTTGTATAGCGGCAATACTATTCGCAACCGCCAGACCAAGGTCATTGTGGCAATGGGCGCTGAATTGAACCCCGTCTGCTCCACGCGCCCCCTGTCTTACTTTGCGGAACAATGCTCCATACTCCTCGGGCAGCGCATAGCCGACCGTATCCGGCAAATTAATAATCGTAGCCCCTTCCTCAATAGCTGTTTCTACTAGCTCAATTACATAATCGGAATCGGCACGTGTCGCATCCATAGCCGTGAATTCTACCCGATCTACAAATTGCTTGGTATAGGCCACCATTTCCCGGGCCATTTGCTTCACTTCTGCACGGGACTTGCGCAGTTGATACTGTAAATGAATATCTGAAGCAGAAAGGAAGAGATGGATGCGTCTCTTCGCCGCATCTTCTGTTGCATGAACAGCAGCATCGATATCCCCCTCGACTGCACGTGCAAATCCACAGATTTCAACCTCAGGGAACATTCTAGAAATACGTTGCACTGCCTCAAATTCACCTGGACTGGAGATGGGAAATCCAGGTTCTATGACATCCACTCCCAATGCAGCCAGTCGTCCTGCAAGCTCAAGCTTCTGCTCCAACGTTAAGGCTGCACCCGGCGCCTGTTCTCCATCCCGCAGGGTAGTATCAAAAATTCGGATCATCTTCTCGTTGTTCATGGACATAGATAATTCCTCCTTATTTTGTTGAAGCTTTGAAATCAGTTTTCTGAGCGTATATTTCTTTTCTCGACCTGTGCTGCAAAGAACAAGCCTGAAACGGCTTTTAGAACACGAAAAAACCTGCCATCTCCGTTACTTGGAGACGACAGGTTATATGCCGCGGTACCACTCCGATTGAAGGACATAAGTGCATGAAGCGATTAATCGCCTGCCTTATGAAGCCCTTCCTCTCAAATCCTAATAACGGCAGGCACCGTAACAGCCTATCGATACATGAAATGAAGACGTTCTATAGCCCTTCATGCCATCATGTTCGTTCAGCTGTTCCACTCCCAGGCGAGTTCAGACCTTACCGCCACTGCGTCGCATCTCCCCGCAGCTTGCTGTGAGACCGTTCGAGTCCTACTACTCCTGTTCGTCGTGTGTAAATCATTAATATCTTGTTGTAGCATTCTTTATTCATTATCACTGTGAAAATAAAAAAACCTGCCGTCTCATTAGAGACGACAGGTGATCTGCCGTGGTACCACTCTAGTTGATGAACTCCATCCTCGCGAAAGATGAAGCTTCATCCGCTTCATGCACATGACGATTCAGAATCAGAACATAACGTCTCAATCCTATCGCCACGCACGCCCTATGACGGGGGCAGCCGTATCCGCGTACTCCATTCCGCCGATCCGCTCACAGGCGAGTTCAGGCTTGCTGCCGCCGCGTCGCACCATTCCCGCAGCTCTCTATAGGCCAGCATATTCCTTACTGCTCCTGATCTTAGCGTTTTACCGTATTTCCCATTCCATGGAAGGATTTAGGTTTGTTGACTATTATATTGCCCTCGCTTCAAATCGTCAATACCTAAATTATCTTCACACATGGATACGGGACATCCCCTTTACACAGACCATGCTTCTAATGAGAACGATGGCTCTGCCTTAAAATCAAGCGGCGTCGATTGACCATTCTTCCACTTCAAATATGCAGCAGCTCCAATCATTGCCGCATTGTCCGTACAATATTCGAAAGGCGGGATCAGCAATGGAATCCCTTCATCAGCGCAGCGCTCTGTCAATGCAGCCCGCAAGCCGCGATTGGCGGCCACCCCGCCGCACAGCAGAAGCTGCTTCGCACCGTATTGCTTTACGGCTCGCATGGCTTTTTCAATCAGTACATCGATGACAGATAGCTGGAACCCTCGAGCAATTCCAGCATAATTCGGTTGATCACCCTTCATCTTGGCCTGATTGACTGCATTCAATACCGCAGATTTCAACCCGCTGAAGCTGAAATCATATGATTCAGGATCCAGCCATGCACGCGGCATTTCCACCTCTTCCGTTGATTCGACAGCCAAGCGGTCGATATGCGGGCCTCCCGGGTAAGGGAACCCGACGGCCCGCGCTACCTTGTCATAAGCCTCGCCTACTGCATCATCTCTAGTACGTCCGATCACCTGGAACTTGCCCTCTTCCTGCAAAAGCACAAGTTCAGTATGACCACCGGATACAACGAGAGCCATACACGGGTATTCAAGCTCTTCTACCAGCCGATTCGCATAAATATGCCCCGCAATATGGTGAGTGCCAATAAGAGGAATATCCAGCGCCATCGACAGCGACTTAGCGGCAACAACGCCTACAAGCAGTGAACCGACTAAACCTGGACCTTGTGTTACAGCTATAGCGTCCACATCCTCCATGGTAATGCCTGCTTCCTGAACAGCCTGCTCCAGCATGACAGTTATCGTCTCGACATGCTTACGGGAAGCAATCTCGGGGACGACCCCACCGAAGCGGCGATGAACGTCAATTTGACTGGATACCATATTGGACAGCACTTCTCGACCATCGCGAACGATAGCAACCGACGTTTCGTCGCAACTCGTTTCGATAGACATAATCATGCAAGATTCTTTATTAGATTGTATCGTCAATGATTTCACCTGCTTTAATCAGTTAGCGCCTTAGTATTTTGCATAAGGCGCTGTAGGATCCAAGTCTGACCACATAATAAGAGCGTCTTCTTGGTTATCGGAATAATAGCCTTTGCGCACGCCTTGCGAAGTAAAGCCGAATTTAGCGTACAATCGCTGGGCGACATGGTTCGAGACGCGAACCTCAAGCGTCATACGCAGCATGCCAAGCGAATGCGCCAGTTGGACGAGCTCTTGAAGCAAACGCTCGCCAAGCCGCTGTCCGCGATAATCCGGATGCACTGCAATATTTGTAATATGTGCTTCATCTAATACCGTCCACATACCTGCGTAGCCAATGATGCGCTCGCCTGTGGTCATCACAATGTATTTGGCAAATAAATTATTCGTCATCTCATTACGAAAGGCATCCTGCGTCCATGGCAGCGTAAATGAAGCATGCTCAACAGCAAGCACACCTGAAATATCATCAAGCGTCATCCGGCGAAATTGAACATCTTGAGCTTGTTCTGGCTGAGTCATGTGAACATGACCAGACTCCTTCTGACCAGCGTGTTGTGTCGACGAGAAGGATCCTTCCTTCTGTTCCTCAGCTTGTCCCATTCGAAGTACGCTCCTTTACAATTGTTGTATAGCCTTGGCTGCCGCCTGCTCTTTCGCAAGCAGCTTCGCTTCCGCCTCCGTCAATTGCGTGTAGTTCGGCTCCAATCGGTGTGTATCACCGAATTGCCCTTGATGAAATGCCTCCAACCCGATTCGGCCAATCCAATGCGCCTTCATTGTGCAAGACAACGCCTGGATGCGATCTCCGAATTGTTGCTGCAGCGCAGCAATACGTTCCATATGAGGCTCAATTTCTCCAACAAACCATACGCGTTCGGGAATATCAGCCGTTTCGGCATTTTCTGATCCAAGTGCATGAGTTACCTCTTCTGCAACTTGGCTAAATAATCGAATGCCATCCTCATGCACGCGATAGCCGAGCTGCGCATCCTTCTTCGAAGCTTGTCCAAAAGCTCCTGCTCCTGGTTCTACTTCGACAGCGCCTGTCGTTGTTCCTGTTCCAAAACGAGCCGTATATACTTGCCCTCTCCGAGCATCTATTAACGGGTACACCCAGTCTTGACCGATATTCAATGTACTCCTCGAAGAAAAATGTTCACGTGCCGTCTCCAATCCGCTAAGCGCTAGCGCATGTAAGCTTGATACGCCTACAACAGGCTTGCCCCACGCCCAAGCGATCGTCTTAGCCGCTGTAACGGAAATCCGCACCCCTGTATAAGAACCTGGACCGATCCCAACAGCAAGTAGAGACACATCGCAATTGTTCCAGCCTCGCTCTTGCAGCATGGATTGGATTGCCGGCACCAGTTTCAAAGAGTGATTTCGCTCCGCTTGAGACTCCATGTGAGCTGCTGTTTGTTGACCATGAAGAAGCGCTAGAGCCATAGATGAAGTAGATGTGTCTAACGCTAACACCTTGTCCTGCTCATGTTGTACTGCCATGATTTATACTCCCATCCGTTTCAATTCATTCACCCATGATACATACGGTTCACCGTACGCGGTCAATCGAATGATACGCTCTTGCTCCCCTTCTGACTGAATGAACAAGTGCAAATGCTGCGGCGGTAAAATCGGGGTAATTATGCTTGACCATTCCACCAATGATACACCCTCGCCATAGAAATATTCATCTAGGCCAAGCTCATCTGCCTCCGCCATTGATATCCGATACACATCCATATGATATAGAGGCAATTTTCCGCCTTCGTATTCCTTAATAATTGTAAAGGTCGGGCTGTTGACGACTTCCGTAATGCCCAGTGCCTTCGCTACAGCCTGTGAGAACCTCGTCTTGCCTGCACCCAAGTCCCCATCAAGTGCGATAACAGTCCCCGCAGTGAACCGTTCAGCCAGCCGGGAAGCAAGCCGTTCCGTATCTGCTTCACTGCTTGAACGGAAGGCGAATTCCGCAATTTGATTCATATAGAGCCTCCATCACGATACATGTAGTAACTAAGTTATCATTATATCATAAATTTCTTATCTCCAACCGCGAACCGCCTTTTGGCAGCCTATGCGATTATCGTGCACGCTCATTGCAGTTGGATCGAAGGCATCAATCATTCACGCTGTTATGCTGTTATATAGAAAAAGACACCTGCTGCCGCAGGCGCCTCCATCATCCTCGAACGATTGTCCATTTATTGTATTCAAAGAACGCTAGTGTTTCTTTTCCTCAACTAAACGATCTACAGATACGGTTTGTGTATTCAAGGGATTCGTACCGACCTGCACCGTAGCCATACTGTTGGCCACATCCACGCTTTCAATCCATACAGATTGCTCCCCATCCAAACGAACGGGCACTGTATCCTTCATCTCCAATATTTGCTTTGCACGGTTGGCATCCATCATCATGCTCCATCCTCCTTCACATTCCATGCCTCAGGCGGCACACTAGCCAAGCAGCTGCCTTCTGTTAAGATGGCTCAATTCTTCCTATTTCATGCATGACACACAATGGGTAACGCTTATGCATCTGTCACATACTGAGATCAGAAATTCATCATCCATATGTCATACCTACAATCGAACATCATGGAACACGATGCAAAGGAGGCAGAGCATGCATACGGTATGGAAAGGCGCCATAAGCTTCGGGCTTGTACACGTCCCGGTCAAAATGCATACAGCTACCGAGGATAAGGATATATCCATGCGGATGATTCATAAGGAATGCGGTAGTCCGTTATCCTACGTCCGAACGTGTCCGGTCTGCGACAAAGAAGTAGCCTGGGACGAAATCATCAAGGGATACGAGTATGAGAAAGGAAGATATGTGCTGTTCGACAAAGAGGAGTTGGAACAGCTTCAAGAAGAAGCCAATCGTGCGATATCCATTATTGATTTCGTGGACTTGCAGGAAATTGACCCTGTGTATTATCAAAAAACCTACTACCTCTCCCCTGATCAAGCAGGGGCGAATGCATACCAGCTCCTTAGAGAAGCGCTTAATGAGACGGGGAAAATCGGAATCGCCAAGGTGACCCTTCGGGCCAAAAGCAGTCTTGCAGCGATCCGAGTACTAAACAATTGCCTCGTTATGGAAACCATGTTCTATCCCGATGAAATTCGGTCTTCTTCCCAAGTTCCGAATGTCCCTGAGCAGGTAAAGGTTAATCCGAAGGAGCTCGAAATGGCCAAGCTCCTCATTAGCCAGCTTTCAACCGCTTTCGAGCCTGAAAAATATACCGATGAATATCGGGAGCGATTACTGGAGCGCATCGGGCAAAAAATTGCAGGAGAGGAAGTTCGCACCGCCCCAGCGGCCCAGCCTACAGCCAATGTCGTTGATTTAATGGCCGCCCTGCAGGCAAGCATTGACGCCATGAAATCTCCTGCACCGATCAGCACCGATACAGGTCATATCCAGACAGCTGCGGAAGAAGCGGCGCCCCGTAAGCGGAGAACAAAACGGAAGCCAGCCGCGGCTCCAGAAGAAACAGCAGTTCAATCCGGTGGACTTGCAGCAGCAGAAGAGACTGCAACTGTTGATGACGCTCCTCGCGGTAGACGCAAGGCACGCAGCACCGCAGCACGTGTTCCTACAAAGCAGGCAGCTAGCGGCGAGGGGACGGAGCCAACAACAAAGCGGCGCAAAAGTACAAAGAAGTCTGCTGACGGTGAGAAATCATAGTGAAGAAGCAGAGTTCGTACGATGTCACTGCAGAGTTTCGTTCTGAGGTCTATCGTCTACCCTCACCTCCTATGTCTCCACTGCTGTCATCCTATATTCCTACAGGAAGTGACTGGACGCATCAGCTTAAATGGGACGGTGTGCGCATTTTGGCATTTTGTTCAGCAGGCAAGGTGGAGCTTTACTCGAAGCGGCTGCTGAACAAAACGAGCATCTATCCGGAAATTACGGAGATGCTTACTCAATGGTCAATTAAGAATCAACTTTCCGTTCTATTGGATGGAGAAGTCGTTGTTCTGGATCCGAAGTCACTGCGTCCGTCCTTTCCGCTTGCGCTTCAGCGGGAACGAACAAGAACAGCGGGAAACGGCCAATTACTGCAAGCTATTTATGTTCTCTTTGATTTACTCGCGCTAAATGGCGAAAACATTCGAGCACTGCCCTACTCTGAACGTTATCAGTTGCTTGCCAATCTGCCTAAGCCTCCTGCAGAACGTTGTTTCGTAACCGATTGCTTCCATGATGGAGAGGCTTTATGGAAATGGATAAACGAGCATGAATGGGAGGGAGTAGTCAGCAAGCGACTGGCCTCTCCATATATAGAGGGAAAACAGCATCGGGATTGGACGAAAAGAAAAAAGGATATCCAGTTGGAAGCCCTGACTATCGGCTATATACGCAAAGATAATCGCCCCTCAAGTATCATTTTGGCAGATGCAAAGGGACAATATATGGGGAGAGCCTCAATTGGATTGGACGAGGTTCGCAGACAGCTTCTCGCAGCTTGGGCCAACAAGCATCCAGCCGTCCAGCCTATCGCACAAGGACTCCCTTCCACCCTATATAAGGAGCACATTATCTGGTACCACCATCCGATTCCCTGTCTCATCGGTGCGCTCGAATATACGGATACAGGCTTACTGCGCCACCCGCGCATTTTAACACTGCCATTGCTTGAATCCTGAGCATTGTTCAAACCACGGCAGATTGTTGTCTCAAATCATGTAAATCGATAAAAAAGCAATGTCCCCTGCTTTCGTGCCATTAAAAGGTGTTGCCTATTCGTAAATCGGTGAATGAAGCTAAGGGGAGCTTATCATTATCGCGATCATCAGGAGGCTGAACAAATTGGGAAAATCGAGGGGGAACACCGGTAGGGCACATACATCCTCTGCAACATTGGATATCGGCGGACATCAAGTTAACATCACGAATCCAGATAAAATACTGTTCCCTGAAATGGGAATAACGAAGGGGCGCTTTATGCAGGAACTCATTCGGCTAAGCCCTTATTTGCTCCCTGCTTGTTCAGGAAGGTTTTTGACTACAATTCGTTATCCGGACGGTGTAAACGGCAAGTTCTTTTATCAAAAAAATGCACCTGAACCGACTCCGCCCTTTGTTCGCACTGCTCTATCCGAGGGCATTTCCTATGTAGTGCTGAATGATATTGCCACACTGCTCTGGCTGGGAAATCTCGCTTGCATCGAATATCATCCCTCCTTGCACAAGGTAGATGATCCGTTGCCATCGGAATGGATTATTGATCTCGATCCTTCCGTTGAGGAAGAGCCCCGCATTATGGAGGCTGCTGTGCTTGTAGGCGAAATGCTGGCGCAGCTAGGACTTCGCTCTGTACCCAAGACTTCCGGCGCAACTGGGGTGCAAATTGTGATTCCAATTGAACACGGACCAACCTTCACCCAATTGAAAGAGCTTGGACATGTGGTAGCTGCTTATTTATGCGAACGGAATCCAGGACTATTCACAATTGAGCGGTTCAAAAAACATCGCGGCACCAACATCTATATTGATTACATGCAGCACGACAAGGGACGGACAATCGCAGCGCCATACACCCCGCGCGCAACACGGTACGCCTCAGTTTCCATGCCGCTGACATGGGAGGAGGTAAGGCTCGATCCGAAGCCGCGCGATTTCCACTTGCTAAATGCCGTTGATCGCCTGAACACAACAGGCGATCTTATTCAGCTTGAGCCCAAACAACGCATTGAACCCGTCCTTGCTGCCCTATCGAATCAAATTGCTGCTCTACAAAAGCGGAGATAGCAGCCGGGCCAATGCCTCGGCTGCCCGCTGCCCGCGAGATCGATGGACAAATTTGGAATAATCAATTTCAACGCTATCGTCAAAGTCACGGTAAAAATCCTGTTCCAAGCGATCAATTGCCTGCTTGTCGAACAGTACCGCATTTAACTCAAAGTTACTAAAGAAACTGCGCATATCCAGATTAGCGGTTCCAACCGAAGCTAATGCTCTATCCATAATGAATGCCTTCGCATGGGCAAAGCCTTTCTGATATTGATAGAACCGAACCCCAGATTGCATAAGCTCCTCCACGTAGGATAATGAACCCCAATCAACGATGCGGGAATCCGATTTTCCAGGAATAATAATGCGTACATCGATGCCGCTCACTGCTGCGGTCTTGAGCGCAAGTCGTATGCTTGTATCAGGGATAAAATAAGGGGTAATGATCCATATCCGTTCCCTTGCAGAGCTTACTGCCCCGAAGAACAACTCTTGAATCGCATCCCAGCTTGCATCTGGCCCGCTCGAAATCATTTTCACCTGCTCACGGCCTTGGCAGACATGCTCTGGAAACAGATCCTTCCGATCAGAAGGAGGCTCCTTTACAAAGGACCAATCGTGCAAAAATACGGCCTGCAGCGCATAGACTCCGTCCCCTTCCACACACAAATGCGTATCTCGCCAAAATCCCAGCTTGTGGTTCAGTCCCAAGTAATCGTCACCGATATTAATTCCGCCAACGAAACCAATCGCCCCGTCAATCACGACAATTTTACGATGATTCCGATAATTGAGCCTGCGCCGGAAAAAGGATACCCATACAGGAAGGAACCAATGGAATTCTACGCCTGCTTGCTGAAGCTTGCGAACATATTTGCGGCGCAGCTCGATGCTCCCCACCCCGTCCGCAATGATGCGAACCTTGACGCCTTCTTTCGCCTTGGCAATGAGTGCCTCTTGGAACTTCGTGCCGATGGCGTCATCCCGTATAATATAAAATTCCATATGTATATGACGCTTTGCCCCACGAATTGCTGCCAGCATAGACTCGAAAGCAGCCTGTCCATTCGTTAGCACCTCCGCCGTATTGCAGCCTGTTATCGGACTTGCCGACAGGGATGATATTAGTGAAAACAAGCGCTCATGCTGAAGCATTTCGGGATTGTTCAATTCTTGAACATGATGGATCACGCTAATCTCAGGCAGTTCGCTTCTATTGACGTATTCCCCCCACGTTTCATGCTTGCGCACACGTCTTCGAGCTGTATATTCCTGTGCAAGGAAGTAATACATTACGAAGCCAATTAAAGGGAAACAAAACAGTATTAAGAGCCAGGCAAGCGCCTTAGACGGATGCTTGTATTCTGAGAGCACAATCGTCACAATTTGGAATAAATAAACAAGCAATATAACGACGATCCATATCATGAATGCGTGTAACCTCCATAATGTGACCTCTTCTATTTATATCATAATTCATTGCAATACCCATTGTTAGGTTGTTGACGTAGACTGCACCGCGCTTTTCCTCCGTTCACTCTTGTACAAACACCGCGCTCCATGTACAGTAAATATTACCACCCCAACACTAGCTACGGAGGATCATTCGATCATGAACCGCAGAATTCGATTGCGCGTGCTTGCACTAGGTATGATCATGGTATTTGTCTTTCTCGTCTTAATCATACGCACGTTCTGGATTCAAGTTATCAACTATGATTTCTATATGGAGCACAATGTAAAGACATGGGCACGCAGCGAAGTGCTTCTGGCCAAGCGAGGCACGATTTATGATCGGAATCACAAGCCGCTTGCCCTTGAAGCTTCTGCCTATAACTTAGTCGTATTTCCACAGGAAATCGAAAAATTGAAGCAGCAGGTTCGTGTAGCTGACGGACTGCATCAATTAATAGGAAAGCCTGTCCCGGAGCTTAATGATTTGATCAGTCGAACGAAGCAGCGTCAGGTCGAAGTACGTACGGAAGGCTGGCTCATGGACTATTCGAAGCTCGATGAATTTCGTAATCTTTTCGGGAAAGAGCTGGATTACGGCGATTGGCTTCATTTTCCTGATTATGGGATTGGATTATTGAAATCCTCTAAACGATACTACCCCTATAATCAACTCGCAGCCCATGTACTTGGTTATATTAATAAAGAAGGACAAGCTGTATCCGGCATAGAAGGCAAATTCGATAACCAGTTGCAAGGCGTTAACGGTCAGGCCGCATTTCTTAGAGATAATCGCGGCAACCCCATTGCACTGTCAAGCAGTTCAATTACCCCGCCTATTGACGGGCAATCGGTTACCCTTACGATCGATATTGAAATCCAGCGCTTCGTTGACGAGGCCATGAATCGCGTCATGAAGCAATGGCAGCCTGCTAGGGCAATGGCTGTCGTCATGGATCCGCACACGATGGAAGTGCTAGCTATGTCCTCAAAGCCCGATTTCAATCCGAATCGGTACTGGAATATACCCAATATTGGCGCGCTGACGAACAACACCTTGCATTTCGGATACGAGCCTGGTTCGACATTCAAAATCGTTACGCTAGCCGCAGCAATTGAAGAAGGTGTATTCCGGCCAGAGGATACGTTTGTCTCTGGCTTCATTAAGGTTCCCGGCAACATCATTCATGATGTAAAGCGCGATGGCTGGGGAACGATCAGCTATCAGCAGGGATTGGAGAAATCAAGTAACGTCGCCTTCGTCAAGCTCGGACTAGAGAAGCTCGGTAAGGAGAAGCTGTTCAACTATATCGACCGCTTCGGATTCACACGTCCAACAGGGATTGAGTTAAATGGAGAGGCAGCGCCGCTTATCCGTTTCGAACGTCCCTCCGAGGTGGCAACCGCGACATTCGGGCAAGGCGGTGTACGCGTAAATACAATTCAGCTCGCTGCTGCTTATGCAAGCATTGCAAATGGCGGGAAATGGTTGCAAACGCGTATTGTGAAGGAAGCCCCCACTTCTCCCGAAACTTCAGAGCACCAAGTCGTTACCCCTGCAACAGCGAAGGAAGTCACAGAACGCTTAGAGCAGGTTATTCTGAAAGGTACGGGCAAGCCAGCCATTATTGACGGTTATCGGGTAGCCGGCAAAACCGGTACTGCACAAAAACCAGCCAAACGCGGTTACAAAAAAGGGAATTGGCTGATTTCATTCGTTGGCTACGCGCCTGCCGATAATCCGAAGGCTGTTGTAGCCATTGTCGTAGATGAGCCGGATCTTGGAGGCGATTTCACATTAGGCGGTCAGGTAGCTATGCCAGCCTTCCGTTCTATCATGCTCAGTACGCTTCAATATATGGGAATTAAGCCCGATCCAAATTTGCTCGCTTCGAACGCAGGAGCTTCAAAAACTTCAGTAAAGAACAGCAGCAAAGTAGATGCGAAGAATACGGCTATCGTAGGCAATTATGTTTTGAAGCCAGTAAAAGAATCAGCAGAGGCAATAAAGGATAAGCGTCTGCAGCCCGTTATTCTTGGAAAAGGAACAAAGGTGCTTGAACAATTCCCTCAGCAAGGCGAAGAACGGTATGAACAGCAGCCTGTCTATTTGCTGACTAGCCAGGAGAAAGATATTCCTCTCCCTTCACTAACCGGACAGTCTCTGCGCGATGCGCTGACAATCTGCCAACTGCTTGATCGCAAAACCACCATTATTGGGGAAGGTTATGTTGCCAAGCAAGTAGAAAATACCGCTGGCGGACAACGTTCTGTCACACTCTATCTGCAGTCTGGAAGCTATCGCAATCAACAGCAAGGGTCTACTTCCTCTTTAAATTCGGCTTCAAACGAAGGAAGAGAATGAGTGCCACACCCCCGAAAAAAGGTATGTTTTGAGGAATCATTGAATAGAGTTCAATAGACAACTTTCTTACCAAACCTATGAATGGTGAACAATCCATGGGTTCCCATTTCGGGGTATGTGCTTTGAAGACGCAACTTAAGTCGAGGTGATAGGATGAAACGGCATTGGTGGAATGGATCGATGACACTGCTTGTCATTCGTGATGCAGATCAGGCAGTGAAGCAGGTCAATGTATCGAAGATGCTTGTTGTCTCCGTCCCGATTGCAGCAATCATGTCGATAACTGGACTCTTTATGGCTATGCAATGGAAATCTACTGCACAAATTCAAGAGCTTCAGGGGCAAGTAACGACGCAGACTATGGCCTTGGATGTCACGGTTAAGGATAAGGATGAGGCCATTCGTCTTCTGAAAAATGAAGTCATTCGCTTGTCCACTCAAGCCGAATCCGTCAAAGATCAGCTTGAACAAATGAGTGCCCTGGAGAAGCAACTGCAGCAGTTCGTTGAAGGCTATATTGCACCTCCTGGCGAACAGAGGAACTCGGCCATGTTGTCCGTCCCTGCCCAGGCTCCTGCGTGGAATGAACGCAATCAGGTTGGCGGCGAAGACATCGAAGCCAACACCGATCAGATTTTACAACTGGCGAACCGTTCGCGCATCGACTTGCAGCAGATTAGTGAAATGCTGAATACGATGCAGCGCTCTGTTCCGACTACCCTCATGCAAGCGAAGAACAGGCAGACGACAATCGCGGGGACGCCGTCCATCTGGCCGACGAAGTCACGCCGCATTACTTCAAATTTCGGCTACCGCCAAGATCCTATACATGGCCGAGCCGCATTCCATGCGGGACTCGACATCGGCGGCGAGCTGGGCGACCCCGTCTATGCCGCAGCTGACGGCAAAGTCATCGAAGCTGGATTCCAGCCGGCACGCGGTAACTACATCATTATCCGCCATGTTAATCAACTGGACACCTGGTATATGCATCTGCAGTCTATTTTGGTTGATGTGAACGACACAGTGGCCAAAGGAGATGCGATTGCCAAGCTCGGGAATACCGGGCGGAGCACAGGGCCACATCTACATTTTCAAATCGTTCAGCGCGGTGAGCCAATCGATCCCTTCCCCTACGTACGCAACGCTCTGAATGAGAATGCAAATTCGAAAAAATTACTCCCCTCTCCACTTATTCGCACCCGACGTTCAACGGAACCATTAACGTCTCTCAGCACTCGTGCCGAAACATATCCGATGCATCAAACCTAGCTTCTCATTTTGATTTAAATCAAGGAGGTTATGCAAGCATGAGCATGCTCCGTCGCTCAACACAACCGAAGCACAGTGACACATTTATTGCGCATGGGACTCAATTGGAAGGTGTGATTCGCTGCGAGGCGAACATCCGAATCGACGGCAAGTTCACGGGAGAAGTAACCTGCAGCGGAACAATAACGATTGGAGAGCATGGAGAGGCGCACTCTACGCTTACCGCTAGTCACATTGTCGTTGCAGGCAGCGTAGTTGGCGATATCCACGCCAACGGTAAGTTGGTAATTGCCTCGACTGGGCAAGTATGCGGCAATTGTCTATCCGAAGTGTTATTAATCGAGGAAGGCGGGATGTTAAACGGAACAAGCCTTATGGAACGTTCTTCCGGAGGTGGTGCCAATAAGAAGGACAGTAAAGGAAGTCAACAGGAAGCGGCCAAAGTATCTGAACATAAAGAAGGCGAGAAGCAAGCGGGATAACCGCTTGCTTCTCTTCAATATATAGAGGAGAAGGAGTTAACGGAGGCAAAATCCAGCCCCTGAAGGGCCGGTTACTGATAGAGAACTAATGAATTCACCCATAGAAACAGGGGGATAAATGGAAGCTACACGCTGGAATCGATGTATGTTCAGTGTAGCATCTGCAGTATTGCCTTATGTAATCATATGCTCAACTCCCTAATTGATTGCGTAACGATTCAGCCAATTTCTTCAATTGAGCCTCCTTAGGGATAAAAAAGTAAATTCCGTTTATCATCCTGCCTTCCCCCTGCAGCACGTGCTGTTCAACTTGCTGCAATTGCGGCCTGTAATGCACCATCAACTCCTGCCAATCGTCAAATTGCAAATTCGTACGAAAATTATCCTTCAACTGTTCGAGCAAATCCATCCACCGGGAAGCCGATCCGAGTTGAGCGGATTTGCTAAGCAGCGCTTGCAGCACCTGCCGCTGCCGTTGCATACGGCCAAAATCGCCATTTGGATCCTGCTTGCGCATCCGAACATAGACCAGCGCTTCCTTCCCTTTCAATGTTACCTTCCCCTGTGGGATAGATATTCCATCTTCTATAAAAGGGTGACTGTTCTCCACTTCGATGCCGCCCAGCAAATCAATCATCGATGCAAAGCCGTTCATATTTGTCTTTACATAATAATGCACAGGCACCTTCATGAGCTGTTCCACCGTTGCCACTGTCATGGGCACCCCGCCAAATGCGTAAGCGTGATTGATTTTATCAACGGTATGATGGCCTACAATTTCCGTCCTTGTATCACGAGGAATACTAAGCAAAGACAGCGTCCCGCTGCGCGGCTGAACGAGAACGAGAGCCAGTGAGTCTGATCTTCCCTTGTCTCCTGGCCGCTCATCCGTACCAATCAGAAGCAGTGTAAAGGGGGGCTGTTCCGCTAAATTCGGCTGACGATGATCTGTCGGCGCCGTCACTGCCTGATTCTTCTTCTCTACAATAGGTGTGATGAAAGAGAAGGACTGCTGCTTCGGCAGGTTCCCTTCCATCTTGTTTGGAAGCGGCTCATACATGGCATCGGCCGCTCCCTTCAACATATGCCATATGATAAGAAGGAATGCTGCAGCAACTAAAATCAATATTCCAAGCAAGATAAGAACTACCTTGTGCCATCTTCGCAGCCGTTTATTTATCTGCATCAGCCTAGCCCCTTCCAACCATCTTTCCAGCTATATTCAATGTGTCCCCTTGGGCAATTCCATACTTTACTTACTGCTCAGGTTGGGTATCCTTCTGCAAAAAATGCCGTAACCCCTCATTCCAATGCCTAAGAGGAGAAAATCCATTCAGTCTCAATGCTAGCGGCTCCAGCACCGAATATTTTGGTCTGCGGGCAGGTCGCGGGAACTCGGAGGTTGGCACCGCACGTACGACAGCATTCAGCCCTGCCTCCTTAATAATCGCAGCGGCAAATTCATGCCATGAGCAGCTTCCACTGTTCGTAATGTGATAGGTTCCATATTTGCTAGTGAAGAGCAGTTCAACAATCTTCTCCGCCAAATCAAGCGCATATGTTGGCGCCCCCACCTGGTCATGGACAACTTGCAGCACCTGTTCCGTACTTGCCTTCCTTATAATCGCCTTGACAAAGTTGTCTCCGTAAATGCCGAATACCCAAGAGGTGCGTATAATAAAAGCGGCTGAATGGTGATTCCGTACGAATCGCTCGCCTTCCCACTTCGAACGCCCATATACATTGATTGGTCGAACAGGATGGAATTCGTTGTACGGGCTATCACTTTTTCCATCGAACACGTAGTCTGTACTGATATATACTAGTGCGGCCCCGATACGGCTGGCCGCTACAGCCACATTGCGCGTACCAAAGGCATTCACGCGATATGCCTGATCGGGATCGGACTCGGCCATATCCACCTTCGTATATGCACCGGCGTGAATAACATGAGTCGGGCGAACTGTTTCCATCACCTTCATCACTTGTTCTTCATCCGTTACATCCATGTCACCGTGTCCATAACCGACTGCTGGAATGCCTTGGCGATGCAGCACGATCAACATTTCCATCCCGAACTGTCCGCCCGCTCCTGTAACCAGCACCTTCATATCTTCCTTGTTCATTCGGCAGCACCACCTTTATCGCGAGCATGCAAGGCTGATAACCCGCTAGGGAGCTTAGCGTCGTTCAATAACGGATGCTTGCCATCCTTCTCAGACAAGATGGGCTCATTTACAGGCCAGGCAATATGGATTGCAGGATCATTCCATGCTATGCCTCGGTCGGATGCCGCATGATAAGGAGCGTCCACCTTGTACAGCACTTCGGTGTTCGGAACAAGGGTACAGAATCCGTGTGCGAAGCCTTGAGGTATAAGGAGCTGACGATGATTGGACGCACTTAAGATGACGCCAACCCACTGTCCGAAAGTTGGTGAGCCTTGGCGAATATCCACTGCGACATCATAGATAGCCCCCGCAACGACTCGCACCAGCTTCGTTTGCGCATACGGCTCCAATTGATAGTGCAAGCCGCGAAGTGTGCCCGCTCTTACGGACAAGGAGTGGTTATCCTGCACAAACGAATAATCTACGCCTAGCTGCCTCCACTTATCGGCATGGTAGCTTTCCATAAAGAAGCCTCGTTCGTCTTCAAACACTGTCGGTTCTATTAAAAGCACTTCAGATAAAGCTGTCTGACTGACTTTCATGAACACACCCCATTCCAGAGCAATAAGGAGCCACTGAAGCGGCTCCTTGCATATTATGGCGGGCCTGCGATCTGATCATGAAGAATGGAGCTGTGAACATTGGAATTAGAACGGCGTAGTCTGTATGATCGGTGTATTGCCCTGCGCGACCATCGTTTTGCCGCTAAGAAGAGGAGAGTTGGAAACAATCGAGTTATTTTGCCAATACAGCTGTGTTGCCGCATTGTCGTACGTTCCTGGACTGTATAACAGCAATCCGGTATACATTTTCGCCGGTATTCGATCATCTGAAATGGAATTGTTGCGTACATAGCAGGAAATGAAGGAACGATTGCCATACAATGCAATGCCAGAACTATAGCCAGAATTGCCATTATATAAGGAACCAGGATTCACAATTGTATTGCGCTCCACAATCACACCAGATTGAGGCCCGAGTATGCTCCATGATATGCCGTTCGCATAAGCGTTGCGAATAAAGTTATTTGCGATGAGGAGACCATCTACATTCGTCCCGCTTCCGTACAAGGCTAAGTCAATGCCCGCAGCATGCTGATTCGTTGTCATGTAACCGTTGCCGGGATTTACGAAATCAATTGTATTGCTTCGTATGACGATGTTACTCCATTTATATGTGCTCGGATTATAAAACTGAACGCCTGATGCCTGTTCATCCGGGACGTAGTTTCCTCCGCCTGCGGCGTGCACGCGGATATAGTTGTTCTCAATTGTTAAGTTCGAAATATTGCCGTTCACTGCCCATAAGCTCATGCCGAATATCGTATCCAGCATTTGATTGTTTGTAAGCAATGAATCTCGATTCTCTTCATTGGGATTCGTTTCTGTTGCATACAATATTCCCGTTCGATACTTCTTTATTACATTGCCCTTTACCGTCTTCGTAGTACCATGAACTTCGATCGCCGTGTTCGCCCCAGACCCAGTTGCTTCAAACTGGTTATTCGCAACCGTAGAATTGTCTCCGACAATATAAATCGCGGAAGTATCAAAGAACAGATTGGTATTCGCCCCCATCTGCAAGAAGGAACTATTCGTAACCGTTACATTGGATACCGCATTCAACATTAATGATTGGACAGCAAGGCTGTTTTTTATCGTGATAGAGTCAATTTTTACCATTTTCCCTGTTGTCATCTGAACTTCGATTCGTGCATCCGTCGCATAATCAGGAGTACCAGTTCGCGGATTGTTCGCACTATTCGAATCAATCGTGAGACTCGTTACGGAAATATTGCTGACCGGAGCCGTATATTCAAAAATACTCTTATACGTCCCGATTTGATTAGCAACCTTAACGATGCCTTTCCCGGACAAGGATACGTTTCCATTCAACCATACAAAATTCTTCTTGGGGGCCGTCATCGTTCCGAGGATGTAGTAACGTCCTTCCGAAAAGATCACGGTCCCTCCCTTTGACAACTGGCCGGCGAAATTAACTGCCGCTTGAATGGAAGGACGGTCGTCTGCAACAGCATCGCCTTTTGCCCCAAACCACTCTGGATATACATGTTTCACATTTTTAGCCTGGCCGACTGCGGTTCCTGTACCGCTGAATATTTGGTATAAGCCTGCTTTGAGCGAGCCATCTACGCGAAGAATAACTCCTGTGCTGGTCAGTATGCGGGCATTTTCACCAAATACAAGGGTTGTATTCTCACCGAAGCTTAAGCTGCTCTTCAACACATACGTGCCCGTCGGGAAGTAAATCGACCCTGTCAGCTTACTCGCATTAACTAATGCCTCTGTATCATCCTTTACTCCGTCACCGACTGCACCGAACTTCTTCACACTAACGCCTTGCGCCTTTGGTGTTTGCGGCGTTGGATTAGCAGCTGCCAATACACTCGTCGTCTGGGCGCTGCCCAGCACAAAGAATGACGAGAATACTAGCATGCATGCTATGAGCGCAAACCTCCACTTCCAAATGCGCGTTGATGTCCTCTGCATTGCACACCCCTTCTTCTAAGCATCTGGATTCTCTATTAATTTGAAATAGAGTTTATGCTTCCTCTATCGTATGCACGAGTAAGCCAAATGGAATTAGTTGATTAGCCTTTCACAAGTAGTTACCCAATGCTCCGTATGCTGTACGAAGGAAGCATGCTCTTCAGTGAAGGATGTCGGTATGCAGGAAAATAATCCTCGGGGACTGAACTGGGGAGCATGCGAAGTAATGCATCATAGATTTCGTGGTTTATAATTCTTCGACCAATATAAAAATCGGTACTGCTTCGCGCGTTAAAATTTTGCTTAAATCGAAACAGCCCGTCATTGCCCGTATAACCGCCGCCTAAATGAAGCTTCTTGCAGCCTTGGGCAGCCGCCCATGCAGCAGCTTCATGAATGAGCAGATTGACTGGCGAGTCCCGCAGCTTGTCGCGATCAGATCCCATGAGATGATAGTGGGCATAGTCTCCCTTGTATAAAAATAGACTCGACGCAACAACGCCCTCTTCATCGCGAACTTCCATCAAGGTATAGTTTCCTTGCAAATAACGTACGGTATTATAGAAAAAATCATCATTGAAATAATAGTAGGACAGGGCTTGCTTCTTATCCATTGTAGCCTTGTACAGACTTATGAATTTTTCCAGACCTTCCTCTCCTGCTGTTGTGACGGTAAATCCCTTTCTGAGCGCATGTCTGATGCGATTGCGATTTCCCTTCGTATAAGCTGCAATACGCTCCTCTTCCGGTTGTGTTAGATCCATGCATATCGTATTGCGAATCCACTGCGGGGATACGGATGTATAATCGTTCCACCCTTCCAGCAGCGGATGGAATCGAACGAATTCCGTAATAATATGCTGTTCTCGGCAGCATCTCTCGAACTCTTGATCAAAGGCTTGAAATAATCGTGCTCGCTTCTGGGGCTCTGTGGCATTGCATAGTGGACCTCCATAACCATAAGCTGTCGAAATATCGTAGAGTGGGTTATCCCATCCTTGCGCCTGCAGCCACGGCAATTCTGTAATGGTCCTCATGAGATACGGATAGCATATCATTCCATCATCGTCTTCATAGACGAATAGAATCGCCTTCCCATCGCCATTATATTCATAGATTCTCAGATAGTCCGCTAAATAATACACATCTGCACAAGGCATCTGACGTATGATTTGATTCCATTCGTCTGCTTGAGAGAGATCATAGCAACGTACATTCATGACCGTTCATTCCCTTCGTTATCATGCAATAAGCCGATTCAAAAATTCGAAGAAGCTACGCCATTTCCAAAATTAGTTGTCGCTCCCGCTCGCAACCTGCAAGGTGACATCGCCATATGGTGTTTTTATGTAGGCAGGGGTATGGCCTGGGAAATGGAAAGCACGAACCGTGTTCCATAGCTCATTCGGATTTGCCCCTTGCTTAATTTCTTTATAGTTCTGAATCTGATTCTTGTAATATGTCTTGACACTGATCCCCAGTTCCTTCGCTACTTCGGTCTGAGGACAAGAAGGAGCTGTCCCCTCCACAATTGAGGGCAGCCATTGCCTGATCAGCTCTAGACCCAATTCATTGGCTCGGCAAAACAAATCATATGCCGTATGGTGCGGCTCGATCGGAAACCTCCGCACATCAATAATGTTGCCAGAGTCAATGCCATCGTCCATCCAATGTAAGCTCGTACCGAACTGCTGCCGATTCTCTAGAATAGCCATGATGTTACACATAGCTCCGCGCATTTCGGGAAGGGGAGCTCCGTGTAAGTTCACGACGCCATATCGGAATCTTGCAATATGCTCGCTGCGCAGCAGCTCATGAAATCGAACACTAAGACCGATATCGGCTTCGAGACGCAGTATATCGTCCAATGTCAGCAGTGGAATGCCAAGTGTCGGCGCCACTTGCTGCATATCCTCGTCTCCGATGGCTGCGCGCCATGCGGACATCGGGGCACGGCTGCACACAACACCTATAATATGTACATCCTCCCTTGCCATCAGCCAGCGCAAGCATTGAACTGATACCCCAATGCTTCCAAAAATAATAAGCCTCTTTTTCAATCTATCTTCCAATGCGAATCCCCCTTTCAGCGACTATCCGCTTATTTTGCGTTCCACATCCAGATCCGGCTCTGCCGAGCTCGTGCAAACCGCGACATCCTTTCTCAACAGCACAATTCGGATTGTCTTCAACAGAATAATGATATCCAGCCAGATGCTCCAGTGCTCTACATACTGCACATCCAATTGGAACCTTTCTTGGAACGGCAAATAGTTTCGCCCAGACACCTGAGCAAGTCCTGTTATCCCTGGACGAACGAGAAATCTCTTTTTCTCCCAATCCGCGTAATACGGATTGTATTTCATAAGCAATGGACGGGGACCAATCAGGCTCATCTCCCCACGCAGCACATTACATAATTGCGGAAGCTCATCAAGACTTGTCTTGCGCAGCCACAATCCGAAAGGCGTCAATCGCTGAGCGTCTGGAAGCAGCTCTCCATTGCTGTCTCTAGCATCTGTCATCGTGCGGAACTTCCATAAATGAAAGGGCTGCATATTCAGCCCTGGCCGCTGCTGCTTAAATAGTACGGGCGAGCCCAGCTTCGTCTTTACCAACATAGCAACGATGAGCATGACAGGGCATAGTAAGGTAATAAGAATCAGTGAAGCCACAATATCCAGTAATCGCTTCATGAATATTTCTTCTCCTCTGTACGGTGCGAATGGTTTCTTCGCTAGGATTTGAGTTCAGCATAATTACCCTGCAGAATGTGAACGACAGCCTCAATTACACGCTGCTGATCAGCTTCAAGCAAGTCTGCTCCGGAAGGCAGACAAACCCCCTCTACGAATAGACGTTCGGACACAGATTCATCTTCTTGATGGGGATAATAGCGGCAATCCGCGAACAACGGCTGCAGATGGAGCGGCTTCCATACGACCCGTGATTCAATCTGTTGCTCAGATAATTGCTTCACGACATCAGCAGCTGTGATCCCTGTATTTGCATCAATGGTAAGCGCTGTTAGCCAATGCGTTGACCAACCCTTTGCATGCTCCGGCATCATTGAGATCCCTGCTGCGGAGTCAAATGCTTGCTGATAACGGTGATAAATCGCCCGCCGCTTCTGAATGAATTGCTGCAAGAACGGAACCTGAGATCGGCCCATAGCGGCGGCAAGGCTGCTCATCTGGTAGTTGTAGCCCATCTCACTATGCTGATAGTGGGGCGCACGATCCTTGGCTTGCGATGCATAGAATCTTGCCTTTTGCAGTGCCTCGATGTCATCTGATACGAGCATACCGCCGCCAGCTGTCGTAATCATTTTGTTGCAGTTGAATGACAAGGCGGCAAATTGGCCGAATGACCCGCTCGGAGCATTTAAATAAGTGGCTCCTAGCGATTCTGCCGCATCTTCAATGATGGGAACCCCATACTGTGAGCACAGCTTGACGATTGGTTCATAATCCGCACTCTGTCCATACAAGTTGACAACAATGACAGCTTTCGGCAGCCGCCCTTCAGCTTCTGCCTCTAGCAAGGCGCGCTCAAGCGCGATCGGAGACATATTCCACGTCGCAGGCTCTGAATCAATGAACACAGGGGTAGCCCCTAAGTATCTGATCGGATTCGCACTGGCTACGAACGTAAGCGACGAGCAGAACACCTCATCCCCAGGCGTAACTCCGATTAATCTTAGCGCGAGATGAATGGCTGCCGTGCCCGAATTCACAGCGACACCAGCTCGTGTCCCGGTAAGATGCGCAATTTCCTGCTCGAACAGGCGGACAGTTTCACTAAAGGGAAGGATACCTTGGCTGTGCATCATTTGGCCGATCCACTGCATTTCGTAACCGCTTAAAGAGGGGGAAGAAAGGTAAATAGGCATCCCCATATCATAATCACCTTCCTTTTTGAATTTTACCGATTGCTGCTTGATTAAATGACGACTTCGTGCCTGATCATTTCTCCCCAGCTAACAGCGGGTCTGCCGATTGCAAAGTACTGAAACCCATGCTCCTCCATCTTTAATGGATTCATACAATTGCGGCCATCGACGACAAGCGGATATTTCATGAGCGCACGTATCATTTCCAGATCGGCTTGTTTAATTTCATCCCATTCTGTCACTATGATTGCTGCGTCACAGTTCGTGACAGCCGCGTACACATCGCGATGATAGTGCGGTGAATCGCCAAGATGCAGCCTCGCCTCCTGCTCGGCAATCGGGTCGTATGTATGAACAATCGCTCCCTGCCGCTCCAGGAGTGGAATAATGGTTAAGGACGGAGCTTCACGCATGTCATTTGTATTCGGCTTGAATGCTAATCCGAGCACACAGATATGTTTGCCTCTCAGCATTCCCAGTTCATGCTTCAGCCGCTCCACCACTCGCAAACGCTGCTTCTCATTGGTTTCAATTACCGCATGAAGAATCGGGAATTCGCATTCCGCATGCTTCGCCATATACCGCAGCGCATAGGTATCCTTCGGGAAGCAGGAGCCTCCATATCCGATTCCGGCCTGTAGGAATTTACCGCCGATTCGACTATCTAATCCCATTCCATGCGCTACTTCTTGAACATCGGCGCCCATCTTCTCGCATAAGTTCGCGATTGAATTAATGTAAGAGATCTTCATCGCCAAAAAGGCGTTGGAAGCATACTTGATCATCTCTGCACTTTCCAGTGACGTGCGCAGCACAATGGTCCCGAAAGGCTCATGCAGGCTCTCGATCATGCGGGAAGCGCAATCGCTGTCCGAGCCAATAATCGCCCTTTCCATGTTCAAGCAATCATGAACCGCCGAGCCTTCTCGCAAAAATTCGGGGTTCGAAACAACATCGAATGTAAAATCAGCAGCGGCCTGATGTCGAATGAGATCGGCTAACATGCGCCCCGTGCCAACAGGGACTGTGCTTTTGGTGACGATGATTTTGTAGCCGCGGCTATAACGGGCAATCATGGCAGCAGCATCTCGGACATAGGTTAAGTCAGCTTCTCCACTGTCGCTCATCGGGGTGCCTACAGCGATAAAGATGACATCCGCCTGTAGGATCGCTTCCTGAGTATTGAATGTAAAGCTCAATCTCCCCGCCTCGACGGTCTCCCTGACGAGCCCATCGAGACCCGGCTCATAAATAGGAATTTCCCCTCGCTGCAGCATGGCAATCTTCTGCTCATCAATATCGCAGCACACGACACGATGACCGACATGAGCGAAGCACACCCCCGACACAAGCCCAACATACCCCGTACCCACAACGGCAATAGAACGTCCATTCATCTCGTGACAACCTCCTTACCCTTCTCCGAGCCAACTTCCTTCAGCCATTCATAACGCTCGACGATGTGATGCAAATAAGCGTATATGCTCGCTTGCAAGTCTGGACGCTGCAAAGCAAAATCAATCGTCGCTTGCAAGAAGCCCAATTTATCTCCAATATCATAACGAATGCCTTCAAATTCATAAGCGAGCACGGTCTGTGAATCATGCAATCGCCGAATCGCATCCGTCAGCTGAATTTCTCCACCTGCCCCAGGAGACTGTGTAGCGAGAATATCGAAGATTTCCGGGGTCAAAATATAACGCCCCATCATCGCAAAATTAGATGGAGAATCCTGCAGCGCAGGCTTTTCAATGAAGGACTTCGCCTGCAAGACATGCGGCCCTAATAATGCCCCCGACGGCTCAACAATTCCGTACTTATGGACATCCGCATCCGCGACCCATTGAACGCCAACAACAGGCGATTGGAATTGGTCATACACCTCGATTAACTGCTTCGTACACGGAATGCTCGACTGCACAATATCATCGCCCAGCAATACCGCAAATGGTTCATTGCCAATGAAGGATCGGGCGCAATAGATCGCATGTCCAAGCCCCCGTGGTTCTTTTTGGCGAATATAGTGGATATGAGCTAATTCCGATATCGCTTGGATCTGTTCCAGTGCTCGCAGCTTTCCCTTGGAAGCTAAATTATCTTCAAGCTCGTATGTCTTATCGAAGTGATCCTCGATGGCGCGTTTGCCGCGTCCGCTAATAATTAAGATGTCTTCGATTCCAGCCGCCGTAGCCTCTTCAACGATATATTGAATCGTCGGCTTATCTACAATAGGCATCATCTCTTTAGGCTGCGCCTTGGTGGCGGGCAAGAACCGTGTTCCAAGACCTGCTGCGGGAATTATCGCCTTTCGAATTCGCATTGCTTACTCCTCCGTTGCTATACAGTAATGGCTGATGCAGTTGGGAATATCCCGCCCATAGGTATATCTGATCCGCTTTGCAAACTGCCCACGCCCAGTTTTTCTTGCGTATATTGAAGCGTACGCTCCAATCCAGCTAACAAGCTTACTTGCGGCCGCCAATTCAACCGCTGCATAGCTTCTGTATTACATAAGTAGCTATGATCGATATCCCCGCTTCTTTTAGGAGCGAACCTCGGCTCTTGACCGTTGCACATCCGCTGAATCAATCGATACAGCTCATGAATAGAGGTCGGCTGTGAGGTGCTAATATTGAGGATCAGATTGTCATCCGTCTCCAGTGCAGCAATGTTGGCGCCAGCAACGTCGTCCACATGAATAAAATCACGAGTTTGACTGCCATCTCCATAGATTGTGACCGCTTGATTCCGTGCAGCTCGATCGGTAAAAATCGATATGACACCGCCCTCGCCCTTGGACATTTGCCTTGCGCCGTATACATTCGCATAACGCAGAATCACATATTGATAGCCGTACTGTTCTGCCAATACCCGCAAATACTGTTCCGGGACATACTTTGATAATCCGTATGGCGACAGCGGCATAATCGGATGCTGCTCCTGAATGGGCAAATGCTGCGGCTCTCCATATATCGCTGCTGAGGAGGAATAAATGAATTTTCGCACACCATATTGGCCGCACATCTCCATCAGCCTGATTGAGCCGATAATGTTCGTATTGGCATCTGCAATTGGCTGATGAATCGAGCATTGAACATCACTCTGGGCAGCCAAATGGAATACCGCCTCCGGGCGCTCCCGTTCAAACAAAATTCGCATCTCATCAGAAGCAATATTCAGCTCATAGCAGCGTACATGACTAGAAATACTCTCGAAGTACCCGCTCGTTCCGTTATCAACAACGACGACCTGATGGCCAGCTTGAAGCAGACGCTCCACAACATGTGACCCGATAAATCCCGCACCGCCTGTTACCAGCGTCTTCATCCCAACGTCTCCCCTTTCCTCTCCGCAGGAAGTTCCCTCTGCCTGATTCCCCGTGCAGTAGATTGAAGCATGCTTCTATAGAACGCCTCGTGTGCCGCAATAATATCTGCAGGATTGTAATGCTCCTTCACACGCTTCCTTGCCACAGAACCCATGTACTGTCTTATCAGCGGAAAAAGTATAAATTCTCGTATCTGATCCGCAATTCGTTCTACATCGCCAGCCGGTACGAGACTGCCGGTTACCCCATTTACAACAGCGTCTTTCAAACCCGTAACATCAGAAGCAATGACCGGAATCCCTGCTGCACCTGCCTCCAGCACAACGTTCCCAAAGCCCTCACGATAAGAAGGGAGAACGAGCATCGTCATCAGCGAAAAAAAAGGTGCAAGCCGCTCCTGATACCCTCCTGAAATAATGCGAGGTTCTCGAGCGATTGCACGCTTTGTATGATCCATAATTGGATCGCCTTCTTCTTCATTTCCAAGAATTAATAAATACAAATGAGGAAACTGCGCTTGAACACGCAAGAACGCCTCGACTAACAGATCCAAGCCTTTATCCCTGGTTTGTCTGCCCACAAATCCGATAATCTCGGCCTCCACAGGGATGTTCAACTGCTGACGGATAACCGCTGCTTCAGCTTGCAGCTCTTCCGAAGGCTCGAACTTTGAAGCGTCTACCCCCTTGCAGCTGCCGTGATGCAGCACCTTCACCTTATCGGCAGAAGCAAGGCCAAGCGCAATTAATCGCTGGCGCAAGCTGCCGCTAACCGAAATCACTTGATGCGCTGCTCTTCCAGAAATCCGCTCCGACCAGGTCAGCATAATTCTCTTCCAACCTTGAAGCGTCTCCAGCCGCAAGCCATGGCATGTATAGATGCGATGGGGCACTCTGCATATCCAAGCAGCCAGCCCCATAATCAGTCCGGCCTTCGGCGTGCCGGTATTGATGAGGTCAGGCTTCCAGCGCCGAATTGCCCGGACTGCATGGAACAGGCTGGCAAGATCGGACAGTAACGAGATTTCCCGCTTCATTGGCACGCGAATATATTCCGCTCCTTCAAGCAGGGCGTCACTAGGCCGATCATCACATATAACTGCAACATCATAGCCTTGATGAATCAACGCATGAATATGCCCCTCGAAAAAGCTGACACTCGCTGCAATCGTAACCGATAGTAAAATTCTTGGCTTTCTTGTGTTGGATTGGCGTCCCCTTACATCGGACTTGGCTGTTTTCAGCATATGGCGTCTTCCTTCCGATGATAGGATACATACCAATCCACAAAGTGCTTCAAGCCGACCTCAATCGGTGTATGAGGGCGATATCCAATCTCTCGCTCCAATGCCGAAATATCCGCGTATGTGGCAGGAACATCACCCGGCTGCATCGGGAGCATCTCAATGACCGCCTTCTTTCCTAAATACTGTTCCAGCACCTCGATGAAGCGCATGAGCGAGACCGGCTGATTATTGCCAATGTTGTATACCCGATGCGGAGGCGTCTCACCTTCTCGAGCTGGCGCACGATTCAACAGCTTCATGATTCCTCCAACGATGTCGTCAATGTACGTAAAGTCCCGCTGCATCTCGCCATAGTTGAACACTTGAATCGGCAATCCCTGCGAGATGCGTTCCGCAAAGGAGTAGTATGCCATATCCGGCCTGCCCCAAGGACCGTATACGGTAAAAAATCGCAGCCCCGTGCTTGGAATGTTGAATAGATGGCTATACGCATAGGCCATGAGCTCATTCGATTTCTTGGTAGCGGCATACAAGCTGACCGGCTCATCAGTCTGGTCGGCCACATCAAACGGAATTTTCTTATTTGCACCGTATACCGAACTGGAGGATGCATACAGCAAATGCTGCACAGATACATGCCTGCAAGCTTCCAATACATTTACGAATCCTACGAGATTCGAATCAACATAGGCGCGAGGATTGAGCAGACTATACCGTACACCCGCTTGGGCAGCCAGGTGGACGACGACACCAGGACGAACCTCTTCCATCAACGCGCGAAGCCTGCCTTCCTCCTCGATTCCGAATCGATGCAGTTCAAATTCGCCGCCAGCCTGCTCGCATAAGGCGATTCTTGCTTCCTTCAGTGCGGGATCATAGTAATCATTCACTTGATCGACACCGACGACTCGAATCCCTTGCTCCATACAGCGGCGAGCAACATGCGAACCAATAAATCCAGCTGCTCCCGTTATAATTACCGTCATCTTTACACCAACCTTATAACGGAATGATCGACCCCAGACAAGGCATAATCTCGAAACTCCTGCCAAAAGTCGCTGCGTCTCTGATCCAATGCTTCCTTCGCATATCGCTGCGCAGTCTCATAATTTACTCTTGCTGCTTCAGAACGCTCTCCAGTCTCGCGTATCATTCGACGCAAACGACTAGCGAGTGCGCTCACATCCCCCGCTGGAAAGATCCACTTTTCCGGCAGCAGCTCCGGAATCCCACCCGCGGTCGATCCGATGGCGGGAAGCCCACGGCTCATTGCCTCGATTAAGGCTCTAGGCAGCCCTTCCTGCAAGCTTGGCTGCATATACATATCAAGCGCATCCAACCATTCAAATACGGCCGTTCCGCTAGGCAGCGGCGAATAAAAGTGAACGCGGTCGATGATGCCCAACTGTTCACACAACGCCTTCCAAGGCACTGGGTCGCCCTCTCCCAAGATGCGGAATTCAAAGCGCAGCTCATCCTTAAGCGAGGCTAGCGCATGGAGCGCCATATGAATTCCTTTGTACCTCGTCGCCATGGAGCCTACCAGCCCAATACGAACGACATCCTTAGAGCCTGCCGTGAATTGCTTCGCAACCTGCTCGACAGCCGGAATCGGAATCTCCACATTCGAGCAATGGGTAGTGCGCCCCCTGCATGGATAATGGGATTGCAGAAAATGTTCCGTAACATAAAGGGCGAACGGAGCACGCTTCACCAGTTGCTTCGTTCGCCACGTCATAATTGGTGCATACACTTTGCCCTGCCATGTTCCATAGTTCCATAATGCATCCCATGCATGGCCCACCACTTCGACTGCCCACGGCTTGCCCAGACGCTTTGCCAGTTGAATCGCTACGGCTCCCGTCTCACTAGGCAATCGGGCAATCAGCGCATCTGACGCCAGCAGACACTCCTCGAGGGCGTGTCTGGCAAGTGCTCGATTTTGAAACTGAGCGATGGGATTACTTAAGTTAGGAACGGCTTGGAACATCACTCGCTCCCCGCTGGACAGCTTCGTATTCGCTGGCTTCTCCTTATCTCCAAGCTGCTTCACGCGTGTCGCGACCGTCACTTCATCGAATACATTCAAGTAACGCTTCCAGACCGTATAATCAAAATAATTATGATACACTCGATTGGCATGAATATCCTGCTCAACCACAACATCATATGCGAACACTAA
Organism: Paenibacillus sp. S-12; assembly: GCF_030363895.1. Taxonomy (NCBI): domain Bacteria; kingdom Bacillati; phylum Bacillota; class Bacilli; order Caryophanales; family Paenibacillaceae; genus Paenibacillus; species Paenibacillus sp. S-12. The sequence continues at coordinate 205,252 of NZ_JASIUF010000018.1, forward strand.
TTTCACGCTTGTTCTCCCTTCCATCTGGCGCTGTGCGAGATTGAAAGCGAGATTGAATGCAATCCAGCCTGCCCCGCTGCGCCAATATATCCATTATTAGCTTCGAATATTGCTCCGTGACTTGATCCGATACATATCGCTTCATTGCAACCGGACACTCCGCCGCCGCATGCCGTCTCTTCCCCTTTGTGTGATTATCGATTGCTTGAGCTTGAAGCTGCATAACAATAGCCTGCATAATCGCCTCTACATCGCCGCAAGGGATGAGGGCTGCCGCTTCGATTCCATCCAGCACCTCTGCTGTTCCTGCAACTGTATTCGTAGCGACAACCGGCGTGCCGCAAGCCACCGCCTCGATTAATGCAGTCGGAAGCCCCTCCACATCTGAAGTCTGTACGAATACATCCGCATGTGCCATATACGGCAGAGGATTTTTTGTAAAGCCAGGGAAGTCGACCGCATGATCGAGTCCAAGCGCAGAACGAAGAGATTCCAATTCATTGCGCAGATGGCCTTCCCCAATAATGACCGCGCGAATTGCTTGCCGTTCATTTATTCGAGCGATAGCATGCAGAAGCAGATCGAACCGCTTTTCCGGCACCAATCTCCCAGCCCCTACTACAACGGGAACTCGCTCTCCCTCTTCCCGCGTGTGCATCCATAAGTGGGGATTCGGTTCCTGTAATCTTTTATAAAAAGATTCATCAATCACTGCATTCGGAATGACATGCACCCGATGGACAGGCACCTGCAGCAGTGTAACAATCTCATCGCCCATATGCTGCGAACAGCCAATTACCGCATCAGCCCTGCTGTACGCCCAGCGGCGTAGCAGATTCGCCCCGATTCGCCGCTTGCGGCTAATCGCGCTATGCTCACACAATATCGCGGCAAACGAATTGCGCAAGAAGCGATTCGCCGCCATCGTCAGTACATTGTTCTCCCACATGTGAGATACAACAACATCAGGACGAATTTCGCACAGGCAGCGAATGAGAGCAGGAAGAGCATGCTTGAGTCTCCGCACCCCCAGCTCTGTCACCTTCACATGCGCTGGAATTCGTTCACTGTACGGACCTTCGAAGCGGTTGACAAGCAAATGAAGCTCGAATTGTTCAGAATTATGGCATTGCAATAAGGAAGCGACGGCCTTCTCAGCACCGCCTCCTGCCATCGAAGTAATGAAATACATCACTCGAGGCTTACAAGCAGAGTCCCGTTTGCGTGCTTGTTGATTCGATGATGGATTCATAAATGAATTCCCCTTGTTCGAGCATTTGACACTGCTTTTCATATTTGGAATTAGACGACAGAACTGCAGACACTGAAGAAGCTATGTCATAGCTAAACCATGATTTTCGGCATCCGACTGTGTGCTGGCTGCCTGCGAATGTGCTGACTCCGCATGATGGCGGCCAGCAGCATAATGCAGCCGATGAAGGCTAAGTTGAATAACAGCTCAGACATGACCGCATGGAATGAACTGCGCTGAAACAAAATAACGAGCGGCAAGCAAACGTATTGCAGCAAGCGGCCCCTCGTCATTCTCATCGTCAAAAATCCAATGATAAAAAATACAATCATCACTCCTGAATACTGTCCATTCATCCATGCTTGCGCAACTGGGGAAAATCCCCGTCCTCCCCCTTCGCCATAGATGTAAGGATAGAAATACCAAACATACCAGTCGCCCAAATTTTTAGGCTTGGCATGCCCAAATGCAGCCTTATAGACCGCAGCTGGAAGCACATAGGCGACGGCGGTCGTATAGGTTGCATCGGCTTCTGGATATGTGTTCGTTGCCGTAATATCCATCGTTACTTGAAAGGAGGAGCCCGTTTCCCCTGCGGAAAAAGACCAATATTTAGCGGGCAATGCACTTAGCGGGATATCCTCCATCAGACTTAAACGAACGGCAGAGAAAAGAGGAGAGAGCAAGAGAAGCAGCGTAATAAAAAACAGCAGGTTCAAGCGGCGGTTTAACGGGATAAAACCCTTCGCGATCAGCACACCTAAACTTGGCAGGAAGGTCGACAAGATGATGCTTCGGCTACCCAATCCCATAAAATAAAACAGCGAAAACGAAAACATCAGGATTAGAAAAAAGCGGAACTGCCATTTTCCCCGAATACTAAGAGCAAGCATAAGCATCGCGCTTGACATGATTGATTTCCAAGGAAGTGACAAGCCTTCCAACTGACGCTGCGCTTGAAAGTTATTCATCCGATTCGAGATGCCGATTACGCTCCATCCCCCTAAACGGCTGAAATCAAATATCATGATACAAGCTCCGATGAACAACACAATCAGCGCCGGCCAAAACAAAAATGGATAAGTTAGACCTGCCTCAAGAGATAAAGCGTTCTCTGGTTGGATTGTTTCATTATTGCGACGCGGTGAGTTCATAAAGCATCCGGCAATAAACATCCCCGCAACGAGGCATAAGTTTGCTAAAGAGAAGATTTGCAGGTTATCCAGCAATTGTTCTTCCGAGATATCCTGTATCGAACCGAGCAAATCATCGAGCGGATACGCGACCGCATATAGTGTGAAAAACAGCAGCATGACAATGACAATATCCGTGAAGGGCGAACGTATACGGGCCTTATGTACGTACATGATGCCAAATAGAAGATTCAATGCGACCATGAAGACAATGTGACAAAGCACAGGCTCCTGCTTAAAGCCCACGATCAGGAGTGCTCCAGCAGCCAAGGCCGCTAAACAGCATCCGATAAGGACAGCAACAAACATTTTTCGCACACTCATAACCATCATACCCCTAGCTGCTTCATGAATTCGCACTCGCGAATCGATTTGCGCAGCAGCCATGCACTTCCTATAAACTGTACAATGTTGGCACATACCAGTGCGTACGCAGCATGGATTGTCCCGCCTTCAAAGATTATCGAGAGCCACGTATAGGCAAGCAGTACGCCCAACACAACTAGGCTTACCATGAACTGGCTCCAGAACTTGCGCGCAGCCGTTAAGGCAAAGCCGTATAAGGAAGCTGCATAGCCGATGCTTGAAGCAACGGTAATCCACACGAACATGTCTTGATAGGCTGCATATGAAGCGTTATACAGGAGCGTCAAAAGAGGTTTGCCTGCAAGGATAACGGCCAGCAGCAGCAGGAATGATCCACCCCCTATCAGCCAAATCATGCGCTGAAGCAGGTAAATGAGCCCCTTCTTGTCTCCAGAAGCATACAACTGAGCTATACGGGGGCTGGCGCTCTGTCCAATGGCGCTAATTATCGTCGTTCCCGCTACCATCACGTACATTAATGCCGAGAAATAGCCCAATTCTTCATTGCCGTATACATGTGAAATGAAGTAACGAGGTACGTTCGACTGCAACGATACGATCATCATAACAGCCCCCATTGGCCAACAATAGCGCAGCAGACTGCCCCATTCCGCTGTTTTCCAGCTGATACCGAATCCTTCAATGCGTTTCGCTCTTGGCAGATCGTGCAGCAGCAGAACGAGCAGCCAGACAACGGCGTAACCAACAAGTGCTGGGATTAACTGTCCTATCCATACGTATATCGCGCCAAATACCACGAATGAGAAAACGCCGCGCAAAAGCAAGGATGTTGCGCTCCATCGCATCTTCTCGTGCTGCTGCCACCAGCCATAGACGATATCGCATATGGCTTCGATTGTTTTCGCGCAGGTAACGAGTACGATTGCCTTACATACTTGCCCGCTGTACCCGCCGCAGACTGCAAGAAGCAAAGATATCAATAATGCAGTACAAGAGGATACGATTCGGAAACCTACGTATGTTCCCGTACCTAGTTCCTCCAGCTTCCTTCTTGACCCGGGATCCGTCTCACGCTTATTGGGTTTGGTTCGAGTCGCTAGAATACCGCGAAGCTGGAAATTTGTCAGTAAATATACAGGTGCAGTCAAAGCTAAAGCAAGCGAAAATATGCCGACATCCTCTGGACTCCCGAACTTCGCCAGCACAACAAGCATCGCCCATTGACATGCTGCATACACGACATTGCCGATTAGCGTCCAAGAAAATAAGCGGGCCAGAGATGCACCGGCACGTGACTCTGTTTGCTGCACTATGCAGTGATCCGTACGGTAATCCGCTTGATCTGCTCGTTGTTCTGTGCAGTGATCAGTGCGCCACTTTGTTGGTTGATCGATTTGCTGCTCTATGCAGTGCTCTGGTCGTTGCCCTGTATGCTGCTGTTCCTTGCTGCGTGGCCAAGCCACAGAATGACCGTCTGCCATGATTTTAAGCTCCTTAGTTTTGCTTCTAATCCTGCTTACAGCCGGCAGCATGCGGCAAGCTCATCGCTAAACAAGCGTAAGCTGCCCTTCCGACCATGGAATCTCTTCGTATTTTTCCTCATCTGATGGATTGGATGGATGAGCCGCAGACTCGATGGGAATGCACTGCACATAAGAGGGAACAAGCTGCTTCAGCACAGAGCGGATATGGTCTGCTTCATCTGTCAGTACAAGAGACAGCCTTGACAGGTTCGCTTCCAGCATCACTCTTGAATGGATGGCTGGACGGCCAATAAAGATGCGATCATGCTTCGTAGAGGTCAGTCCTTCTTCAGCCGTAAGAAGCTCTTCATACAGCTTCTCACCGGGACGGATTCCGGTGTATTCGATTGAAATATCCACATCCGGCTCGAGCCCGGAAAGACGAATCAAATCCTTAGCCAGCTCCGCGATTTTCGTCGGCTTCCCCATGTCCAGAATGAACACTTCCCCGCCTTTTGCTAAGGAACCCGCTTGGATCACCAATTGAACGGCTTCGGGTATCGTCATGAAATATCGGATCATTTCCGGATGCGTGACCGTTACCGGCCCTCCCGCCATAATTTGCTGTTTAAAACGAGGGATGACACTCCCCCTGCTGCCAAGCACATTTCCTAACCGAACTGAAGTAAATACCGTTTTGCTCGTTACGCTCATGCTCTGCACAATCATTTCTGCAACCCGCTTCGTCGCTCCCATCACGCTTGTCGGATTGACAGCCTTGTCAGTCGAGATCAGCATGAAATAGTCAACATCATAGCAATCTGCGCATTCGGCAACATTTTTGGTGCCAAATACATTGTTTTTTACTGCCTCGGCAGGATTCCGCTCCATTAGCGGAACATGCTTGTGGGCAGCCGCATGAAAAACAACATTAGGACGGTAATACGCAAATACCGATTCAATCTTGTCTCTGTCTTGGATATCCGCAATAATCGTCTCAATAAGAAGTGTCGGATAATTATGGCGCAGCTCCATTTCAATTTGATAGATGCTGTTCTCTCCATGACCGAGCAGAATAAGGCGATTCGGTGCGAGCGATGCAGCCTGGCGGCACAGTTCCGCACCAATCGACCCTCCTGCACCTGTAATCAGCACCGTTCGATTATGCAGATAGGATGCAATTTCATCTAAATTTTTCCGGACAGGCTCTCTGCCAAGTAAATCCTCTACCCCCACATCTCGAATTTCATTCAATGTAACCTTGCCCTGTATCAGATCATGGATGCTTGGAACCGTTCGCAATCTCGCCTTAGTCTGCTTGCAAATATCGATAATGTCCTTAATATCTCGTCTTGGCGCAGAGGGAGCTGCAATGATAATGCTGTCCACGCTGAGGGAACGTACCAGCTCAGGAATGGCGTGACGATTCCCCATTATCGATACACCGTGCACTTTATAACGGTGCTTGGCTGCGTCGTCATCTACAAAAGCCACAGGCACGATGTGCTCATCGGGGCGGTTCAGCATTTCGCTAGCGATTACACTTCCGCAGCTTCCCGCACCAACAATAAGCGCACGCTGCGTAACTGCAACTGAACTGCGTCGCCCAACCGCAAAAGGGTATTTGCGCAGCATACGCAGGGCAAATCTTGTCCCTCCTACTGTCAGCAGCATCGTCTCAAATATAGTAATAACAAAGGAAAGCGGCAGGACAGGAGCCCATACCAAGTTCCAGAGCAGAACAGAAACGATGGTCGTGCAGCTTACTGCTTTTAATATGCTGACCAGTTCCTGGATGCTCGCATATACCCATACCCTTCGGTAAAGCTTAAAAGAATGCAAACTTATAATCGATACAGCCATTGCGAGCAGGGCAAAACTCAGGCATTGCCTGACCAACTCGTTCGTCCATACAAATCCGCAATGTAACGCAAACCCCCACAGTACACTCACACCCGTCAGCAAAATATCCATGCTCATCAATGCTGACATTTTTCTGATGTTATTGTCCAATTGGCCTTCTTCCTTTCCTACACTCTTAAAAGTAACAGCTATACCGTGCCCAACATTCGCTTCATTCGCAAGTAGACGGCACCATGGCACGGTATAACTCTAATACTTTTAAATACATAACTAGATAGGGCATCTAACCCTTCCTCACGCCACACCCTTGACGATGAACGTCTAAGGCTGCCTAGCCCACAGCATGGCCGAGTATCTCCGATGATAGAGGTATAGGAGACATCACCTATCAAATCATTATCTGTGCTCATGCGCCTAACTTAAGGCTTACATAAGCAACAAGCATAAACACGATTAGCGCTTCATACCGGAATAAGCCTGCAAGCCCGCTTCTTGTCTGCCTTTATAGCGATTCAGCACTGTACCTAATAAGTTCGCATTGACTCGCTCCAGTTGAAATTGTGCCTGCTGCAGCCATTTCCGCCTTGTTCGTCCAGACTGGGCTACAAGCAGCACCCCATCGCATCGCAGTGCAATCTGCTTCGCATCATTCACAACCAGCACAGGCGGTGTATCCATAATGACGATGTCATATTGCTCTCTTGCCAGTTGAACAAAACCTTCAAACCGCTTGGAGGCAAACAAATCCGCACTCGGGATTCCTGGCATATAACCTGCAGGGATGACAAAAAGATTTTCAATGGCAGATGCATAGGCTGCATCGACGGGAGCTTCATCAGCATGAATAGCCTGCACGAGACCGCTTCCGCCTTCATGACCGAATATGCCCTTAAAGCTCTGCTTGCGTATATCGCCCTCGATCAACAGCACACGCTTCCCTTCCTGAGCATAAGCGACTGCCAGATTTACTGCCGTTATTGTCTTTCCTTCCCCTGGATAAGCTGAGGTGACTGCAATGACATGAGGCGTCCATACACCACTGTCGCCCTGTATAAATTGCAAGTTGGTGCATAATGCCCGGAAGGATTCGGTAACCGGAGATAAAGCGTTGCGGGCTGTGATCATTGCATAGCTATCGCTGAGTCGCCGCATATACTTCTCCTCCCTTCGAAGGTGAAACTTCATTTTTCGATGATGCTTTAGAGGAACGCCGTCTTACGTCTTGTCTGCGAATGTACGGGATGATTGCGAGCACATGTGCACCAACGGCAATTTCGACATCTTCTTCTTCTAGAATCCTGTCATCAAAATGCTGGAGAACAAATGCCCCTCCGATGCTCACTACTAAGGCTGCCACTCCGGCAATGATCAAGTTCAAGAGCCGATTCGGCTCAACGGGTGCGGGATGCAAATTGCGATCTGCTGCCGTAAGCAGGGTTACATTATCAATTTGATATAAGTTCGGGATTTTCTTAACAAATATGTTCGTGATGGCATTCACCAAATCAGCTGCCTGACTGTAGGAAGGATCGGTTACGGAAATCGTCATCACTTGCGTGTTGTTCATGGAGGAAACCTTGATTTTGGCAAGCAGTTCATGAGGGGTTAGCTTAAATTCTGGGTGAAGTTTCAGCACATCCTGTGTAATCCAGTCTGTACGTATCAATTCTTTATAGGTTTGGATGAGCTGTATATTCGCATTCAGATCGTTAATGTTGAGGTTGCTCTCCCCTTCAACGATGCGTGTCTTGTTCACGATCAATTTGGTCGACGCTTCGTACTGCGGAACGAGAATGGCATAGCTGTAATAGGCTGATGCAAGAACCGCAATAAGCGCAACCGCCATAATGAATATCTTTCTCTTCCACAATGTACGAAGTATATGCTTCATATCCAGCTCCATTGTTCCATCCTCCTCGTAGTCTGCTGTTCATCGCTTTACAGGGCTACACCGTTGGCACTGGGGTTATCGGTTCATCATGAATGAGGCGCACCGCATTTTCTTGCATCTCTTGAACAAATGATGAACCATACGATTTCTATAGCAGCTCATAATCCTGCTTCCATTCAAAGCCTCTGCGATGTACATGTGCGCATCCGATGCCTGCTACATTGTGGTCAAGTCGAGTGCCTCTGCATCATGTCTTGATCCATCGTCTACTCGGGGCAGCAAATGGCAGTATATATCAATCAAAAAATTATTCCTCCGATTCGGATCTAGGACTAATTTCATAAGTGCGCAATACTCCGAGATATAGTAAAATATGAGAACGGATGTCATTGTGACGATTTGGTGATTATTTTTAAAGTCTGATCGCTTCGTTTTGTTTCGAGGAAACAATGCTTCCATTTTCAGATTTTTTGTTCTAATCAGTATGTAAGTTGAAATATAAGGAATTGACTACAAATTGCATGATTGATACACTTTGTCATAACTCCCTACGGAAAAAGATACATTTTGTATCAAAACTCCATTCTAAACTTACGATACATTTCGTATCATGTCAACTCATAATTCGGATTATTTTTGTGTCTATGTGACATTTTGTTTCATCCAAGTTAGCATCGCGGAATTAGAAGGGGGCTCCATTAGCATGAATACGGGAAATCGAATATCGGATTTACGCGAGCAGAAGGGATGGACGCAGGAGGAATTAGCAGAAAAGCTGGGGATTACTCGGGCCGCGCTCTCTCATTATGAAAAAAATCGCAGAAAGCCTGATTTTGAAACCTTGACTACATTAGCTGATTTGTTCGAAGTGTCTATAGATTTTTTGGTTGGTCGCATAGCTGTTCCTGACCTGACACTGACACCTCGTGTACGGGAGTTTGCAGATTCCTTGGAATTATCGGATGATGCGCTGCTCCAAAAATTCCGGCTTACGATCGATGGAAGAGAACTTACAGATGATGAAGCGCGTCGGTTCATTGCCTTTGTCCGCGCCGAGAGGGCGATGAGATAGCGAGTTCAGACCATCCTATTACAATCGAACATTCCTAGCGCAGGCTAGCTGTCATACAACCCAAAACATCCCCCTAGAACGCTCAGGGTTCCAGGAGGATGTTTTTCATTTCTATATTTCTATTCTTCCATGTTTGCATTTTGCATTGCTTGTTCGATTCTATATGAAGAGATCAAGACTGCAGCCTCCTCACCTCTTGAAACCAGACAGTCTCGTTAATACCCAGTTGCTTCAACACGTCCATCACATCAAGCACCATCTTATCAACTGCCGTGGCTGGAGCATCCTCACATCTCTTTATACAGTCCAGCTTCTCTTTCTCCACCTTCTCCATCATTCACGGTCCCTCACTTCTATTATGATGCAAGCTGGCATGTCTTCGCATATTATGGATCATTATAGTCCAGATTGCTAAGGGATGCTGTCGGATATTGGAGCGTTAGTTTAAATATGCTGGTTCTATTTTTGTCGATATAAGGGTTTACGATATTGACTCTGTCGACGAGTACATTTCGCTCCCTGTTTGCTTGGTATCCTGCTTCTGAAGCCATGCATGGATGATGAAACTAATGACCGATAAAATAGCAATGACCATGGAAATGATGGCTACGCCAATAAGTCCGCTCTGATCGTAGGTAACGCCTAGCAAGTATGGCCCTATCATTCTTCCAATAGAGCTGATTCCGCCTGCAACCCCCATATAAAATGGCGCTTCACGCCCAGCCCTGGCTGACAGGAATGCTGGAACAGCAGGAGATACAAGCATTTCTCCGAGGGTTGCGAGCGCCATGCCGAGCACGAAGCCGGCATAATTCGGTATAATCCAGATGATAATGTAAGCTGCGCCATAGAAGATGCCGCTCCAAGTCAGCTGATCCGTAATCCGCTTCGCCACTGTGCGCTTCATCCATGTTGTAATCGGCTGTGCCGCAAAAATGAGTACGCCATTCAGCGTCCACAGCAAGCTGTACATGGAGAATCCCATACCTTGATCAGCTATATGCGGTGCAATGCCGCTTCCCCACAATGAGTTCGCAAGCCAAATGAACATAGCCCCCAAGGACATGAACAAATATATGCGGTAAGCAGCGAGTTTATTCCATATCGTCTGCTCCGGAAGAACCCCTGCTGCCGGCTGTGGTCTGCTGCTTGCATCTGCCGCTGAAATTATATCCAACTGATCCGGCACACCGCTTGTCTTCTCGTCCGCAGTTACATCCCTTTCTTCCTTCATTCCCTGCAAGAAACGGTAGAAGAAGAACGCAAAGCCAGCTGACGTGACCCCGTTCAGCAGGAAGGTCAAATTAAATGAGATATCAGCCAGTACACCGCTGAGTGCAGTCCCCAGTGCAACTCCGATGTTGTTCGCGACATAGATGACATTGAACAATTCATCCCGCCGGTCAGACCAGCGGAAGCCAATGAACGATTGGATCGCAGGCATCGATACGGAATTCGTAAGCCCAATGACTCCCATTGTAATAACATAGCCCCACCAGCTCGCATATGCCGTGAATACAAGCGAGCACTGCAAAACAGAGGTAATCGCAAGCGCCCATACAAGCAAGCGCCGAACCCCAACCCGATAGTACAATCCGCCGCCAAGGAACTGTCCAAATACTCCACCAAGCATTTGCATGAGAATGACGAACCCTGCATCAGCCAAGGAACGATTTAACTGCGTGTGAACAAATAGCGTCGTGAGCGGCCACATCAATGCGCCGCCTGTTGAGTTAATCATGCTAGCCCAAATAAAAACATTCATCTCCCGCGTATAATTCCGGAACGCTCCTTTAGGCGAAAGCTTCATTGTATCACCAACAATTTCAGTAGAAGTTGTACAAAGCAAAAAAAGCCATGGCCTGAGCCCGGATATTCCAAGCTGCAGACCATAGCTATCATACCATAATTTAGTTTCCGCTAGCACGTGACAAATCACGCATGTTCGCTTCAAATGCCGCAAGCAGCGCCGCTTCTCCGGTCATGCCTTGTGCCTCGACCTTTGCAATTTGCTGCATCATTCGTTTATAGTCCTTCGGAATAACACGGACGAAGCGCCCGCGCGTTCCATTATCCCATTGCTGCAAGATGCGGCCGCCAATTGCGCTGCCTGTCGCTTGCACATGACGTTCAATCATCTCATGAACCTGATGCGCCTCTGCTCCTTCGAGCGGTTCCAACAGCACCATTTCCAAGTTGCAGCGGTTCACGAATGTCTGATCCTCATCCCATACGTAAGCAATGCCTCCCGACATCCCTGCTGCGAAGTTGCGGCCTGTCTTGCCGAGTACGACTACACGGCCTCCGGTCATGTATTCACAGCCGTGATCGCCTACGCCTTCAACGACCACATGTACGCCTGAATTGCGGACGGCGAAGCGTTCGCCTGCTATGCCCCGGATGTAAGCCTCACCGCCAGTAGCTCCATAGAATGCCGTGTTGCCGATAATGACATTTTCTTCTGCCGCGAAGGTTGCAATTGCAGACGGCTTCACGATAATTTTACCGCCTGAGAGCCCTTTCCCAACATAATCATTGCTGTCGCCTTCAACCGTTAACGTGATGCCGCGTGGAACAAATGCGCCGAAGCTCTGTCCAGCTGACCCAATAAACGTATAGCGAATCGTATCCTCCGGCAATCCTGCCGCTCCATATCGTCTCGTTACTTCACCGCCCAAAATCGTCCCCGTTGCACGGTTTACGTTGCTTATCGGGTAGGTTCCCTCAACAGGCGTTCCCGCTTCCAGCGCTGCTCGAGCTGCAGGAACGAGAGTCTTCATGTCCAGCGTCTCTTCTAGGCCATGATTCTGTTCGCGAACTTGAATACGCGAGGAGCCTTCCGGCATCTCCGGCTGATGCAGCAACGAAGACAGATCGAGATGCTTCGCCTTCCAGTGGTCAATCGCATTCTTCATATCCAAGCATTCTGTACGTCCGATCATGTCATTCAGCGTGCGGAACCCAAGCTCCGCCATCCATTCGCGAAGCTCTTCCGCAATGAACCGCATTAAATTTACAACATGCTGTGGATCGCCTGTGAAGTTTTTGCGCAGTTCTGGATTCTGTGTTGCCACACCGACAGGACATGTATCAAGCTGGCACACCCGCATCATGATACAGCCGACGGCTACAAGCGGCGCTGTGGAGAAACCATATTCCTCTGCACCGAGCAGGGCGGCGATGGCTAGATCGCGTCCTGTCATCATCTTCCCGTCCGTCTCTAAGACAATGCGGTCACGCAAATTGTTCAGGATCAGCGTCTGATGCGTCTCCGCCAATCCAAGCTCCCACGGCAGACCTGCATGGCGGATCGAGCCTTGCGGAGAAGCCCCCGTGCCTCCATCATAACCACTGACGAGGATTACATCTGCACGTCCCTTGGCAACACCGGCGGCAATGGTTCCGACACCGACTTCCGAGACGAGCTTCACGTTGATGCGCGCACGTGGATTCGCATTCTTCAAATCATAGATCAGTTCTGCCAAATCCTCGATTGAGTAAATATCATGGTGCGGTGGCGGCGAAATCAGTCCCACCCCAGGTGTTGAGCCGCGTACTTCAGCGACCCACGGATATACCTTGCGCCCAGGCAACTGTCCGCCTTCTCCCGGCTTCGCTCCCTGCGCCATCTTAATTTGGATCTCATCCGCATTGATAAGATAGTCTGATGTTACACCGAAGCGACCGGAAGCAACCTGCTTAATTGCGCTCCGTCTAGAATCGCCGTTCGCATCCTTCACATAGCGAGCCGGGTTCTCTCCGCCTTCACCGGAATTCGACTTGCCGCCGATGCGGTTCATCGCTATTGCCAAGCTCTCATGCGCTTCTTTCGAAATCGAGCCGAACGACATCGCTCCCGTCTTGAATCGCTTTACAATCGAGTCCACGGATTCTACTTCTTCAAGCGGAACCGCTGGCCCTATGGGTTTTAAGACGAATAAGGAGCGAAGCGTGCGGCTGCTATTGTATTCGCCCTGCACGAGCTTGGAATACTTCTTGAACAGTCGATAATCGTTCGTGCGCACCGCATGCTGGAGCGTATGAATCGTTTGCGGATTGAACAGATGTTCTTCCCCGTCATTGCGCCATTGATATTCGCCCCCGGAATCAAGCTCTGCGTCTCTTCCCGGCTGTGCGGAAAAGCCACGATAATGATGAGACAACGCCTCCTGCGCGACTTCCTCCAATCCAATGCCGCCAATTCGAGACGGCGTCCATGTAAAGTATTGATCGACAAAGTCCTGCTTCAATCCGATGGCTTCAAATATTTGAGCGCCACGGTACGACTGTACTGTGGATATACCCATTTTTGATAGTATTTTCACGACGCCCTTGGTCGCCGCCTTCATATAGTTCTTAACAGCCTTCTCATGGGTAATGCCATGCAATATGCCTTGGCGAATCATATCATCGAGCGTTTCGAATACAACGTACGGGTTCACCACACTGACGCCATAGCCGAGCAGCAGCGCATAATGATGAACCTCGCGCGGCTCGCCCGATTCCAGCAGCAGACTTACCTTCGTACGCGTGCCTTGACGAATTAGATGATGGTGAAGGCATGATACCGCGAGCAGCGCCGGGATTGCAGCCTGTTCTTCCTCTACGCCGCGGTCAGATAAGATAATCAAGTTATGTCCCTTGCCGATGACCCGATCAGCAGCCTCGCACATCGTCTTCAAGGCAGCTTCAAGACCTGCCGCTCCCTCAGATGCCGTGAATAGAATCGGTATCGTAATCGATTTGAATCCCGGCCGTCGAATGTGGCGCAGCTTAGCGAAATCCTCATTTGAAAGCACCGGCGAATCCAACTTAATTTGTCGGCAGCTCTCCGGCTCGGGAAGTAGAAGATTGCGTTCAGGTCCAATCGTCGTGCTCGTCGCGGTCACGATTTCTTCCCGAATGGCGTCGATAGGCGGATTCGTAACTTGGGCGAATAATTGCTTGAAATAGTTGTACAGCCGCTGCGGGCGTTCGGATAGAACAGCCAGCGGCGCATCGTACCCCATTGATCCCAGCGGCTCTACACCTGTAGCCGCCATAGGCTCGATAATTTTGCGCAGCTCCTCGTACGTATAGCCGAACGCCTGCTGGCGTTGCTGCACATTTTCATGCTTCGGCTCCGGTACTTCCGGTGCATCCGGCAAATCTTCAAGCCCTACTAAATGCTCATCGAGCCAGGACTGATACGGGTTCTCTTCCGCAATCTGCGCCTTCACTTCCTCATCCGAAATGATGCAGCCCTTCTCCGTATCAACGACAAGCATCCGTCCCGGGCGCAGCCGATCCTTATATGCGATCTGCTCAGGTGGAATATCTAGCACGCCCGCTTCTGAACTGAGCACGATCATATTGTCCTTCGTCACATAATAACGGGATGGGCGCAATCCGTTCCGATCCAAGGTGGCGACAATTTGCACGCCGTCCGTGAACGCCATGGCGGCAGGACCATCCCAAGGCTCCATGAGACAGCTGTGGTATTCATAAAAAGCTCTCTTCGCAGGATCCATGCTGTCATGGTTGTTCCATGGCTCCGGCACCATCATCATTGCAACATGCGACAACGGGCGGCCCGCTAAATACAGAAATTCAAAGGTGTTGTCGAACATGCCTGTATCCGAGCCATCATCATTGATGACCGGTTTCACCTTCTCCAAATCAGCGCCGAAAACATCAGATGCGAACAGTGTCTGGCGGGCATGCATCCAGTTCACGTTGCCGCGCAGCGTGTTAATCTCACCGTTGTGGATCATATAACGATACGGATGTGCACGCTCCCAGCTCGGAAATGTATTTGTGCTGAAGCGCGAATGAATAAGTGCTATTGCTGATTCGAGCGAGTCATGCTGCAAATCGAGATAAAATTGACCGACTTGCTCGGTCGTCAGCATTCCTTTGTATACGACTTTCCGGCACGACATACTCGAAATATAGAACGTACCCGCTTCTTCTTCGCTAGTATACCGAATTTCCTGCTCTGCCCGCTTGCGAATCATATACAGTTTACGCTCAAAGGCAAGCTCATTCTCGATATATTCGCTCCGTGCAATGAACATCTGGCGTACATAAGGCTGGACGGCTTTCGCTGATTGACCAAGGCCCTCTCCATTCGTCGGAACGGTGCGGAACCCGAGCAAGGTCTGCCCCTCCTCCTCAACAATGCGGCGAAGACGAGCTTCATGCGCTTCACGCACGCGCTCATTTTGTGTCAGGAACAGCATGCCTACGCCATATAGACCTGCATCAGGAAGTGCAATTCCTTGCTGTTCCATCTCTCTGACAAAGAAACGATGCGGGATTTGCAGCATGATCCCTGCTCCATCCCCTGTATTCGGCTCGCTTCCCTGACCGCCGCGATGCTCCATATTTACCAGCATCTGCAGCGCCTGACGTACAATATCGTGAGACTTTTCCCCTTTAATATGAGCGATAAAGCCCATACCGCACGCATCTTTTTCATACCTTGGATCATATAATCCTTGCTTGGGAGGTAATCCGTTCAGTTTCATACGAAGCAACCTTTCTATAATAAAGTGATCGACATACGCTACATAGATTCGACAACATTTCACACGTCCACATGATGAATTCATAATTATTCATTTGTATTGATTCATTATTTTAACATCGTGCCAACTTGATGGCAATTCAATATTTTTATGCCCTTGATAAGATATAATAGTCGGTAATTTCTTTGTATAGAGCCAATAGAACCTATTCCCACCCCGTGCATAAATCATTATAAATGTTTATAAATTCTTGTTCTTTTTTTGCATTTTTCGACACACATAATCCAATTTCTTCTTAAAAAAAGTATAGGTTGAACGAGTTTATATGTATTTATATTCATTGTATCGCATATTCATATAATTTATGGAACATTCATATGGACAGTACCGCACAGTCATTTGTCATATTTACAAATCTATAAATATAGATATAATAAAGCGTATGGATCCTTTACTCATTTGCAAAGCATTATCCAATGATACACGCCTCAATATTTTACAGTGGTTAAAGCACCCAGAGGAGCATTTCGACGAAGAGAAATATATTCAGTATGGAATTTCTTTTGCTACAGGCGTATGCGTTGGCGATATTCAGAAAAAAACAGGGCTTGCGCAATCGGTCATCTCAAGCTATCTGCTCTCCATGCAGCAGGCTGGATTATTGGAGTCTGAACGAGTCGGCAAATGGACGTACTATCGCCGTAATGAACAAACAATACGAGAATACGCCGAGTATGTTACCCATCATTTATAGGAAAGGAGGAAGTTCTTCTTTTTTTGTATCTTCAAATCTACATATATAGATATTTATTTATTAGGATTAGATTGAACATGCTTGAATCATTATGAGATGAAATGGAGTCACCTTGAAAATGAGTAAAACAAACCCTTTACTGCTTCTTATCCTGTCACTTGGAGTATTTGGCATTATTACGACGGAAATGGGTATTGTAGGCGTGCTGCCTCAAATTTCACAGAAATTTCAGATCACCGCTTCTGAAGCTGGATGGCTCGTAAGTTTATTTGCACTGATTGTAGCCATCAGCGGCCCGTTCCTAACCTTGATTGCTTCCCGATTTAATCGTAAGAGCGTTCTGCTCACGGCAATTTCCATGTTCGTGCTGTCTAATATCGTCTATGCTTTCACCTCGCATTTTGAGATTATGCTGCTCTTTCGGATATTGCCTGCTTTGTTCCATCCTGTATTCTTCTCCATTGCGCTCGTAGCTGCTGCAAGCCTGGTTCCCCCGGAACAAAGCGGCAAGGCAGTCGTACGCGTATTTGCTGGGATCACTGTAGGATTTGCATTCGGAGTGCCAATTACATCCTATTTAGCGGAGCGCATTTCGTTATCGGCCTCTTTCTTATTTGGAGCAGTGGTGAATGCTATCGCATTGATTGGTTTGCTCATTTGGCTGCCATCGATGCCAGTCAAGGAGAAAATGTCTTACGGCAAGCAGCTTGGCATTTTGCGCAAGCCAGGACTTTGGCTTAACATTGCAGCCGTTATCTTTATCTTCGCAGCTATGTTCTCCGTGTATAGTTATTTTGCCGAGTATACGAGCCAGATTACTCGGATGAACGGCTCACTCATCAGTGTTATGCTTATGGTATTCGGACTTGTCATGATAATCGGAAATTTTCTGTTCGGAACCTTACTGCAAAAGAATACAACAAAAACGATTTTGCTGTTCCCTCTTCTGTATTCGTTCGTGTATTTGCTTGTCTATTATGCAGGAACCTATCTGTCTCTTATGATTGGGATGATATTCATTTGGGGAACCGTGCATTCTGGAGGGCTGATTGTCAGCCAAACCTGGTTGACGTCAGAAGCCAAGGAAGCACCTGAATTCGGCAATAGTCTATTCGTATCCTTCTCTAACTTGGGGATTACAATTGGTACCGCAGTTGCAGGCTTCATGATTTCCCAGCTCGGCATGCATCAGCTTATCTGGTGCGGAATCGGATTCTCTCTGCTCGCATTTGCCATGATTACAATCAAGATGAAGCTATTCAGTGCAGCTGCCCCAGAAGGTGCAAGTGCTTAGCGTGTAACCCTATTGCGGATCATCTGAACATTTATATCAAAAAAGGGACTGCCCCAGCAGTCCCTTTTTACAGGCTATCGTTCACCATATTCCACGAAAGTTGATTATTTCGCACTTACACGCATCGAAGTACTCTTTCCATCGAAGGTAAACTTCAGGGTTGCACTGCCCTTGGCAGCGGCCTGTACCGTACCTCTTGCTGCTTTGATCTTCAAGTTGGAAGGAACGAATGTCACGGAAGAAGTCACATCCACAACTTCACCCGTATCATAAATCGCTTGCACCTTCCACGAAGCAGACTGACCGATGCCCAGCTTTACACTCGTCGGATTCGACTCAAGCTTCAGCAAGCGAGGCTTAACATGTACGACCACTTCGAGCTTTCTGCCTTGATACTCTCCGACCAGCTTCGTGCTGCCGATCGCTACACCCTTCACTGTAGCGCCGCGCACGGTCGCTACCTTTTCATTCTCAACCGTCCACTTAATGCGTGAACCAAGAGCAATTGTCTTGCCATTTCTATATGTCCCTGTCACCTTAACAGATTGGGACTTATTCACGTTCGTGCGAACCTCGGAAGGTACGATAGCGTACTTCACGATTTCCTCTTCAACTGTCACCTTAATTGACAGTTTCACATTCGAGAACGTACCTGTCAGCGTTACACGCCCAGCAATAAGCCCCTTCATCTTCCCGTCGCGAACGAGCAGATTTGGAGAACTTGACTCCCATTTTACTTGAGTCGTTACATTCTCTTCTGTTCCATCTGCATAAATGACATTCACTTCAGGCAATGGCTGCTCGCGGCCGGTCACGACGCTAACATCCGTGTTGTTTGCCTGCAATAGGAGCGCCTTGCGCTGAACGGTTACTTCTAATAGAAGTGATTGATTGCGAACATTCGCAGTCAGAGTAGCCGTTCCCGCTGCTACTGCCTTCATTTTGCCGTCCTTAATGGAGACAACACTTTCATTCGAGGACGTCCAGTGCACCAATTCCGATACATCCAGCGTATTGCCGCTCAGAGCAACACCGCTGATTTTAGGCATAGGCTTCACATCTTCCAAGATCAAGTTCTGCTTGCGATTATCGCCTGGCTTCGCATCCTTATCTTCTTCTGTCCACTTTAGCTTCTCAATCGTTGGATATACCGTAATTTCAACGGATTTAGTCAAGCCTTTGTAAGAAGCAGTTATCGTTGCTGTGCCCTCACTCTTCGCATACACCTTGCCGTGATCTACAGTTGCAGCCATCAGGTTGCTGGAAGTCCATTCCGCAAGGTCTGTCACTTCCTGCTGATTGTCCGCAGAGTTAAGCACGAAGGTTTGCACTTGAAGCGTTCCATCCCCAAGCATAACATGCTGCTTCTGATCCGGTGTAATGCGCATTGCTTGGTAAGAAGCGCGCACGACTACTGTAATGGACTGCGAGGAGCCCAAGTAGCTAGCGGTTACGGTTGCCGTTCCCACATTAATTGGCTTGACGACCCCGTTTTTCACTTCAGCGATATTCGCATCGCTCGTTGTCCAATCCGCCTTATCAGTTACATCTTCAAGCTTTCCATCTGTTGTCTTCGCCTTAGCTGTTACCGTTTGGGACGCCGCGCCATATTCAAATTCAATCAGCTTCTCCGGCGACAGTTCCAGCTTGTCATAAGGCTGTTCGACCTTCAGCTCGATTTTTTTGCTCAAGCCTTTATGCTTGATGGTAATGTCCGTCTTCCCTTTAGACTTCAGTGTGATTACACCTTTATTCACGTCAGCAACATCCGTACTGGAGGAAGTCCAGGAAGCCTCCGACGTGACATCATTATTCGTACTCGTCGACTTGTCGAGGGCGAATACTTTCCAAGTGAGCTTATCTCCAAGCTTAGCTGACACTTCATTCCCAACTTCTTGAGAAGTGTCTCCTACTTTAACAACCAATTGATCAAATAAATATTCAGATACAACCGTTTTCTTCAACGTATATCCTTGGTACTTAACTGTAATTTCTGAAGTGCCCTTGCCTACACCACTCACCCAACCTGCATCCACCTTAACCGCACTTGGATTCGATGTGGTCCATGTAGCCAAGCTTGTAACATCCTTCTTGTCAGTCTTGCCGCTGACTGTGCCCAGCACCTTCAGCTGCACGGAGGATCCCTCTACCGTGACGTATACAGGGGATACATTTGATTCAAAAGCAATACCTGTAATCGTATCTTCCGCATTTGCGATGCCTTGCAGCGGCAGCATGCCAATGAGCAGCGCCAATACAAGCGTTAGGCTGAGCCATGTCGATTTTTTTCTTGATGGGTACACCTTATCTTCTCCCTTCCCGTTCTGCTCGTATGAGTAGTCCCATAGGAACAAAAAAGTACATATCTACTATAACGGTAAAATGGAGAAAAATTATTATCTTATGCGGATAACTTCTTGTCAGAGGAAGCCATTTTGATACTATAGTCCTATTTCTTACGAGATTGAAAGAGTGCTGTCATCTAAACCAATGGCAACGATATCTGCCCTCCTGTATCGTTAACGATGTAATCATTACTACTGGCAATTGAGGTGCATCGAATGAAAAAGAAACTTGGAATATTGGCAACGATGATGCTTGTACTTGTTATGGCAACAGGATGCAGTCTATTTGGAACGAAGGCAAACGGACTGATTATGTATGGCTCGGAGGAGCAAATCAAGAAAGCGCTTGAAAACACGAAGAATGATGTCACAAAGACTGAGGATTTTGTGTTGAAGTATGATGCAAAACAGGCGGATGACCGCGTCATTGCCATCAGCAAGTCAACCGCGCAGGGCTTGTTCAATGATGGACTGCTTCAGCAAGTGAAGGATAAAGATACAACCGAAATCATTTCCAAATTGCCTGAAGTGACAGGTGATCAAGCAGTTATTTTTGCGAAGACGAGTAAAACAGTGGCAGAGCTGAAGAGCGTGAAGTTAGCTGGCCAATACGGCGGTGATATTGTGATTGGAGAATCGCGAGGATTTGCCAAAACGATTGTACTGTTGGATGATGCAGCGTGGGAGAAGCTGAATGCAGACAAGCTTGGCTTGACGGTTGCTCATTTCAGCAAGGATCCGAAGCATAACATAGCGGCTTTATCTGAAATCCTAGAAAAGGCTCAGATGGTCGTAATTAAAAAATAAATCACAAATATGAAAAAACACCCTTCCGCAGTCTGCTTCATTTCAATCTGCTAGAAGGGTGTTGCTCTATCTGTATCGTCCTCGCTTACTAAGTCTCCCGTATCGTTAAGCCTTCCATAAAGTGAAGGCGAAAATAAGATTTGATGGCTTCCTTATCGAGCGGCTCATTCAGCTTGTTCCATTCGGTCGTAAGCGCCTTATACAATTGCAGCATGACAAAGCTGACTACCTTCGGGTCGCCTTGCTTCACCTCACCACGCTCCATAGCGACGCGAACTTCACGCTCTATGTATTCAAGCAATTCTTGCTCCATCTTGGCGAGCGCTTCCTTCGCCATTGGGGTACCGAAGTCGCGCAGTTCTTGAGACAGCTTCATTGCCAGCTCGTGGCGGCTTCGATAATCAAGTACGCGATCCAGTACGCGGTACAGTTTATCAATAAACGGTCTGTCCTCGGCAATTTCCCGATCCGCGATCTCCTTCATCTCGTGAATGAGCTGCTGTAAAATCTCATCGAACAGCTCTTCTTTATTCGTAAAGAACGTGTAAATCGTCCCCTTGCCTACCTTGGCAATCTTCGCTACTTGATCCATCGTTGTCGCTTTGTACCCGAACAAAGCAAAGGATTGCGCTGCCGCTTCTACGATTTGTTTTCGGCGGTCAATGGTCATATCCCCCGCCTCCTTTCTCCTGGAACACATTTGACTGAATGACCAATTAAAGATTATAGTCATATGCCGTTATTTGAACCATATCATACCTGCCCTTGAAATTCAACTAAACTGAAGGAAAATGACCGCCTAGTTTCGTCGTATTTGGCTGATGCTTCCTTTCACGATTCCGGTTATAATGATTGTGGGTGAGAACATGCGAAAAAAGAGAATTATCCTTCTCTCGGAAGGATTCGGTACAGGCCATACGCAAGCGGCCTATGCCTTGTCGGATGGAATGCGGCAATTGGAGCCCGATGTGCAAACCCGCGTCCTTGAGCTGGGCAAATTCCTGAATCCGACGGTCGGCCCGCTGATCTTCGCTGCTTATCGCAAGACGGTAAGCACGCAGCCAAAGCTAGTTGGACTCTTGTATCGAAAAAAGTATAAAAAATCGCTGAACCGTGTCACGCAGCTCGCACTGCATCGCATTTTCTACACACAAGCTTCTCACGTGCTCGAACAATTGCGCCCTGATGCGATTGTGTGTACCCATCCGTTTCCGAATATCATCGTATCGCGCTTGAAGCGTTCCGGACTTCATCTTCCTTTATATACATTGATTACGGATTACGATGCGCACGGCACATGGATTAACCCAGAAGTTACGAAATACCTCGTTTCCGCTCCAGAAGTACGTGGCAAGCTGCTGGAACGCGGAATTGATGATAGCCGCATCGTCGTCACTGGCATTCCCGTTCACCCGAAGTTTTGGGAGCGCTGTCCGCAATCGGAAGCGCAGCATGAGCTCGGATTGCGTCCACTCCCAACTGTGATGGTAATGGGCGGCGGCTGGGGATTGTCACTGAATGAGGAGCTGCTCCAATACATGACGACCTGGCGCGATCACATTCAACTTCTGTTCTGCATGGGGAGCAATCAGAAGGCGATCGCACGTATGGAGCAGGATCCACTGTTCCAGCATCCGAACATACATATATTCGGCTATACGCAAGAAGTATCGCGTCTAATGGATGCTTCCGATTTATTGGTAACGAAACCTGGGGGAATGACTTGTACAGAAGGAATGATGAAGGGCATCCCGATGCTCTTCTATGATCCGATACCTGGACAAGAAGAAGAGAACTGCGAATATTTCACAGAGCATGGCATGGGTGAAAAAATTGAATCGCCCGAGACCATTACACGTTGGTTCAACGAATTGCAGCATCACTATGACAGGCTGCGCGAGAAGCGGCAGCTTGGCGCTCTTGCAATGACGGATCCAAAGGCCTGTGCCCGTACCGTGTTGCAATTGCTGACGTAATCATCTACGATTAGGATCTTAGCCAAGGAGTTGATGCAACATGTTGTTTACTGGAGTAGGCTTCATCGGATACGCCCTAATTACGCTTGCTCTTCTCATGAGAGCTCTCGGCTGGATTAGCGGCACATTCCTGTTCGCTGCCATTATTGTTGCCGGGTTTTTCTGCTTCGGTATCGTTGAGAATCGCCTAGGCATCAGACATCGAATGGTTCGATATGTAGATTATGCGCCGCTTATGGTGCTTGTCATTGCTTACGTGCTGTATCAGGATAATACCATACGCTACACCACAACCGCCCTGCTGCTTCCATTAAGTTTGCTTAGCTCATGGATCGCAGTTGCCATGGCGAAGACAAAGAAGTATCGTACAAGGCCGAAGATCGATGAGCAGCAAGGGCCTCCCAAATATCAATAATGAGGAACTTACATGTTCCACAACATATGGATGAGTACAGTGTACATGCGTGAGTATGTTGATTAGATGCTTATTCCTAGGCAAAAGAAAGGGCTATCCATCATGCAGCCTCGCTGCATGATGGATAGCCCTTTTCGATGCGTTCAGCACTATTTTCAGCGATGAGTGCTTTCTATTTCACTACACTTCCACCAAACAGGAATCGATATTCCCAGCTCGTATTGCGAATATCGTCAACTCGAACGCCACCGGAATCTTTCGAGTACGTATGAATGATTTTGCCATTGCCCAAGTACATGCCAACATGCGTAATTCGCTCTTTTGATTTATCTACATTTTTATAACTGGACGCGCTCGATCCCTTATAAGTCATAAAGAACAGCAAATCCCCGCGTTCCAACTGGCTTATGCTCTTTTTCACGCCGCCTTGATCCTGAATATAAGCGCCCTGCTTGCGAGAATCTGCAGGCAGTACGATGCCTAGCGCTTCCTTATAAACATGACGTACAAAATCGGAGCAATCGAATGTTTTGGTAGAGTTCCGATCGGAACCGAATTCATAAGGAGTGCCCATGTATTTCTTCGCTACGTTCTCCACTTTGTCCATCTTCTCAGACTTGCTGGAGGAGGACGATGAAGAATCATTGCTGCTGTTTGAATTTCCCGGGCTATTCGGGCCGGATGAAGCATTCCCAACTCGTATATATTTGCTCTGAGAGCTTACATACCCCGTGTTGCCTTTGGTATCCTTCACCTTGTACCAACTGCTGTTGGGCTTGTCCAAAATCGTAACGGATTCGCCCGTCTTCACCAATCGTATGATTGAGGATGAAGTGCTCGGCTTCGTTCTCAAATTAACAGATTGCACAATCTCTCCAGACTTGCTGGGGGAGGTCGATGAGGAATCATTGCTGCTATTCGAATTTCCCGGGCTATTCGAGCCGGATGAAGCATTTCCTACTCGTATATATTTGCTCTGAGAGCTTACATACCCCGTGTTGCCTTTAGCATCCTTCACCTTGTACCAACTGCTGTTGGGCTTGTCCAAAATCGTAACGGATTCGCCTGTCTTCACCAATCGTATGATTGAGGATGAAGTGCTCGGCTTCGTTCTCAAATTAACAGATTGCACAATCTCTCCTTTATTCTGATTAGAGCTTGCTGTAGATGCGGCCTGCACCGCATTGCTTGCAGGCGCAGCTTGCAGTGACGGCACTATCATTTGACCTGCCATTGTGAACATCATTACGCCTAACAGTAATTTCTTCTTCATAGGAAAATCCTCCTCTAAGTTGTTGGTCATTACTGTAATCGCGAACCGAATGTTGAGTCGATGTTCATATGAACAAGATGTCAATTGTTTCTATTTTTAATTTTAAATTCTATATTTGTAATGACATCCCATTTCCCCTACGCCATAATTATATAGAGTCTTCTTTGCCGCTTACTATCGGTCTATTCTCTTAAAAAAGACAAAATTGTAACCTTTTAATAGGACTATTTACCTAACTATTTCCAGTAATAGCAAAACTTTTTACAATATTTAGATAATACTTATACTAGTGCTGCATCACCAATGCTTGAAACCCGCTGCCCTTCTCTCTTTTTTTATAAAAGAAAACACAAAAAAACGTGCCCTTGAGGACGACCATATCGCCACTCTTGAACACGTTTTTTTGTTTTCTATCATTTGTTTTACACCAATTGCTGCTGTGCTGAGCTACTCGATTCAGCATCCATAGGCTCCACATGCACATGTACATGGGTAATATTGTGCTTTCGCTTCATTCGATGCTCTATGTCATCGCAAATATGGTGCCCCTCAATCAGACTTAGCTTCGGATCAACCTGCACAACAACATCAACGAGCACTAAGCTTCCATGAAGGCGGGCCTTCACTTCCTTAATCATGCGTACGCCTTCCGTGCTTTCCACCGTCTTGCGCAGACGTTCAAGCTGCGCCTCATCAAACCCATCCGTCAATGTATGGGTTGCATCCCGGAAGATGTCCCATGCTGTTTTGCATATAATGAAGCCAACCGTTAATGCGGCAAGCGGATCGAGCCAGCTAAGACCTAGCTGAGCGCCAAAAATACCAACGGCTGCGCCAATACTTACAAACGCATCGGAACGGTTGTCCTGTGCTGCCGCCATAAGCGCTTGATTGCGAATACGCTCGGCCAGCCGCTTGTTATATAAATACACTACGTACATGACGATCGCGCAGCTTAGCGCCACCCATCCCGTGAGTGGGTTCGGCGTTGTGGATTCGCCATTGAACAAGGATTGTACTGTGGATAGGATCACTTGAATTCCGACAGTCGCCATAATAAAAGATGCAATTAAGGCAGCGATTGTCTCCGCCCGCAGGTGACCATAGGGATGGTCGCGATCCGGCGGCTTCTGCGAAATGCGCAGTCCGATAAGAACGGCAAGCGAGGCGACGATATCCGTTAAGTTGTTCCATCCATCTGCTTGCATTGCCTTCGATTGGTAGAATAAGCCAATAGCTAGCTTGAATGCGGATAAGGCGATATAGGCAGCAATGCTAATCCATGCACCTTTTTCCCCTTGTTTCATATCTGCATATATGTCCGCGCTCACGCTGACCCCTCCCTGACTCCTTATTCCGAGGCATATTTTGGAATATGCCGTTCCAACCCGGAATCCTATCTTACCTCAACGATCCCGTGTGGGTCTATAGAAACAGTGTTGCCTCTTTTTACAACAATTGAACCGGCAACAACCTGTTGGAACCGGCAAGAAAAGTTGTACCTATTAAGGAAAGTTGTTCACGAGCAACAATGTCACATTATGTTAGAATGTGCAGTTAGATGGAAAAGTATTCTTTTCTGGCAGGCTAGAGCATGGACAGGCTTTTATAGCAATAGCTTTAACCGAAAATATGTTGGATGGACCGGATACAAAACAGGAGCACGAGGCAAGATCTTCTCTAATCTGGGCTGATCCGACATTAGAGGCTAAGCTCATGCCAGTCGCCTCATTCTATTTGCTGCTTGCGTTTGCATGAACGACAACCTGCCTCTTCGCCGCTTCCCATTGCACGCGCAGTCCGCTGTGTTCCGCAACCTCGCGTACCGGGACGTAGACCTTGTTGTCAATCAAGAAGCCTTGCGAGTTCTCTCCCATTGCGCCTTCCCAAATGACCTTTACCCGCTCAGCACGCAGTTGCTGTTCAGAATTCGGATCTGAAGCCGAATTCGTTGGCGGCTTCGTTTCACTGGGGGCACCTGACATTGCTTCTTTTGCCTGCGCCACCATCTCTATAAATTGCTGCCAATGCGGCAGCAGTCGGGATGGACAAGCCTTCCCGCTCCAATGGCGGTGCGGCACGATGCGCTCAGGCGCAATGCTGTGCCGGATTGACAGCGTGGCCAGCAGTTCAGCTGCATTGCGCCATGCAACCTGCTCGTCGATTCCTGCGTACATGCACACCTCTACTCCAATGGACAAGGCATTCCCAGGGCCTGTCCCATCCCCTGCATGCCATCCCTGCTCATTATCTCGCAAATGTTGATAAACACCCTTATCGTCCACCGTGTAATGCCAGCTCTTCTTCGCACCTCCGCTGCCATTCAGCAAATACCTCGAATGCGCTTCCGCTGTCGCTCCGGCATCCGTATTGTCCGTGTTGTGCACGGTAAGATACATCGGCTTCATGGCAAGGTTCGGCTTATTCCCTCTTCCATCTGGAAGTAAGCGCTGCTTAATGTCGATGCTCATCATGAATTCCCCCTTTTCCCTTCAACACTTCCACCGCCTGCTTAATAACCGGCGGCAGCGGCACGCCTAGGCGTCCGCCATTTTCAATGATCGACAGCAATTCGTTCGCCATATAAAAAAAGACCGTCGCATCCCTTAGTAGATGCTGCCCTCCAAGCACAACATCCACCTGATGCGCGATCGATATAATTACAAAAATGAATACCTTTCTAGAAATACCTACAAGTCCACGACCGCTGCGCAGCTTACCTTCCGTACCCGCCGCCATAACGCCAGTAACGAAGTCGGCAATAGTCATGATTAATAACACCTGCAGCAATAAAGGCCAACCACCGAATAGATATGAAGCTAACCCGCCGCTTGCGGCTATACCGGATTTAAAAATAACATCCCATCTTTCCACACTAATTCCTCCTTAGATTAAATAGCCCCCGGAATCCCGAGGGCATAATAAAAGCGCCATCTATACGGCATGGCGCTGAAAGTAAGCAGAGGAAATCATTCCCCGTCCTTAATTTGTAAATAGGATAAAATCTTGAACCTTACTTATATCTATCCTTCGATTTGTATATCTGTATGGTCGAATGAGTAAACGGTACCCCAATATTGCCCGCCTACAGCCTCGTGAATTATAAATATCCTTGTGTCAAGATTGATATTATCCGGTATAGTTCTTTCTGATGTTACTAATGTTGGATCACTGGATGTACCACCAGTGTAACAAGTCCATATTAAGGTTCTTGTTTTTTTATTTAATACAAGTCCAGCCTGTGTAAAGGGCATCGGGGTTCCACTTCTATCGTGTCCCACCCCAACTATGGTTGCCTCATTACCGTATGCATCCTTTAATACTAAATAAACACGACCATTTCCACCATACCCAATGGAACCGCTCCACCTTGTTGTTGAAGAAACAAACGCCTTTGAAGCTGCTTCAACTGTGTGTACGGTGTATGACGTGGTTTGACTTTGTGCCGTATTTGCATACATTGTTGCACTTGCATCAAGAATCCCTGATTTTATTTGCCTTATTTTGCTATGCAATGTTGGCCATTCATCGTTGATGGACGCAGATACGTTCTTGGAAATAATGGCGTCCACCGCACCTTGCTTGGCACTATTTCCAGATTGCTTTACCGAATCAAGTTCCGACATGACATTTCGGCCTGCCACCGTGAGTGCATTAGTCACGGCGAGATTGCCCGAAATTGTACCGCCAGTACGCGGGAGGCTGGCATTCTTTGCATTCGTCTCAGCAGCATTAGCCTTCGCTTGTGCCCCCTCAGGCGTTTCCTTGGCATTCCATGTATTTCGTTCTGGTATTGTAACGTGCTTCGTTGTGTCCTGGACATGTGCATTAAGATCCGTCTGTTTCGCAGCTCCGATTGATTCCGGCGTTATTTTTGATAGATCGATGTCTTTGACTTTCTTATCGGTATATTCTCTTGCATCATTCAATGCATTTGCTACGTCTGTTTTCTCTGCTGCTTTCTCCTGTATTTCACTTAACGCCTCATATGTGCTATTCATCTGCCAGTTTAGCCACGCCGCGGGAGGCTTGTCCTGTACCTTCCAGCCTTCGTCCAGCTTACTTTGCGGGGGCTTGACCCCTTTTTCCTTCCATTCTGGAAGCTCTTTTTCAAACGCCATGTATCGTCACCTCATTTATCAATCATTGTGATCCCTACTAAGTTACGAACATTAACATGCTCAGCCTTATCTTTAAAATTCAACAGATAGAGTAGAACCAGGCATATATACATATTCGTTCGTTCTGTCCCATACGAATAATTGGGGAAAGTATATTTAGAATAAAGAAGAACAAAATGCAATCATCCATCTACTCTATCGAACTATCACTCTACACGGGCAACGTATAGT
Organism: Paenibacillus sp. S-12; assembly: GCF_030363895.1. Taxonomy (NCBI): domain Bacteria; kingdom Bacillati; phylum Bacillota; class Bacilli; order Caryophanales; family Paenibacillaceae; genus Paenibacillus; species Paenibacillus sp. S-12. The sequence continues at coordinate 234,038 of NZ_JASIUF010000018.1, forward strand.
CATTCCCCGGCACATAAAAATCACCCAGCGTACCGCCTTCGGTCATCGCCTCATCGGCAAGGCCATGCTCGGATTGTTCAAGCGCATCATAGGCAGAGGCCAGCTCGAACGAACCGGTCAGGCCGACCTGCGTCACGCGGACGCCAGCCGCGACGAGACTCTCAACGAGTGAAACGAATTGCGATGGACTTAGTCCGACCCCATTCAACTTCTCATAAGGCACTTCCGTAACCTGAATCGCTGCGGGCTCCGGTTGAATCGGGTCATCGTACTGCTCCGCGATGCGGAACTCGTCCGGTGCTGCTTGAAGAGCTAGGGCGAGCACCTCGATGACAGAATCCAAGCTGCCGCTTGAATTCATGCGAGCGAGCTTAGAGCGCAGGAGCAAACGATACACCTCGTCGGTCGCTTGACCGCGCGCTTGTCCCAAATTGCCGCCGATTTCATCCAGCGCGGCACCTTCTGCCTGTTCGATGCTTCTCCATTCCGATATTCGCTGGATCGTACTGCTTAGCTCATTCATTTGCTTCAACCATACGTTTACAAGCTGAGCGAAGCGGCTGCCTTCCTTCACAATGACATCCGGCAGCAGCTCCATTACCTCTGGCAGCTTAAACATAGCTCACCGCCACCTTTATCCGTTCAGGCGCCACTCTTGCCACTTCATACAGCGGAATGCTCACGTTTCCGCTGACGAATTCGCCATCGCCGAGCTTCACCTTCAGCTCAATAACTTCCTCGACGCCAGCCACATTCTGAATGGCTGCCAGCAAACGACTGTACACGATGCGTGAGCCTTGCGGAAGCCCCGTATAATCCTGCTGATCCGCGCCAACGCCGCCAATATACTGTGCAATCGCCGTGACGATTTCCTCCTTCCCACGAGAAGAAAAACTCGATGTTGCCTTTACTTCGGCCTCAATATGAGCATCGAGCAGCTTCATGCGGCTGAAGCGCACATCATGCTCACCGCCGCTGACATCGCGCACCTTTACGGTTTTCGTTCCGTCTGTTCCAATACCCGCTGCTTTTTTCTCAAAAATCGTCTGCGCGATCCGCTCATCCTGACCCCCATACACATACGTACGAATCGACTTTGCTGGAATGCCTTCGTCGTTCGTCTGCATCGTATCATTCACGCGTACAGCCGCTGATTTCACGTCTGGAATTTGCAGCAGAGCGGATACAATTGCATCCACGGTTGCGGCATGGCTGCCATCACGCGCGGCGCGCAATCGGTCGCGGAATTCGACGTCATTTTCCCGCTCACGTCCCTCTGCCATACTGGCCGGATTTGTAATACTCGTAATCTCCTTCACAGAAGTGAGCATTTCCGTAATGGAGCCAGCAGGCACATTGCCGATAATGCCCGGCACAATTGCTACAACAGCAACTTCTCCATTGCCTGAATCGTCCAGTACGCAATCATCCGCCGTCATGAACCACACGCCTGATTTGGTACCAACCTGTAGTCCTGCTGGAACGGTATACTTCGGAATGCCTGTCAGCTTGATTTCCCCGTAGGCCGCCTGTTCCAGCTTGCGGCGCAGCCCATAAAATACGGCCAGGGCATCCAACTGAACTCCTGTTGCATATTGAATGTACGACTCGTGGTATACCTGCTCGACATCCTCCCACAGCACAGACAAATGCCATGCAAAGAGCTGCATCATCATGCCAAGCGGCGATGTTTCCGATGTATTGATGTCCTGTCCGAGCTGCTTGCCCAGATCCTCCACCATTTCCTCATAAATTTCGTGATAGGTTTTACGCTTCAATCCCGCTGCCGTCAGCATAGATAAGCTCAACCTCCTCTCCTTCAGAGCTCGTCATGACTAGGCGTACTTGAGCCGTACGCGAATGCTTGTCTAACGTCACTTCAATATCCTCGACCGATTGAATGCGTGATTCATCCATAAGGCTGCGCATAATTGCCTCGCGAATGGTATCCTCATCTGCCTGCTTGCCTACCATTCGCTCCTGATCCAGCCCCATATCCGGCGCAAAAAAATACTCGCCCAAGCGAGTACCTAATCGGATGCGAACCGCTTGCGCCAGTTCCTCACGCCCATCGATCCAAGCAATTTGTCCATCTGATAGTTGAAGATCTCCATCATGAAGCGCCCAAGTCCTCATCCTCCAGCCACCTTTCCGACAATGACGCCGCCCCCCTTATTAGCCTCTGTAAATACAACCAGTACGCGGCTCCCGCTTTCGATTACGATGTCTGCTGCCTGCTCTATAATCGGCAATTGATAACGAATAAGGCCGGTCTCGCCTTCCAGCTCCACATCAGCCGTCCCCGTTCCCATGCTTACAATCGTGCCTAGCTGTGCCCCTGCCGTTCCCGACATTTTATGATCCATCCAGGCTTCCAGCGCACTAACTGCTCGATTCGCGCCCATAGCGTCACCTCCTCGTCGCTTTTTATTCGCTAGTCCTATATCAACTGGAACCTCGAAACTAAATTTTGACTAAATCCACTTCCGTCACGAATTGATCCATCGAAATGATATGCTTGCCCCGCTTCACTCGATACACGCCGTCAAAATCCTCACTAACTAATCGAAGCTGCGCATCTGCATACAACCGATAATTCAAGAGTGACGTCACGCGAACACCTTTAACCTTGTCCTCTTCATATGATTGCGGGCTGTCAATTAACCCGCTGTCTGCGGATAAGCGAACAATACCAGTTACCTCTAATCCGGCACCTGCAAGCGGTTTGAAATACAGCTTGCCTTGCCGTGTAAATACCTCTGTGTTGCAGTCACGAGCTGCCCGGCGTATCGACGCAACTGGATCGCCTTTCACAACGAATCCCTTCATATAAGAATGATTAGAACCGAGCTGCACAGCTCCATGCGGAATTTGCACCCGACTTAGCAAATCATGAATAATCTCACTAGCCTTCGTGCCCGGCCGATACGTATGTGCCATCTCGTATACGGACACCGTCAAATCATCCTTCACTTGAATCGTCGTTACCCGATCCATCTGTTCCCGTTTCGTTCGCACCTCAACAATGTTGCCCTGAAGGACAGTGCCTAGATCCTTGCCGTACCCCGCATTTACAATGACTCGCATCCCCGTGCGAATGTTCGCCAGCGTATGCTTGGACAAGTTATACAGCTCCACGGTGGATTCATTTGGTTCATGGTTATCATCAAAATCCACGTGAACGTTCATCGTCAGATCACCGTAGTTGAATCGATAGCCGCCAATTAAAATTTCACAAACGCGATTAAATAAGTATTCCATCGTCATCCCCCAAGTGCAGATGAACAGACCTTCCAAGCGTATCCCACGTAATCTGTTCTTCCGGATTATCCCCATAAGGGACGATGAGCTCGAGCGGGAACTCCCGCGTCTCCATACTGACGAACAGCGGCACTCCCCAGACCAGCTTTACGCCAAGCGCCAACGGAGTATCCCCTTCCGATAAATCCACCGTAAAATAATCATGGGTGGAGTTGTAGCGCACTTCGAACGTATAGGTTCGATCGCCCAAATCCATATCAAATGAGTAAGGAACAAGATCTTTGTCGATCCCGATGATCGCCATCCTTCTCCTCCTTTCTGAAGCTTCCTAGCCTTACCGATCCTGTATATATTGCCTGCCGCCACCGCCTGATACAAAGGTCTTTTTCTTCGTCTTCTGGGCAGCACTAAGCATAATAGACATCCCTGGCATCAATGGCACCCCTGGAATGACAAGCTGGTTGACTGCCCGAATGATCGTTTCACTAACACTATAATAAGTTGCAATATCTTTTACGGATTGCCCGTTGCGTACTGTATGCGATTCCGGCTTCGGACGATAGGATGTATTCCGCTTGCCGGAACGACTCTTCGGCTTCACGGCCGCCTTTTTCTTTGGTGGCAGCTTGCTATACGCTGGTTTGACGATGTTGACCTGCTTCAATGACATCGTGAAGGACATGCCATTGGCAATCGAGCTGTCATGGGAGGTGCGCAAGCTGGTGATAACACAGTTCAGCATCATATTGCGGCCTGTATATTGCAGCAGCTTGCCCTCATTCATTGCCTTCACCAAACGCTGCTTGAAATTGGCTGCCTGCGGCCCGATCAGCAACCCTTCCAGATGCAGACTTGCTGTATCCCTCTGGATGTGATCCGTAATGGTGCCGCCCTTCTCCACATTGTGACTGCTCACCTGCACCGAATATTCCGGTTCCTCCGAGATGACGAACAGTTCTACTCCGCCTAATTTGCTTTTTCGCGTATTAATAGGACATCATTCCTCCTTCCGCCACCTGCGGCCTCGGGAATGGCTTCGGTTTCGGCAGCTTGTCTTCAATGCTCCGCTGGAACGCTCGGAAAGAAGCATCGTATTGCTCGCGCGCGATCCGTTTAATCTCTTCTATCATGCGGTTATCAATGTAGCCGTTCACATTCAAGTTCATCGTGACATTGCTGTTCGCGCTGACTTCCATACTGCCGCTTGCTGCTGGGCTAGTCCCAGGCATATTTAGCGTTTGGTCATTTGATGCAGAGGAAGTCAATGTCATTGTTCCGGATGGGTCTGAATCTGGTGCCGGCCCGAAACTTCCACGTGATCCAGAAAACGGATGTGAAGTTGAAGATGTAGAAGCAGCTAGCACACGGTTCTTTGCAAATATGTTGGATCTCACCATGACAGAAGTTTTCTTCTTGTCATCCTCAATGTTCTCGTTGTCTTGGTTCTCTTCGTCCTTGGGGAGTAAAAACTTCTCTGCTGCCCATAGGCCAGCATCTACTGCTAGTCCGCCCAGAAATCCAACAGGATTCCATCTCAAAAATCTTGTTGCCTTGCTTACTGTACGAGCGCCTTTTAACAACTTTCCTAGCCAGCCAACCTTTTTCGTTGCAGAGGCTACCTTACTCGCGTTGGAAGCAGTCGAGGCTGCCTTAGCTGCTTCGGACATAGATTGAACGGTTTGAACGGTTTCAGCCGTCGATTGAATAACAGCCGATGTCTGGACAGTAGTGGAATCTGAGTTCCCCTCTTCCTCCGCTTTCTCTCCCCCTCCGAACAATCTCATCGATACGCTCCCGACTGCCGCCCCAAGTATCCCCCATTTACGATACTTTTTTGCTTTACCCAACAATCCGCCGCCAGCGTTCTTCCCAGGTGCTGATCCGGATTTACTGCCGCTTGTTTGCGGATTGTTCTGTGGAGTACCTTGCCCTTGCGTACCTGTTCCTGAGACAGCCTTGCTAAGATCCTGTTGAGGGTTAAGTGCCGGGGACGCTGACAGCTGCTGTCCTGCAGATGATCCCGCAGCGGGAGATCCTTTTCCTCCATTTCCTGCATTCGCGGCTTGTCCAAGATTCTTATGCGGGGAATTTCCAACGGCTCTATTCTGGCCTTGAGATGCCCTCCCCAGTTCTCTGAAATCATTTTTCTTCTTATATGTCGGTCTTTCAAAGTTCTTACTTTTTGATCTGCTTATCGTTTTATTCGCACGTCTTTTGCCATACTTCGCTTGACTTAATCTTCTGTTTGTTCCTCTTTTCTTTTTCCGTTTATCCTTCTTCTTCTCGGAAGTTTCGTCCGCAGTTGAAACGTCGCTTCCTTCCCCACTGCCGGTACCGCCAGAATCTCCAGTACAGCAGCACTTCGAAGAATCTCCACTCTTCTCATTTTTTTCTTTCTGGAGGAATTCTTTTACAAGCTTCGTATTCTCTTTCGCATCCCTAATCTTCGTGACCTCATCATTCAATTGGTACACAAAATTGAAACCAGACTGCAGCCAATCCAGCAAGGACTTCGATTTGTTCTCTTCTTTCTTCCCCGACTTGCCATTTACCGTGGTGCTGACCTGCACCAAGGCAGATATGCTCTGGGACTGCACGGAAGCAAGGGTTGCCGACATCTGCTGCGACAGCGAAGAGGACAACTGCTGAGCGATGGACACAGCAAGCTCATTCGTGTTCTCAATCTTAACCTCGCCGGAAAGTGATGCATCCACATTCGTCGTTACCGAAACGGTAGGTGAATTCGTTACACTTAAAGACATCACTTGTCTTTGCAAGGCAGTGATCATCGTGCTCATTTTGGCAGAAAAATTGCTTTCTGCAGAAGCGGAAGCAGAGGAAGAGGCCGAAGCTACAGCGAGCCCCCCTATCTTCGGCGTCTTCTGTCTTGCTTTTCGCTTCATCTCCGCAGTTTGTTCCTTAATGCTGTCCGTCAATATGCGGGAGACAACGCCCATCTCATCGAGCTTCCCGTTCATTGTGCGCAGTTCGCGGTGAATATTTTTGGAGATCCGATCATCCATTGGGTTAACTCCCTCCTTTCCCGTACATCCATTCCACAGCGGCGGCGGCTTCGCACAATTCCTCAATGCTCATGCCGCTCGCTTCTGCATACGTAATGCCGCCCCGGCTGTTCAGGACGACACGCCAGAACAATTGCCGGAGCGGATTGCGGGAGATGGATTGCTTATACGTCGGATGATTCGGATTCCAAGGGTGTATCGACCATGCCCAAGAAGCGCGCACACTCGAGCCAGAGCGGCGTCATCAGATCGGTCTTCTCTTCAAGACCTTCCCAGCTTAGGCGCGGAGACACGATGACATGTTGGAGGAAAAAGTCCATCGACGCTTCCAGCTTCCACCCCCCGTCTGCCTTCAATGCTGCATCATACAATCGCATGAGCGCCCGCGCGCCCGGATGCTGCAGCACATATTCCTCAGTTTCGATCGTTACTGTCTTTTGCTTGCTCACAAGTAGCCACCCTTTCCGAATCCTTTTTTATTGAAAATTAAAATTCACTATTCTGTTCGATGCGTATAGTCGAGCACTTGGATTTCAAATTCACGATCCTCAAGCTCCGAGCCGTACGTAGCCGCCGGAACCTTTTTCACAACAGCCTGCGTACCGCCGATCGTTTCATTTGGTTGATTGTTGGACTTCACCCAAATTTGGAACAACTTCTTCTCGCGTGCAAGACGATACAGGAGCGGAAGCTGAGGCGACGTCGACATCAATGTCAACTTAATTGTTCCGAGCGGATTGTTCTTATGGGCAATCGCTACCTCGCCGCGCGCACCAACATGCGCAACCGTCTGCTCCTCGTCCTTTTCACAGGAAACGAATGTATTTTCGCCGAATCCCGTAAGGTAACCGTTGTTGATTGTTACAGAAACTTGCTTTGCATCATAAATACCGATACTCATAGATAAGCACCATCCTTTAATAGAAAATGTTTTGTGATAAACAAATCACTTTTAGCACCAAGAAGGTTGCAAGAAATCGAAGCGTCATGCTTCGTGATGGAAAGTGATCCACTAAAAGCGGATAACACCGTTCACCTTCACCTGATGCACCGCGCCCGCGATCTCGAACCAGAACGAGCCGCCGCGGTATTCGCGATTCGCGCGATCGGTTGGATTCACCTCATTGCGCTGCAAGAAGGACGTACCGAACAACGGCTCGCCGCTGTCGTCTGTCGCGATGATGCCCATACGGGAAGATTCCAACAGCACATTAATGACCGCACTCTCGATTTGGACAATTCCTGCATCCGTGTACGGAATTTTGCTCGATTGATTAAGCAAATTCTGAATTTGCATTTCCATGCGGGCACGCACATAATCACGCGCCATAATGACGTCGATATACTCACCGGACAGCGTCTTGCCTTCCGAAGTGCGGGCCTCACCCTGCTTGTTCACGTACGTAATCGCGCCGCTGTCGTGGATTTCCATCAACTCGCCAGCCGTTACCTTCATCGCCTCGATTCCTGTGCACTTCTTGAACTTCCACGTCACAGAGCCAACTTCAGCGGAACCAACCGAACCTACGAGCGCAGCTTCTGGGTATACCGCGGCATCCGTGTGATAGAACACGACCGTTCGCGTATAGGCCTTGGACTTCAGCGCTTGAAGCTTTGTCTTATCAGCAGCACGGGTAAAGAACAGACGGTAATCTTCCTTCTCTATTTCTGCGGCCAATGCCTCAACTACAGCTTCACTGTTATCGGAGGAGAGCAGATAGTACCAGCCGTTATCGAATACAGAACGAAGGCGAACTACCGGTTCTTCATTCTCATCACAAGCTGTAATCGCAATGCGAGCCGGTGAGCGGTCACCTTGTCCAAAGAGCGCCTCCGCCATTTTGTATTCCACCGTCGTATCCGCGAAATCATCCTTGACTGCCTTTAGATCCCCATATTCTTTATAGGCAGAACCTCCGGTCTTTTTCCCGATAATAAGCGGCATTCCGAAGGACAACCGACCTGTAGGCTTTTGTAAATCAATCGTTACTTGCACATCTTGAATAGACATGAACAATCACTCCTTCTTTTCGTTTCGTTGTAATTCCACTTTTTCAATGAACGTAATGGTTCGCTCAAAGCGATCCTTCATTCGGAGCCTAATGTGGAGACCTAGTCCGGCAGTCGGCTCCGTCTTCCACTGCGCGGGCCCAATATGCACCTGCACGGCTGGGATTGTCGTCAAGCACTCCAACCCTTCCGTCCACTGCCAGCCGAGCAAATCTCGGCAGCGTTCCGCCATATCCATGCGTTCTTTGGAGCAAATGAGAAGAAGCCACTCCATTTCGATGACCTTCTCGATCATCCCCTCTGACTCCGCATGATGCGGCGAGCAATCAATGTAGGGCTCAGCCACGTCATACGCGATAAGCGGTTCCGTCTGATCCGCCCTTAGGCCGTCCAAGGGAACAATCGGCATGTTCAATGCCTTCCCCATGGGCAAGAGCCATCGTTCTACGATGTCGCGATATACAATCAATTCACATCACCTCCCTTCATCTACTGGGAAAATTGCTAAAGTTTTTATTGCTAATTTGCTAGTCGGACATCTGAGTTGAGCGTCATACTGCTTGCTTGAAAACAATTAATGCAGCATCCTTTCTGTTCACGATGTCCACGTTAATAGTATAAAACGGCGAACATGCGTTTGCTTTAAACTCGTTTTATAGTTTCTTTTTGATTTGTTTTTAATTATTTATAAGAACACATGTTCCTGTTTTTGTGGTATAATGGGAATACCTGCCCACGGTGTTCCATTTCGATGCTGGACCCAATAGATAAATAGGAAGTACACAACCTCGAGTATGAATGGAAACGAAGGAGGCCTTGCCTAATGATGATGGGGTTCTTGGACATGCCAGAGCATGAAGCGATGGATGTGAAGCAAGCAAAAGCACGAATTGATGAGGTATTTGCCAAATACAGAATGTGTAAAGTGATGAGGTTCACAGTTCGCGAAGCGCGCATTACAACGAATTATGAAGCGAGAGAAAATGGCGCGACCAACCGGGTCGGCGACCCAACTGCCGCTGTAGCGGTCTATAATACAGATAAAGCAAGCGAATGTCTGGCGTTTTGCGAATTGATTGAATCCATCGTGCACGAATTGGAGCCGGACGAGCAACTGCTTATCCGCGAGCGATATATGAAGGAAGCCCGCATGACGGATACGAAGGTATACAATTTCCGATTCGATCCCCCAATCAGCGCCGTAACCTACGGACAAATCCGCAAGCGCGCATTCGCCAAGCTGCTGAATGCCTTCCAGTACGCCTTTCGTTCAACCAGGACATCGTAATGAATGCAATCGATGCTGCAAATAAGCAAGCCGGCCAGGATGCTTCATCTTGGACCGGCTTGTTCGCGTCTTATAGAGCACAACAGATTGGACACGCAGGAATACTTTTCTGTTGCATACAATCAATAAGGTTACTATAATAGTAGTAACTTTTTATTCAAAACAGAAAGGAATGTCTCTTTTGAATTTTCGTGTATATATTTTAGCAGTAGCGGCATTCGTGGTCGGTACGGTAGAACTCATTATTGGAGGAATCCTCGATCAGATTGCCTCGGATTTGAACATTTCCGTCAGTGCAGCCGGGCAGCTGATTACAATCTTCTCGATTGCTTTTGCTGTATCGGCGCCTATATTAATGAATCTCACGGCCAAATTTGAGCGCAAAAAATTGTATATTGTCTTTTTGTTCATTTTCCTGATCTCGAATCTTATCGTAGCGTTCAGCTCGAATTATGCAACATTGCTCGCGGCCAGAGCCTTGTCTGCATCCAGCGGCTCGCTGCTTGTCGTGTTGTCGATCACAATTGCCTCGAAGCTCGTCCAACCGGAATATAAAGGACGCGCCATTGGCGTAATCTACATGGGCATCAGCGGTTCACTTGTCTTAGGGGTTCCTATTGGCATGGTTATCGGGAATGCGTACGGATGGCGAGCACCGTTCCTGCTTGTTGTGGGATTAACGGCAATTGCGATCATCGGGATTTACGCCTTCTTATCGAAGGTACCTCCTTCCGGGGTTACGACTTTGCGCACCCAGCTTGCATCTCTGAAAAGTGCGAAGCTAGTTAGCGGCCATCTCATTTCGTACTTGATGCTGACAGGGCATTTGACTCTCTATGCATACTTGACTCCTTATTTACAGAAGACGTTCCAGCTTAGCCCAGGCATGACCAGCATCGTGTACTTCTTGTTCGGCTTGGCAGCCGTATCTGGCGGAGGACTTGGCGGCTTGCTGGCGGATAAGTGGGGAACAAAACGTTCCATTCTGCTTATTGTATCGAGCTTCGCGGTGATTATGTTTGTCCTGCCGCTAACGGCACAAGTATCGTTCTACGTCTTCTTGATCGCTATGGTGATCTGGAGTGCGCTCAGTTGGGCATTATCCCCGGCGCAGCAAAGCTATCTCATGCAGTCTGCTCCCGATACGGCTGACATTCAGCTTAGCCTGAACTCATCAGTACTTCATCTTGGTATTGCAAGCGGTTCTGTCGTGGGCGGTCTTGTCATTGAACAGAGCTCAGTAGCCAATAATGCATGGGTTGGCTGCCTGTTCGTCCTGCTGGCGCTGGGTAGTGCCATGTTCTCTCTGACTCGTTCTTCCCAAGTTAAGGCAACTACAGCTGCTGCAGCTGAATAAATGAAGCAAGCCGAAGGCAGCCGATATGATGCAAATTCCACGCGTTTATATTTGGTTAACCACCTGGTTAATTGGAAGCGAATTTATATTCAATGCAGGCAATAAGCCCAAAAAACGACACTCTACTCCGAAAATTGGTATAGAGTGTCGTTTTTTACTTTTAATTTTACGAAATTTAAATTTAGTTACATTTCGTTAACATGAAAGCGTTGACACGATACAATATGTATCATATATTCTTAGTTGTACCGCCATCATTTTCAGAATATGTAAGGAGGTGTAAAAAACCTAGTAAGTGCTATCTATAATTTATAGAAGAGGAGTGTAAAGCCGGTTGAAGAATCTACGTTTATTTGTAAGCCATTTGCTAGTAGCCGTATTGACGCTATTTTCCCTACTGTTTCCGATTTCCGCATACGCATTTGATTCACACACAGAATTGACGGGACAGGCACTGAGTCCTGAAGTGCGCGCAAAAATGCAGCAGATTGTTGATCAGAATACATTTACAGAAGGTCAAGAGCCAGTACTGCATCCCGATTTACAAAACCTTACCGACGACAAGGAAATTTCAGTTATCGTCCAATTATCCGAAGCCCCGGTAGCTCTAGCGAAGGGTATGAGTATGCTTGAGGGCAAATCATTTACTGCAGCCTCAGAACAGAACACGAAACAAAAAATCGCTAAACAGCAACAAAGCTTTGTTAGCCAATTAAGCAGCAACAAAATCAAAGCTAGCGTAGGCTTTACATACAATTATGCATTTAATGGAGTCTCTCTTAAGGCAAAAGCAAGTCAAGTGGAACAGTTGCTTAAGCTGAACGGTGTACAAATGGTAGAGCCTGACGTGGAAGTCCACGCTCTAGGGATAGAGTCCTCAAAGCTGCCGGATAGTGAAGTTCATCCAATGATGAACACAAGTAATCCATTCCTTGAAGTTCCAGCCGTATGGGCCTTAGGCTATACAGGCCAAGGAGTTAAAGTAGGCGTTATTGACACCGGAATCGATTATTATCATCCGGAATTAAAAGACGTTTATAAAGGCGGACATAACTTTATTACGCAAGTAGTAGATGGTTCTGAGACGGGATACGCTCGCGCTAGAGCGGATGACGATCCGTATGAAACAACACCGCTGGATCACCCTGATAATAGACCGTGGGTGCACCCTACTACTGGAGAACCTTTTAATACCCAACATGGAACCCATGTTGCCGGGACTATTGCTGCTCAAGGCAAGAACCCTTTTGGTATAAAGGGGCTTGCCCCTTCGATTGAATTGTATGCCTATCGCGTGCTGGGCGCGTACGGGAGCGGCTCGAATTCAGGAGTTATTGCGGGTATCGATAAAGCCGTAGCCGAGCAAATGGACATTATTAATCTATCTTTGGGCGGACCTAACAATAGCCAAGTTGCTTCTGACGCAATCGCCATCAACAATGCGGTTCTAGCGGGCACGGTAGCAGTTGTTTCTACGGGTAACTCAGGTCCAAATAGAGGGACCATCGGCAGTCCAGGCACGGCAGCTTTTGCGATATCGGTAGGCAACTCTACTGTTCCGGAAAAAACGATGGCTGGAAAGGCTTCCGTAACTCTAGAAAAAGCGGGAACCAGCACACCATATATCATGAATTTGATGGCATGGAGATTCGGCACAGAACCGAAAAATATTTTGACGGGAACGTATGATGTTGTTGCAATCCCTGGCGTAGGCCAAACGACGGATTACACAGGTCTGAATGTGAACGGCAAAGTCGCTCTCGTTGCCCGCGGAGATATTGCCTTCGTGGATAAAATCGCAGCAGCAAAAAGCGCAGGTGCCGTAGCGGTTATTGTTCACAACTCTTCGAGCGGAACGAATACTCCAGGGCCAGCGGGGGTCCTTGTAGGAGATTCCTTCGCGTCCATCCCAACGTTTGATATGTCCTACACAGACGGAAACGCGCTGCGAAAGGCTCTTGCGAACGACACAGGAACCGTTACCTTCGGAGAATTCACTACCGGTTCGACTTTAGGCGACGATATCAATAATTCCAGTTCGCGCGGGCCTGCCAATCCGGTCTTTGATATTAAACCGGACGTCTCCGCTCCAGGAACCAACATCATGTCATCGATTCCTGCCTATGGCAAAGATTATGCCGATCAAGGACAGCCTCAGCCTGACTATACCGAATCCTACGACCGTTTTACAGGAACGAGTATGGCGGCTCCACACGTAGCAGCGGTTGCAGCTTTGCTTAAATCGCAGCATCCGGATTGGACTCCGTTCGATATCAAAGTCGCGATTTCGAATACGGCTAAGCAACTGGACGTAACCAAAAACGACGTATTCGCTCAAGGTCCGGGACGTATTCAGCCGCTTAAAGCAGCGACGACCGAAGCGCTCGCGTATGAATCGGAACCGACCACCTTTTCAAATAAGACCTATGACAATATCAAAGGCACGATCACCTTCGGCAACGTGTTTCCGAATGCGAATAATCCAACAACGGTAACGCGGTCTATTCTAGTCAAAAACGTAACGGGAAGCCCAAGCGACTATACGGTATCCGTCCAAACGACAAAAGCGGCAACAGGCACGTTAGCGAGTTCGAACGTAACGGTCGACAAGTCCAGCTTTACGTTAACAGATGAACAAAATTTAACCGTGACGCTAAACGTTCCGAAAGGGACTGGAACAACCGGTAACGAAATGCTGGGTTACGTGAAGATTACAAACGGAACGACAAATCTAATTCTTCCCTTCGCGGCGAATTTCACCCCACCTACGGGATTGAAGACCTATACGATCGACAGCAACCATATCTCTCCAAACGGGGATGGCAAGCTGGACAGCACGACTGTGAGATATGAATTCTACGATAGGCAAGCAGCTACGTACATTGAACTTTATGATCTAAACGATCTAACTGGCGGACCTTACGGAGACGGTTCTATCGGATGGATTTTGAACACCGGCAGCACGACAACGGGAGCAAAAACGTTAAACTTTACCGGTAAATATCATCCGTGGGGACAATCGGGATCAACCCTGAGCGCGTTGGCTCCGGAAAGCGTCTATGCCATGCAGATTACAACGCTAAACTCCACCCAAACGGCGGTCGTAGCAAGGGGATTTCTTCCGGTATATATCAAGACGAGCACGCCTAAAATCGTTTCGTCCGACAGTCTGAATGTCACGGGTTCGAATTTGCAGTTCTCCGGTTCGATCGACGATTCTTACGTGAAATTCGGACCCGTCGTTGAAAAAGAATTGAACTTGGATTACAACATTAACGACAACTTGCACATGAAATACGAACTATCGGACAGTAACGACAACTTGATTTCTTCGCAACCGGTAACGCTTGATCAAAATGGAAACTTCGGAATCACGTTAAACGGTTTAACAACCGGAATAAATAAGCTGAAATTGATCGTAGATGATGCGGCGGCTAATCATGCGGAGAAAGTCGTTACGATTACTAGCGCAGATCCCGTGTTAAGCGGAATTAAAGTACAGCCAGAGGCTTTAACCTTAGGCGTCGGTTCCACTGCGGATCTTATAGTAACGGCTCAATATATTGATGCGGACGGCAAGCCATTCCCGGTAAGCGTTAGTGACGTTACGTATGGGGCCATCTATACCGATTACGATCTGAGTGTCATAGACGTTGTCTATGGTAAAGTAACGGCGGTAGGTGAAGGCAGCACATCGATAACGGTATCTTATGGAGGGAAATCGGCTTCGGTACCCGTTACCGTCACTACAACTCCAGTCGATCCTGTATTAACGTCCATTTCGGTATCGCCGAACAGCGTGGCTCTAAAAGTTGGGAAGGATGCTCAGCTTACGGTTAACGCGGTGTATAGCGACGGAAGCAAGAAAGACGTTACAAACGATGCTGATTATAGTGTAGCTCATTCAGCCATTGCTACGGTAAGCGACACCGGAAAGGTGGCAGCCATAGGAAAAGGTGAAACGACAGTAACCGTATCTTACGAAGGCAAAACCTACGAGGCACCTGTTACTGTCACAGAAGAAACGACAACCCCAGTCAAATTAACGTCGATTTCGGTATCGCCGGACAGCGTGGCTCTTAAAGTTGGGAAGGATGCTCAACTTACAGTCTCCGCGGCATATAGCGATAAAAGTAAGAAAGACGTTACAAAGGATGCAAAGTATAGCGTACCTGGTACGAACATTGTTACAGTAAGCAATACCGGCAAGGTGACAGCCGTTGGAGCAGGGAAAACGACAATCACTGTATCTTATAAAGGCAAATCTTACGAGGTGTCAGTCACCGTAACCAAGGATTCTAGCACAACGAATCCAGGAACACCGACTTCTCCAAGCTCGCCATCGACTTCCACACCAAGCTCACCATCGACTCCTGCACCATCGGGTAAGAAAGCAAAAGCGGGCACGCTCTATATGAAGAAAAACGATAAGGGTATGACTTTCGCAACGATAAGCGTATCGACTGAGGCCTTGATCGCCCAGTTGAAAGATTCAAAAGCGGCCGACGTCACGCTGGACCTTACCGATATTGGCTTCAACGACTACAACAGTGTAGATGCAATCTTCGACAAAGCAACGGCCGACAAACTACTGGCATCCGGCAAAGGGTTAACCCTTACCGGCAATGGATTCACTATCAGAGTACCTGCGGATGCATTGGCTGATTTTATTGGTGAAAAAGGTTTTAAATTAATCTTATCGGTAAAAGATCCTGACAATGGTGAAGTGAAGATCCTGTCGGTAAATCAAACAACCATCGTATCGAAGATCGTAACGATCGGCAACGATAAAGGAAAATTGAGCCATCCGATTGAAATCGGCCTTAAGCCGTCCAACAAAGTAATCGATTTGCAAAAAGTAGGCGTATACCAGCAAGACGGAAGCGGGAAATGGGGATATGTAGGATACAATGCCGCGCATCAGCCGGGGAACATTCAACTTACGACGTCAACACTCGGTTCCTTCGAATTGATGGAGGTTCAAATTTCGTTCGACGATATTCAAACCCATTGGGCAAAACATGAAATCGAAGTTATCGCGGCTCAACACGTAACCAACGGAAAAAGCGAATCCAAATTCGTTCCGAACGATACGATAACGCGCGCAGAATTCGTGGCGCACTTGGATCGTATTCTTGGCCAAGAGAAGGAATGGAGTCATTACGTCGCGATGGCAGGGGCAAATGATATCCTGGGCCGCGAAGAAATGGTCGTATTGATGGTCAATGCCATGAAAGTCGATCTGCAAGGCGAGAAAGTGCAATTAAACTTCAAGGATAAAGATCGGATTTCGGCGGATGCTCAAGCCGCGGTAGCGTATGCGGTAAATAAAGGATTGATCAATGGCATGTCTAACAACACTTTCGCTCCCGATCAAAGCTCCACTCGCGCGCAAGTGGCTTCTATTCTCTATCGCATGATGAAACTCTTAGGCACAATTTAATCTCAATAAGTAATCATCAGTTCCATAGGATGAATAAAAAGCAGACCTCTTCGGAGGCCTGCTTCTTACTTCCTTTCACTTGATGCTCTTCATGCAACAGTTTAATCCTCTTTAATAGCGCAGCCGCATAAGCAAGGATTTCATTTCTTCGTCCGCTAGTAGCTCTGCATTATATTTTTGCGAAATTTTCGCCAATGCAACATCATGGTAAAAGAACTCAATGAAGAATTTAACGAACGGCTGCGCCCCGGTGCGCATGGCCTGCCATTCCCCCTGCTCCATCCCCGCGAACATAATTTGCGAAGAGTCGGCTGCGACCAGCATGTATCGTTCCAGCGTATGATGCTCTTCCGTGGGCGATAACGTATGCAGCTTCGATACTTGTGCCTGCGGCACGTTCTTCCCCATTACAAAAGCCTCTACGCGTACACCATCCCGCTCCCGCTGTTCGAGCAGAGGCACATATTTTCTGAATTCATCGCTCCACATCGAGACGATAATCGTGTCTGCCGCCTCTTCGAGGATATGCTGGCAGTACGCCGCAATCGAGGCTTCGGACTTCAAGCTCCACACTTGATTGTCCGTGACGATTTTGCGTTCATTCATCAGCTTCAGTTGCTCAATGCTCTGCTCAAATTCCTTGGACAGCTTGTCGATGACAACCTGAAGCGGCAGCGCTAAATATGTCTTTTTCTTTTCTGATATGGAATCCGAAATTAAGCCTTTATCGATAAGGCGCGACAGCACCTCATATATTTTCGCCTTTGGCACACCCGAATATTTCACTACACTTGTAGCATCCATTGGGCCATCTCCTGCCACCAGCGCCTCATATACCTTGCTTTCATATTGTGAAAAACCGAATTTCTGAAGCATGGCTCCTCCTTCGCATTCCTGCAACGTATTGGAACTTGTCCGTATCATGATGATGTTAGGATTATCTTACTCCAGTCGATTCAAAATGAAAAGTCGAACACTAAGCGAAGCCGCTGAACAGTTACATCAATTTGTAAATTATTACAAGAAACCATCGCAATCGCTGCTGCATCTAATAGACGTATAAGTCTGCTTTTTCTCATATTGAATATTAATTTGGACAATAATTATATTCTTGTTGTATATATGAATATATGATCATTAACAAACAAAGGATTAGGTTCACTTGGACAAAATAAATGACGAACTAGGTAAACGGAACAAGATACGCAGATGCAGAAAGGAAATTAGTGTTTTGAATCTATCGAATGAAACGCACGCAAACAAACAGAAATCAGAAAATGAACGCAAGTTTTCTGTCCGGTTGACTGGATTTTTCTTTCTTACATTCGCCTTATTTGCCATACTTATTATACGCTTGGCGTTACTGCAATTCGTAGATGGTCCCGCCCTCAAGCAAAAAGAAACTTCATTGGGCTACCGGACTACAGCTATCGCACCGATTCGCGGCACCATCTATGATGCTGGCAATCATAAGATCGCTTATTCCACATCGAGACAATCTCTTTACTTTAACGTGAACAAAAATTACAAGAAGAAAGAAAATATAGCGGAAGCCAAGGAGCTCGCTGAAAAGCTCGTCGAAAGATTTAAAAGTAATACCAAAACGGGAGAGGAAAAACAATCTGTCGAGGATATCGTAAAGCGTATGGATTTGAATGCCAATGTAAATCCCGTACATGTCCCCCGCTTGATCAAAACGGATCTATCTCCGAAGGATATTGCTTACTTTTTGGAGCATAAGTCCGAATATAAGGATCTTGAGATTAGGGAAGACAGCGTCAGAAACTATGATCAGGATACAGTCGCGGTGCAAACGATCGGCTATCTGAAAAAGTTCAGAGGTGTCCGAGAGTCTTACGATTATTATAAGGAGATATACGAAAATAGAAATTCCCTGCTCGAGGAACTCAAATACCTTGATTATGAGGATGTCGGCGTCGACGGGCTTGAGTTCATGTTCCAGGAAGAGCTCCGCGGCAAAAACGGACTCAAAAAGTTCCCGGTTAACGTAACAGGACGAATTATGGGCCCAATGGAATTGACAAAGCCCGAGCGCGGCAACAATCTTCACCTAACCATTCACAAAAGCATTCAGATGAAGACCGAAGACGCGATTATGAATACGCTGCAGAAAATACGCAACTCCTCCAATTCCGTGGAGCGAGCCCCTAACGCACGTACGGGCTATGCCGTCGCCATGGAAGTAAAGACGGGCAATATCGTCGCTATGGCCAGCATGCCGGATTATGACAGCAATGTCTGGAAGAACGGCTCCATCAGCGTTGAGGATTACGAAAAAAATAAATCCTTTATGAACAACGGCACGATTAAAGCAGCCTACGGCCCATACGAGGAAAAAGAAATGAACAAGCACCCGAACTCCATCGTGTATCTTGGCTCTACAATCAAGCCGTTGTCCGTCCTTATCGGTTTGAAGGAAAAGCTGTTCAGCGTGTACGATGATTATCCTGACATCGGCTATGCCGAAATCGGACTCGAAAAAAGGAAAATCCGGAATGCGAACAACAAGTCGCATGGTCGCATCGATGCCGCAAAAGCGCTGGAATTCTCCTCCAATGCCTTTATGATCGATATGATCGGCAAACGTTTATATTCCCGAACGGATGTGAACGGACTGAAGACATGGGACAAATATATGGAAATGTTCGGACTTGGTGTAAAGACCGGCAGCGGACTGCCTGGAGAGATAGCCGGCCTAAAGGACTACATGAGCGAAGCCGAGCGCGCCAGCGCGCAATCCGCTCTTGCATACGCTTCGTTCGGCCAGCAGGGCAAGTATACAACGCTTCAGCTCGCCCAGTATGCGGCTACGCTGGCTTCGCATGGCAAGCGAATGAAGCCGCAGTTCGTCAGCAAAATTACGGATCCGGACGGAAAGGTAGTAAAAGAGTTTAAGCCGGAGATGCTGAACGAAGCAAAGTTCGATAAAGCCTATTGGGACTTGATTGAGCTTGGCATGAGCCGAGTGAAGGTACAGGGATTTGAAGGGTTCAATTATGACTATTATCGGAAAACGGGAACATCCGAACAGGAAGTCGCAAAAGGCATCAGAGTAGAAAATGGAGTGTTCATTGCGTACGCTCCCGCGCAAAATCCGACCTTAGCTGTCGCAGTCGTTGTTCCGGAGGGCAATTACGGGGCTTATAGCGCAGCGCCAATCGCGCGAGCTATATTTGATGCGTACGACGAAGTTGTCGGGCTTACGGGTACGCCGCGCCAAACTTCGACTAATCAGCAAGTTAAATAGTAAATGACAAGCGATGGCCTTCGATTAAATTGGGGTCGTCGCTTTTTTGATTAGGCTGAAGCTCGCTATCAGACTAACTTACCTAGTTTTCGATAAATTTTATGACCAAAATTAGCTTTATTTGTTATGATAAAGTCCATACTGTGAATGGTGTCACACGAGAGAGAAAGTGGCACCTCATTAAAGGATGTTCTAGAGTTCGCTTGTGATCTTTTGAACAAACTCATATCCAAACTCATATCAAGTGGAGGCAGATAATGAAATGAATACGGTGAAAACGTTGGATAAGCCGAAGCAGCGCAAGCTGCTGATGAGTGCCGGACTGAGCTGGATGTTCGACGCGATGGATATCGGCATCATTTCCTTTATCGCGGCTGCACTGGCAGCCGAATGGAGCTTAACCCCGCAGCAGACGGGACTATTTACAAGCATGAACTCGGTCGGCATGGCAGTAGGAGCCTTGCTGGCCGGGTCATTGGCAGACAAGTATGGCCGAAAATCTGTACTGCTCTGGACGCTGGTCATCTTTTCAATTGCCAGCGGGCTATCCGCGGCTGCAACGAGCTTCACGATGCTGTGCATATTACGCTTCATCGCCGGAGCGGGCCTCGGCGGTGAATTACCTGTCGCTTCCACACTCGTCTCTGAATCCGTTCCCGCGAAGGAGCGCGGTCGTGCCGTCGTTCTGCTGGAAAGCTTCTGGGCGGCTGGCTGGATCGCTTCTGCATTGATTGCTTATTTCGTCATCCCTACCTATGGCTGGCAAGCTGCATTTCTCATCTGCGCAGCCCCAGCACTATACGCACTGTACTTGCGGAAAGCCATCCAAGATCCACCGCGCTTCACCGAACAGGCCAATCGCAGTAAGCAGCAAAAGCTGTCCTTCCGCGACCGCTTCGTATCGGTATGGTCCGGTTCGCACCGCCGCTCCACGATCATGCTATGGGTATTATGGTTTACCGTAGTTTTTTCCTATTACGGCATGTTTCTGTGGCTCCCCTCTGTCATGGTGCTGAAGGGCTTCAGCTTGGTCAAAAGCTTCGAATACGTTCTCATCATGACGCTTGCCCAGTTGCCCGGATATTTTACCGCGGCTTACTTCATCGAGAAGTTCGGGCGCAAGTTCGTCCTTGTCGTCTATTTAGTATTAACTGCGGCAAGCGCCGCCTGGTTCGGCAGCGCGACAACGGAAGGAATGTTGATCGCAGCCGGAATTTGCCTGTCGTTCTTCAACCTCGGCGCATGGGGAGGCATGTACGCGTATACACCTGAACTGTATCCAACTAAGGTGCGTTCAACCGGCGTTGGTCTTGCTGCATCCTTCGGCAGAGTCGGAGGCATCGTCGCCCCTTACCTCGTCGGCATGATGGTTGCACGCCAAGTCGCCGTCAGCGCGATCTTCTGGTTGTTCTTCGTCACCATTCTGATTGGTGCGATTGCCGTACTTTGGCTCGGTACGGAAACGAAAGGTAAAGAGCTCGTTGAATAATATGAATGACATACCTACATACAATAGCACCAGCGTCCCTCTAACGAGAGAAATGCTGGTGCTATTTCTTCAATGCAACTGCAACAGAATTGATAACCGTCTGATGCAATCCTCTCTTTAGCGCCAACTTAGGATTAGGAAATATGCGTTCCCGACGTTCCCTGGAGAGCCAAGGCCGCTTCCTGAAGGGAACAAATGATAGCATGCTTCCCTTGGTCGGCGAATGCGACGGCTGCCTCCATCTTTGGTCCCATGCTGCCTGCGGAAAAATGGCCCTCCCGGACATATTGCTTCGCTTCCGCCGTGCTGATATGATTTAGTGCCCGCTGCTCCGGCATGCCGTAATGGATAAAAACATGATTCACATCGGTTACCATCATGAAAATATCGGCACTCGCTTCATGAGCAAGCTTGAGGCCGCTGCGATCCTTGTCCACGACCGCCTCGACGCCGGAAATCGTTCCATCCGCTGCCTGCACAACCGGAATGCCGCCACCGCCGGATGCAATGACAATGTTGCCGTCTGCGGCCAGCTTCATGATCGTCTCCGCTTCCATAATGGATTGCGGCTGCGGCGAGGGAACGACGCGCCGCCACCCTCGACCTGCATCCTCCATCATGTTCCAGCCCTTCTCCCGCATCATGCGCTTGGCATCCTCCTCACTATAGAAGGTGCCGATCGGCTTCGTCGGATGCCGGAACGCTTCATCTTCTGGAGACACTTGCGTTTGCGTCAGCACGCTAACAACATGCTGCGTTAAGCCGCGCTTGCGAAGTTCATTTTTTAAGCATTGATCAAGCATGTATCCGATCATCCCTTGAGACTTTGCATTGCATACGTCCAATGGGAAGGGAGAAACGACATCCTTTGCCTCCTCATTCTGTTGCAAAATCAAACCGACCTGCGGACCGTTGCCATGCGTAACGATCACCTCGTAGCCTTGCTGCACGATATCGGCGATGATCTCGCTGCTTCTGCGCACATTTTCAAGTTGATTCTCATAGGTCGCTTCTTGATGAGGCCGCAAAATGGCGTTGCCTCCCAATGCGATCACAACTCGTTCTGACATGCTCATACCTCCTTAGTGCCATAATGGCATTAGCGATTCCGAATGCTGTATCGATCCCGGAGCTATGTCCGGAATGCAGCAATTGTACAAGCTTGGCTTGAAAATAAAGGGCATCCTCCATCATCATCGCGTTCAGCACCTTAACCACCTTGTCACTAAAGCGCCCGCGCAGCGCATGTCGCAAATAAGCCTTACTCACATCCGTCGTAATCTCTTCTCTTTCTATAATATGATGCAAAATGCTCAATAACGCAGGGTGAAAAGCTTGCGTCAATGCCTGAACGGCCAGTATGCCGACCAGACAATCGTCTCCCGCTGGCGTCAGTCCTTGTCCGCGGCCAAGGAAAAAGCGCAAATGTTCTGCAATCGCCTGAACTTCGCCGCATACCAAGCTGATCATCAATTGTTCCATATGCCGTAACGTGATCGATTGCGGCTCATCTGGGTAATAATCCTCCGCAAGAAATCGGTCCCACTCCACGCCAAGCCCGGTTGATACGCCCCATGCCCGGCATGCATGCAGCATCGTGTCGATATGAATCAAATTACGATAACTGCGGTAATGTTCTTGTTCGATATGATATTGAAAGGGTTCTGCCTGAGACAAGTCTAGAACGAGTGGACGAGATGGATGCCGGAATAGCAGCATATCCGGCGTTGAGGCAATCACGGGATCGCCACAGCGAACAGAGCAGCGCAGCCTTCTTACGCGTTCCACTCCCATATGGATGCCGAACGGTAATCTGCCGTTCTTCGTCGTCCCGATAAAGACGAGTTCCTCACCCTCTCCTATCGCCAAATTGATGCCGTTTTCGAAAACGCTGTGAACAAAGCCAAGCCGCCTCTGGGAAAGGAGCGCCGGCAGTTCCGCATGAATCTCCTCTCCCCTAAGGCAAGACGTATACAACGGCGCGCTATAGAAGTCCAAGTCTGGCCGCATACGCTTCAAGCGCCTTCTCGAAGCACTCGACTGGCGGACGAACCGTGCCTGCTCCGATCTGCCCGACTCCCGGCTCCTTATGGGCGATGCCGGTATTAATAACTGGCGTAATTCCGGTTTCGACGACTTTTCGGGCGTCAATGCCGAGACAGATGCCGCGGAAGTTCCATGTCGGAACGGTAAAATTCGGGTTCTGATCGATGGAGATCTCGATCATCTCATTGCTTGTCGCCAAGGCATCCTGGAATCCACCAGCGCCGACGAACCGCGTAACGCCCGGTGCAGCAATCATCGCCATCCCGCCTACGCCGAATGTTTCCGTAATTGCACTGTCGCCGATATCCGGGTTGGCATCATCCTGCGAGTATCCCGTGAAGAACAGCCCTTGCGGCGTATTGACGGGCGCAGTAAACCATTCATCGCCCATGCCGCTTATGCGAATGCCGAATTCTTTGCCGTTCCGGCACATCGCTGTAACGACCGTGCCTGCTTCAATTGTGCGGGCGCCGTCCATGACTGCCTTGGCCGCTGCCATCATGATGTTCAAGAAGAATTGGTCGGTGTCCGCCAAAAACTTGATGACGCTCTGTATCTCCCGTTTTTCCATGTCGAGATTGACGATATAAGGGCTTATCTCCTTCAAGAAGACAAGCGAAGCCGCGATATTGCGCTGGTGGAACTCGTCACCCATCGTTATGGCCTTCGCGATCATGACATTCAGATTCAGCCCGCCCTTGGTTGCTTTAAGCGCACGCGACAGCGTCGGACCCAGCACATCCTTCATCCAAGTCAAGCGAGCAATCACTTCCTCCGAATAAGCGCCGAAGCGAAGCACCTTGCCGATTCCCTCATTCATAATACAGTAGGCCTCATTGCCTTCGGTGCGGTTCTGCACGACGAATACCGGCATATTGCCTGACGTGATGCCGCCCATCGGCCCTACGGCTTTCACATGGTGACACGGAATGAAGCGGATCTCGCCCTGCTCCAGCATCGTACGGGCCTCCGCTTCCTCCTTCGCCCAGCCTTCGAATAGCACGGCGCCTACGCAAGAGCCCTGCATGGGGCCTGTCATGTCCGCATAAACGATCGGC
This sequence comes from Paenibacillus sp. S-12, assembly GCF_030363895.1. NCBI lineage: Bacteria > Bacillati > Bacillota > Bacilli > Caryophanales > Paenibacillaceae > Paenibacillus > Paenibacillus sp. S-12. The sequence continues at coordinate 258,281 of NZ_JASIUF010000018.1, forward strand.
GGTCCCGCATGGAGCAGCGTCTTGCCTTTCAGCTCTGGAATAACGGTATGGGCCGCCACGACATCGACGAGGAACGGCGTACCGCCGGAGATTTTATCAATAACCGCCTGATTGGCTTCATCAATGGTGTTATAATTCATGCGAATTTCCTCCCAGTTGTTTGTTCTGCAGGATCCATAAAGTCTTGGCAATTGCAATACAGACCGCTTGTTAGTTCCCATTCACTAGTTCGCGCATTTCACTGGTCATCGCTTATGCATGAACCAATCTTATTCGCCCGTTAAATCGGTATTGATTCAATTGCTTCAAGATATGCTGCATCTTGGCGCTGCCGCCCGCAACCGGACGCCAGTCGTACTGCACCACCGTGGCGCCGCTGCCGCTCGCCGCAATGGCTTCCGCGAACTTGGACAGTCCTACGTTAATAATGGATGGCTTTCCGTTAAGCAGTTGCTGAACGAATGAGGAAGATTCACAGTTGTCGGCAGAGACCGTAGCTGCCGGACGATATGATTTCGGTACATCTTCAAGGCTAAGATTCATCATCGCTAGCACCGTGCGCACTGCTTGATTGTTGCTCTCTTTCACGAGCACGCCCGCCTGCTCGAATCTGCGCTTCTGTTCCGCATATGACTGCGGATCCTGCGAAGTCCCACATAATGCAGCTACAAAATAAATGTTGCGCCCTTCCGCCTTCGCCTTGGACGAAGCTTTCTCGATTGCAGGCGCCAGCACTCCTGCCATGTCGTCATGTCCGCCGTAGCCGAGCACGACATCGAATAAAATGACGGCTGTAGCGGGATCGGCCGCAGCCTTCTCGATATGTTGAATTCGCGTGGCCGGGTCGATCATCGGATGCGGCTTGCCTTGGGTGTACATGTCATCCCCCAGATCGACAATGGCATGGCCGTTCGAGCGAAGCACATAACCCGCTTCGTGGATAAGTCCATCCTGCAACTGAAGCGCATCCGCAATGAGCATGGCCGCCTCCGCAGCCAAAGTGCCTCCGGCATATAAGCCTTGAATCGAGGTTTGATCCGATTGCAATTCCGTCTCCGGCACTTCAAGCGGCACACTGTACAGAGGCAGCACCGGGTTGCCTTTCCCCAAATCAATCGCGATCCTCGCCGCTTCCTCCAACGTGTATGCTTGATACATATTACCTTCATGCGCGGAAGGCTTTTCTCCCAGGAATAGGGCAACTACCGGCTTTGAGATCCCCTGCAGCTGGTGAACGACCCGATCGCGCACCTCCTTCGCCGGCGGCTTGGAGATGACGACAATGACGTCGGTTTGGTCGCTATGCTCCAATCCGTGAATGCCATCCAGCATCGTAATCGCGCCAATCCCCTCCGAGAGATCGCGCCCGCCTGTGCCGATCGCGTGGCTGATGCCGCCGCCCATGCGATCGATCAATGTCGATACTTCTTGAATGCCGGTGCCCGATGCGCCGACGATGCCGATATTGCCTCCCTTTACGCAATTCGCGAATGCGAGCGGAACGCCGGATATAATCCCGGTACCGCAATCCGGCCCCATGACGAGCAAGCCTTTTTCATGCGCCTTGCGCTTCAAATTCAATTCTGCTTCGATCGGCACATTGTCGCTGAAAATGAATGCATGCAGACCAAGTTCAAGCGCTTTGTCCGCCTCTTCGGCCGCGTACTGTCCCGGTACCGAGATCATCGCCAGATTGGCGCCCGGATTCTCCTTCAAAGCGCGTTCCCATGAGCGAACGCTCAACGTGGAAGACTGGCTGCCGCTCACAGATTGATCGCTTAAAAAGCGGTCAACGGCGGCGAGCATATCGTCCACATTCCCGTTCGCCTCTGCATCAATGACAATGCACATATCGTTGGCTCCCGCCTTCTCCAGTTCATCCGTATAGAGTCCGGAATTGCCCATGATATCCTTGTTGGCTGGCGTCCCCATCATGATCGAGGCTTGGACTACGCCCTCTAATGCTGATATATGATTCGTCAAGAGCATCAAATTGACGGAATCTTGATATGAATTCGGCTTAATGATCGTATGCAGCATCTTGATTCACCTCTGGTTGTCCGTAATGTTGGCACGATTGCAAGTACAGTTGCTACAGTTACTAATGCGAGTTCAGCGAGTTCGAATGTTCATCAGAATCGTCATTGAATAACGGATTGGTTTACGTGGCAAACGGATCTTTATGATCATACTTGTTGTAATGAATAACGTCCGATACGAGATACTCGTAGACTTCGTCTACAATCTCGATTCCGTTCGCCTCGTTCTCCTGCTCGATCAAATCGTAATTTTGCCCCGGATACAGTACCTTTTCGAAGCCCGGTGCAGGCTGAATGCTGTTCAGGTCGCGCATCGTCTGCGTGATGTTGCGGCGAAATTCCTCCAAATTGGTAAAGAAGGACGGATCAAGCACGATATGGAGTTGGCCCAGATTTCTGCCTTCGGTCAAATCGTGATACATCGAGCTGACGCGATTGCCGAACGGCAGGCCGAGCAGAATGCCTGACAGCACATCTACCATCATCATAAGGCCGTATCCCTTTGGCCCTGCGATCGGCAGGAGCGCATGCACTTGAAATGGATCGTTCGTCTTCACGCCTTGATTATCGACCGCCCATGTATCGGGAATCGCCTCGTGCTTCGAACGAGCGTGCAAAATTTTCCCCCAAGCCTGTACGGTCGTCGCCATATCAAAGGTAATGAGCGTATTTCCTTCGCCCGGAGCAGCAAAAGCAATCGGATTCGTGCCGTAATAAGCCTCAGCTCCGCCATAAGGAACAACCATCGGATCGGATTGGCACACTGAGATGCCGATAAGCCCCTCGCGAGCCGCTTGCTGCACATAGTAGGACAAGGCGCCGCTATGTCCAATTCGTCTCACGCCGACCACGGCGACTCCGTTCTCCTTGGCCATGTTCACCGCATGCTCCATTGCTTGCCTCGCTGCAACATGCCCGGCCCCGTTATCCCCGTCTAATACGGCAGAACATGGGCCTGTCTTTTCAAACGTAAAGTTCGGACTTACATTCGTACCGCCTTTGGAAATGCGTTCCGCATAGTATTCGACCCGCATCGCGCCATGGGAATGGACGCCGCGAACATCGGCATGAACAAGCACGTCCGCCACCACGTCCGCATGGCTTGCGGACAGGCCGGCACGGGTCAACTTCGTACATATAAGCTGATGCAGGTTCTGCTTGGTTACTTTCATGTCAGCACCTCTCTGCAATTATTCCGCCTTCCTCCCGCTGCCATCAATCAGCTTACGCATTGCTGCACCAGCAGCGGAAGACGGTTCATTATCTTAATCCGTATTGCCGTTCAACCGTATGTTCTATTTCTGTTCTATCTCTTGCATACCATTTATGGTTCAAAAAGCGCCTGACCACTTACAAGGAAGCGTCACGGTTGCAGTCTTTCGAATACAAATAAGCGAAAGGCTCTCTGCCTACTGCGTAAGTCGCTTGGGGGACGTAAGGCCCCATGTACAGGTAATCGCCCTTTTTGATCGGAATCCATTCATTGTCCAGATTGTAGATGCCTTCGCCGGACAGCATAATGGCTCCGTGTTCCTGGTAATGCGTCTCGACGAACGGATGGCAGCCGCCCGGTTCGAACGATAAAATATGAAAGTTCATGTCAAATGCCAGATCTGTCGGCAGCAAATCCTTCAGCTTGACGTTTGTCATATTGTCGTAATCCATCGCTTCAAGTTCATGCACATTTCCGGATACGACCCACGGAGCATGCTCGCTTCCATCGAGCGGGACATATTTTTGCTTGTACAAGAACAATTTCGTATCTTGCACCTGTTCATTTTCCAAATACAGCTTCACTCCCGGAGGACAGTACAGGTAGCCGCCTTCTTGCAGTGAGAAGGACAGCTTATCCGCCGAAGCTTTTACGCGTCCTTCCATGCAGTACACGAACGTTTCGACGCCGGCTTCGCCGAAACCCTGCACGTTTTTGCCGCCTTCATGCATCGTCACCACATAATCGACGAATTTGGCGCCCAATCGTGGTGAAGCCAGTATCGTAAGATCACACTGTTCAAAGCCCGGCACGACATTTTTGACCAAGCCTTCCGGCGGGATCAGTGCAAAATTGCCTCGTTTAATAATCGAACGACTCGCTAACAAATCTTGTGGGTAACCCATGGTATACACGCTCCTTTAGAAATTGAATTCGCTTGCAGAGGGAAAAGCAATAAATACGTATCCTAACATCATGCAGACTGCTTATGTTCCTCGCCCTTGGTTGCTTGCGGCTCCTTCTTCAAATTCGCCAGCACCATAACCGTCGAGCCGATGACAATGACGACCGTGGCCAGATAGAAGCCCAATACTTTACTGCCCGTTGCGTCCGATATGAGTCCCGTGACGAACGGAGCCACAACCGAAGACATCATACCGAAGAAGTTGAAGAAACCGAATGTTGCCCCGACTCCCTGCTTCGGCGCAATATCCGCCACATACGAGATTAAGAGCGGCTCGACCGCCAGCTTCCCGAAGAAACCGTACAAAATGAGGCAAACGATCAGCAGCGTATTCGTGCTAACGGAAACCGTCAAGTACAGCATGACCGCAGCCAGCAGCTCCAATAGAATAATGAACGTAATCTTCTTATGCATGAATTTGTCGGACAGCCGACTGAAGAGCAGCGCGCCAGGCACGGCGCTGAATGCGACCAAGGCAGCCGCAAAGCCGATCGCGGTTCCGTGGAAGCCCCGCTCCTCCTGCAAATAAGAGGGAAGCCAGGTCACGATCATGTAATAGCCGTAGCAGGTTGCAAAATATAGCACATAAGAAGCAATCATCTTCGGATTGGCAAGCAAACGTTTCAATGTCGCCTTATCTTGCGTATCGCCCTGCGCGTTGGCTGCTGCATTGGATGGTGCAGTGCTTTTTTTAATGTTCTTGGCAAATACCAGCATTAATAGAAATGCCAATCCTGCCGTAATGAAGAGAAGCACCCGCCAATTCCATCCGGCATCCTTTACGAGAAAGCTGGAGCCGATCAGGCCAATCGCCATGCCGATGGCAGAACCGCTGTTAATAATCGCGGTGGAGACACCCCGCTTCTCCTTCGGGATCGTCTCCGAAGATATCGAATAGGCTGGCCCGTAGTAGGTTCCTTGCCCCAATCCCGTAATAAAGCTCGCCACTAAGATGAACATGAGTGAACTGGAGAACCCGACGAGAATTGCGCCTAACGTGAATAGAATGAACCCCGGAATAATTATCGTCTTTCGTCCGAACTTATCCGCCAGCAAACCCGACGGAATTTGCATCATTGTATATGCGAAGAAAAACACACTGAAGATGAGACCCATGCTTGCATCTGACGTCACATTCAAATCTCGTTGTATTTCGGGAAGAATTGGATTCAAGATGGTGCGGTATATCCAAATGACCGTCCATCCGAGACAAAGCATCACGATGACCTTTTTCCAATACTCCCACTTTTCCTGTTGGCCCGTGTCCCTCACAATTTCACTCTCCTCAGCGTACCTAGTTGTATGTCTGCCTGCTTGTCCGGCTCACGATGTTCTTATGCCTCGTATGCCAGCTCATACAGCGCATGGGTCAAGGCTTGAACGCCGGCTGCCAGATGCTCAGGGCTGGTATACTCGGCCGGATTGTGACTGATCCCTTTGCGGCTCGGGACGAACAGCATCGCTGTCGGTACAAATTTCGCCATAATTTGGGAATCGTGTCCAGCCCCGCTGTGCATCAGCTTGAACGGGATGCCATGCTTCTCGCATTGCCGCTCCAGTACATCGAGAATTCGGGGATCCATCGGAACGGGATCCTCATCCATCCACATCTCGATCTTAAGCTCGACTCCGATTGCTCTGGCGGTGCGCTCCATCAATTCAGTAACCTCATCGCTGAATCGAACCAATGCTGACTTGTCCGTATGACGGATATCCAAAGTGAACAGCGCGCTGCCCGGTACGACATTGACCACGTTCGGCTTTACTTCGATCTTGCCAACCGTCGTCACTAACGGATCGCCGTGGGCTTGGGCAAGATCCAGAATTTGTTGAATCATGCGTCCCGCCGCATGCACGGCATCTTTGCGATATCCCATCGGCGTAGTTCCCGCATGATTGGCTTCCCCTGAGAGCTCAATCGTGAAGCGCCGCTGGCCGACGATGCTGTGAACGACGCCGACCGGCAAGCCTTCATGCTCCAGCACGCTGCCTTGTTCAATATGCAGCTCCACGAAGGCCTGAATATCGCTGCGCTTTTCCGTCTTGCTATCGGGGAATTGAAAACCCGCTTGCTCCATCGCTTCAACAAAGCGAACGCCTTGGAAGTCGGCTATATTCTGAACATCCTCCTTGTTTGCTGTGCCCGCAAGATTTTTGCTTCCCCAGAACGTAAAGGGGAAACGGCTGCCTTCCTCTTCCGCAAATGAGACCACTTCCAAGTTGCGAAGCGGTTGCCCGTGCTTCTGCTTTAATGTCTTCATAGCCAGCAAAGCCCCTATGATGCCATATTGCCCGTCGTATTTCCCACCGTTGCGCACCGTATCTACATGAGATCCGCTCATTATCGTTTCTTCCGGATACAGGCTGCCTTCCAGCCGCCCGTACAAGTTGCCGATCTCGTCATAATACGTAATGAATCCTTCCTCTTTCATGCATTGCTCCAATGCTTTTTGCGCAGCCGTCCACTCCTTGGAATACAGCAGGCGGGAAACGCCTCCATTCGGGTCGTTGCCGAATTGGCTCAGCCACTCGACAAGACGAACGGTTTCCGTTTGGATATGATCCATAGTCGTATCTGTCCTTTCTGCAAGATGTGTGTGCATGACCCAAGCGAGATAAACGGCGCACGCGTCCGCCTATCCGCGGTGCAATAAAGAGCGTTCTTTCAGCGGCCTTATGTACTTGCTGCCAAGGCCGTTTGTGCTTTCACCTTGATTGTAAACGCTTTAAAAATGAATAACATCGAGGCAACTCGATAAAAAACGGGGTGTCTTTTTATCCATTTTGGATAAGCGAGGAACAAGAGGAGCCTATAAAAAAACAGACTTAGTCTCATGAACGTACTTTGCATTCATGAGACTAAGTCTGAGAGCTCAAAACATAATTCGATTGTTATCCGATTATCCGATTGCGATATGGGGCGCCAGCGGTTTGTCCTCCAACAGCACAAGAATCTTCAACCCGACCTGCACGGACAGCATCTCATCCGGATCGTCCATGTCCATGCCGGTAATTTCCTTGATGCGCTCCATGCGATACGTCACCGTCTTATAATGACAGAACAATTCCTCGGCCGTCTTGGCCGCGTTTTGATGGTGCTGCAAAAACGTTTGCAGCGTTTTAATTAAATCGTTGCGGTTCGGCTGCTTGTAAGCAAGCAATTTATGCAGCGATGGCGGAATGAACTTCGCCAGTTCTCCGGCATCTTCGATTTGACAAAGCAAGCGATAAATTCCCAAATCCGAAAAAGCCGCAATGGCGGATCTGCCGTTCATCATCGTGCCGAGGTGCAATGCATCCTGTGCCTCCTTGTAGCTCCGCGGCAGCTCCAAAAGATCCGCCGCCGCGCTTCCGATTCCGACCTGCACCTCTATTTGCTGAACGCGCTTACAGAAGATCTGTTGAATATCGCGAACCGCTTCCTTTATCGAACGGATACAAGCTGTTTTATCCCCCTGCTCACTATCCGCGCTCCACAGTACGACTAGCTGATCGCTTCGGCTCCGTATGATTCCTTCCGGCAGCCGCTGCTGAATGAGCTCGTACAGCATGCGTTGATTCGGATTATGAAGACCGTATCGTTCCGCATCATTTATACGGCCATGATCCGGACTCTGCAGGCGAAACAGTACGACAATGTGCGCCTTGCTTAGATTCCAGCCGATTACATTAGCCCGTTGATATACACTCTGCAGCGATTCAAACTTCGCGTGCAGCAAATCGTCGATTAAGTCGTCCTTGAATTTCATTTCCACCTCGGCGACCGCATATTGCTTAATAAGCTCAAGCGACAAGGAGGTGGCCGCATTCTCTATCGCGATGAAGTCTAGCGCCTCCACCTGTTTGCATGTCTCATGGATAACCAGATGCACTTTAATATGATTGACTGTCTCAACCGGGATCACGAGTTGATGGGCGGTGCTTCCATTCCAGTCCGGATAATTCACGCGCTGCCTGAAACAAGAAAATTCGGTATCGATTCGAACGTTATCGTCGTTCTCCTCCTGTTCCAGCACTACAAACGCCGCCAACCGCGGATCGGTCGCCGCTATCGTCCCGAAGTTCCGGTCATACAACGTAACCGGATTCCCGATGAGCTTCGTTAAGGAGGCAATCATATTGTCCGAGCCTTTATTCGCCAGCGTCAGCGCAATGAAGCGATCATGAACCTCCTTGAAATATTTGAGCTTGACCACTTGACTGTTGAACAGTGATTCCATGACCGGATACATAATTTCGCGGTAAGGAACCTGCTTCGGAATTTGAATGACGGGAATATGGTATCTATCCGACGCTTCGATGATGCCTGACGGGATATCATGCACGAACCGACCGGTTTTAATCACTAAAGCGCTTACATTCTTTTCAGACAATTGAGCCATGAAAGCTTGCTGTTCGCAGTCATCATATGATTGCAGCGGGTACAGGCTGCTTAACAGCAATTCTCCTCCGCTAATCCATTCCGCAATATCCGGCGCCTCAATGATGGTAACGCCCCGAATCGGGTTGTGCATTCCTTGCTTGCCGCTAACCACGAATGCTTGCTTTAATGTTTCGATTTGAAATAAGTCCTTTACTCTGAATTCCATCTTTCCAGCTCCCATCGATGTAGAAGTAGATTCAGTCGAGTACAGAATAAGAGCTAACTTACATATGATTGCTGTTCTACTAGATTACCTTACTTTTGCAGACAATTCATCCGCTATAACGTTAGCGCCGTGAAAACTTTGTGACCTTATAATAAGAAAAAGGCCGATCATGGGCATGTCTGACCATCAATCGACCCAACGCTCGTCATGAAATGGCATTCATTTAGCTACGGTTGCGTTCCCGTCTCTAACTAGTGATCCCTTGTTCCGATAACGGAATCACAGCTTCAAATAGAACCCCTTGTCCGATATTGTGCATAGAGAATGAGATGCCAAGAGCATCAAAAATCTGCTTTACAATATATAACCCTAGACCGCTTCCTCCTGTATTGCGGTTTCGTGATTTTTCGATGCGAAAGAAAGGTTCGAAAATATGCTGCAGATCCTCCTCTTTTATGCTCACTCCCGTATTAACGACTTGAAATTGGAGGCAGCTCCGCTGTAAATTCCGAGTTAGTCGAATGAATACTTTTTCTCCCTGCGGCGAGTACATAATCGCGTTATGAATAATATTTTTGCACGCCTTTTCCAACAGAATGCGATCAGTATGGATCATGATATTTGAATCGATCTGCTTCAGAAGCTGAATATCCCGTTGACCGGCAAAAAATTCAAGGTTTTCAGTAACGGTATCCATAAGCTGCGAAAGATTTACTTCTTCCGGCTGCAGCTTGAACGTATGTCGCTCCAGCCTCGACATACTTAAAATCTCGCGCACCAGCTTCTCCATTTCCTCAATAATTTGGTGATTTTTACGCAAATATTGATCGCGATCCTGATAAGGGCCGATATGATAAATCATCCCTTCCAAATACCCCTTCATCACGGTTAGCGGTGTCTTCAACTCGTGTGCTGCAATCGCGAAAAACTCTCTTCGTTTCGTTTCTGCCTCCCTTTCTTTTTCTATATCGCTTTTTAGCTGCCGATTCGCAGTTTGCAAATCCAGCATCGATTGCTGCAAATTAACGGACATTTCATTTAAGCTATTGGACAGCTCCCCCAATTCATCCGAGGAACGAACCTCGATTTGTTCGCTAAAATCCAATTTCGCCATCTTCCGCGCGCCCTGATTAATGTAAAGCAGCGGCTTGGTAATAAACCTGGAGTACAAATAAGCGCTCCCTATGCCAATCACGATCACGATAATACTCATATAAGGGAGGAAAAGAGCCAGCACCTGCGAAGCCTCATCAATCGGCTGAAAGGTAGCTGATACGACAAGCGTGGCAGACATATCCCGATATTGAATAGGAACGTTGACATTATAGGAATTTGTACTTATAGACGTCTTGGCCGTTCCAGCTCTTATTTCCGCCGATAGCGCCGATAGCGGATAAGCTTTATGAATCGAAGGAAAATATGGCGAGTATATGATGGCTCCCTCTTTATTTTGAAGATAGACGTTTGCATTATTTTTTTTGGAAAAAGTATCAAGAAGCAGCACGCCATACTGCAAATCATGCTCCTTCGATTTCGTTATGATTTCTTCGATCCCAGTCTTTAGCTGATCCGTCTTGTACTGCTCGTAAAAGGTTGGCAGAAAAAAGTACAACGATACATAAATCAGGACGGCAAAGGATAACAAAATGAGCGAGGTAATCACAAAAAGCTTATGAGTGATGCGCTTCATCTTCAGCATGTCCAACCATTTACTCATCAATTTTATAGCCGATCCCCTTTACCGTTTTAATGTAGGGTATGTCTAATTTCTTTCTAATATTTTTAATATGCGTATCGATAACGCGCGTCTCTCCGTAATAATCAAAGCCCCATACCTTCTCGACAATGCTTTCTCGGGTGAGTACTTTTTTCTCGTTTTGAACCAGCAGCTGCACGATTTCAAATTCTTTGGTCGTTAAAGGGATATCTACCTCATTCACAAACACTTTATAGGCGTCGCAATCTACTCGAACCTCCTTGAATACCAAGCCATTATTCGTTCCTTGATCCTTGCTTCTTCTCAGCACGGCCTCAACTCTCCGTATCAATACGTGAAAAGAAAAAGGCTTCGTAATATAATCGTCGATCCCGAGATCGAACCCCTTCAATTGATCCTGTTCTTCCTCTAATGCCGTCAGCAAGATGATCGGAACATTGGACTCGCTTCGAATCATCGTGGCTACCTCAAATCCGTTTAAATTGGGCATCATGACATCCAATAAAATTAAATCGAAGGCTTGCTTATTAAATTGCTTCATGCCCTCTATTCCATCACATGCAACTTCAACACCATATTGTTGAGTCATCAAAAATTGTTTGATGAGTTCCCGAATCTCTTGATCATCCTCGATTACTAGAATTCGATCATTCATTGCCATCTCACCTCGTAAACCAGTATAGCTGCGGAATCTGAAGTTTATATGAAGACGCGCATGAAATCCCCACTGAAACTCTACACGAGCTTCATCATAACTCCAGATACAAGCCATACAATGAGGCTGTCAACAAAAATACGACTGCAAAGGAGATTGACGACAATGAAAAAAACATTAACTACAACTGCTTTAGGTGCTGTACTTACCTTCGCCTCTTTGGGATCTGCATTCGCGGCTGAGGTTCCAGCACAATCTATCGGACAAGGGCAACTGGCAGCAACTGCTATTAAGGTAAAGGCAACAAGTAATCTTGATGAAACTTCTAAAGAAAAAGTAAAAGCGATTTTCGAGCAAATGCAGAAGGGAACGCTTACGAAAGAGCAAGCGAAAGCTCATCTGCAAGAGCTTGGCGTCGATGTGGAGTTTGGTATCAAAGGAGATCATGACGGCATCAAGTTTAAATTAGGCAAAGTGAATTCTGTTAATCTCGATGACGCCACCAAAGAAAAGGTAAAAGCGATTCTTGAGCAAGCTCAAGCCGGTTCCCTTACGAAAGAACAAGTGAAAGCTCAACTGCAAGAGCTCGGCATCGACATGGATGTGGATTTCAGCAAAGCAACTCATGGCGTAATGGTAAGCGCAGCAAAACTCGATAACCTTGACGAAGCTGCGAAAGAAAAGGTGAAGGCAATTCTTGAGCAAATGAGAACAGGAGCCCTTACGAATGAACAAGTAAAATCCCAACTGCAAGAGCTTGGCATCGACATGGATGTGGATTTCAGCAAGGGTCATTACTTCCAAGTAAAGATGGATAAATCGAAGATGGATACCCTTGATGAAGCAACCAAGGGAAAAGTGAAATCCATTCTTGACCAAATGAAAGCGGGGACGCTTACCGAAGAACAAGTAAAAGCTCAGCTTCAAGAGCTTGGCATCAATATAGAAGTGAAGTCCGGCATGGTTAACGGCATGACGAAAGACGGAAATAAAGTGATGAAGGTAGTTAAGTTTGATGATGCTGCTGCCCAGCAAAAGATGTAAGCCCGTTTTGATCAATCAAGAGCAGTACGATTATGAAGAAGCAAATGGAGACTCAGCTTGATGACATTCTTGGCGTAAAAACTCTTGATATTCAGGTAGCAAAGTAGCACTATATTGAAAAAGCCCGTGAGATTGCCGTACTATATGCGGTAGATCTCACGGGTTTTCGTATGTTGTTCATGAACTGCTAAAAAAAGAAGTTCAAACAGCCTCCCGGCTATTTGAACTTCCTCTCATCTATTTTGCGCTTATTTGCTTTCTACTGGATACAGCTTCTTGCGCAGTTCTTTCACTTCTTCATTTTCAAGATATTCGTCGTACGTGCATACACGGTCGATGATGCCGTTCGGCGTAATCTCGATAATGCGGTTCGCAATCGTCTCGATGAACTGATGGTCATGGGACGTGAACAGCATTGTGCCGTCGAAGTCAGTTAAGCCGTTGTTGAGCGCTGTAATGGACTCGAGATCCAAGTGGTTCGTCGGTTCATCGAGCAGCAGCACGTTCGCGCCGCTCATCATCATCTTAGAGAGCATGCAGCGAACCTTCTCGCCCCCGGACAATACGCTTGCTTTCTTCAATGCTTCTTCCCCAGAGAAGAGCATGCGGCCCAAGAAGCCGCGAAGGAACGTCTCGTCTTGATCCTTGGAGTATTGGCGGAGCCAGTCAACCAAGGAATCCTCAACGCCATCGAAGTAAGCGGAGTTGTCTTTCGGGAAGTAAGCTTGTGTCGTCGTAACGCCCCAGCTGAATGTCCCTGCATCCGGTTCAATCTCACCCATGAGAACCTGGAACAAAGTTGTCTTCGCCAATCCGTTTGGACCTACGAGTGCGATCTTGTCGCCTTTATTTACAACAAGGTGAAGATTGTCGAATACTTTTTCGCCTTCCACTGTCTTCGTCAAGCCTTCGATTGTCAGCAATTGCTTGCCGGCTTCGCGCTCAGGCTTGAAGTTGATGAATGGATATTTACGGTTCGACGGACGAATGTCGTCAAGCGTAATTTTATCGAGCATCTTCTTACGTGCAGTCGCCTGCTTCGACTTGGATGCGTTCGCGCTGAAGCGCTGAATGAAGGCCTGAAGTTCCTTGATCTTCTCTTCCTTCTTCTTGTTCTGATCACGCATCATCGTTTGCGCTAATTGGCTGGACTGGTACCAGAAGTCATAGTTACCAGAGTACAACTGAATTTTACCGAAGTCGATATCTGCAATGTGCGTACATACCTTGTTCAGGAAGTGACGATCGTGAGATACGACGATAACAGTGCCTTCATAATCCATCAAGAAATTCTCGAGCCAGTTGATCGATTCGAGATCCAAGTGGTTGGTAGGCTCATCGAGCAGCAAGATGTTCGGGTTGCCGAACAATGCTTGTGCGAGCAATACGCGTACCTTCTGGTTGCCGTCAAGCTCAGACATCTGCTTATCATGGAAATCTCTAGGGATTCCGAGACCGATAAGCATTTCGCCTGCGTTCGCTTCCGCTTCCCAGCCGTCGAGCTCAGCGAATTCGCCTTCCAGTTCGCCTGCGCGCATGCCGTCTTCTTCCGTGAAGTCTGCCTTCGCATAGAGGGCATCCTTCTCTTTCATAATCGAGTACAGACGCTCATGGCCCATAATGACCGTATCGAGCACCTTGAACTCGTCATATGCATAATGATCCTGCTTCAAGACCGATAGACGGTCTCCAGGAGTAATGTTGACTTGACCATTTGTCTGTTCAACTTCACCAGACAATATTTTAAGAAATGTCGATTTGCCCGCACCGTTCGCGCCGATCAAGCCGTAGCAGTTCCCTGGCGTAAACTTAATGTTCACGTCCTCGAACAGCGCTCGTTTCCCGTAGCGGAGCGTAACGCCGGTTGTACTAATCATGGCATTCCCGTCCTTTGCCTATTAATGGTTTCAAACTGATATTATAGCACAAGGATTAATATAATGCGACGATTGAACATTTTTACCATGATCTTTGTAGAGTTAGACATAGCCATTTTTGTATTTTATGTATATACTATTTCCATCTTTATCAAAATGAAGGTGTCCCTATTTCCAAACGGATGTCGGGGATGCCCCATTCCTACAGAGGTTCACAAGGGCTTCGTGGTTAGAAGCGGGCTTTTTGAACTACCTCTTCAAATGAATGTTCAAAAAGATCGGTTTTCAGCACCAAGAAGGTTGCTTGAACTCGAAGAAGGAAGCGCGGAGTGTAGGCAAGACTACATGAGCACTGGACTTCGAGAGTGAATGCAAGATTCGACGTAGAGATCTCCTTCCTGTACAGCTTCGTGATTAAAAGCGGGCTTTTTGAACTACCTCTAAAAAAAGAAAGCGAGGGATGTTAGATGGTAAAAAGCATTGTATATAACGTTCGGGAGGAACATTTCAGCGCCTAGCGCATGATGCAATGGATTGAGCCCAATACATGACGACGCTAGAGTCGCTTGAAACGTCTGTCTCTCCCGAACTTGACCATGCCGCAATGTCGTTCATTCGCAGGTACAACCAAGTTCACTATGAAGCGGCTAAATGCCGCATACAAGGGAGAATTCAGATTGGAAACAATAAAACCTAATGACAACACACTGGATACACAACTCATAGTAGATACTTGCTCACAGCAAGAGCCTCTGCTAGAGAGCAGCACACTCGATATCGAAGATGGATTTCATGGCACAATCAAGGATCTGCGTGATCTTGGTTTCGATGAAGCTTGGAACAACACGTGGGAGTCTTGGCTGAATGAGCTTTCAGAGTCTGCTGCACGCCGTTTTGCAGGACAGCTCGTGCCCGCACGCGTTGCGCTGGCGCATAAGCATCTCTATCGCGTTATTGGCACCGATGGAGAATGGCTTGCAGAGCTGTCTGGACAGGTACGTGCCGGAATGGAAACACTTAGCGATTGGCCGACCGTCGGCGATTGGGTCGCAGTGGCGCCTCGGCATGCAGAAGGACGCGCAACGATTGTAGGCGTACTGCCTCGCCGCAGCATGTTCGGACGCAAGGTAGCCGGGGGCAGACGCGATACGCAGATCGTTGCGGCGAACGCAGACCTCGCCCTGCTCGTTACCTCCATGTCTCGCGACTTCGAGCCGCGGCGCTTGGAGCGTTATGCCACTCTAGCATGGGACAGTGGCGCCATGCCTGCTGTCGTGCTGACGAAAGCCGACGAGGCGGACGACCCTGAGCTCTTCGAGGCACAAGCGATGCAGGCCGTTCCCGGCGTCGATGTGTTCTGCGTCTCTGCTATGACTGGCGAGGGCATGGATGATCTTCGCGCACGCATTGCCCCAGGCATGACTGTCGTGTTGGTTGGCTCTTCCGGTGTCGGCAAATCCACACTTGCCAACGCGTTGACGGGCACCGAGCAAATGTTGACGCAAGCAGCGCGTGCAGACGATGACCGCGGCCGCCACACCACAACGCATCGTGAGCTTCTGCGTTTGCACAACGGCGCATGGCTCATTGACACGCCGGGCATGAGAGAAGTAGCTATGACGGCTATCGATAGTGAGGGCTTGTCGCACACCTTTGAGGATATCGAAAGCCTTGCTGCACAATGCAAATTCAGCGATTGCAAGCATGAGCGCGAGCCCGGCTGTGCCGTACGAGGAGCTATCGATACCGGCGAGCTTGATGCAAGCAGGCTGCGCGGCTATCATAAGCTCCAGCGGGAAATCGCATACATGCACCGCTCAGAAAATGCCCAGCTTGCCCGTCAATATGTGCAGAACAATAAAAAGCTGTCAAAATTGAGCAGCCGTGTAAGCAAGCGCCGTTGATAGCAAGTATCGAACATGAGAATGGTATCACTGCAAGTATAAAAAGCGTCAGCGCTAATACAAAAGGGAAGCCTCTGCAAAAGAGGATTCCCTTTTCTAGTTTATTCATTTATATAACTGCTTGTATTGGTCTGTTTAAAATACTGCGCGCAGTTATAACGAATTCGTACCAATTAACGCAGGAGGCATACTGCCGCGAAGCGTGGTCTTACTGCGATTCCATTCGCACGCGTGAAGACGAGGATGGTGCAGATACGGATTGTCCGAACGCTTCTGCGAAGTTCCATATCTCGCCATGCGCTAATACGCATACACGCTCTTGAGCAATCCCCCGTTTCACCCGTTCTGCTTCCAGCCGATCCAGCGCCTCCTTCGGCGTATCGTCAGCTAACTTAAAGGCCCCATAATGCATCGGGATCATCTTTGCCGCCTTTACATCCTCGAAAGCTTGCAGCGCTTCTTCTGGCGAGACATGCTGCTGTGACATGAACCATTCCGGTTCATAGGCTCCGATAGGCAACAAGGCGACATCAATGCGGAAACGCTCGCCAATTAGCTCAAACCCGCGAAAATATCCACTATCGCCCGCAAAATATATTGTTTCATATGCGGCACCCTGTTCCTCTTTATACGGAAGGGCGTCACTCGATTTCCTGCATGAAGAAACTGAAGGTTCTGAAGCACCTTTAGTTGTACTTCGTTTCGTCGCCTTTGCATCCCTCGATACATGCTCCAAAACGTACCCGCCCCAATGAGAGCGATTCATATCCGTCAATGTCCGCCGTGTCCAGTGCTGTGCCGGCACGAACGTAATTTTCACCCGTTCTGCGATTGTAAGATGCTCCCACCATGCCAGCTCATGTACATTGGAAAAGCCTTTGCGATTCATCTTCCCAAGCAGACCATCCGGTACAATCACCTTAGTTTGAGGCCCTGTCAATTTCCGTAATGACTTTATATGCAGATGATCGTAGTGAGAGTGTGAAATAATAACGACGTCCACAGGAGGCATTTTTTCAATCGGAATGCCCGGCGGAGCAAGTCTGGCTTGCGTCGCCATTCTTGTGGCCCAGATTGGATCCGTTACAATATTCAAGCCGCCTATTTGCAGCAGGAAGGTCGAATGACCGATCCACGTAATCGTTGTCTCTGTTTGATTGGCGTTCAAAAATGCTATGTCCGGCTCTACATTCGGTACGACATAGGAATAGTCCTTCGTCTTTAATCTATCCTTGCGCTCAGCTTGCCAACGCCGAAATTGATTCCATGCTTTAACCGTTGTCACATCGTCCATGTTGACGTAATAGCGCTTCATAAGCACCACCTCATTTGCGAATAGTTCGGATCGAATGACAAGGGCTATTCTGTTCCCTTGCAATTGGAGCAAATGTCGATCAAACCGCATCCTCCCTTTAGCATACCAGAACCTTTCTGCAGCACCAAATTTACAGCAGAAGCCCTTCTTCTCATGCCGATATGTTAAGCTGCTCACTTCCTGACGACATCCTTCCATCCTATGCACGTTATTATCTGTTGGTCGAGTGATGAAGACTATGTATTGCCCTAAATGATTAGCTCCAACCACTATTTATTGAAAAATGCCATTTTGCTTTCTCTGCACCAGTACTGGCATGTTGACACTAACAAGCTTATCCCTCTTCATTGTTCCTCACACTCCGATACGATACAATAGAAGCAAACCACACGCCAACGGAGGTGCATGTCAATGAACTTAATCACAATTGAACCGACTCCAAGTCCGAATTCTATGAAGCTGCACTTGGACGAAACACTGCCTGCCGGCATTCGACGTACCTATTCAGAAGATAACCGACGCTCCGCTCCTCCGATTATCGCCAGCTTGCTTGATATCGAGGGCGTAAAGAGCGTATTCCATACTGCCGATTTTATCGCACTTGACCGTTTTCCGAATGCCGACTGGGCTCGCATCCTTGAAGAGGTGCGCGGCCTGTTCGGACAATCCCAAGCGGATAGCACGCAAGAGAACGATCTGGCTTCCTGGACATCCTTCGGGGAAGCACAAGTGTACGTTCAATACTTCCGCAGCATTCCGATGCAAATTCGGGTTCAAGCCAATGGACAAGAAGAACGCGTAGGTCTGTCCGATCGCTTCGTACGAGCAGTAACCGAAGTTGCGAGCGCTACCCTTATTAAAGAACGCAAGCTTAGCGACTACGGCATCCGTTACGGAGAGCTTGCCGATATCGCTCGTGAAGTTGAACAGGAGCTTGAGGCCGCCTATACCGAAGAACGAGTGGCCTCCCTTGTAAAGCAAGCCATTGCGAAGGGTCGTACGGATGAGCCATTCATTGAGGAACGCCGAGAATGGTCGGATGAAGAATTGAAGCAGCATCTGAACAATCCGGATTGGCGCATGCGGTATGCGGCCTTGGATCGGATGGAACCGACACCGGAGAGACTAGAACCTATTGCGAAGGCTCTTCATGACGAGCAAAGCCAGATCCGTCGTCTCGCTGTAGTATACTTAGGAGAAATCAAAACCGACGAATGCATGCCGCTCCTTATCGAAGCGCTTCAGGATACATCTGTAAGCGTTCGACGCACAGCTGGAGATACGCTATCTGATATCGGCGATCCAATCGCAATCGAGCCGATGATTATAGCATTGCAGGATAAAAATAAACTCGTCCGCTGGCGCGCAGCCCGCTTCCTCTATGAAGCCGGCGATGAGCGTGCGCTGGCAGCACTTGAGCAGGCCGCACAGGATAACGAGTTCGAGGTTGCCCTGCAAGCACGCATGGCAATCGAGCGCATTCGCTCCGGCGAAGAGGCAGTCGGCACCGTATGGCAGCAGATGGCTCGTCTGCGCGGACAAGACAATCAGTCGTCTAAATAAATTGATAAGGCCATAGGGCAGCAATCCGTGTGCAAGCACTGGAAAGCTGCTCTTTTTTTTATTTATTCAATTCTATCGGCACATTCCTGATCACCATACTGTTTAAATGCCCCAATTTCCAGGCTCACGTGATTTTTTTAACACTTTTTTCATTTGCCTATTGTATTAAGTGTATCAAGTGATATAATACACTACATACAAGTGATACACCGAAGGAGGGAGCTCATTGAATGACGTGATTGTTGGCGGAATGCGATTCACGTTGGACTTAAGCAAACCACTATACGAACAAGTACTTAATCAAATCCGAAGCTCCATCGCGAAAGGGGAAATCGCATTGGGTGAGAAAATTCCTTCTGTCCGAGAGCTTGCACAAGCTCTGAAGATTACACCGAACACCGTCATGCGCGCCTACCAAGAACTCGAACGGGATCAATTGACGGAGACGCGCCGGGGACAAGGTACATTTATTACGTCGAATGCTGAGGCAGTTGCAAGCATACGCACTTCTTTAGCTGAAGAAGCGATACAAGAGTTTTTATCGAAAATGTACAGCATTGGATTTACATTGGACGATATTCAGCACCTATTAACGCATAAGGGAGGACAAGAAGGATGAGTCAGTCCATTGCAATACGGACCGAACATATTACGAAGCGCTACGGAAGGAAGCTGGCCCTGCACAATTTCTCGCTTGAAATACCGGCAGGCAAGGTTATCGGTATTTTGGGAGCGAATGGAGCGGGCAAGTCCACTCTATTCCGCATGATTACCGGACTCATACAGCCGGATCAAGGCAAACTGGAAGTTCTTGGACGTACGCCTGGGTGGCAGACGAACCGTGATATCTCCTATTTGCCCGATCGTGCCCGCTGGTTCGAGGGGCATACCGTGAAGCGCGCTTTGGATTGGGCCGAGAACCTTCTTCCGAATTTTGAACGGGAGCGGGCCGATGCGCTTGTCGCCTTCATGAAGCTGGATCAGGATATGCCAACGCAGGGCATGTCACGCGGGCAAGAGGCAAGGTTAATGCTAACCATTTGCATGGCACGCCATGTTCCGTTGCTCATCTTGGATGAACCGTTCTCCGGCATCGATCTACTGTCCCGCGAGCGGATCATTGCATCGATTATCGACAATTTGACCGTACGCGATCAGACCGTTCTTATTAGTACCCATGAGATTCACGAGACAGAAGGGATATTCGATTATGTCGTATTCATAGATAACGGCCAAGTACTGCTTCAGGGCGACGTTGAAACACTGCGCAGCGAACATGGCTCGATGGAATCGCTGTACCGCAATTTGTATCGTCACAAGGAAGGAGAATAGAAATGGATTTACGTGCAATGTTTTTCTTGGCCAAAGATGAGCTTAAGCGCCGCAGTCATAAAGCAAAATCCAACAATAATAAATGGGCGCTTGTATACTGGGCGATTGGAATCATCCTTTTATTCGTGTTTATCACTATGAACGCCAAGCATTTTGAACCGAATAGCATTCTGATCATCACCATCGGGTTCCCTTATATGACATTCGTGCTGGGATACGGGCTTGTAAAGCGGGAATGGAAAAACGGAACCATCGGCTGGTGGCTGACGCTTCCTTATTCGAGAAGCACACTGATCCTATCCAAGTGGTTTGTCAGTTCATTCATGTCTTTCACGTTCTATGTAATGGCTTGGCTCGCTATGCAGTTGTTCGTTATCTACGCACTGCTCGTAAAAGGGACTTTGAGCTTAGCCATGTATGGCGTATTTCTGAAGGAATCTATGATTTGGTACGGCATCATCATGCTGACCATTCCCGTTATGAGCGCGTTCGGCATTCTAACGAGTATCGTATCCCGTTCCAGCTTGAAGCCATTAACGCCTATTCTATGGATCGTTTACGGATTGACGGGTAACTCCATCTTCTGGTTAACTCGGCTGGATCGTGCCCAAGTTTCTGGGGATAATGTCACTTTCAACATACTATCCGTGTTATCAGCAGATCAAATCGGTATAATCGCAGCAGCATTCTTAATAATGACTATTCTGTTTATTAGTGCCTCTTCTGCATTAATGAAAAAAGAACTCATTTCCCAATAATCTGGGATTTTCAACTATCGGAATTTGGAACTCGCTTGAATTAAGGAGGAACCTGTATGTCATTGGCAATTGAAGTATCGAACTTGCACAAAAAGTATGGCAGCCACACTGCATTGAACAATATTTCATTTCAAGTCCGTCCGGGAATTTGCTTCGGCCTACTCGGCCCCAACGGCGCCGGCAAATCGACAACGATGAAGATCATCTCTGGCATTCTCCAGCCGAATAGTGGCGCTTTGCATGTATTTGGGATAGATGCAGTCAAAGAAGCCGCAAAGGTACGGAACATAATCGGTTATGTCCCCCAAGGCATCACCTTGTATGAGAAGCTCAGCGCGTACGATAATTTGAAGTTTTTTGGAGAAATGTATGGCTTAAAAGGAAGCCCGTTGAAGGAACGCATCTCAACCGTTTTGACACAGGTCGGGCTTCTGGATCGCGCCAAGGACGCCGTTGGCACCTTCTCTGGTGGTATGATGCGCCGCGTGAATATCGCTGCTGCACTCCTCCACCGTCCGAAGCTGCTTGTTCTTGATGAACCTACTGTCGGCATTGACCCACAATCGCGCAATCATATATTCGAAATGATCCGCAAGCTGAAGCAAGAAGGGGTATCCATCATATACTCGACTCACTATATGGAAGAAGTCGAAGCACTCTGCGAGGAACTCGCCATCATCGATCACGGTTCTGTTATCGCCCAAGGCGGTCTGCATGAGTTGCTTGCGCAGTATGGAACTAATTCCGTATATGTCGAAATGGATAAACAAGCTGCGATTTCCTTCGACTCGATTCCCGGTACAGTGACTGCCCAAGAAAAGGGCTGGATTATTGATACCGACGATACACTCAAGACGATGAACAGCGTGTCTGCACATTGTCTTGAGAATCATGTAAAGGTTACTCGTCTCGAAATCGTTCAACCTTCATTGGAGACCGTGTTCTTGAATTTGACGGGAACGTCCCTTCGGGATGCTTAATAGAAGCTCAGACCGAGAAACATGTATAGGAGTGTAACTTTCAAGGAGGAGAAACCGAATGATTACCAGCTTTACTCGCAAGGAGATTCAATTGCTGTTTAAGGAAAAGGGGACATTTTTCTGGCTGATTCTGATGCCGATTATCTTTATTGTT
Organism: Paenibacillus sp. S-12; assembly: GCF_030363895.1. Lineage (NCBI taxonomy): Bacteria > Bacillati > Bacillota > Bacilli > Caryophanales > Paenibacillaceae > Paenibacillus > Paenibacillus sp. S-12. The sequence continues at coordinate 280,385 of NZ_JASIUF010000018.1, forward strand.
GTGTTTGCTTCTGTTTTCGGGAATATGGGGAATTCCAGCATCACGTTAAATTATGTCGATCAGGATCAGTCCCCCGCTTCGAAAGCGATTGTAGCATCGTTAGCCAAGGTGCAAGGTTTTCAACTGAAGGAAGATACAGAACGCACGATTGATCAGCAAATCGCGAGCATCCGTGACGGTAGGCAATCTTCACTGCTTCTAATTCCGCAAGGCTTCGAAGCAAGCATGAAATCGGGCAAGACTCTAGCTGAATTGACGCTTTATCGCGATGAGAATGACAACACATCAACAGCTCCTATTAAGGCTCTGCTTGGGCGAATCGTCGATGAGCAGCGTCAGGCGAGCGCTGCGGAGCAGCTTGCAGGCAAAGGAATTACGGGCGAGGAAATGAAGCAAATCTTTACTCCCCCAATGACCGTTAAGGAGCAAATGGAGAATGTTGTTCCCGTAGATATGATTAGTCAAGTGGTTCCTGGTTATACCGTTATGTTCGTATTCTTCATTATTATCTCAATGGTGCGCCGCTTCATACGCGATAAAGAAAGCGGAATGACGGCGCGTTTGTGCAGTACACCCATGAAACCTTTGACTTATTTAGTCGGCATGTGGGTCCCTTATATTATCGTCGTACTCTTCCAAAGCGCGGTGCTGCTGTCGTTCGGGCATTTTGTATACGGCATGCGGCTTGGTGATGTGCTGGCAGTTGGGCTTATCATTGCGGCGCTTGGTATCTGTGTAACTGGCCTCGGCCTTCTGATTTCCCTTATCGCAAAGGGAGAGAATCAAGGCCTTGCTATGACACAATTAATCGCGCTTGGCGGAGCCATGATCGGCGGACTCTGGTTCCCGCATGAGATGATGCCGAAGTTCATGCAAACGATCGGCCACATGCTCCCTCAATATTGGGCGCAGGATGCACTGAAGCGCATTATCTCGCATGGTGCTCATGTACCGGACGTATGGCTGAATGCTATCATCCTGCTCGGTATCGGAATTATCGCACTCGCACTCGCTTGGGCGCGTTACCCTCGCTTCATGAAGCAATCGATCGGTTAGTCAAGGTCGAAATACGAGACAATCCTGAAATAGAAAAAGCTCTCCGCGATTAATACGGAGAGCTTCTGACTTTCGTATATGGAATTAGTTTATTGCAGGCTCCGCCTCGCCAGCCAATTGCTCGCGGACGAACTCTTCAATCGAAATGGTACGCTTCTCCAGGCGCGCCTTTTCCGCAGCGAAGGACATCATATGGCTTTGTACCGAAATGTCTGCCGATGTGCGCCCCTGAATTGCACCTCCTGCTTGTACCAGCTTTAGGAAGTCCTTCACAAGGCCTTGGTCGCCGCCGCCGTGGCCTACATGTCCGCCTGGCGCTTGCAGACTGAGCAGTTCTCTGAAACCATTTTTAAAATGGATAATTTCAATTTCGTTCTTTTCCATATGAGCGCGAATTTCACCAGTCGTTCCCATCAACTTCAACGTGCGGCCAGAGTCATACGTGAAGGCCGTCATCGTGAATACCGCGGTTACCTCATTCGCGAATTCCATATTCACCACTTGATGGTCTACCACATCATTGTTGCAATGGTAGACGCAGCGGCCGTACGGGCCTTCCTTTAAGGCCTGCAGGCGGGATTCATAACTCATATCATCTGCAATTACTGATGTTGGCCAGCCGATATCATCTGTCAAATACCACTTTGGCGCATAATACGGGCACTCATCAGCCACAGCACATCCATCCAGACAGCGTTTCGTTGCGCCTTCTGGAGCCTCTTCCGAACGAAAGTGAGACAAGGCACCGAAGGAGGATACATGGGTACATTCAGCACCAGCCAGCCACAGCAGGATGTCCATATCATGACAAGACTTCTGCAGGATCATCGGTGAGGACTCTGCGGAATTGCTCCAATTCCCGCGGACGAAACTGTGCGCCTGATGCCAGTACGCCACATTTTCATTATGCTGAATGGACATAAGGCGGCCGATTCTTCCTTCCTCCAGCAGCTGCTTTAGCGTGGAGAAGAAGTTCGTATAACGCAGTACGTGACAGATAGAGAAAACGAGGCCTCTCTTCTTCGCTTCTTGTCCCATCTTAATACATTCTATTGGCTCAGGAGACATTGGCTTTTCCAGCATAACATGATAGCCTGCGCCCAATGCTGCCATAGTAGGCTCATAATGCATCTTATCCTGTGTGCAAATAAATACAGCGTCAGCAAGCTTTGGCTGCGAGAACAGCTCTTCCCACGAAGAAAATTGGCGTTCTGCCGGAATACCGTGCTTATCTGCAATGCGCTGACGACGAGCTGGACTCGGATCCGCCACAGCGACAACTACCATTTCAGTTGAGCGGCCAATTGCGTAATCGGTATAGATTTCACCACGTTGACCTGCCCCTAGCAATGCTACAGTAACCTTCTTCATTTCCTATGCCTCCCTACAGTGTCTGTCGATGGTTAATACGGAAGTTTCCCAACTCGCTTTCTCTTTGCATCCATCTTATACCATGTGCGAAACCGCTTGCAAGGAGTAAAATTCCTTTTTTAAATATATTTTTGGATATTTCAGCTCAAATGTTTGATTTCATACACAACTCTCTCTCTACTTGCACTTATACTTTCTGCCTATTTCTACTTTTTAACATTGAACTTACAACCTAGTTTCTTTATACTTAGCGAATATAGGCAACAATGATGGCTATGCCATCTTCATAGTGCAACAAATCCTCATCCTATTCCACGATGAGGTAGAGGTTGCGGTTGTTAAGAGTACATTCGCGGAGGCAGGAAGAGCCGATGATTCGAATGAAAAGGAACTACCGCCGAAGTTCGCGTTATCCGCTTCCGGTACGCGTGCTGGGGTCGCTGTCTAATAGGCACGGCACTGTCATATGAAGATTACCCGTCTACGTATGATGCGCTATCTTTAAGGAAGGGTATGATGGGGACGGTCAGACCGTTTGAACGTATACGCTTCAGCGGTTTTTTTATGTTCTCCGCTCCTTTCCGGCAATACTAAGATTTAGAACAGGAGTGAGTGACTTGAGTCAGCAACAGAAAGAGCAAGGGCTTCGCAGAAGCCTGAAAACACGCCACCTCACCATGATTGCGCTCGGCGGCTCAATCGGTACTGGTTTATTTCTTGCCAGCGGCGGAGCTATAGCGCAAGCAGGTCCCGGAGGTGCGCTGCTCGCATATGCAGCAGTCGGCATCATGGTATATTTCTTAATGACGAGCCTTGGCGAACTTGCAACATACATGCCGGATTCCGGCTCATTCAGCACATACGCCTCACGATTCGTCGACCCAGCCTTCGGCTTCGCGCTCGGCTGGAACTTCTGGTTCAACTGGGCGATTACAATCGCCTCTGAATTAGTCGCAGCTACATTGATCATTAAATACTGGTTCCCGAACAGCAACTCCTTCCTATGGAGCTTCCTGTTCTTAAGCATCATCTTTCTGTTAAATTATATCTCTGTTAAAGGATACGGAGAGTCTGAATATTGGTTCGCCATTATTAAAATAACGACAGTTGTTATCTTCCTAATTACAGGCGTATTGATGATATTCGGCATCATTGGCGGAGAACGCATCGGATTCGAGAACTTCCATATCGGCGACGCACCGTTCCATGGCGGATTCTTTACGATTCTTGGCGTATTTATGGCTGCCGGATACTCCTTCCAAGGAACCGAGCTTGTCGGTGTTGCCGCAGGCGAAAGTGAGAACCCAAGCGAGAGTGTGCCCCGTGCCATTCGGCAAGTATTCTGGCGCATTTTGCTATTCTATATCCTGGCGATCTTTATTATCGCAATGATTATTCCATATACTCATCCAAGCTTGCTGTCCAGTGAAGTAAACAACATCAATGCGAGCCCATTTACGCTCGTATTCGAGAAGGCCGGTTTCGCATTCGCCGCTTCGGTTATGAATGCAGTTATCTTGTCCTCTGTGCTGTCTGCGGGCAACTCTGGCATGTATGCATCAACGCGCGTGCTCTGGGTACTTGCGAAGGAAGGCAAAGCGCCTAAGTTCCTGGGCAAGCTGAATAAGCGCGGTGTACCTGTCAATGCCTTGATTATGACGAGTATTATCGGTATGATGGCGTTTCTAGCCAGTTTCTTCGGAGATGGAATTGTCTACACATGGCTGTTAAATGCATCTGGCATGTGTGGATTCATCGCTTGGCTCGGTATTGCGGTCAGTCATTATCGATTCCGTCGGGCCTTCAACAAGCAAGGCCATGATTTGAAGGAACTGCCTTATCGTGCCCGCTTCTTCCCGTTCGGACCGATCTTTGCCTTCTTACTATGTATGTTCGTCGTACTGGGTCAGAACTACCAAGCCTTCCTCGGGGAAGCAATCGATTGGAAAGGGCTGATAATGACCTACATTGGTCTGCCGCTCTTCTTGATCGTATGGTTCGGCTATAAGTGGAAGAATCGTACAAAGGTGATCCCGCTTCAAGACTGCAAGTTTGATCACAAATAATTTACATTGCATAGAATAAGGCCCTGCTTCACGCGTTAGTCACGTGTGAACAGGGCCTTTTATTATTCTACATCAAACAATCTTTACCTCGGCTGCGACTCCACCCTTCTTATTTCTGGAGCTCAATATCAACAAGAAGGTCGTCACTGTTATTCAACACAGATACTCTATATTCGAACGGTGTAGATAACCCTAGCTTGTCCATCATATCATGCAGATCAGCGCGAAGCTGAAGCTCGCTGCCTGTATAACGAACCTGGAACTGTTCCCGCCTCACCTTCTGTGCAGACTGATAGCGTTCCACAAGGTCACTTACATTCTTGACCTCCCGTTCTGGAAGCAGCACGTCCGGACTCCAGCCGCGTTCCAGCTCTTTAACAAAGGAACGCATGCCTTGATCTGTCCCTTGGTGCATTTGCTCAAGCGCTCGCTCATATGGGACATCAGCCTTCGGAAGCTCCGCACTTTCGTTCCAATCGTGATCGGTTCTCATTTCCGCATCTGTACGCATATAGTACGTGTAGCGCACCAGCTTCCCGCGATCCGGGAGTGGGTCATCCCATGTTGCATCCACATGATACCACTGCCCATCCAGTTCAATCAGGTTCCATGCATGCAGCAGCCCGCCTGCCTTGCCTTCGACGATCTTGGAAGGAATATTAGCCTCTTCAAGCATAGCCTGCATAAGCAGTGCATATCCTTGACATACAGTTGAACCCTCGGTTAACGCCTCATAGGCGGTGAATTTCGTCATACTTTCATCATAGGCAACGTGACTGACAATATAATCATGAATCACTTTTACTTTTACATGTGGGGATTGTCCCGCATTCGTAATTCGGCTCACAATTTCTTTCGCTTGCTGCCTTACATATTGTGACTGCTCGTACGTTTCGCGATAGTCTACATACACATTGACTACAGCGGAATCTGTGCTGCCCTTCCATTGATAAGAGTATCTGCTGACATTGTACCGAATGAACGGATCCGAATATAGGGCAGCCGATAAAGATTGACCGGCCATTTCGGTTAACGACTTCGTGTCACCTTCATATCGGAACGAGATTACCGTTTCTCTTCGTGTAAATTGCTCGCTTAGCCATCGGCTCATTTCTGCTTGACTATGTAAGGCAATCATCGAGGAGCGAGCCTCAACCGTGGGCCATAAGGCAAAGCCGACCACTATTCCTAGCAAAACACTTCCGAGCATAAGCAGCCGGAAGATAGAGAACTTTGGGAATCGAATCCATTTCCTCACTTGGCCCCGCCTTTGCCGCTCCAAGCGGGATGGAACCTCTGAATCAATGTACATGCCTTCACCACCTTCGCATCAGCGGAACAGATCCGCCTTTGTGTGCTAGGTAGCGTAACATAGTGCTATCGCAAATACTGTCTAGTTATAGCACTCTAGAAGCGAGTGAGAATTCGCTGCCTTTCTGTTGTGCTCGACAAGCTGCGGCAGCAAGAGCCGGGAATTGCATCGTATTGCGGAAAATCATAGCGATGAAGACATGAGGAATATGACGAGAGGTAGCGAACAGATGGAGCATTTGCCTATAAAAAAATTAAAAAAGTTACATAGAATCTGTTAAAAGTGAAAAACGAAGAAGCCCACTCTGCGCCAAGAAGCAACTTGGATGACAAAGATGGGCTTATGAGCTTGCTAACTTTCGTTTATTTTCAATTGGCGCTTGAAGAACGGGATTACTTCCGTCCAAAAACGCGGATCCGTCTCCGAGCAGCTATGTCCGTTCGTATCGACAATCAGATGCGGCTGCTTATAGGGCAAGCGCTCAATGAGCTGCTCCAATTCCGTTGGAGGGATGAATCCATCCTGCCGTGAATGAATCATGTAGACAGGAGTATCCCCTTGCGTGCGCTCATAGTGTGCCGCTAATAGTTGTGCGACATCCAATCTGTCATAAACGGAAACCGGAATGCGAGAACGATACAGCCAAATACGCGGAATGACCACTGCAAGCGGGAATGCTGGCAGCTTGCGCCGACGAAGCTCAGCCTCCACTAAAGATAATGGACGGGATGGCATGGAATCCGTTACAATCGCCTGTACATTCAGTCCTTCCTCCAGCGCCAAAACAGCACCGAATCCCCCTAAAGAGTGCCCGAGAACTGCAATTCGCTCTGGGTCTGCATCTGGCCGTTGGCGCACGTATCGAACCGCAGCCAGCAAATCATCACGAAACAACAGCGCCGAAGGAGCCTTTACAGTTCCACTCTCTCCATGGCTGGTCACATCATATACCAATACATTGAAACCCGCATCTGCCAGCGGGTCAGCGTACCTCATGACACGCGCTCGATTCGATCCCCACCCGTGAGAAATGACGATAACCGGAGCTCGCTTCGCAGGTGTATTCCCTTTGCCCCAGATGAACCAGCCTTGCAGTGTCGCAGTCCCTTGGAACACTACTCGATCAAAGGGACGATCCGGTTCCTTCTGAATGGGAATCGGGCGCGGGGACTGGCTCTTCACAGCGAGCATCCAGGCACCGCTTGCCGCACTTCCAGCAAGAACAAGTGAACCTACTCCATATGTCCACAGCATTGTCATACATGATTCACCTCTCTTTACACACCATACCCACAGAACCGGCTGGATGTAAACTGTATGTATATCATTAACGTATTCCTATAATCTCACACCCGATCATTCTCTATCGCTCTCTGGTTGACGGTAAATGAGAGCAGGGGAGCTTGCGCACCATATCAACAAATTGACTTGCATTTACAGCCAGCGCTTCGTAATTGCCCGACAAGATATCATCCTTCGGAAGAAGCTTGGAGCCCAATCCGAATGCAGAAGCACCAGCGGCACCATATGAAGCTAACGTATGCATATCAATTCCGCCTGTTGCAATAATCGGAATGTGCCCAAGAGGACCGCGAACCTCCCGAACATATTCTGGACCAAGTGATCCTAGCGGGAACAGCTTGACTGCCTTCGCACCTGCCTTCCATGCGCGCACGATCTCCGTTGGTGTCAATACCCCGGGCCATACATCGACGCCTCGTTCCGCCGCATATGCGATTACTTCCTCGTCTAAGTTCGGAGAGATCAGAAACTGTGCCCCGCACGTCAGGGCTTCACGAGCAGAGGCAATATCAATAACAGTGCCTGCACCGATATAAGCCCGCCCTGCAAATCGTTCGCGCCAATGGGAAATGATTTCCGCAGCATCTGCTGTATTCATCGTTACTTCCATAAAGCGAATGCCGCCTTCCACAAGTGCCTCTGCGGCCATATTGGCCTGTTCGGCCGTAAACCCACGAAAAATCGCGATAATACGCTCTTGAAGCATCCCCTCAGTGATATCCGTACCAGAGAAGAAATCTTGGACATCCCGTACTGTCATCTGATCTACCTCCTTCTGCTTATTTTTCGTTTTGATTTACCATACATTTATAACGACACGTGACCAAGCTTCTCTGCACGACTCTTAGCAAATGCCGCACTGCCAATCACACCGCCGTCATCAATCAGTTCGCCCTGGCGAATCGTCAACCGTTCTAAATATCCATGATACACATACTGTTTTAGCGTATCCCGCAACGGCTTCAAAATTCGTTCGCCTGCAAGTGCACCACCGCCGCCGATTACGATTACGTCCGGACTGAGCAGGGAAATGGAATACGCCAATCCTTTTCCTAGCACCTGTCCGGTATAATTCATAATCTCGATCGCGAGCTTGTCGCCTTCATCGTACGCTTGCGAGACATGAGCTGCTGTCAATTCACCGCGCTCATAAGGAGTACGCAGCATGCTCTCGCGACCCTGCTCAAGTGCTTCCTTCGCTTGACGAGCAATACCTGTAGCAGATACGACGGTCTCCAAACATCCCGTCAAGCCGCAGCCGCACGGCGTAGTCTCGCCATCAATGGCCACGTGTCCCAATTCACCCGCCATGAACCCGCTTCCATAGTGCAGTTCGCCATGAACAACCGTCGCTGCAGCGAGTCCTGTACCGATGGTGACACCATGAACAATCCCTGCACCTCGCCCCGCACCGCTCATCGCTTCTCCGAATATATACATTCGGACGTCATTATCAATAAAGACTGGCACCCCTACCTTTGCGCCAAGCCGACCAGAAACATCCACATTGTTCCACTTCAAATTCGATGCAAAAATACTTACGCCTCGCTCTGGATCAATAAAGCCCGGAATTCCTGCTCCTACCGCTACGAGAAGACTGCGATCCACCCCAGCCTTAACGAACAATTCATCGACCATCTCAGACATTTTGCTCAGGACATGCTCTACACCAAGGTCTGCTTCAGTTGGACGCTTCACCTTGGTTACCAGCTCATACTGCTCATTGACCAATCCACATACAATGTTCGTTCCGCCCAGATCAATCCCAACCATATACTGCATCATCGATCGCTCTCCTCGCCTTCCTATTCTTTCTGTTTGTCAGTACCCACATCGTACAATCCTCGCTTTGACCCTGTCAATGATTGCCTGCACTCTTTTAGCCGTCATGAATTCGCCTTAATTTCGCCTTAATATTGGAAATGAAATAACAGACGAACAGCCGTGAAAACGCTATAATAGATACTGTGATATGTATCACACGCCAAGAAAAAGGATAATTTCAGAGCCAGAAGATACCTGTCCTGTTTAGAGTCAACGTTTATGAAGAGGTGTATATCCATGACGTATGTAGATATTAGTTCGATCTCGCCACAATTATTCGTTACGATTTTATTTTTCCTGCTCATCGTTTGTCCGCTGCTTAGTCTCGGCGTAGTGCGTTTATTCCAGCAACGTATAAAGGTAGGGATAACGTATATTGCATCCGCTATTATCTCTTACGTTATCTTTTTACTTGTGGCCGATTTCGTACATCGAACATGGAGCTAGCAGGCAGGAACTCATTCCACATACGAAGCCTCCTGCTATCTCGCATAAAAAAGACCGTTTTGAAGCAGTTCATCTGCCTCGAAACGGTCTTTTTTCTAATTATGATTTTCATGAATCCTATGAATTCGACTCCGTCTTGGCACCTTCACCATCTGTCTTCTCTGTGCCAGTTACGTGCATGCCCGCCTGCTTGTAAAACTCTGACTTCTTCACATTGAATGAATTCGTATATTCGTTAAACTTAATTTTCAACTGTTCGACTGCACGATAGGCCTCATTGCGTTCAGAGACAGCTTTCGTAATAGTCTTCAGCTTTGTATCCTTTTGCTTCAACTCGTTGTACAGCGCCTGCTCTTGCTGAATCCATTTGCCGTACTTTTCATACATGGAAGTGAACGTTTCGTAGCGCTTCACATAAGCGTCGTACGCTTCTGTTGCCTGCTTCTTCAAGCCCTCTTCCTTCAGGTTGCTGATTGCGCCGTCAAGCTCGCCCATTTTCTTACGAGCGTCATCAAGCGTATTTTTCAGTTGTTCCATTGCCTGCGTACGCTCTTCGAGCGCCTTGCTCGAATTGTCGATCAGCGTCTGTACATTGCGATTGTCCTGCTTGCCTTGAGACAAGATATTATCGTATTGCTTGCTGTCCTTCGCTTCCAGTGTGCTCAGCGTCTTCACTGCTTCTGCAACGTTCGCTTCCGCAGCAGATGCCTTCTCGAAACCTTCAAATATTTGTGTCGTCGGTGCAGCGCCGCATCCAGTCAAGCCAATAAGCAGAACGGATGCCAGCGCGGCAACGGCGGTTAGCTTTTTCCAACTTGCCAATGTGTTAACCTCCTATCCCCGTGCTACAATCGTTTGTCGTGATGAAAATTGCATACGAAATGCGCATTCGGGTCGTACACTTCGAACTCGTAACCTTTGCTTTGAATGTAATCAATAATAGCTGGCAATGCATCCAAGGTCTGCTGGCGATCATGCAGCAAAATAACCTCTACATCTTCGGTCAAGCCCGCCTTAACTTGCTCCAGCACTCGATTCGGTTGTCCGATATATTTCCAATCCCAAGAGTCGAGTGTCCAGTCCCACATTTTAAAGCCCGCATCTGCAATATCCTTACGGAATGACTCGCCAATTTGCGGTGCGCTCCCGTATGGAGCACGGATCAATGTCGGCTTGTAGCCCGTTAACTCGTCTACAATGCCCTGCGCCTCCTTGAACTCGTCAATGAAGTTTTTGGAGCCGCCACTCTTATACAGCTTAGCGTAATCATGCGTCATGCTGTGCAGACCTGGATAATGGCCTTCCTTCACCATGCGCTTCACCGCATCCGGGTATTGTCTCATGTTATCGCCCAGCATAAAATAAGTAGCTTTAATATTATGCTGCTTCAATAAGTCCATCATATCATTGGAATATTTGCTCGGCCCATCATCGAACGTCAAATAGGCAACCTTGCGAGTTAAGCCGTTGTACTCCTTCGGTGATTCTTTCTCTTGTGCTGCTGTTCCAAAAGGAACGACTTCTGTCACAATCAACTCGCTTCCAGATGCTGTATCTGTTCCGAGCAGGCTCTTAGCTCCAGCGTATATGCCGACGCCAATGGCGACAAGAAGCATGAGCAATACGGTGCGTCCAATTAACTTTTTGCGTTTCTTACGGCGACGGTTGCCGGCCGACACCATCCCTCGATCCATCATTATCCTTATCCACTTCCTTCTAGCGACTTGTTTCGACAACTACTATAATATAAATCTAGCATTAGGGCATTACAGAAACATTACAACTCTATTGATTTTATCAAAAAATAGATACAATGTTGTTACCATCTCAAGAAAATGGTTACAATTACATGAAAAATATGACAAAAAAAGCCCTCTGTCCACCTTTTCCACAGTACAGAGGGCCTATTAAAACTAGAAAAAGCATATGCTCAATAGGTCATATGACCCTGTTAGCCAGCTTTGTTCTACTTGTAATGATTTTGTCATCACCGATGAACGTTACATGATCGCTGTCGTGTTCATTTCATTTTCTGCTGTACAATTTGACGCGTATTTTCGTTCGTTTTACTGTTTATCCTGCTTCTCCATCGCTGCCTTCAGCAAGTCGCCCAAGCTGTTGCCAATTGATTCCTGCTTCTCGTATTTCTTGAGCAAATTTCGTGTTTCATGCTTGCGTGCCTTGCCTCCGCCCTCTTCCAGCTTTTCGGTTATGTTGCAAGCGAGACACTGCACATACTTGCCTGCCTTGCCAATCTTAAATTCCATTTTCTTATGGCATTGCGGGCAGCGGCGATTTGAGAGCTGCTTCTCATCAGAACGCTTGTATTCACAAGACTTGCTGGAGCAAATAAGACGCGTGCCGCGCTTCGACTTCCGCTCCATTAGGCGTGAACCACATTCCGGACAATGGCGATTCGTCAAATTATGCGGCTTGTATTCCGCGCTGCTCGTCTTCACTTCTTTTACCAGTTGCTCGGTCATCTCCCGTATCTGATTCATGAACGTTGAAGTGCGCGCTTCGCCCCGTGCGATACGCTCCAATTCCTGCTCCCAGCGAGCGGTAAGCTCTGGAGATCTCAACTGATCCGAAGTAAGGCGAATTAACTGCTCCCCCTTGCCTGTCGGTTGAAGCGATGCGCCTTGGCGCTCAATGGTATCAGAAGATACAAGTTTCTCAATAATATCCGCGCGTGTGGCTGGCGTGCCGAGTCCATGCTTCTCCATCTGCGTCAGCAACGTAGCTTCTGTGTAGCGGGCTGGCGGCTTCGTGCGATCTCTGCGCGTTATTACTCGCTTCACTGCCAGCTTATCGCCATTCGTTAAGCTCGGCAGGCGTTGTTCCTTATTCCAAGCCGACTGATGATCCTCCTCCTGATCCTCATTTGAGGATGTATCATCCCAGTCCCCTTCATAGGCTTGACGCCAGCCGATGTCAAGCATCGTGCGTCCCTTCGCATAGAGTCTCTCACCGCCAAGCTCAATTGTAACCGCAACCTGCTCATACTTCGCTGGCGGCAGGAATAAGGCGATATAGCGCCGCGCAATCAAATCGTACAGCTTGCGTTCATCTGTAGACAACGCCGACAGTCGCAGCGGCTCATCGGTTGGAATGATGGCATGGTGATCTGTAACCTTGCTGTCATCCACGATGCGCTTCGTAACAGACAGATTGCGACTCCCGCGCAGGAGCAACTTCGCAGCTGCTGCATAAGGCCCCACAGCCATCGCGCTCAGTCGCTCTTTAAGAGTACCGACCATATCCGAGGACAAGTAGCGGCTGTCTGTGCGCGGATAAGTGACAAGCTTATGCTGTTCATATAGACGCTGCAACACATTCGATGTTTGCTTGGCTGAGAATCCATAACGGCGGTTTGCATCCCGCTGCAGCTCAGTAAGATCATATGCGAGCGGATGCGGTTCATTCTTCGTGGACTTCTTCAAATCCGCCACAACAGCTTGCCGACCGTTCTGCAGCTTGGCAGCGATGGCTTGGGCTGCTTGTTCATTGAAAATGCGTCCGTCTCCGTTGGCCCCACGCCATACTGCTTCGAACCCGCCGCAATCCGCGTGTATCGTGTCGTACTCCTCGGATTGGAAGTTCTTGATCTCCTGCTCCCGCGACATCATCATCGCAAGTGTCGGCGTCTGCACACGTCCCGCAGACAGTGGAGTTTCGAACTTGCAGGTTAAGGCGCGAGTTACATTCAAGCCGATAAGCCAATCCGCCTCTGCTCGACAGCGCGCAGATTCATACAGGCGATCGAATTGATTGCCTGGCTTCAGTTGGCGGAAGCCTTCCTTGATTGCCTTATCCGTCTGCGACGATATCCATAGGCGGCGGAACGGCTTGTTCCACTTCACCATTTCCATGACCCAGCGTGCCAACAGCTCTCCCTCACGCGCCGCATCTGTTGCAACGATGAGATCCTTAATATCCTGACGCTTGCACAACTGCTGTACGACCTTGAATTGATGTGATGACTCGCGCAGCACCTTCAGCTTCATCTTCTGCGGAATCATTGGCAAGTCTTCCAGATTCCAAGTCTGATACTTCTTGTCATAGTCTTCTGGCTCCGCCAATCCGACCAAATGGCCTAATGCCCATGTTACGACATAGTCAGGCCCTTCAAAATATTGTTTATGAGACGTGCGGCATCCAAGTACACGGGCGATCTCGCGACCAACCGATGGCTTTTCCGCAAGTACGAGTGATTTCATACATCCATTCCTTCCCTTCATTCTGCTGCTCCTATTATAGCATGACCTTCAACGCCTTTTGGCTTCTGATATGATAAGGGTATAATCGTATTGGATTCCGACTATCGCAAGGTATTTATAGGGAAAGGGGAAGCTGCGCCTCATGTCGTTCAACGCCTTCCAACTGAAGCTGCTGGCAGCCGCGCTCATGACACTGGATCATATACAGGCATACTTCCCAGACTCCGTCCCGCTCGCCTTTCACTGGCTTGGGCGGCTGTCCGCGCCAATCTTTTTCTTTCTACTCATTGAAGGGTATGCATTCACTCGTAATCGAAGACGTTACTTGCTGCGTCTGGCTGCAGGCGCTGCCGTGATGGCTGCCGGAAGCACGCTGCTCCTCTATTTGCTTCCTGGGGGATCGATCCCAAACAATATCTTTCTATCCATGCTTGGGGCGTTATTATTACTGACAACCTATGATTGGGCACTGCGTACTGAATCGGGTGTGGCAGGATGGGTGCTGTGTTGTGCTGTAGCATCCTTAATGATTGTTGTAGTAGAATTCAGCTGGCTGTCCGTTTCGATGGCACTTGTATTCTACCTGTTCCGGGGACGAGGGCGCGCAATGGCTGTCGCTTTTATCATCTCTTCCCTAGCACTCACTATCGGAATGGATTTGTTCGCTTACCGAGAACCGGCATTGTGGAGCTTAGCGTACGATTGGCGGATCAACGCTCAGTGGATGATGATTTTTGCTATTATTCCGATCAGTTTCTACAATCAACAACGTGGGTATCAATCCATATGGGGAAAATACGGCTTCTACCTGTACTATCCGCTTCATATCTGGATATTGTATGCAAGCAGTACGGCATGGGAATAGAAGGACGGTTTTGTTTTTATCCCTTCCAACAACATAAGAACCAACAGAATTTGGAGGATGTAATGTGCGTTTGGATCGTTTTCAACTAAAGCTGCTCGGCATGACGCTTATGGTGCTTGACCATATGAACCAGTTCCTGCCGGGTATGCCCATATGGTTCGGGTGGCTCGGTCGGATCGTCGCTCCAATCTTTTTCTACTTTATCGTAGAGGGCTTCTACCACACCCGGAGCCGCGTCAAATATATGCTTCGCCTATTTACGTGGGCAGTCATTACCAAGCTTGGCAGCACATTGCTTCAGCTCGCATTGCCTAGTGAGACTGTCAGCGTCATGAATAATATTTTTTTGTCCCTATTAATGGGACTATTGCTCTTAACTGCAATCGAATGGACGAAGAAAACACGCTACTACGCCCTTGGAACTCTATACATCATCCTCGCCGTAATCGGCGGGACATTTACAGAGGCGTCCATACTCGGCGTCGCGATGACGCTGATTTTCTATCTTTTCCGTGAACGTAGGAGTCTAATGGCGATCGCATATGTAATTGTAATGCTGCTGATTGCCGTAGGTCTCGGCTCTCTCGGCATTCCGCCCGATGAAGTCTTCTCCTATGACAATTTATTTGTCCTGAACTATCAGTGGATGATGATATTCGCCATAATCCCGATTCTGCTATATGACGGAGAACGCGGGTATCATGCCAAGTGGTCCAAGTATATGTTCTACGTATTTTATCCGGTACATATTTGGATTCTATATACCATTGGCGTTCTAGTTCGATAATGAGCGGCGCAGTGCTGTCTCTTCCATGGTTGTGCAACCAGCAGAAGGGATGGCCCTTTTTCTTTTTCCGAACCCCTGAGCTTCACAGAGGTAGGCAAATAGCATTGATTCTCAGAGCATACGCATGAATTCCTCTGTTGTATAGAGATAATATAGATGTCATACCACGCCATAACACCCCATTTAAATTGTGTACAATTTAATTTTATAAAATAAAATTGCACAAATGATTATTCCATGATATAACGATTACAGCACTATATTTGATAAACAACCGAAACGTTTCATTGATTTACGATATTGCAATTTTTTATAAATAAAGGAGCGAATTGATATGACCACGGTATACGATTATTTCGTCAAAAAACCGAACGGAGATGAAGCGTCGCTGTCGAGCTACGAAGGACAGGTGCTCGTAATCGTTAACACAGCCAGCAAATGCGGCTTCACCCCTCAATTTACTGAGCTGCAGCAATTGTATGACCAATATAAGGAGCAGGGCTTGGTCGTTCTCGGCTTCCCATGCGACCAGTTTGGCAATCAAGAGTTTGGAGATATGAAGGAAACAATGGAATTTTGCCAAGTAAACTATGGCGTTACCTTCCCGATGTTCGCCAAGGTTGATGTGAAGGGCGATCATGCAGAGCCATTGTTCCAGCATTTGGTGTCCGAGAAGAAGGGCCTTCTTGGCAGCACCGATATTAAGTGGAACTTCACGAAGTTCCTCATCGATCGCACAGGGGCCGTCGTGAAGCGTTACGCTCCGCAAACCTCCCCTTCCAAGCTGAAAGAAGATATCGAAGCCTTATTGTAAGGTACAGCAGGAGATGAGAACATCATGACATCAAAGCAGAACAACACGATACAGCCAGACGACCTACTCAAGCTGGACAATCAGCTCTGCTTCGCCATCTATACAGCATCTAAGGAAATTACGAAGCTGTATCGGCCTATGCTGGAGAAGCTGCAACTGACCTATCCCCAATACATTACCTTGCTTGCACTATGGGAAACGGACAATCTCACCGTGAAGGAGCTTGGTCAACGACTATCTCTCGATTCCGGTACGCTAACACCAATGCTGAAGCGAATGGAGCAGCAGCAACTCATTGAGCGTAAGCGCGGCGCACAGGATGAGCGGCAAGTTTTTATTACCCTTACGCCAAAAGGGCGCGAATTGAAGTCAACTGCCAGCTGTATCCCAGCAGAGCTGGTCAATAAAGCTTCTTCCGCACATATTCCCGTGGATAGTCTGATGCGCAGCATTCAAGAGCTGACCGCTCATTTGCGCCGACTCCATGATGCAGCAACGGAGTAAAACAAACGAATGATGCATTGACTTTCAGGGAAAAAGCTATATAATGATATCAACAATTCAGATACGGAAATTTGCCAATGAAGAGCATCCAACTCGGAGGCGTTCTCGTCAAGGCGTCGGCTTGCCCGATGTGCCCTAAGTGAACCGGCACCGCCCGTTACCGCGGAACCAAGAGGATCTTCAACCTGCTTCCTGTAAGCTACCGCTTATTTGCAGCACTGATGATCAAGTTGGGTGGCACCGCGAGCTAGCGCTCCTCGTCCCAATCGGATGAGGAGCGCTATTTGTATTTTCTACTAACAGGAATCGCGGTAAAGGAGACGGTGACTATGCTAGACATGAAATGGATTCGCAATTATCCAGACGAGGTGCAGTTGGCAGCTCAGCAAAAAGGCATCCCCTTCGAAGTAAAGGAACTGCTCACTTGTGATCAGATTCGGCGAAATTTGCTGCAGGAGACAGAAGCCCTGCGCCAGGAGCGCAACACAATTACGTCCCGTATAGCTGCTGCCATACGGGACGGTGAACGACAAAGTGAAGCGGAAGCATGGAAGGAACAAGTTCGCCAGTGCAATGACAAACTTGCGCAGCACGAAGCGAAGCTGGCAGAAACCGAACAAGAATACAGCCGCCTGCAGCTTCTTGTGCCAAACATCACTTCGCCAGATACTCCGATCGGAATTTCGGATGAGGATAATGTGGAAGTGCGGCAGATAGGCGAGCTGCCCAACTTCGATTATCCCCTGCTTGATCATGTCGAGCTTGGCGAACGATTAGGCATTATGGATATTCGTCGTGGGGTTAAGGTGGCAGGATCCCGAGGCTATTATTTAAAAAATGCCGGGCTTCTGCTGCATCGTGCGGTACAGCAGCTTGCACTTGATCTGCTCATGGATCACGGATTCACCATTATGGATGTGCCGCTCATGGTTCGTCAGGACGCGCTGATTGGTACCGGCTTCTTCCCGCTTGGCGAGGATCAATGCTATGCCATGCCGGAAGATGGTCTGTGGCTCGTGGGCACTTCAGAAGTTAGCCTCGTCTCGTACTGCAGCAATGAAATCGTAGATGTCACCGAACCGATCCGCATGGCTGGCGTATCCGCCTGCTTCCGGCGCGAAGTAGGCTCTGCAGGCCGTGATGTCCGCGGCTTGTACCGTGTCCATCAATTTGCCAAGGTGGAGCAAGTTATCATCGCCCCGAATGATGCCGTACTGTCGAATCAGCTTTTGGAGGAAATGGTGGGCTATTCGGAAGCAATTTTGCAAGCGCTGGAGCTTCCCTATCGTGTCATGGCAGTATGTACGGGAGACATGTCGCAAAAGACATATAAACAGTACGATATCGAGACGTGGATGCCATCCCGCCACCAATTCGGTGAAACGCATTCCGCGTCAAACTTGCTTGACTTCCAAGCCCGCCGCTGCAATATTCGCTACCGTGATGAAGCGGGACAGCTTCAATATTGCCATACGCTTAACAATACAGCGGTAGCCAGCCCGCGAATTCTCATCCCGCTGCTGGAGAATCACCAACAGCCGGATGGGACTGTCCGTATTCCACGGGCACTGCAGCCTTACATGCGCGGCATGGAAGTCATTAAGCCGCAATAAATAAACAATAAGGCCGCCGGAGAACATATCTCCAGCGGCCTTACTAACGTATCCTTGCCTATAACATTACGGGAAATGCAGCCCTCTACCCTTATTCTTGCGGCGGCTGAACCTTCCCACAATGAGGAATAACAGCACAACAAGCACAACTCCAATCGAGTCTACTGCGACATCAATCGCGTGTCCAGTTCGATTCGGCACGAAGCTCTGATGCCACTCATCCGATGCTGCATAGGCAACAGAGATGACAGCGCCGGCAGCAATGGCCATCCATCGTTCCCATCTCAAGGCAAGCAGCGCACGAATCACCAGAAATGTCAATAGCGCATATTCAGCTACATGCGCTCCCTTGCGAATAAAAAACTCTACAAAATCATAGGGCTGCTTCCAAGTCACCAAGCCCCCATCATACGTAAATTCAATAGACGGAAGCCAATGCTCAAGCATAGATAGCGGCAGCCACGCAGCGAGCGTAGGTCGCAAATCCTGCTCTCCATACGACTGTGAAGACTTATAAAAGATAAAAGCCATCCAGGCCAACGTGGCGAGCAGCCACCACACAAACCGTTTATTTCGTACCTTCATGATTGCTCCTTCCTTACTTTCGATCCTCCTGAGGTGGGCGTGCATCCGTCCGCTTCTCTCCTCGAATAGATATCACTGCGTCCGCATTCGAGCGCAGCTTCAGCATCACGTCGAACTTGCCAAGCTCGGTCGTACGACCTTGCGCATCCATTTTACCATACGTTACGAAGTTCTCCACCGGGAAGGAATGACGGAAGTATACCATAGATGTGCCAAAGTCAGGTTTGCTGCCGATTTCTTCAAACAGCTTGTCCGCGCTTGTTCCCGTTCTTCCCTGCCATACGACCTCAGCCAATCCGTCCTCTGTGATCGCTACAACACTGGTAACATCCTTAATATGATAGCGGTAGCGAAGCGCCTCCCCTTCCGGGAACACGATGGTCGCCTCGAAGCCTTCCGACCGCGGCTTAATTTCTCGGTTCGGATAGACAAACGGGAGACGGAGCGCTTCCTGTCGAGCTGCCTCTAATTCACCCGTCCGTATGATCTCGTCACGCTTCACCCGTTCCGGCGTGCGGATGATCGCAGCCTTCTTCTTCGCATCCCATTTGACCTTGCCGCCTAGCGCTTCACTAATAAAACGCAGCGGCACATACGTATGGCCCTCTATAATCCGAACAGGCGCGTCCAATGCTACCTTTTTTCCATTTACCCATGCGCTGGGCTGCTCTGCAATGAGTTTAATCGTACGTGATTTATCAGCAGAATATACCCATACCGTTTTAGTAGCTGCATCCCATTTGTAGGTAACGTCCTGCTTGCCTTTACTGCCATCTTGATTGAAATAGCTATAATCATCAAATGCAAACAGCGGAACGACAATATGCTGCTGATCCCACTTCCACTCCGAAATATCGTATCCATTGAAGTAAACCTTCGCCTGCTGCATAGCGGATGGCACTGCTTGTTCGGCCTGTGCTGGCATCGAGAACCCCGCCCATACCAACATACTCATCATGATAAGCAGCCACTTTTTCATATTCGTCCCGCTCCTTTCACAATCATGTCCTTTCATAGGGATTCTATTTATTTAGACATATCCCTGCTTGTAAAAGTTTCAAATTTCGACGGATATCGCATCGTTTTCCCTATTTACCACAGAAATAGAGATGTCCCCTTCCCTTGCAAATGCAGATGCCTCCATCGATAATAACGGTATTACCCCCTACTCGACAAAGGGATTGGAGAGGAGTTATTCGCAATGACCATACGCACTGAGAAAGAGAAAATGATAGCAGGCGACATGTATATGGCCGCAGATGAAGAACTCGTTAAGGATCGTGAATTTGCAAGGCGCCTTACCCGCATGTTTAACCAAACGTTAGAAACGAATTACAGCGAACGGACAGAAATACTACAGAAGTTGTTCGGTTCAGTAGGCGAAGGCGTGTACATTGAACCAACCTTCCGCTGTGATTATGGCTATAATATTTATCTTGGCAAAGGGGTCTATGCCAACTTCGACTGTGTGATGCTGGACGTATGCGAGATTCATATTGGAGACAACTGCTTCCTCGCTCCAGGCGTTCATATCTACACAGCCACTCACCCTTTGAACCCAATGGAGCGCATCTCCGGCCTTGAATTTGGGAAGCCGGTTACGATTGGTGATCGCGTATGGATTGGCGGTCGTGCGATCATCAACCCGGGTGTCACCATCGGCAGCAATGTTGTCGTGGCTTCCGGAGCCGTTGTCACCAAAGATGTTCCAGACAACGTAGTCGTAGCGGGAAATCCTGCACGAATTATTAAGCATATCGAAGTATAGCCGAACAACACGAAAAAAAGCCTTTCCTGAACGGAAAGGCTTTCTGTGTCATGCATCAATTCTCTTATACCTGCAACAGCGTCAGAATAATAGACGTTAAACCAAAGCACAGATTAACCAAGCAGAGCACTGCCACAACCTGCTTCTGATTCAGACCTCCTGCCAGCAGCCGGTAATGCGCTTGTGTCGCATCCGCCTTATATACAGGCTGGCCATTCAGCATCCGGCGAATAACAACGAATACGTTATCCAGAATCGGTACACCTAAGGCCAATATCGGAATGAACAAGGACAATACAGTGGCCTGCTTAAATGCGCCATCCAAAGCGATAACGCCGAGAATAAAGCCAAGGAATGTCGCGCCTGCGTCGCCCATAAATACTTTTGCCGGCGGCTTGTTGAATCGCAGATAGCCGATAGAAGCTCCGACGAGAATAATCGCCATCATCGCAGATACACTCTGACCTTGAGCCAGGGCGACTGCAAACAAGGTTCCGCCCGATATCGCAGTTAATCCTCCTGCCAAACCATCCATCCCATCTGAGAAATTGATGACGGTAGTGACACCGAAGATCCACATGACAGTCAAGATGCATTGGAGCCATGCAGGCAGGCTTACAAATTCATGCGTGAATGGATTCGTAAAGCCTTCGAAGGTGATCCCGGATAAATACACGATTACGGCAGCGCATATTTGCACGAGCAGCTTCGGCAATGCCGGAAACTCTTTGCCGTGCGTCTTGTACCAGTCATCGATTGTTCCGATAGCGAGAATCAGCAACCCACCACATATGATGGCAATTGATTCGATCGCAGAATTTCGAACAAAAATCACATAAGAAACGATGAATGCAACAAAAATGGCGATGCTCGCCGTAAGCGGGATCGGCTCCCGATGAATTTTACGCTCATTGTCCGGCATGGGCTTGTCAACAAAATCAATCCGGAACGCAAGCTTGCGCAGCGGAGGTATCAAAAACATCACGATACATGAAGAGATCAGAAAAGCTAAAAAATAATACATACTTTCCTCCTGTAATCATGCGTTATAAAGACAAAAAACGTAATAATGATAGGGCATACATTGCAACTATAACTCATATTATCATGAATAATAGCGGATTATGAAATTAATTTTTTTTCATATATCATTCAGCTCAGGTCGAAATATGCTCCATGATTAGGCTTGAATCGGCTCCCTATGCTATGATTACGATAAGTATCATCCACTTTATGAAGTCAAATTTTTAATACATAAGAAAGGTGTGTTCTTCCATGCAATATCGCAAGCTTGGCAAGACAGGAATGAAAGTGTCTGTAATTGGTGTAGGCACTTGGCAATTCGGCGGTGAATGGGGACATGACTATACACAAGCAGAGGTCGATTCCACCCTTCACAAAGCGAAGGAGCTCGGCATTAATTTCATTGATACAGCTGAATGCTACGGCGATCACCTTTCGGAATCCTTCATAGGGGATTATTTGAGCAGGGACAATCGTGAGGATTGGGTAGTTGCAACGAAGTTCGGCCACCATTTCCACTCTCACCTGAATCGGACAAATGAATACGATGCTCCAGAGGTATTGAAGCAACTGGATGATTCCTTGCGTGCGCTCAAGACTGAGTATATCGACCTGTATCAATTCCACTCAGGTGATGACGATGCCTTCAATAATGACGCGCTCTGGACAATGCTGGACAAACAGAAGCAAGCCGGTAAAATTCGTCATATCGGTCTATCCTTAAATAAAAGCAATAGCATGCACCAGACGGCGAATGCAACAGACGTGGGCGCAAGTGTCATCCAAGTCGTGTACAATCGACTTGACCGAGGCCCAGAGCAGGATGTATTTCCATCCTGTATCGAGCAGAATCTAGGCGTTCTGGCACGCGTTCCGCTTGCTAGCGGCCTCTTGAGCGGCAAGTACAAGCCAGGTGCTTCCTTCGCCGCCAATGATGTGCGTCATCGTCATGAGCAGCAGTTCATTGATGAGCGTTTGCAGCAAGCCGAGCACATTCGCCAGACCGAAGTGCCGGAGGGTGTCAGCATGGCGGAATGGGCACTTGCTTGGTGTCTGCGCCACCCTGCTGTTACATGTGTCATCCCTGGATGCAAAAACGAAGCCCAGGTCGAGAGCAATGCTCGAGCTGCACAACTTGTATCCTCAGATCATCCACAGTTATGGACGGAATAAATGACATGCGATTATCCCGCAAATGCACCACATGGTGGTCGGTTTGCGGGTTTTTTGCTGATATAACAAGGACGAGCAATCATTTGTAAACGCATGGCTAATTATTTTTAATATTTTTTCGTAATTCACTTACTTTTTTATAGTTAATATGGTATGATCTTTTTACAACAATGAATACCCGAACATGCTATCATAAGACGTAAGAGGAGATGAGACCTATGCATGATATCGAAACCATCGTCAAACAAAGACGCTCAGCCAATAAATTTATTAAGGATATCGAAATTTCGGAAAAAGAACTGAGTGACATGTTCTCACTTGCGAAGTTCGCTCCATCCGCCTACAATCTGCAGCATACGCATTATGTTGCTATCACGGATAAAGACAAGATGAATGCGCTGTATGAGGCTGCTTACAAGCAATACAAAGTCTTGACCGCTTCAGCCGTGATCGTGGTGCTGGGCGATATGAACGCCTATACACATGTGGACACCCTGAATGAAGGTTTGCTGAATCTGGGCGTGATTAACAAGCAGGAGTATGATCACTTTGTAAGCAGTACGAAGGATTTCTACATCAATCGCGGGGAGTCCTTCCGCCGTGAGGATGCCATTCGCAATGCCAGCCTATCTGCGATGCAGTTCATGCTTATTGCCAAAGACAGAGGCTGGGACACTTGCCCAATGATTGGCTATGATCCCGAAATGGTTCGAACAGCGCTCAATATTCCAGACCATTACGTTCCCGTTATGATGATTACCCTTGGCAAGGAAGATACATCAAGCCCGCGTCCGCGCGGCTATCGCAAACCCGTTCACGAATTCGTCACCTTCCAATCCTTCTAATTCATACAGAAGAGTAAAGCTTCCCCAGATTAGCCATCTTGGGAAGCTTTATTTATGCTTGCGTTATTTTTTCAATTTGCGGTTGTTGAACCAGAGTGGAATGCGGAACACCAAATTGATGAATAGAACGACAAAGACAAGGACTGCAGCCGCCTTGTCAGCAATTTGACTAGCGTCCTCAACAATCGCTTCGGATTGCACATACCAGAGATGAACAGCGAGTGTCTCTCCCGGCGAGAATAGGTTGAAGTCCCACATTTCTCCGGAAGTGCTCAACCCCGCAGTCAAAATAATAACCGCCGATTCACCGAACGCACGGCCTGCCACCAAGCATATTCCAGTAATAACCGCTTGCAAGGCTACAGGGAGAACGACCGTGCGAATCGTCTGAAACTTCGTCGTCCCGAGCGCATAAGCTGCATTGCGCAGCTCGATCGGAACATCTCGAATTGCCTCTTCCGTAACCCGGCACAGCATGGGCAGATTCAAAAATGCCAAGCTTACCGCCCCGCCCAATATTGTGAGTCCAATTTGGAAGTATTCTGCGAAAATCGCGAGCCCAAGCAGCCCGAATACGATAGAAGGAACGGATGATAAGGATTCGACACACATGCGAAGACCTTCTGTAAAGCGGTTCGCAGGCGCATATTCCGCCATATAAATGCCTGCCCCTACTCCAATAGGCACGGAAATAAGCAAGGACAGGATTAAGATATAGAACGAGTTGAACAATACGGGCCCAATGCCACCGCCCGCATCTATTTCTTCTGGAACCCTCGTTAGAAACTCCAGCGTGATGCCAGACAACCCTTTGCTCAAAATCGTATACAGCAGCCAGAAGATGAGCAGCAGAACGGCTGCTCCAAGTGCGTAAAACAGCACCGTAGCCGCCTGATTGTACAGCTTGGCTCGATTGTTTTGGCCTGTTGAGGAAAACGAACTCATGCGCGTGCGCCCCCTTTTTTGCCTATAAAACGAATGACAACAATAAGCAGGAAGGAGATAAGCAGCAGCAGAAACGCCATCATGTGAAGCGCATAGTTCCAGGTTGAATCGAACTCTACGTTTGAAATTTGCATGACAATGTTGCTCGTCAGCACCGCCGTTGGCGTAAATAAAGAGCCGGCAAGCTGAGCGGTGTTGCCGATGACCATGACAACTGCCATCGTTTCGCCAATCGCACGAGTCATCCCCAAAATAATCGCTGCAATAATGCCTCGCTTCGCTGCCGGAAGCACAACCCGCATAATGACCTGCAAGCGAGTAGAGCCCAGCGCATAGGCCGCTTCCCGATATTTCTTCGGTACGGCTGCGATAGCTTCATCACTTACCCGACATATGGTCGGCAATATCATAAGGGACAGAACGAGCGCGGCTGCAAGCAGGCCGTCTCCCAAGTTCTCCCCTGTCCATTCACGAATCAGTGGGATCAATACGGTTAAGCCCAAATAGCCATACACTATAGAAGGAATACCAACCAACAAATCAAGCACTGGCCGAACGAACTGTTTAAACCACATTGGAGAAATCTCTACAAGCAGAACTGCCATGCCAACAGATATCGGAACTGCAATCAGCAGGGTAAGTCCTGTCAGCAGCAGGGTGTTGATAATAAATGCACCGGCCCCGAATTTTCCATCTTCCGGCGTCCAATCGAGTGATAAAAAGAAGTCTGCTAGAGAAATATCGCGGAAGGTCAATATCCCCGTCTTGCCGATGAAGAAGATGACCAGTCCGAGCACAGCACATAAGGCTAGAATGCACAGCAGAAATAAGTAATGGAACAGGCGGTTCGTAAATCGTACGCGAGCATATCGGTCGAACTTGCTTTTCTTCGTTGTAGTAAGGATATTGGCTCCGCTAAGCGGTGCTAGTTCATGAACAGGCGTGCTCATTCTCGTTCCCCCATAGAACAACCAGCCCCCGACTTCCTGAGGGCTGGCCGTGAATGAAATCTCTTACAGCGATTCGTTCCGTTTACTTCATTGCGGAAATCGGGATGAATTTCAGCTTTTTCAGCGAACCTTGTTGGAATTTCGCACTTTGAATATACTCGATGAATGCTTTTGTAGCACCTGTAGGCTGACCTTTTGTCATATAGTAACCGTAAGCCCATACTGGATACTTGCCTTTGATGACATTGTCAGTAGTAGCTTCTACGCCGTTGAATTTCACGGCTTTTACATCGCTGTTCACATATACAAGGTCAATGTAGCCAATTGCGTTCGGAGTTGTTGCAACTGCTGTTTTCATGTCGCCGCTAGAACCAACTTCTTTGTAGTTGTCCTTTTTCTTCGTGATGTCGCCGCCATCCAATGCTTTCAATTGATAGTTAACGCGCGTACCAGAACCGAAGGAACGAGTGATGACAACGATGTCTGCATTGTCGCCGCCAACCTCTTTCCAGTTCGTGATTTTACCGGAGTAGATCCCTTTCAACTGTTCCGTTGTCAGGTTATCCACCTTCACATTTTTGTTTACGATTGTTGCAAAAGGAATTACCGCTACTTTGTGAGCAACTTGACCTTCGAATGCTTTGAAGCCTGGAACGTCTACGCTTGCATCCCAATCGCACGCGCCGATTTCAGCGATGCCTTTCTTAACAGCTTGCGGTCCAGTGATGGAGCCTTTACCGGAAGCTGCAACTTTCACTTTTGGATGCAGCTTTTGGAATTCCTTCGCTGCTTGCAGTGTCATTGGCAGCAAGGCTGTAGATCCATTAATGGTTACTTTGCCTTTCAAGTCCTCCTTAGCAAGAGCGGTAGATGCTCCGCCGAAAGCGGATGATACGAGGAATAAAGAGGCTAAAATAGCCAAAGATGCAATTTTCAATTTTTTCATTGTGATGTTCTCCCTTCGTAATGGTTATTTCGTTAATGCAACTGCTTGATTATTTGCAACCCATTTCACTTGACCATTTTCAATCACGGCAATTTGAGAAGCGTCCGCGGATGGAAACAGTTCCGTAATTGTGCCTTCTGTTGTGTACAGCTTCGACTTGGCGCCGTCTGCTTTCACCGCATAGATGCTTGACTTTCCGTCCTTTTCCGTCACTGCGATGATCAATTGACCTTTAGCGGAAGTAACCGCCAAGGACACGTCTACATCAACTGCGAAATCAGACACTTTCTTTTCCTTAGCCTGAATAACCTTCAAAACATTGTTCTCAACCGCTCCATCCGTATCGCCACTTACGTATACAACTCGTCCATCTGCCAACAGGTTCGGATACAGCTTGTTGTCTGGCGTCGTTGTCAACTGAACTGCCTTCGCATCCTTTGCAGTCAAATCCAGCGTAAACAATTGGGAGCCTGCTCCAGAGAAGTCGATGGACAAGGAATCTTCTGTGCTATCCTTGTCATTTTTCGCCACCCCCGTAATGTTCACCGCATAGAGAAGCGTCTTATCGTCTGCAGACAAGCGGATATCCGACTTATTCTCAACTTTGTCAGCCAATACAGTCGTAATTTTGCCGCTGTCTACGCTCACGCAAGAAATTTTCTCCTGCTTGTCCCCCTGTACAAAGTACACTTTTTTGCCGTCTGCCGACCATGTCAGATCTGTTTTCACGGAAGTATCTTTTCCAATCGCTTGCGCCGTTCCGAGACTCATATTCATCAAAAACAATTGGCTTGACTCATCTGAGAATACCCCCCACTTTAGATCAGGGGAAACTGCTGTGTTCGCTGCGTTTTCATTGAAAGTCAGTGCATCATATACCCGGTATGTAGGATTCCATTTATACAATTGAACCGATCCATCGAATTCGCGAGCCGCTATCACTTCACCGTTGCTGTTTACACGTGGTGAGCTGAAGTCGCCTTCGAGAGGCTTCACCCTGATCAGATTCAGCTTGCTTCCAGACCCCGTCACGTCTCCACCGAATGCTTCCACAAGCACGTTAAGCTCAGCGTAGATCACACCTTTTTGCTCTTGCGGCGCAACTGTGAAGCTCTTCGCTGCGCTGTCTTCTTGATAAGCATTCGAGTTTACTTGGATCGTAATCGTTTTTGCTGGATTTCCTCCAACCAGCGTAATCACGCTTTTGCTCTCAGCTTGGATGTGCGCACCAAATATATTGGCAATGTCGCGAACGGAGTACAATACCTTCCCTTTTACATTCAGCGTGCGGATATTACTGCTAGCACCGTCAACCCCGATAGATTGACTGGATGCTTTCGCTGCTTCCTTCGTCACTGCTGCGATGCTTACTTGCCCTTTGTTTGCTTCCGCTGCACTGACAGCACCTGTAGATATGATCGTGGATAGTGCTAGCGACGTTGCGATGACCGTTAACATGTTACGATTCATGTCTTCACCCTTTTCTCATGGCAATAGGTATTGCAATAGGCTTCTGGAAGTATTTTCACATACGAATGTTAACGGGAATCGTGCGTATTTTTTTGGATTTGTAAATTTTGCAATTTACGCAAATAATCAAAACCACCCGTCCAACGGGTGGTTTGCACTTGGGGTATAACCCCCTGTTGCCAAACTGCGCCTAAAGACGCT
>NZ_JASIUF010000019.1:0-89399 GCF_030363895.1 Paenibacillus sp. S-12
CCTCGATCCCTCCACCCGCATAGCGGGTGGTTTTTTGTTTCGTGCGGTTCACGCACTCAACGGGCTAAAGCCCATAAAAAAAGCAGCCTTGATCCTATCAAGGCCGCCGCGCATAAACTCATAAGGGACTTCCTTTTCTTGTACGTCGCAGCCCCTATTTTGCACCAAATGAATCACTTCGTCCACCTGAGACGACCGCTTGCCTTCCAAATCAATCAGCGGGAAAATTCTCACTTCCTCCTTCGCCACTCGTAAAAGCTCCTCTATCGTTCGACGATGAAATTCCGTATCCAACCGGTCTGCATACATGAAGAGAAAGTGCGCAGACAAAATGATATCAAATTCCCCGCTCGTTTACATATGTTTGGCATAAGGCCCTAATTGCTTCACCGTAAAGCAGTATGGAGAATTTGGATTTTTGAGCCACATATTCCCCTTCACGATAAGCACATATACGGCTGCCGCAAAGTAAATCGTCCCGAGTATCCAATCCGTTGTATGAACAAGGCCATTCGATACGATATGAAAAACATACCAACCGCCAACCGGAATATGCAACACCAATACGGAGAAAAGTCCTGGATTATACAGCGTTTTTGCCTTGATATTTGCGAAAATGCCATGCCAAATGAATTGGAAAAATCCCATCAGCATAGGAGCGAGGCCAAGCCATATCACGTCAGGGAAGAGGAGAGGAAATAAATAGAACCCATAAGCGATAATCAGATTAATAATCATTGCGGATTGGGGATTGAGCGGAAATTGCCGCGGACTTTTGCTCTTAAAGAGAACAGCATTAAATAGACCGCTGAAGTAGCCCGGCCATCGATATTCTTCAAATTGATGGACAAGTATGGCCACGAAGCTCAACCAGAGCATTACCTTGATGTCGGGAATTTCCGTTCCTCCAAGAAACAAGTACACACAGACCAATGCAGCGACAACCAACCCAAGATCCTGCCAATACTTTCTGAGAAAATTCATAACTCTTTCCTCCTGTTCGCAGTGGCAGCGCCACTGCATGCGTAATGGTCTTCATTTTACATACAAGAATGCTTGGCTTCATGTAACCAGTAATCCATCAATTCGAACAATCCTCGACTCAGCGGTTAGCCGTATTAAAATAACGCTCAAACAACAAATCAATATGGGCTTCCACAGATGCAACCGCAACTCCCGTTCCTGATTCCAGCAGCGGCTTCATCATGACAGGGAGAAATACAGCGCCGAACAGTTGCATCATCATCATGGTCAGTGTTTCGGAATTTCCCTCTTGTGTAATCTCTTGAAGGGTATGTTTGACTTTAACGAATCCAACAGCTTGCAGAAATTCACCATACTCCTGCTGGGAGGCGAACATCGCAGCGCCAGCGGTCATCGTACGCGTGATAATCTCTGGATATTGCTGAATGACCTGTACATATTGGATTAAAAACGTTCGCAGCCGAGCAAGAGGTGATATGCTTCGCTCATCAAGGACGTCGAAGGCGCTGCGAAAGCCAGATAATAGCTCCTTAATCGCCTCGTTGATGAGCATGTCCTTCGATCCGAAATAATAATTGATTAAGGCGATATTGGCGTTAGAGCGGGCTGCA
Organism: Paenibacillus sp. S-12; assembly: GCF_030363895.1. NCBI lineage: Bacteria > Bacillati > Bacillota > Bacilli > Caryophanales > Paenibacillaceae > Paenibacillus > Paenibacillus sp. S-12. The sequence continues at coordinate 1,596 of NZ_JASIUF010000019.1, forward strand.
ATTTTCCGGATCGTAATATGCTCGAATCCCTCCTGCTTCAGGATGTCGAGAGCCGCGCTCAAAATTTTGCCCTTCGTGTCCAGCGATATATCAGTTTGCTTCATCTAATCCCCCTCACTATTATTAAACATCGTTTAAAACATTGTTTAACTAAATAATACCATCCCTGTTTCATTCAATCAACACCACCTCAGCCAAAATTTCCACAAAATAAAAGACTCTAATCTCCTATGTGGCACAACGAAAAAAACAGAACAGTCACAACAAATATTGACTTATGTATGCGCATTTTACTTATATACACTTGAAATATTACTTATATATACTTATAATTAACGTCATGAGGTGATAGCAAAAATGTACCAAGAAGAGCGCTTGCTGCGCATCTTAACGCATCTTGAGCAGCATGACACGATGACGGTTGGAGAAATATGTGCCATGTTCGGCGTATCTCGAGATACGGCGCGGCGCGATATCGTGAAGCTGACAGAGAGCGGTGCCGTTACACGTACCCATGGAGGGATCACGCTTCCGCGGCTGGAGCAGAAGATCGAAGCATATGCGACAAGGCTGAACAATGAAACTGACGGCAAGGGACGAATTGGGCGACAAGCAGCGAAGCTTGTCCAAGATCACGATATGTTTTTTTTGGATGTATCGACTACCGTGCACAGCATGATTCCCTATTTAAAGGCTGCGCGTGCAACAGCCGTTACCCATTCCATTGATAACGCCATCTTGCTGGCCAATCATGCAGCCGTTCAGACGCATCTGCTAGGAGGGATTGTCCAACCTAAGACAAGGCATCTCTCTGGATATTCGACGATAGACAAGCTGCGCGATTTTCAATTCGATAAAGCCTTTTTAGGTGCAGCGGGAATCTCGGAAGCAGGCATTTATTATCACTATGAAGAAGACATATATATGAAAAAAGAAGTCGCCAGCCGCTCTAGACAGACTATCGTCCTTGCCGACCATACGAAGCTTGGACACACGCATTATTATCGAGGCTTGTCTTTAACAGACATCGATATGCTCATTACGAACCAACCGCTCTCACCTGAATTAGACCATGCAATGAAGGCCAATCATGTACAAGTGCTCATAATCTCGTAATCCACCAAGGAGGATGAATGCAATGATCAGAGCCGTTCTGTTTGACTTTGATGGAACATTAGCCGATACGCTGCCCTTGACTCTTCACGTGTTCCAAGACATTTTTAAACGATATGACAATCGGATGGTGTCCAAGGAACAGATTATAGACATGTTCGGCCCAACAGAAGAGGGCATATTAACTGCGAATATGAAATATAGAGGCCTCCTGCCGACCGCTATCGAGGAATATTTTGAGCTGTATCACAATTGGCATGCCAGCCTTGTTCATTCTTCACCCGCTATTATTCAGATGCTGCAAGCCTTGAAAGAGCAAGGCATAGCAATCGGCATTATTACAGGGAAGGGCCGCCGTGCCTATCAAATTTCTAATGAAGCGCTCGGCTTGTCTCCATATGTGGATATTGCGATAACTGGCGATGAGGTCACGAAACCGAAGCCGGATCCTGAAGGCATTCATGCTGCACTTGCCGCACTTCATGTTCGTGCAGACGAGGCGATCTGGATCGGTGACAGCAATGCGGATATTGAGGCTGGCTTAGCTGCTAACGTGCATACAATAGGCGCCAAATGGTTTGGTACCGTTCAGTCTGCAACCTTTGAGAAGGCACCTCATGATATTTTCTCACAGCCATCCGAGCTTACGGAACTTGTGCAGCAATCGATAGCGCATCCAGCCATTGAATGGCGCCAGCTCCACTGGGCCAAGCGGATTCAAGCACTTGCCCAAATCGGATTGACCTATTCAGACAATCCCTACGACTGCGAGCGTTATGAGGAACTGCGCGATATTAGTGTGGATATGATGACATCCTGCTCAGATGTTGATAAGGAGCAGGTTCGCGTATCTTTTGCCAGCGATACTGGTTATGCTACGCCGAAGGTTGATGTGAGAGGCGTCGTCTTCCGCGACGGAAAGCTCCTTCTCGTGAAGGAGAAAGCAGACGGAGCATGGTCACTGCCAGGCGGCTGGGCGGATATCGGTTTTTCTCCATCTGAGGTTGTTGTGAAGGAGATTCAAGAGGAGTCCGGATTCCAAGCGCGGGCCATTCGGTTGCTTGCCGTGCTTGACAAGCGCTTCCACCAGCATCCGCCGGAACCGAACCATGTTTATAAATTGTTCATCCTGTGCGACATTATCGGAGGAGAAGCAATGAGCGGCACAGAAACAAGCGGGGTGGGATTTTTCGCCGAGAACGAGCTCCCGCCATTGTCAGCAGAACGCAACACGGAAGCGCAGCTTCGCTTACTATTCCAGATACACGGCCAGCCTGATCACGCTGTTATTCTGGATTAATAAGCTAAACCACTTCTGTTTCTGTACCTGAGACGCTTCCTATGCTATTCTATAATCTCATCAACATAGAATGGAACGGAGTGGCGAAGTTGGCTCAGTTATATTTTCGATACGGCGCAATGAACAGTGGGAAATCTATTGAAATATTGAAGGTCGCCCATAATTATGAGGAACAGAATAAATCGGTGCTGATTTTCACCCCTGCTGTAGATGATCGAGACGAGAGCGGGTATATATCTTCTCGAATCGGTTTGCGCCGCAAGGCAATTTCGATCTGCGAAGACACCAATTTATTCGAGATTGTACAGCATCATGAAGGCCCCATCTCTTGTGTGCTTATTGATGAAGTGCAATTTTTAGATCATGCTCAAATTATGCAGCTTACCCGCATTGTCGATGAGCTTGATATTCCGGTTATGGGCTTTGGATTAAAAAATGATTTCCGCAATGAACTGTTCGAGGGCAGCCGTTACATGCTGTTGTACGCAGATAAAATAGAAGAAATGAAAACGATTTGCTGGTTCTGCGAACGTAAAGCAACGATGAATTTACGTGTTGACACAAATAACAGGCCTGTCTATACAGGAGAACAGATTGTAATCGGAGGCAATGATACCTATTATCCGGTATGCCGCAAGTGCCATAAAAATCCGCCTTTGCAATCGTAATCGTAGCGCAGCGCCCCTGAATGACATGTTCTTCAGGGGTATTTTCTTTTCACATCGAACCTCGCTTCGTTCAAGCCAAACATTCGGAAAATACAAACAAAAAAATAGGCTACCCCGTCTCTATTGCAGACAAAGCAGCCTGTCATTCGGCTCCATCAACGTATAGCAAAACCTGTTGATACTAAATTGCTAAAAGAGTCACTGCCATCTCCTTTACTGAGCTAAATAAGCATCGCAAAGTGCAATTCCCTCCTCTATATCGAAGCTCATCCGAAGCTTTACTTCCTCCTCGATGCCCCAATCACGGCCTATATCCTCCCTAAGGTTATTTAGAATTCCGCGTATCGATTGCGCACCATTTTTGTCCCACTTCTTCATCCCATAGATGCTCGATGACAATTGATCCAACTGACTTTTATAACGCGTCGCAGCGTCTTCTCTTATGCCATGGAGCGGGACATAAATCGAACCGATCTTGCGTGACATCTGTTCAAGCAGCAGCCCTATAGGCTGAGCAGAGCGATAGTCAGGAAGTACAGCCGGGCTGCGATACACCCCCATCCACCACTGCCAATCCACAGTTCCATTGAAGTAGGATTTCTCATCAATAATCACGAGCCCTGCTCCATGAAGCGAGCGCTGCTCTTGAAGGAGCTTCTCAGTTGCCGCCTCATGCTCACCAAGCTTCACAGCAGCAACCGTCCAGACGGGATGATCCGTTATCGCTACTCCCAGCGTGCCAATTCCTCCAGTGGACAAAATCCGCCCCCTATCCCTGCTGTTTACAGCAAACACTGCCACACCAAGCTTGGCTCCTTCCGCTCCATATACCTGCACCGGATCAAATGCTGCAAACTTCACATCCGTAGATTGGGCGATCCTATGGGAGGAAGCGGCGGATTCCGCTGCTATATATATTGCATTCAAATGTGCGGACTTAATTCGCTGTATATGCTCGCGCACTTGTTCGGCATTCGTCTCTTGGGGCTCAATCCAAATGCCGCGTAATTCTACCTTGCGCGACTCTGCGCTCAAGTTGTATGCCTCCTGAGCAAAGCGTTCAAGCTCCTTCAGCTTCTTGCCGCGTTCCTTCAAACTGCGCTGCTCATTCCCCCATTCCTCGGCTGCCAAGGCAGATCTCGCCATCATCAGCTTGCTATCTATGCTAGAATACGGCACATCACGAAACTGACTTTTCACTTCTTTCAATCGTTGTTCTGCAGCCTTCAACAGCTCCTTGACCTTGTCCACTCTTTCTTGTACCTGAGCTGCATCATACGTGTTCCATTCCTCTTGTCCGACGTTCAATTTATTTACTGGCGACTTGACCGTACCATTTACTGCTATGGAGTTGGCGCCATTTCCCGCCGCATATCCAAATGAACTCAAGCCACTCGCTGCCAATATCCCCAGCAGCAAGCTCATTCCCATTTTGTTCGTAAGCGATTTCATTTCATTGTATCCCCCTTATACACCATGTAATGAATGGGTTGATAGATAATATGCAGCTACCGTCTCGCCGATACTTGCTGCACAAGCTTTTTATTCGAATAGACTTTATCTGAAATAGAGTGACCGGGTTTGATAAAACATCTATTCCTAATATAAACAACAGGCACAATATCCCGGATTTCAATACTGCTTCTATGTTGTTACTGGTCTGCACCTGCTATAATTAGGCTCAGGCGGCAATCATATGTTCATGGATGAACGTCGCTTCTAATCAACACTAATCAACCACTAACACATGTTCAATTTCAATACAAAAGGAGTGCGGCTTGATGAATTGGATGGAAGAAGTATTGAAGCGCAAGGACGATCTACTGCAAGATCTTAATGGATTGCTTAGCATCGAGAGTGTAAAGGATGCCACCACGAGTGAGCCTGGCAAGCCAATGGGTCACAATGTAGCGCGTGCGCTTGATTATGTGCTGGACATGTCTCGTCGTGACGGATACCGTGTGACAAACCTGGACGGCTATGTAGGCTACGCGGAATACGGCGAATCGAAGAGCGGTGAATATGTTGCAGCATTATGCCATGTTGACGTAGTCCCTGCAACTGGACATTGGACAACCCCTCCTTTCTCCCCTGACATTCGTGAAGGCAAGCTGTTTGCACGTGGCGCCATTGATGATAAAGGGCCCACGCTTGCTGCTTATTACGGTTTGAAAATCGTGAAGGAGCTTGGTCTGCCCTTGAAGCACAATGTACGCATCATCTTCGGTGCAGATGAAGAAAGCGGCATGGAATGCATGAAGACCTATACGAAGCGTGAGAAAATGCCGCTTTACGGTTTCGCGCCAGATGCCGATTTCCCAATTACACATGCGGAAAAGGGACAAATCAATACCCGCTTCCTGCTGCAGCCGGACAACAGCTCTGCTTCCGATCGTCAAGCGGGACAGCTTGAATTGGTGTCCTTCCATGGCGGCGGTGTTGAGAATATGGTGCCTGAATCAGCGACTGCAACTATTTCTGGCGACGCTGCTGTTCTTGCAGAATTGGCAGCCAAGTTCGAAAATTATTACACTGAACAGCAATTGAAAGGCTCATCCGAAGTAAACGGCGGCCATATTACACTCAGCCTCAAAGGTAAATCCGCGCATGGCATGGAGCCTCATCAAGGCATTAATGCTGCACTAAAGCTGTTCGGATTTTTGCGTTCGTACACGTTCCAAGCAGATGCGGATCGTTATATCCGCTGCGTAGATGCTTATTTGACGGATGATCACTTGGGCAGCAAGCTGGGCATCGCATATAAGGATGACATTACAGGTCCATTGACGGTAAATGCGGGCATATTCGAATACGGTGCGGACAAGCAATCGTTTTTCCATCTAAATATCCGCTTCCCAGTTACGCAGGATTTACAGTCCATTTTGGACACATTGGCAACGAAGATGGATGCATTCGGCTTCGTCGTAGAAGAACCGGACTTGAAAAAGCCGCACCATGTCGATGCAGAGCATCCGATGATCAAGGTGCTGCAAAAGGTGTATGCGGAAGAAACTCAGCTTGAGCCTACCTTGCTGACTACGGGCGGCGGTACATACGCTGCATTCATGGACTACGGAGTCGCGTTCGGCGCCTTGTTCCCAGGAAGAGAAGAAATGGCTCACCGTGTAGACGAATACATTGAGATCGATGATTTGCTAAAGGCAACTGCTATTTATGCGCGTGCCATTTATGAATTAGCGAACTTAGACGCATAAGGATTGTATTTAGAGGGATGTTGAGCTGCAGAAGGGAAAAAGGCAGCCGACCTCCCTTTTTCCCTTCTGTTCTCATGGGTGCTTGCTTATTTCAATGCACTTAGATGCTCATGCACCAGCTTCCATTCTCCTGCAATGAGCTTGAACACATTCGTCGCTCTCCCGCTTCCCTCAGCCTGTTTCCCTTGATAAAGTCCGCTCCAATGATAGGTATACAAGCATACAGCCGTCTGTTCGTCCACTGCAATCCACTGTACATCGGAGGCTGAATACACTTCATCTTGAATAACCTCCCAGGCATGTTCAAAATATGCCCGAATCTCCTCAAGCGTCTTGCATGTACGATCCGAGAACCAATATACGGCGCTTGTATCCAAGCAAGCTTGCACGTTCCCGAAGTCATGTGTATTCGTTGCCTCCATATAGCGTTCCAATGCCTTTTGATAACTCATAGTGCCCCCCTTTTTTTCATCCCAAACCCCGTATTTTTCAACATGTAAATTCGCTGGATATACGGTAGTCGCATCTCCTGATCGTAGGCGTGCCTTCATTCAGCGTAATATGAAGTGGGCATCTTTAAGCGGCTCCAATTTCACGATGACTTGGTGCCGATTCATGTAGGAAATGCAGGGATATCCGACCTTAGCGGCAAGCGGATGATAAATGTGGTACCTACGCCAAGCACACTGTCCACCTCAATTTTACCACCATGCTTTTCAATAATATTATAGCTGACCATCAGCCCTAAGCCTGTTCCCGTATCCTTCGTTGTATAGAACGGTTGCCCGAGACTGTTCACCTTATCATCTGGAATTCCACAGCCTTCATCCTGAATGGATATGGCTGCATAATCGCCATCCAGCTTGGTGCGTACATAAATATTGCCTCCCCCTGACATCGCTTCAAGCGCATTTTTAATCAAATTAATGAACACCTGCTTAATCTGATTCGGCTCGCAATCAACCCAAAGCGCCTCTTCCGACAGCTCGGTTATCATATTGCTGTTCTTCAATGTCGATTGTACGCTCATGAATGCAATGATCTGCTCCATCAGTTGAACGAGATCGGTTCTTCGGCTGTTGACCACATTCGGCTTCGCTAGAATCAGCAGTTCATTTGCAATTACCTCAATGCTCTTCAACTCCGATTCCACGATATCAAAATATTGATCCTTATCCGTCTTCGTCGTACGCATCAGCTTGAGAAAGCCGTTAATCGAAGTCAATGGATTCCGAATTTCATGCGCGATGCCTGCGGCCAACTGCCCGACGATGGACAGCTTCTCAGACTGCAGCATTCGCTCTTCTTCCTTGCTTCGATCGCTAATATCCTGATATACGCCGATGGTCGCCTTCTTTCCAACAAAGGTGGTAGGCAGGGAAAAGCCTTCTACGCATTTGATTTCACCGTTTAAGCAGCGAATATCATATTTAACTGGCCCTAAGCGTGTCCCCTCCTGATATCTGCGTCTCCGCTCATACACAAGCTTATGATTCGAAGGCTCGACAATATCGATAACCGGCATGCCAAGGATGTCCGCTGGGTCAGTAGCACAGATTAAGGCAACGGAAGCGCGATTCATATAACGAATGATGCCGTTATACGTAACAATGACAGCAAGCGGCAATTCTTCTAATAAGGATTGAAAGGTCGCTTCCTTCTCCTTCAAAATCGCTTTCGTCTGGAGATGTACCTTCTCTGTCAATTTGCACGACATTATATTTTGAAACTGAGAAAAAAAGAAAAGCGGCTTGCCGCCCTGATCATGAACAAGCGATACGGTTAAGAGCATCCATATGACTTCTCCAGACTTGCCTATGTAGCGCTTCTCAATATGAAAAGATGGGATCTGCTTGTCCAGCAGTCGTTGAATATGTATAATACTCTCTTCCAGATCGTCTGGATGGGTAATATGCATATAGTCCAGAGAGAGCAGTTCACGTTCTTCATAGCCAATCATTTCGCATAAGGAGTGATTTGCTTTCATAAATTTCCCCTCCAGCGACACGATTGCCATCCCGATCGATGCATTATTAAAAGCCAAATCGAACAGATCAATTTGCTCCAAATGCATGTAATCTCCCCTCCAATTCATTATCACTTCCACATATACCCAATAATCATTATAAATCTCCCTTCCGGCCAGCATCAATTAAAATCTTGCCAAAGCTTTCTGTCCGCTTCGCTGTTGTGGGAAATAAAAAAAGTGCACGAGAACATGCGCAACATTCGCACGTCTCATGCACTTTGGTTCAATTCATGCTCTTGTTTCGCAGCAGAACTGAATTATTTCATTGCTCCGTCTACTTCCTTCACCATTTCCTCTACAGAAATGAGACCGCCACCGGACAAGTACCAGTAGTTCGGATCCAAGTAAACAATATGGCCTTCTTTATATGCCTTCGTACTTCTCACAAGATCATTTTCAACGACTTGCTTCGCAGACGATTCACCGCCGACAACTGCACCGCGGTCAACAACGAACAAGTAGTCTGGATTTTTTTCAACAATATATTCAAAGGATACTGGATCACCATGTGTAGATGCTTTAATGTTCGTATCTACAGGCGTAACCCCGAATACATCATGAATGATACCAAAGCGGGAACCTGCACCGTAAGCACTAATTTTTCCGTCATTCGCCAGGATTATAAGTCCGTTCTTGTTCGCAGCTTTCGCCTTTTCGTTCAAAGCCTTAACGGACTCTTCAATCTTGGTCAGCTCTGCTTGAACTTCAGATTCCTTGTTGAAGATTTTGCCCAATGTTTGTGTGTTTTCTTTGAAAGAATCCATGTAGCGTTTCGTATCAACGTCCATATAAATCGTTGGTGCGATTTCAGAGAACTGATCATACAATTTCGCTTGACGTCCTGCAATGATAATCAGGTCGGGCTTCATACCATGAATCGCTTCGAAATCCGGCTCCTTCAAGCCGCCTGCATTCACATATTTCGCATCTTCGTATTTTTTCAAGTAAGGAGGCAGGCTCGCCTTCGGCAAGGCTGCGATTTCAACACCCAATTTTTCCAAAGTATCCACAACGCCGTAGCTGAATACAACGACCTTGGAAGGGTTTTTCTTCACTTTCGTTTCGCCAAGCTCATGCTTAACAAGAATTTCTTCCGCTGCTTGATTCGCTTCTGTTCCCGTAGATGCCGAACCATTGCTGCTGTCTGACTTATTGGAACCACATGCTGCAACCAGCGTTGCCATCATGGCAATGAGTAGGATTAATACTGTTTTTTTCACTTCTTTTCACCTCTACAACATATTTTGAACCTTATATATTTTCGCCGTTAATATCGCGTTGCTGCACAGATGCATGCTGCATTGCAACATTACCGAACGGTGTAACCGATGTCGCCTTGCTTAGGCAAAATACACACAAATCTTATTGTCGTTAATGCATTCAATGCACATATCCATATCATAGATGTCTTGCAGCACCTTAGTATCGATGATATCCTGCGTCGAGCCTTCCTTGACTACTTTGCCGTCTTTCAATGCGACGATATAGTCCGAGTAACAGGATGCGAAGTTAATATCATGAATTACGATCACGATGGTCTTGCCCATTTCGTTAACCAGTCTGCGAAGGATTTTCATAATTTGCACGGAATGCTTCATATCCAGGTTGTTAAGTGGCTCATCCAGTAAAATGTACTCCGTGTTTTGTGCGATAACCATAGCAATGTAAGCTCTCTGCTTCTGACCGCCGCTCAGCTGATCCAGATACTTGTGCTGCATGCCGGAAAGGCCCATGTACTCAATTGCCTCATCTACGTACTTCCAATCTTCATCATTCAAGCGCCCTTGCGAATAGGGAAACCGCCCGAAGGAGACAAGCTCCCGAATGGTCAAGCGCAGATTGACATGATTGGATTGCTTCAGAATGGATATCTTCTTGGCCAGATCCTTGCTGTTCCATTCGCTGACTTCTTTGCCATCGATATGGACTTCTCCCGAATCCTTCGTAATGAGCCTGCTTATGATAGAGAGCAGCGTACTCTTCCCTGCACCATTTGGACCGATGAAGGATGTGATTTTACCCTTGGCAATTGTAACTGATACATTCTCAACCACATTTTTGCCACCGTATTGTTTGGATACGCCTCTTACTTCTACCATGATTTATTCTCCTTCAATAGAAGATAGATAAAGTAGACGCCACCGACGAAATTGATTATGACGCTTAGCGTGGTGGAGAACGTAAATACCCGCTCCACGATAAGCTGACCGCCCACCAGTGCAATAATGCTGATAAGCACGGAACCTAGAATTAAGTAACTGTGTCGGTACGTCTTCAAAAATTGATACGTAACGTTCACGACGAGCAAGCCAAGGAACGTAATCGGTCCGACTAGCGCTGTCGAGATGGAGATGAGAACCGCTACTACAAAAAGCAGCCTTCTCACGACGTAATCATAAGGAACACCTAAGTTAATCGCCTGCTCTCTTCCGAGTGCCAGTACATCTAAATACTTAACGAATCTAAGGAAATAGAGCGTAACGAGCAATGTCAGTATCCCACCGATAAGCAGCAGCTTCGTATTTACGTTATTGAAGCTGGCGAACATTTTATCCTGGGCAATTAAGAATTCGCTCGGGTCAATCAGCACCTGCATGAAGGTAGATACACTTCCGAAAAAAGTACCGAATATAATCCCGATGAGAAGCATGAAGTATACATTCTGACCTTCGCCCTTAAAAATGAACCGGAATAAGAGTCCTGAGAAAATAACCATGATGCCCACTGACATTAAGAAATCCATGTTGCTGCTCATCATCATCAATGTCTTCGAACCGAACACGAAGATAACAAATGTCTGGATGAGCATGTATAGCGAATCCAGTCCTAGTATGCTAGGCGTCAAAATCCGGTTGTTCGTAATCGTTTGAAATACGGTCGTTGCGAATCCAATCGCCGCCCCAGTGAGCACAATCGCCAGCACCTTCAGCGTACGCTTTGGAAGCACATAATCCCAGTTGTCACCCAGCTTCAAGAATAGAAACAATCCGATTAAGGCAAGTGCCAGGAGAGCCAGAATACCCGTTTTCGCTTTATAACCCATGTGCCCTTCTCCTCATCAACATGTACACGAATATGGCGCTTCCTATTACCCCGACCGTTAAGCTGATCGATAATTCATATGGATAAATGATAATACGCCCCAAAATATCGCAGAACAGAACGAACACAGCACCGAGCAGCGCCGTATGCGACAGACTGTTCTTCAAGTTATCACCACGGTACATCGACACGATATTTGGAATAATCAGTCCGAGGAACGGTATCGTTCCTACGGTCAGTACGACCGTGCACGTCACAAGCGCAACGAGAATTAATCCGATATTGACGATGCGCTTGTAGTTCAGTCCCAAGTTTTTCGAAAAATCCTCACCCATGCCTGCAACCGTGAATTTGTTCGCATACAGATACGCAATGATGATGAGCGGAATGCTGATATACAGCAGCTCGTAGCGACCTGTAATAATCATGGAGAAGTCACCCTGCAGCCAGGAGGACATGTTCTGAATCAAATCATACTTATATGCAAAAAAGGTAGAAATCGAGCTGATAATATTACCAAACATCAATCCAACAAGCGGAATGAAAATTGTATCCTTGAACTTGATTCGATCTAGAATCTTCATGAACAGCAGCGTTCCCAGCAATGCGAAAACGAATGCGACCAGCATCTTCACAATCGGGCTCGATGTGGTGAAGAGCATTAAGGATACCAGGATTCCAAGTCTTGCGGAATCGAGTGTTCCGGCTGTCGTTGGCGATACGAACTTATTGCGGCTAAGCTGTTGCATGATGAGACCGCATATACTCATGCTGACACCTGCAAGAATGATACTGATTAGACGCGGAATTCTGCTCTTGAGCAAAATTAACGTTTTCTCATCGGTCATGTTCAGCAGATCAAGCGGCTTAATATCCGTAACACCAATAAAAAGCGATACGATTGATAATATGACAAGCGCGATGGCTAAATATCTCTTTTTCATAGACCATCCTTACCTCTTCTCGATGTGAGAAAGTTGATATGTAAGCGGATAGAATCAATTTACATTTTCAATAATGATATTCATTATCAATTAGACTGACAGTTGTTATTATAACATGACTGATCCGTCTGTCAAACAATTATATGGAAAATGGGCGAAACTCATTTTTCGGCGCCGAATCTGGAATGGATATGCAATTACGCTCATTTATACGATAATAGGAACAGTTATTAATCTAGCGATGACGATTGCTGCCGCCTACCCGCTCACACGAATAGATTTGGCAGGACGGCGGTTGTTCACGACGATGATTTCTTTGCAATGTTTTTAGTGGGGGATGATTCTGCTATTATATCTATTTTTGCAAAGTGTTTTGTAAAAAAAGGCGTCATGATTGGCGCAATTAAGGGGTGAGACTATGTCCACATCGCAAATTTCGTTGACGGTCATGTCGTATAACATCCAGCATGGTGAAGGAATGGATCATGTATATGATGTGAGCCGCATCGCAGGAGTGATTAGTGCGTCCGGGGCGGACATCATCGGCTTGCAAGAGGTCGACCGTTATTTTTCGGCTCGAAGTAATTACGAGGATACCATCGCGATGCTTGCTGAACAATTAGGGATGCACTGGTGTTACGGGGCAAACGTGGTTCGAGCGCCTGAACCAGGGCGAACGCAGCAAAGAGAATATGGGACAGCGATATTGAGCAAGTACAAGATTCTGTCGCATCAAAACCATCTGCTCAGCAGCGACGAGAGCGAACAACGCAGCCTGCTTGCTGCTGTTCTGGATGTCGGCGGGGAAATTCTGCATATGTACAACACACATCTGGGATTGGAACAGCCTGAGCGGGTTGCCCAAGTGAGAGAAATACTTTCCATCGCAAGCCGCAAATCAGAACCGTGCATCGTAACAGGAGATTTCAATGCACATCCGGATTCTATCGAAGTTGCCGAAATGTCGTCAGCATTCCGCAGCGCTTTCGCAGGTGAGCTTGAGACCTACACCTTCCCTGCAGGGGATGCAGTCGAGATGCTTGATTACATCTTCGTCAATGATTGTCTGGAGCTTAGCGATGATAGAACAGTCATTCAATCGCTCGCATCAGATCATTATCCGATTGCTGCCAAGCTGCTGCTATAGGGAGCGCGGCTAACCTTTTGTTGTTACGCTAGAATGTGCGCACTGCACAGGGGCTGAACCGAGGGATCGGATTCTCATCAGGAGCAGCCCCCCCTGTGCCGATGGCCCAAGCCGCAACACTAATCGTTTGCCAAGTCATAAGCCGCTTCTTGTCCACATTGGCAAGCGCACATATCAGCGCTCTGATATGATTGGCTTCAATGACAGGCCCAATAAGCGACGATCCCGGAACCCCATAGGAATGGAAATAGCCTAACTCTCTTGGTTACAATACATCACTTGGAACGCTTCTTTTAGAAATTCCTGTTCTTCTTCTGTAAATGGAACGAGTATGTTAGAGTGATCCGTTGGTGGATCTGCCTTCGCCGCCGATGAGGAACTGATTTTCGCTATGGTATATTCATACAGCTCCATAAATCGCTGCATGAACCTCTGCGCTTCCTCCGAATCCGGATTTGCTTGGCTCGCAACCAGTTGTTTCATATCTGTGAGCAATGCGAAATACTTCCGATCCAGTTCAGCCCGTGCCTCATTGCGAAAATTGTGAATTGGATTTCCTCCTAGGTTATGCGTCTCCATGTGCTCTTCCTCCCATAGAATCGAGTGTACGATAAAGCAAAACAGACGCAAATCAATGATTGGATGATGGCAAATGATTGTATCCATATGATCCAATTGGTCAAGCATGAGCTGAATTCGTTCCTGTTCTGCAAGAAGCTCTTTCTTTTTGAACGCCATCACCTTCCGAATATACTGCTGCTCTGCTTGCTGTATCTCTAATAAATCGGCAATGTCTTTGAGTGAAAACCCGATAAACTTCAAAGCCTGAATTTGCTGCAAGCGGCTGAGGGCGTCCGCATTATAGAGCCTGTGCCCGCCTTCCTTGTAGTCGCTAGGCGTTAGCAATCCAAGTTTGTCATAATATCTAAGCGTTCGAATCGTGATTCCTGTTCGTTCCGCCAACTGTCCGATTGTCAGCATGCCAGTCATGATAAACTCGCCTCGATTCTGTCTGTTTTTTGATGTAAGGAATGGCTGGATAACGGTATGCCTTATTTCTAGCAATATGTATCATTGCATACAAAATAATTATTGTCTCGATCATAAGCAGAATGTACTTGTACAACGACGGCAAAGCATAGCTCACTATAAAGAGCGGGAAAATGGTCAAGTGAAAGTTCAGTGCTTTGCGGCTAGCTTCACGATAATACGATGTTGACTTCCTTGTCACGAAATACATCACAAGCGGGGGGAGAACCCCTAGCACTAAGGAGATGGCCAGCATCAGTTGGATGATTGCCATTTCTTTGTGTGTCGGCCTGCTCATTGACTCATTCATTGTTGTCACCTTCCTATTAAATTCCTCAAATACAGCATAAAAGGTGACGCGAGTAGAGGTTCAAGCCCTAATCTGCAAGCCATTATCAAAACATCGCCGTCTTCTATCTTGAAAGTGCTAGGGCGCTTGGTTCGGCTGCCTTCTGCTTGACGGTGCTTAGGGGCTACAATCTCTGCCGTTGGCAGCAGCGCTGGTCACACTGCTCCGATTCATCATTACCAGAGTAACAGACTTAAACATCTTCACATTACAATACAAATAACCCGTAATGAACTCTAGTTATCTGAGTTTCTATGACGGGTTATTGTTTAACCGCAAGTATATTTGTGATGTAAATATTTTAGTCGAACTGCAGCACTTTAGTGCGTGCCGGTCACCCCAAAATCATCTACAGACGATTGATCTGCCCGATAGAACATAACATCTCCATCACGCAGTTGGAAGGTGACGCCGTACGGATCCGTGAACTGGGAGCGAGAGCCTTCGCGCTTCCATTGATTCGTCAGCGGAGCCTTGATGTATTGCAAATGCGGCCTGCCCTTCTGTCCATCACGAACGGTCTCGATGTCGAAGTTCACGATGAGAAAGCCATCGCGCAGGAAGAACGGGGCCTTATCGTTAAAACTGAACTGCTTCGATAAATCAAAGCCCTTAGGCACGATATACAACTTGGCAGGCAAATTATACTCGCCGTACCATTGCTGAATGGATGCATAGGCGCGTGCCGCAGAGACGCCTGACGGCACATTTGTCGGCCCGTGTAACGTGCGGACATTGTACGGCAGGAACAGGTCACTGTAGCTGCCGATCACCGTAGGGTCTTTCGCCGCTCTCACCCATGCGTCGATATATGCCTGACGATTCACCATCATACTGCTGGCAAACAGCTCGTAAAAACGAGCCGCGGCATCCGCAATAAGCTGCCCCGGTATGTTGCGGAGGCGCGCATTCAGCGCCATGCTCCGCTTCAACTTATCGTCTGCCGAACCAATGCGAATGAATTTTTTTGCCTCTGTATGATAGTACACATCCACTTCCTGACGCTTCTGCCCCTTACTGTCCGTAAAGTAAAATGTCGGCTTCAGATGAATGCCATCTCCTGGACCGAACATATTTCCCTTTGTCTTTAGGTCAAACTTGAAGGCGTATCCCGTCTTCACCGCTACATTCTTGAAGGATGGATCCGGGTGACTGCCTTTGCGCACAGGCAGCTCGTAAGGAAATGCATGGCCTCGAGCTTCACCATCGATGCCATTCGCTCCGACCCAATAGGAATTCCCTGTCGGCTCACTGCTTCCTTTTTGCTTGCGGAACACGGTTTCCCAATTGAAATCCATAATGTCCGTCACATGGAAATCATACACCCTGCCAATAACCTCCACTGCGATTTCGTGAGTCGCCACATGATGCTGCCAATCCGTGTTGGCTGTTGGCTGATGCGTGAAGGAATCCGGTGTATTTTCGGCGACATTTCGGAATAAGACTGTGTAATCTCCTTCATCCACCCAGACTGGCAGAAAGAACGTCGTATCCAGTTGGGTAACGGGAATATCTGTCCATGTACGTTTCGGAATGAATGTGCCCCGATCTGCTGTGTAGACATCGAATGGGAACCATACCTGCTTCGTACGGAAATATTTTGCATAGTCGCGGTTGCCGTATCCCGGATCGTTTACATGCTGACCGCTCGTCGGTATGCGGATCGAAAAAGGCCGATCCAGAATTAACGCCGCACGATACTCGTTTGGTATTGTCTTTTGGTTATGTTCTCGATCGTCGGTAATCGACGAGTAATTCACGACAGGCGTATGTACGGTTACGGTGTTGATGCCGTTGATTGGGAATTGCTTGTCACCGCCGCCATTGATATTGCCGGGTATGAGACTGTAGTAGATTGTGCCTGAGCTTGGGGTATTGGCCTTATTCACAAGTGTTTTGCTGATCATGTAGTTTTTCCCGTACAATACATCTCGTTCAATTACAGGAGAAGAAGGAATTGAACCTGGAGCCGGTGCGGATTGATCCACCCATCCGTTGTTCATGATTGTAGAGCCATTGAAGACAACATAATCGTTTCGAACTTTATTTTGTCCGACACTAGACTCAGCCCTAGAACGGAATTCACTCGTTTCATCAGGAACAGAAGGGCGTGATGAACCTCCATCCTTTGTCTCTGTTCCCAAATCTATAGATTGACAGGGAGATGGTTGCACATGATCGTTAACATGGACACTGTTGGAAGATGTAAGATTCGGCGCCGCATATCCTGCTGGATTAAGAGTTACGTTTCCACTCGGAAGCGCATAATTCATAACCGTTGCCTTAGAAATCTTGTACGCTTCAAGATTGTCGATTTGCCAATAAGAATAAGGTCTATCGACTGTAATGTCTTTGGCTACGGTCACTGTATCGCTCTTGGAGACTGGTGGTGTTGGAGGGTCGCCAGGCGAACCAGGTATGGTCCATTTGAGAATATACGTCTTTTTTACCTGAACCGTGTACGTTACCTTGCCCGTCATATTGGCAAACTTGTTTTGGAATAAATAGTTCTTACCAAAAACATTTACGTAAAGGGACTCTGATGTTGGAATGCCTTTTAGAACATTGAAATGCTCGCTGCCCCGTTCATCGGCATGCACTACACCACTGGAGGAAGGCTCCATTTCCATTTTGTAATTTACGATTCCTTTCGAAGGAGAGCTAATAACCGGAGAGCAGCTTCCTCCACCCCCATCATTCCCGTCATTGCCGCCACCGCCCGTACTGCAATCCTTGACTTTAAAAGTTTTGGTATCCGTTTCGTCAAGATTTTGAGTGGGGTCATAAAAATGAGCGGTTATGTTGGTGTTTCCCTCTACACCCGTGATCGTTATTTTTCCATCCGGCGTGATTTTTGCAATACTTTCGTTTGAGCTGCTCCATTTTAATTTAGGGTGACTCTTCAATATATATGTTTTTTTATCGGGTTTTGTTAGAGCCGCTTCAGCTTGCTTTGGAATTGCCGTATCAGATGTACACGCGTCTGGCAGATTGACAACAAGTCCAGGTTGGGTGGTGACCGTAATCTCAGCAGTGTCTGAGATCCGGTATGTCCCATTGTCCCAAATGGCTCGTACTCTGGCTTTCCCCGGAGCTTTACCGGTTATCTCCCCTGTACTGCTAATTTCCACGATAGCTGAATCTGAACTGTACCACCTTGTTTCTGCTGCTCTGGAAGCGACGGAAACCCCATTGCTCCAACTATCTTGTCCCCAGTTTTTGGTTTTAACGCTTGCGTCCATTTGTACTTTTTGCCCTACTTTGATTGTAGAGTCAGGATTTACATCGATCTCTTTCGTTTGATGAATTGTCCCTTCCCAAATTATTCGAACTGGAGTTAAATACATGACAGTGACCTTGGGACATCGATTTGGCCGCTTCATGAATTCCGTAGGTCCGTCAGTCGGGATCTTAGATCCCCCAGTTTTTGTTTGGAGAATAGCTGTGCTGCTGCTTGTAATTGTAGGATCTCCAACTGCTTCATATGACGGAGCTGGAGACCATACAACTTGCTTTAGATGTTTACCAGTGACTCCATCTGGAGAAATGCGCCACCCCTGGTAATTCCCCCAATCTGTAGCCGGGTATTTCGATAGATCTACATCATCTGGAACTACCTTTTCATCTGCAGGAAAAGGATTATTACATGAACCTGCATTCGAGACTGTTACCGAGCCTCCAGTATAGTCGGCCTTGAAATCCCCGTTGTCCAATTGATACCAGTAGGTTCCGGGGTTTCCAGGTACAGGTTCAGCTTGGATAGTCTCATTAATTGTATGAGATTTCGGCGGATAGGTGTCTGCAGCCTGCACAATGCTGTTACTGATATTACTGACCAAAACAACACTGCAAGATAAGATCACCAGCGACATAAAGAAGGAAAAGGACGCTCCTCGCTTTCTATTGCGCATGTATGCTCACCAACTATCTATTTTAATCTTTTTGAAAGGATGCAATTCCCCCGTTATCATTTCGAATACTGAACTTCCCTTTAGTGTCTAAAAAACCAGTAGTCCATAGTGTTTTCGTTTCATTTTTCTTAAAGTAGTTTGCAGTGCTTTGTGGGAATGTTTCAATACCAACTGAATCCACATAATTTTTATCTGCGATTCTATAAAAAGTAATCAGAAGTGTCTTTAATCCCTGACTATAAGTCAGAGCACTCGGTTTATCGATAAGAGATGTAAAATCGAGTTCCGCATAAGCTATGAATTGCCCTCTTTGATAATCTTCAATTTTGGGATAGAACAGAGAAGAATAAACACCTTTTAAAGTACCTGCTCTAGCATCAACAACAATATAATGTTTAACTTTAAGTCTCGCTGATTTGTTCGACAGAGTTATTGGAGTGTTAACTATATCTGCAAAACTACCTTGATTGTATTTGTAACCTGCAAGGGTAATCACATTCGTACCTGTCGTTCCGACTTCTCTCAGTTCATTAAGATCACGATATGCATCCGCACTTTTCCCCTCTACGTCCATATAACGCAATAGAATCGCAGCTACTTCAGCTCGTGTGGTCGTGTTTTGGAGTTTTATGGTTCCGTCCTCGAAGCCGCCAGCAATACCGGTGCCGCGAACAAGTGCAATGTAAGGAATCTTTTCAGCGCTAATTTCCCCACGAATTGCCTCTGGTGCTGGAATTAAAGTATTCTGGGTATCTTCGAAGGCCTGTTTAAACGTTTCGTTGGAAGCAATAAGACCGTTTGCAATCCACTTCATCATTTCATACCGAGTCAGTTGGCTGTTCGGCTTAAATCCATTTGGATAGTCCCCAGGTTTAATAAAACCCTGAGCTGTCAACTGCGTGACTGCCGCTTCTGCCCAATGACCCTTCATGTCTGTAAATGGATTATCTCCAGCAGATGCAGCAAGCTTTGTAGCTCGGCTGAGAATAGAAGCGAATTCACTTCTAGTAATTTGACCGTTTGGTTTAAATGTTCCGTCTTCGTAGCCTGTTATCAGTTTCAACTCTAGTGCCCTAGCGATAACATTTTCTGCCCAATGACCCTTCACATCCTTGAACGTAGAGACAGCCTTCAAATTGACTTTAACGGTATCCACACCTGCTTCAGCCTTAACCGGCGCAGCGGTATAACCTGCCAAGAGTGTGGCTGCCGCCAATGTCGAGAGTATAACCTTTTTCATAAGTATCTTCTCCTATACTGAAATTTGGCTTGATTACGTGGATGAGCCACTTCATCTCTTATCTCTCTTGTATGAATCTCTAAGGTGCGAAAATTATGGAACATATCATATATATCGGAAAAATTTAAGATTTCAACACAAAATTCGTAATTTTATCCCAATTATCTCCTCCTTCTTTATTCGAAGTCAATCAGAAGTTGGCATCCCTCCCCCCACACCTATGCACAAAGGCCATCTCTTCTGACTTTTGCTAACTCATCTGCTTCACTAGCAGCAGTTCACTTGCAGAGCACACCACAAAACAAAAAAAGCACGCTAATTGCCGATTGGCAAAAAGCGTGCTTCGCTCTTTAAGACCCATAAGGTCATACTATTTTTACGGATTGTAATAACAATATTAGATTGTTTTACCTATCCCTGTCAATCCATTTTGAATATTTATTGTGAGATTCCCTAACCATGCACCTAAGCATAGGGCAGAAAATCTGGGATTTTAGTGATTTGGCATCTAGCTAATAGAGTTACCAGCGGATCAGCCAAATATAAGATATAGTTCCCTTGCGCTTACTGGGCCTGCTTCAGCAAGGTACGCAGGGACTTGCTTACAATTCGCGCTGTTGCCTTCGTGTTAGATTCTGCGCTCCAACGATCGCACAGCTCTTGAACCCACTCTGGGTTCGTCTTGCTCGCATCATTCAGCCAATTGCCGACCGAATCCTGCACGTACTTAGCCGAATCTGACTTGAGCGGTTCAAGCAACGGCAGCGCCAGCCAAGGGCTTTGCTTCAATGCTTCAATATGCTTCGTCCATACCCCTCTCGGTCTTGTCGCTTCTGTTGCGAAGCGGCGTACATTTGCATCGTCATCGGTTGCCCAAGCAGTCAAAATTGCTATCGCTTCAGATAAATTCGAGTCAATATGAGAGCGCACTCCCATCCATGCAATTTCCCTAACGCCAAAATGCGGATCCGCCGCGAAACGACGAATGCGGGACAACGCCTCTTCCACGGATAACTGTGCATCACCGCTTGCCATGTAGGCAGCCCAGCATCTAACAGAATCCGAGCGATGATTGGCTACTCTATGAAATTGTTCAGTTTCTACTACAGGAGTATTCTCATTTTCGCAATAATCGCACAAGCGCTGTCCTATCAAACGTATCGCCTTCATGCCGCGTCTGCTGTCCGTTTCTTTTATTTCCATAAGCAGCTTAGGAAGATGGCCTTCTAAGTCGATTTCCGGCAGCACATGTTCAAGCAGCATAACGTGATCCACAGCCAGCCATTCTGTTAAATTTACACTTTCAATCGCTCCAGTGCAAAGCTGCTGAACTTCACTCGGAATATTCGCCTCTTTCGATGCACCTTTTCGCTGAATTATCGCTTCCGAAATAGAACGATCCAAATCCATTTCCTCCTTCAAATAGACAGATAGACAGTTAAAGATGAATACGATGCCATAACTCCGTAATCTATTCAACAGTTACTACATAATTCCTCCTATATGTATTCCCTAGACTTATTGCCTTCTAATCAAAATAAAAAGACGACTGCCCCTTACAAAAGGAAACAGTCGTCTGACACAGAGAAGCTCATCTGCTGCGAATATTATTATTTGCTAAGTGTATCTGTCAGTATCGGAACGATTTGTTTCTTACGGGAAACAACGCCCTTCAGCAAAGCTGTGTTATTTTCCAACGAAACATTGTACGCTTTTTCAACCGCCTCTGATTTGGAACCAAGCGCAAGCGCTACGGAATCACTGTTCAAGATATCGGTTACAACGAATACGAACAGGTCGAGCCCTTTTGTTGCAATGATATCGGACAAAGCTGCTTCCAATTCAGCTTGGCGGGACAATACGTCGTTCACATCAACCGCATTGACTTGCGCAATTTCAACCTTGGAGCTGCCCATGGAGAACTCCTTCGCATCAAGGGAGATCAGCTCTGCAATTGTTTTCTTGCTCAAGTCCGCGCCTGCTTTCAGCATGTCCAAGCCATACTTCTCTGCATCCACGCCTGCAATTTCAGCCAATTCGCGAGCAGCGGCTACGTCTTGATCCGTGCAAGTTGGGGACTTGAACAGTAAGGAGTCGGAAATAATTGCAGACAACATCAAACCAGCAATGTTCTTGCTGATTGTTTTGCCGTTTTCTTTGTACATCTTGTTCAAGATTGTCGCTGTGCATCCAACAGGCTCAGCACGGTAGTACAAAGGACCGCTTGTTTCAAAATTCGCAATGCGGTGGTGGTCGATAACCTCAAGCACTTCCACTTGCTCGATATCATTTGCGCTTTGCTGGCGCTCATTGTGGTCAACGAGGATAACGCCTTTTGCTTCATTTGCTACTGTTTCTACCAAACGTGGCGCTTCTGCTTGGAATGTATCCAATGCAAATTGTGTTTCTCCGTTCACGCTGCCAAGACGGACGGGTTCAACGTTAAAGCCCAATTGTGTTTTCAAGTCTGCATATGCAATTGCGGAGCAAATCGTATCTGTGTCTGGATTTTTATGTCCGAAAATAAGTACCTTTTCCATTTCGCTAACTCCCTTTATACACGATATTTGTAGTGAGAAAAGTATAACGTAGATCATCTTGTTCAATCAAGATTATACCGCAAATGTTGGTAAAATCCCATTCCATTAGTAGGAATATCATTGCGAAATAAATGGGGATTGGCGTAGATATGCTGCGTCTTTTATTTGATCCACTAGAAATTGAGCAATGCGATGATTTGAGATTCTCATCCCCGGCATATCATAAGGACTAACCTTCACCGGCTTATTAACATCACCTTCGTGCACGAATGGCAGCCGTACAAGCGTCCAATCCAACTCATATGCACGTAAAATGTCCAGCTCCCGCTGCTTATCCCGAATCATATCGCCGTAGAATAGACGGAACAAGCGTGCACCGATTCGATTCATCCACGATTTGCGGTCTCCTTCGATATCAAGCGATCCCCCTGTAACCCCAATATATCTACGAATACCTAATTCATTCATTATCTCTACCACTTGCTTGGTCACTTCACTATAAATCGGCTTGTCTCGCATCGGCTGTCCAAATGCATTAATAACCCCATCCGTTCCCTCTAAAAGAGAACGAATGGCAGCTTTATCTGATGCATTTCCTTCTACTATAATCGCGTTCGCTGATTTCAATTGGACTCGCTCCGGACGGCGTGCCAAAATACGTACTGAAAATCCATGTTCAATTGCGGTTACAGCTACATGCCTTCCTACTGTCCCTGTTCCTCCAATAATCGCAAGCGTTTGCCTAGACAATATTCTTCTCTCCTGTTCTGGTAGCTTCATAGAAACATTCATTCTATAGTACGGTTTTATGGTTAAAAGGAAGCACTTTCCTGCCACCCTTTACAATACCTTATCAACCGCTTGATGTTGGTTTAACTTTGTTTGTTTATGATTAGAGACGTAAACGGAAGGAAAACAAAATGAAAACTAATTGAAAAAGGAGTCATGAACTCATGCGAACTCATCGTTTCATGAAATGGACAGCAACGGTACTTGCTTCCGCATTTTTACTTACGGGCTGCTCATCTGGACAAGCTGCGAATGAAGTAATCGACGCTTCCAAGTTGACCTTGGATCAAATTGTGGAGAAGGCAAAACAAGAGGGGCAAGTCAACTCGGTGGGCATGCCTGACACTTGGGCGAACTGGGTGCAAACGTGGAACGATTTAGGAACGAAATATAGCTTGAAACATATCGATACGGATATGTCCAGTGCTGAAGAGTTGGCGAAGTTCGAGTCAGAGAAGGAGGACGCAACCGCTGATATTGGCGATGTCGGCATCGCGTTCGGACCGCTTGCGAAGCAAAAGGGACTCACGCTGCCCTATAAAACGTCCTACTGGAACGACATTCCGGACTGGGCCAAGGATGATGAAGGTCATTGGCTGCTCGGCTACACGGGAACATTGTCCATCATCACAGATAAGAACAAAGTAAAAAATCCGCCGAAATCTTGGGCTGACATAAAAAATGGAACATTCAAGGTCGCTGTTGGGGATGTCATGAAGGCGAACCAGGCACAATTCGCAGTTCTCGCTGCTGCATACGCATTCGGCGGTGATGAAACGAACATTCAACCAGGCATCGACTTCTTCGCTGAGCTGGCGAAGCAAGGCCGCCTCGCTTCCAATGATGCAGGACTTGCTAACCTGGAAAAAGGGGAAGTTGAAGTCGGATTCCTGTGGGACTTCAACGCCTTAGGCTACCGTGACAAAATTGACAAGAATCGCTTCGAGGTTGTCATTCTACAAGAAGCCTCTGCAACGAGCGGCTATGCGACCGTCATTAACAAGTATTCGAAACACCCGCATGCAGCAATGCTGGCGCGTGAATACATCTTGTCTGACGAAGGACAATCCAACCTGGCTCGCGGCTATGCTCGTCCAATCCGCTCCAATGCGAAACTCGCAGACGATGCGAAAGCAATGCTTCTTCCAGATGAAATGTACAACAACGCTAAGCCTGTAAAAGATCTGAAGGCATGGGAAGAGACAACGAAGAAGCTGCCGCAGTTATGGCAAGAGCAGGTGCTCATCCATGTCAAATAACAGCATGAACAACGTGCAGCATGACAACAAGCTCATCTTCATCATGCTGGATGGCTTACGCTATGATACAGCTCTCACGCAAATGGGATACATGCAACACTTGGTGGAATACGGCAAGGCGGCGCGCTATAAAGTGCGCTCCGAGCTGCCGAGCCTGTCCCGCCCGCTGTACGAGGTTCTGATGACCGGCACTCCGGTATGGCGCCACGGCATTGCTACGAATCAAACCGTGCGATTATCGCACGAACGCAGCTTGTTCCATTTAACCCGGGAAAATGGATTGACAAATGCGACCGCCTCTTATTACTGGGTAAGCGAGCTGTACAACTCTGCTCCGTTCCATCTGGCAGCGGATCGCATACAATTGAATACCGACAAGCCGATTCAGCACGGAATCTTCTATTTTGAGGATCACTATCCAGACTCGCATCTGTTCGCGGACGCGAACTTTTTGCTCACGCAGTACGCTCCAGACTTCTTGTACGTCCATTCGATGAACATTGACGATGACGGGCATAAGTTCACAGGAGATTCTGCTCAATACCGCACTCGCGCACTGGCGGCAGATATTATTCTGGCGTCTGTGCTGCCAGCTTGGACGGGTGCAGGCTATCAGATCATCGTCACTGCTGACCATGGCATGAACAATGATGGGAATCATGGCGGCACAACAGATGCAGAGCGGCATGTTCCACTGTTCGTCATTAGCGGCAAGATTACACCTGGCATTTATGAACAGGAAATACCTCAATTGCAACTGGCGCCGCTCGCCTGCCGCTTGCTCGGCATCGCTCCATCTGAAGCGATGCAGCCGCTGTCTATGCTGGAGTTCAGGCCGGCGTCTCCATAAGGAGGCGCCTTTCTGGAATGGAAAAAAACATACCTTGAGAGACGCGGTCGCTCACCAAGAGTTACCTCGATAGGAGTTTTTTATCACGGTGTGACTTAGGAAATAACGTTACAGGAAAGGAGCACGTACATGAAACGGATTAACAGCATGCTGTACATCACGATTATCCCGTTATTCATCTTTGTGGCGCTGTTCATGTTCGTCCCACTCTTTACGATGATTTCTGGAAGCTTTCAGGAAGACGGCGGCGGGGCATTTACGTTTAATCAATACAAGGAACTATTCACGAATCCGTATTACTGGAAGGCATTTGAGAACAGTATTCTCATTTCCCTGCTGTCCAGCTTCATCGGCATCATTGCGGCTATATTTGCCGCATACGCCCTTACTCGCTTTCCGCAGCGCGTGCAGGAACGACTGCTCGTCATTACGAACTTAACATCGAACTTCGCAGGCATCCCGCTTGCCTTCGCCTTCATCGTGCTTCTTGGCAACAGTGGTCTGTTCACGATGCTGTTCCGCCAGTTCGGCATTGATATGACGGCTACGTTCAACCTGTATTCATGGTCTGGATTGACGATTATTTATGTGTATTTCCAGCTTCCGCTGGCCATTATGCTGCTCTACCCGTTGTACCATGCCATTCAAGACAACTGGAAGGAAGCTGCTTCACTGCTGGGCGCTTCGCCGTTTCAATTTTGGAAACGCATTGGTCTGCCAGTACTTCTGCCAGGGATCGCAGGCACATTTAGTATCTTGTTCGCGAATGCGATGGGTGCATATGCATCTGCCTATGCCCTGACAGGCAGCAACTACAACCTTGTGCCTGTTCGTATCGGCGCTCTCGTGTCGGGAGATATTTTCGCCCGTCCAGAGCTAGGGAGCGCTTTGGGCGTGCTGCTAGGCTTGACGCTGCTAGCCGCCATGCTCGTCAATGAATGGCTGACGCGCAAAGTTCGGAGGGATTTGCCATGAAACGACTGACTCGCTCTTTGCCAACCCTCGCCTTTTCCGCAGTATTGCTCTATCTGTTCATTCCGGTCATTGCCACCATGCTGTATTCGCTCGCGACGACATGGAATCAAACGATTTTGCCGGAAGGGTTAACGCTGAAATGGTTCGGCGAACTGTTCCAGGATACCCGCTTTATGGAGGCGTTCGGACGATCCCTGATGCTAAGCAGTGCAGCTACCTTGACAGCGGTTATCGTCATCGTGCCGGCTACGTTCGCCATTTCCTTATATGCACCGAAGTTGGAGCGTTGGGTGCAGACGCTTGTCATGCTCACCTATGCGGTTCCCGGTGTCATTATGGCCGTCGGCTTGATTCGCGCTTACTCGGACAAAGGCTTCTCCATGATCATCATCGTCTTCGGAGCCTATGTCGTCGGCATGCTGCCGTTCATGTACCAAGGAACACGCAACAGCCTGCGCGCTGTTCAGGCCGAATCGTTGATGGAAGCAGCAGAGCTGCTGGGAGCAAGTCGAATGACGGCATTTCTGCGCGTCATCGTGCCGAACATTATGCCAGGCATTCTCGTATCCGCGCTCCTCTCCTTCTCGATTCTGTTTGGAGAGTTCGTCCTCATTAACATATTGGTCGGCGGACGTTTTGAGACGATGCAGCTCTATTTATATGCTCAGCTCAACAAGAGCGGACATATTGCAAGCGCCATTACTGTTACCTATTTCATTCTGATGGCCATATTGAGCGCATGGATCGTAAAGCTGACCGGGCGGACATCCAAGCCATTCGCAGAGCCAGTTGAAGATACCTTCAATAATCCCGTTCCGACTACCCCAGCTATGATAAGCAAGGAGGCTTCCTAAAATGAGCTATGTACAGATGAACCAAGTTGCCAAGACATTCAATAAACAAAAGGTGCTGAACAGCATCGACCTGCATATTCAAAAAGGTGAATTGGTTACCCTGCTTGGCCCTAGCGGCTGCGGTAAAAGTACACTGCTGCGCATCCTGTCTGGATTAACCCCATTGGATAGCGGAACAATTCATATCGACGGCAAGGATGTCACCGCTGTCGAGCCAAAGGATCGGGAAATCGGCATGGTGTTCCAGTCTTACGCTCTGTTCCCGAATATGACGGTATCTGATAATATCGCATTCGGCTTAACGATGAAGAAAATGCCGCTTGATGCAATCCGCCGTGCAGTTGGCGAAATGCTTGAACTGACCGGACTGCAAGGCAAAGAGAAGTCTTTCCCGCGCGAGCTCTCTGGCGGACAACAGCAGCGTGTCGCACTTGCCCGCTCACTCGTTACCAAGCCTAAGTTACTTCTGCTGGATGAACCGCTTAGTGCCTTGGACGCCCAAATTCGTAAAAACCTGCAGCAACAGCTTCGTTCCATTCAGCGCGAGCTGAATATGACGACTGTGCTCGTTACGCATGACCAAGAAGAAGCGATGGCGGTAAGCGATCATATTTACATCATGAATGCAGGAAATATTGCGCAGCACGGTTCTCCGCAAGAGATCTATACGCAACCGAGCAGCGAGTTCGTAGCACGCTTTATCGGCAGCTACAACGTATGGAGTGCCAAAACGCTGGGACAGATTGCACCGGAGTACAGCCTTTCAGGCAGCAAGCTGTATGCGATTCGACCTGAGACGTTCTCCGGGCAGCCGCTCGTTGGCGGGTTGGCCGTAACGGGAATCGTGCGCAACGTGACGATGCTTGGCAATATTATGCGCATGGAATTATGCGTGCATGGAGAGCATGTCGTCATCGATCAAATTCATCGGAATTCCGATTGGATCAGCGTAGGTGCGACAACGACAGTGTATCTGCATCCGAAGGACGTGATTCCGCTTCATGACGCTACTGCCTGAAGAACGTAGACAGCATATTTTGCAGCAGCTACAGCGGCATGGCAAAATACAGGTTGCTTCCTTGGCCAGCAGCTTGGAGGTCACGCCAGAAACAATACGACGAGATCTTGACGAGCTCGAAACGAAGCAAATGCTCAAACGAGTATACGGCGGAGCCATTGCCTTTTCCCATATGCAGATAGAGCCTCGATTCGGTAAAAAGAGCAGTATGGAGCAAGCGGCGAAAAGAGCTATCGGGGAAGCTGCCGCCGCACTCATTCAAGACGGAGATACGATTGTCATTGATGTAGGCACGACGATGATCGAGCTTGTGCGGGCAATTCGAGGAGTCGTCGGCGTCACCGTCGTGACGAACTCCATACCTGCCGCGGAGCTGCTTATGGAGCGACAGGAAGCCAAGTTATTTGAAGGCAAGGTCATCATGCTTGGGGGTGTCGCTCATCCCGAGCAGAAGTCGATTGCCGGAGCTATGACCTGCGAGTTGTTGACACGATTTCATTTTGATAAAGCATTCATCTCTTGCGCAGGCATTACCCCTGCGGGAATTAGCGATTATGACATGGAAGAGTCGTTTTGCTCGACCCTAATGATTCAACAATCCAAGTACGTATACGTGCTTGGCGACCATACGAAACTGGGAGTCAATCAGTTATGCCGAATTTGCGACTTGAACCAAGCAACGGCTGTCATTTGCGATCACCCCATGCCGAACAATTGGAGACGCGATTACGTGAATATTGAATGGATAGCAGCAGCACCCCTCTCTTCCTCCATAACTAGCAGTTAACGGGAACTTGCACCATTCACACAGCCCATCATTTGACAAAATATAAAATGGAAGATACAGTAACTAGTAGATGAATTTAATATGAAATCCACTAGGGGAGCCGCAATCGGCGGCTGAGACAAGAATTTTTGGACCCTTTGAACCTGATCCGGGTAATACCGGCGGAGGGAAGTGGAGACGGCCAGTTCATAGCTTTTTTATGCTGACATGATGAAGCCGCTCCATTTCGGGGCGGCTTTTTTTGCTGCCGTGAAGTGCTCCCTGTCCAGATTTCAGTTTGCATTCATCCACTATCCAATCATGCGGAGGTGCTGTTCATGCTTACATTTACGGAGGAACTGAGAAACGAAGCGGAGCCGATATACCGGGCAATCATGGAGCATCCGTTCGTTCGGGGAATTGCTGAGGGTACGGTTAAGAAAGAGCAGTTGATCCACTACGTCAAGCAGGATTTTGAATATTTGAACGCCTTTATTCGTATTTATGGCATTGCGATTTCCAAATGCGACAACCGTGATACTATGGCTCTTTTCAACGAGCAAATTTCGTTTGTGCTGAACAGCGAGACACACCCCCATCGTAATTTTTGCGACGTGGCAGGCGTGACGTTCGAAGAACTCCAAGGCTACCCGCTTGCTCCATCCGCAAGCCATTATGTGTCCCATATGCTGACCGTCGCTCACGAGGGCACATTGGAAGATATTATAGCAGCTTTGCTGCCGTGCCCTTGGACATATGTGGAGATTGGACAACACTTGCTAAAAGAAGTGAATCCGGATGAGACACATCCGTTCTATGAGTGGATTCATTTCTATGGAGACCTCGGCAGCGGGATTACGGATAAGATGCGCCGCATGCTGGATGAATGGGTAATGCCGTTTTCACCAGCACGCAAGCAGCAGCTGAAAAAGCATTTTCTGACCAGTTGCCAGCTGGAATATATGTTCTGGGACATGGCTTATAAAGTAGAGGACTGGCCGGTACGCTTGGCGGAGAAGGCAGAGGTGAAGCAAGGATGAACGGCATGCAGCTCCTCCCCCTGCGCATTAAGGAACGACGCCCCCTCATCCATAATATTACGAATATTGTCGTCGCCAACTTTACCGCCAACGGTTTGCTTGCCATTGGCGCCTCCCCTGTGATGGCTTCGGCCAAGGAAGAGGTCGCGGACATGGCTAAGGCAGCAGACGCGCTCGTGCTGAACCTTGGTACACTCCATGCAGATATGATAGAAGCTATGCTTATCGCAGGTCGATCGGCGAATGTGCACGGCATTCCGGTTCTTCTCGATCCGGTAGGTGCAGGCGCAACGCCTTATCGGACGAAGGCAGCGCTGAACATGTTAAAAGAATTGCGCGTCTCGATCGTGCGCGGCAACGCCGCGGAAATTGCCCAGTTAATGGGTGAAGCCGGCGCAATCAAGGGCGTTGATTGCGTAGAGTCCCAAGCATCCCCTCGCACCCCGGAAGCGTTGTTCGATCTTGCTGCGCGGGCAGCCGAGCGGTTTGGCACAATCGTTGCCATTTCGGGAAAAGAGGACGTCATTACGGACGGTACAACGGGCTACATCATTGCGGGCGGTCATCCGATGTTAACGAGCATAACGGGAAGCGGGTGTCTGCTGACATCTGTAATCGGGGCATTTGCCGCGATAGAATCTGATTTATTGCTGGCAGGAGCCTCAGCGATGTCTTATTATGGGTGCGCAGCCGCAAGAGCCTATCGAACGGCTGGCCACCGAGGGCCCGGCAGCTTCCAGACCGCATTTCTTGATGCATTGTCTGAAATCGGCCAGTTCGATACGGCAACCTCGACTATCACCCCTCGCCAAGCTGCTGCAAGAAGGAAGGTATGGCTATGACGGTTGCACGAGCATTGACGATTGCCGGCTCTGATAGCGGAGGAGGCGCCGGCATTCAAGCCGACATCAAGACATTCCAAGAGCTGAAGGTATTCGGCATGTCAGCGATTACGGCCGTGACGGTACAGAACACGCTCGGCGTTCATGGTGTGTACCCACTGCCTCCTGAAGCCGTTGCCGAACAAATGAACGCCGTCGAAGAAGATATCGGTGTTGATGCTGTCAAAACAGGCATGCTGTTCAGCGCAGACATCATTGAGACCGTGGCGAATCGTCTTGAAGCATTCGGCTGGAACAACGTTGTCGTCGACCCGGTCATGATTGCCAAGGGAGGCGCGCAGTTGCTCGAGAAAGAGGCCATTGAGGCCATGAAGAGCCGCCTGCTGCCGCTCGCGCTGATTGTCACCCCGAACATCCCGGAGGCAGAAGCGCTTGCGGGAATGAAGATTGTGTCCCTGCAAGATCGGTGCGAGGCCGCAACGAAAATTGCCGATTGGGGCGCCAAAATGGTCGTCATCAAGGGCGGCCATGACATGACTACCGAGCTTGCCGTTGACCTGTTCTTTGACGGGACTTGCTTTACAATGCTGGAAGACCGGAGAATCACGACCAAGCATACTCATGGCACGGGATGCACCTATTCGGCAGCTATTGCGGCAGAGCTCGCGAAAGGCGCTGCTCCCAACGAAGCGGTTCGTACTGCGCGTCATTATATTCAGGCAGCAATAGAGGAGACGCTTAGTCTTGGCGGCGGCAACGGCCCGACAAACCACTGGGCATATCGGCAGCGGCAGAAGGATGGGGTGGTCAGATGACAAGTATAGAAAGCCGTATTGACGAAGGCCGCATGCGTTCCTATTTGCGGCTGTACCTCGTGCTCGGCAGCTCCAATTGCAAGACAGACCCGGCATCGGTTGTCGAGGAAGCCATACGCGGAGGAGCAACGATGATCCAGTTCCGGGAAAAAGGCTCTAAGGCGGCGAGGCTTGCGGCAAAGGAAGATCTTGCAAGACGTATCCAGGCGATATGCAGAAGGCACGGCGTCCCCTTCATCGTCAACGATGATGTGGAACTGGCACTTGCCTTGAATGCGGACGGAGTTCATATCGGTCAGGACGACGAGCCTGCGGCCCAAGTCAGGGAACGTATCGGCGACAAAATCCTCGGTGTATCCGTTCATTCTACAGCCGAGGCTCGGCTGGCAGAAGAACTGGGCGCCGATTATCTTGGCGTAGGGCCGATTTATCCGACTGCTTCCAAAGAAGATGCACAGCAGCCGCAGGGCACTGAAATCATTCAGCGGCTAACAAAGCTAACATCCATGCCGATCGTAGCCATTGGCGGCATAACGGCAGACCGTGCGCCACATGTAATACAAGCAGGTGCAGATGGGGTCGCGGTCATCTCTGCCATTACCCATGCGGAAAATATATACCAAGCCGCCAAAATATTAGCTTCTAGGGCAACTGGCTGACTCGATTACGAGAAAGTTTGCCGAACCATTTTTAATCTCCAGTAAGTCCATGAAACGAATCGATATTGAACCGATTTTTTAGTAATTTTTACGAATAAAAGCAAAAGAATCCGCTGGTAGGCGGATTCTTTTTGCTTTTTGACTTTACTGCCTTTAAATCCCGTCCCTTCTACATTGCATGCTCAAGCTTCAGTAACTCATCCGTGCGCACACATTTCAATCCACGTTGATTCGTCTCGGATAACACTTCTCGCAGCACCGTGATCATTTGCTTGGGTGCCTCCCTGTCAGCGCCAAATGTATCGCCGCTATCATGCAGCACAATGACCGCACCTGGCTCGATGCGTTCGGAAAGCAGCTTGCGCAAGTTGCGTTTCCCTGTATCCAGCTTCCAATCCCGCGCAATAATCGACCACAGCACAACCCGATAAGATTTGCGCAGCAGGAACAAATCTCCGATATTCAATATCCCCCACGGCGGGCGATAGAAGGTTGGGCGCTCGCCTGTAATGCGTTCGATAATATCCGCAGAACGCTCCACATGCTCACGCCGAATGTTTCGTGGACTCATAATCCAGTTTGGCATATGCGTATAATTGTGAATGCCTATCTGATGGCCTTCCTCGTGCATGCGTTTTACGAGCTCCGGATACTTTTCCGCCTTGCTGCCCAGAACGAAAAAGGTTGCTTTCACGCCCCGTTCGCGCAGCAAGTCCAACAGCTCTGGCGTATAGTCCGGATCAGGACCATCATCGAACGTAAATGCAATATGTCGACGTGCCCGCTTCCGTCTCGCCTTGCGGAATACGCCCCAGCCGCATATTCGAGTCAGCAAAAAAGGAAGCCCCATATATATGATGATTACTAATAATAGAACCCCAGCTATGATATTATCCATGTTACACCTTCCCCCCACTCGCATATCGATTCACAAGAGCTCCCCTTGTCATCATAAGCATCTTCGGCACAAGCTTGGAACGCTGCTGCTTCAGCCGCTTGGCGCCATCCGGGTTGAGCATGCGCAGCAGCAAGCGCAGATATATGGTGGATACTTGATTCATCCACTTCGTTTCCAATGGATGCAGCTCGAAGCCTAACCCATGAATAATGCCGCGATGAAGCAGAGTGATCCCCGTCAGTGCCCTCACCTTCGCTAATTCGGGTTTCGTGTCAACCGCATGGCCGATATGCTTCAGCGCATCGCGCAGCCTGCGCGCCGTAACAAGTGCTGCACGATCCGCACCTACCGTACGTGACAGCTCCAGCACCTCCCGATTATCAAGATGGATCTCACAGACATAATCCCCTTTATGAATACAGGTTCCATCCTCACAGCGAATAGAGGAGCCCCGATGTGTTCGAACGACAATTTTGCATATTCCGTACTGAGACTGATATACGCTCCGCAGAGGAGTAATCATTTCGAATACAGCCTCCCATGTCATCCACAGCGATTGCAGCATCTTGTTGCCCAAGGCGGATATCATGCACAATCAAATCCTTCCTATAAGAAAATTCATTTCTTTGTCTTGATTACATCGTACATGGCAGAATTCTCTTTTTTCTTACCCCATTCTTACAAGTTCCTTAAATAGACAACACGAGCACAGAATAATACCTGCTAATTTTTCTCATTAGACAACAAAAAAACAGTGCAGCACTTCAATTTCTGTGCCACACTGCTTTTTCTTCCGTATTCATTAGCTGGACGGATACTCTTTGGATCATCCGATTTATTCTTACATGTAATAGACTCCTAAACCATGCAGCTATCTGACGACCGTTCGGCCGGCTCGGACGCCAGCTCTAATACGTAATAGTCGTTCACATTGCGCACTTGGAAGCCGCAAGACGTATATAACCCAAGCGCCCTATCATTCTCGACTGCAACCTCTAATTCGATCATGGCGGACGGCTGATGCTCCCGAATATGCCGAATCATGCTCTCCAGCACCCAACGGCCGTATCCTTTGCCTCGATGCTCAGACAGAATACTGAAGCCGAACAGAAATGCATTGCCTTCCTCCTGCATCACATGAATTTTTCCGATTGGCAGCCCTTCCCCGTTGTCCTGCTGAATCTCGATAACATGAATGCGATCAACAGAAGAGCTCAACGTACCTTCTACGTACCCTCTTGCTTCTTCTTCCTTCAAATCAAAGCCATCCATGTTCACCTTAATCAGCATATCTACGTCATCCGCTTCCGCCGATCGTAAACGAAGTGGCGCTGAGCAGGCAGCGAAATCGCTGTTAAGCTCCTTCCCACCGTCAAGCTTCATCCAGTATTCGGCGAAGCTGTACTTCGACCCAATGCTCTCCAAAAATCCCTTCCCAGATTGGGCAGAACGAGCACAGATAAAAATAAGCTTCTCCACTCGGCGTTTCCTGCACTCCTGCTTCGCTTCCTTGACAAGCTGACTGAATATGCCTTGACGCCGGTACTTGGGATGTACCATCCCGCTAATCTCCACTTCCGACGGACTGAACTGAAATATCCCAAGGAATCCGACGATCTCGCCATTAGCCGTATACACATAGTCATTAGCAAGATTATCCGTACGTGCAGTAAGCATATCCCAATTCAGCTTCAAAAAAATTTGATCATGCTCATTGCATATGCCTTCCAAACGGCGCAGTCCCTTAAGCTGTTCATCATTCATTTGGGTATAGGTTCGCAAGCCTGTGAAGTTCATCTCTACTCATCTCCTTCGCGTTCAAAATACCGAATTCATGAGATTTTATTCTACACCTTGGCTATTATTTCCTTTTCAATCCACTCAGCAATTTGTTGAATTGGCTGCATTCCTAGATCGCCCTCGCCCCGCTTACGGACGGACACGCTTCTGCTAGCCTGCTCTTGCTCTCCTACAATTAGCATGTAAGGAACTTTGCTTTTCTGCGCTTCGCGTATTTTGAATCCTAAACGCTCATTGCGCGCATCCACTTGCACACGAATGCCCGACTGTTCCAGCGACTCCTTCACTTGATATGCATAATCGGCGAAAAGATCCGACACAGGCAGTACCGCCACCTGAACGGGCGCAAGCCATGTCGGGAATGCTCCTGCATAATGCTCTGTCAATATGCCAATGAACCGATCAATCGAGCCATACACCGCGCGGTGAATAACAACAGGCCGATGCTTCAGGCTATCCTCTCCAATATAGGACAGGTCGAATTTCTCCGGCATTTGGAAGTCGAGCTGAATCGTACCGCATTGCCAGCTCCGCTTGAGTGCGTCCAAAATATGAAAGTCGATTTTCGGCCCATAGAAGGCACCGTCCCCTTCATTGATCCGGTATGCGACACCGCGCTTATCCAATACGGTTTGCAGTGCGCGCTCCGCTTCGTTCCATAATTCCTCGGAGCCCATTGAATCCTCTGGCCGCGTGGACAATTCAATTTTGTATTCGAAGCCAAATACGTTATAAATATGATCAATCAGCGCCATAACCTTGCCGATCTCTTCTTCGATCTGATCCGGGCGGACAAAAAGATGCGCATCATCCTGACAGAACGTGCGGACGCGAAGCATGCCATTTAAAGCGCCGGACATTTCATGACGATGCACTTGACCGAACTCGCCAAGTCGAATCGGAAGCTCGCGATACGAGTGCATTTCATTTTTATAAATCAGCATATGTCCCGGGCAGTTCATTGGCTTCAGAGCGAATGTTGTATCGTCAACCTTAGTGAAGTACATATTGTCCTTGTAATGATCCCAATGCCCGGACTGCTCCCACAAGCGGTTGTTCATCATAAGCGGCGTGCGAACTTCGTCATAGCCGCGTCTTCGCTGAAGCCCGCGCGCGAAATCTTCCAGCTCTGTGCGAATGATCATGCCGTTCGGCAAGTAGAATGGCATGCCCGGCGCCTCTTCAGAGAACATGAACAGTCCGAGCTCCGTTCCAAGCTTGCGGTGGTCGCGCTTCTTGGCCTCTTCGAGCATATGCAAATAGTCATCCAGTTGATCCTTCTTTGCAAAAGCTGTGCCGTATACGCGCTGCAGCATTTTGTTGTTCGAATCCCCCCGCCAATATGCGCCAGACACCTTCATCAGCTTGAATGCCTTAATGCGCCCAGTCGATGGAACATGGGGTCCGCGGCACAGGTCAAGGAATTCCCCCTGCTTGTAAATTCGAATGACCGCATCCTCCGGCAGGTCGTGAATCAGTTCCAGCTTCAACGGCTCCTTCAATTCTGTAAACAGGCGAATGGCTTCTTCTCGGCTGACTACCTCGCGCTGAATCGGCAGGTTTTCCTGAATGATGCGGGACATCTCTTGTTCAATGGCCGCAAGGTCTTCGGTCGACAATGGCTTTTCAATATCAATATCGTAATAAAAGCCATCCTCAATGACCGGTCCAATCCCGAGCTTAACTGCATCCGTTCCATATATGCGTTTCATGGCTTGCGCCAAAATATGTGCCGTGCTGTGGCGAATGATGGCAAGACCATCCTTGCTGTCTGCTGTGACGATCTCAATGAGGCTGTCATGCTCGATCGCAGTGTCAACATCCATGAGCGTACCGTCGATTTTTCCGGCAAGTGCTTGCTTCTTCAAGCTTGTGCTAATCGATGCTGCAACTTCTTCGATGGTCGTGCCTTGCAAATACCTCCTGTTCGATTCGTCTGGAAATGTTACCTTGATCTCCATGCTTCAGCCTCCCTTTCCTCATAGTCGTTATTGAATGGAGAACGCCGCCCTGAGAGAACGCAAAAAAACGCATCTCTCCCCGTAAGGGACGAGTGCGTTCTGTCTCGTGGTTCCACCCTAATTCAATCCTGCATTGTGTGTTGGAACGGGCCAAGCCGCCATTCCCTGCAATTGCAAGATCCTTCATTGGTCATCCGATAACGAGGATGGGACGGTGCTGCTTACTATCAAGTCGCCGCTTGCAACTGCTTGGATCGCAATTGCGGCCTCTTGAGTTCAACACCACGGCTGCAAAGGGGTAATTTCACAACCGTAGCTGAAGAAGCTTGCACCAATCGCTTCTCTCTCTGGACAGTTCGTGCAGGAAATCATGTCTTTGGTCATCGCCTGATGAATATGGAGATAATGTTACCCACATTTCGCAAGAAAAGTCAATATTATTTTAAAAAAATTAATTCCCTCGCTCTTCCAAAGGAACCCAATTGATCTGCATATAGGGCTGTGCTAGCATAACGTCGCAGGTAAATTGTCCATATTTTACAAAGAGGAAGCATTCCGGCTTCATGAACTACGTACAGAAGGGAATACATGCCTTAAAAAGGCATTCTGCTTGGACTAAGGCAGACCATGATCTTGGCTTGAAAGTACCCATCCCTTTTTGTTATATTCGCTTGACAATTCGTACGAGAAGCATTAATTTATTGATTAATAAATAACTAATTCAAGTAAGGTGTTGAACCGACATGTCGCCAAAAGAAGCCTCTCCCTCTCGCAAGGATCAAATTATTGACGCCGCTGTCGCATCCTTTGCCGAGCACGGTTTTTACAAAACTACAACCGCTAATGTCGCTAAGGCGGCTGGTGTGACGCAGCCCTATGTGTTTCACTTTTTCAAATCCAAGGAAGAATTATTCATTGCTGTTCTCGAACGCGCTAAGGGGAAAATTGAAGAGGCCTTTTCCAGTGTGGATGCCCCCCCTGAACAGTTAGTGGAGACGATGGGACGCGCCTTCGGCAAACTTATCGAGACGCATCGCGACGAGATGCTTGTGACAATGCAGGCATTTACGACATCAGAGCCAGCGGTGCGAGATGCGGTGCGCGACCATTTCACCTTAATTCATCAGACCGTCATTCGACGCTTTGAACAAGCTAGAATTCCGAATGCCAAGTTCGCTGCCAGCATGTTCATCGGCTCCGGTCTAATTATTACGATGTCAGAGGTGCTAGAAGCGCCTAATTTATCACCGTGGCCAAAACAATAAACGGTATAAGAACCTGCTTCACTGCGCCTCTGCGAGGTCGCACTTTTTTTTGCGTTATATTTATTGACTGATAAATAAATAAAGGTATGAGGTGTATGTATTCATGAACAAGATGTCTGTAAAATCAGCTTATTTTCACCTATTGAAGTCGCCGACAGTCATAATCGGCATGATAACTGCGCTTATTTTTCAAATGTTGTTCAGCCTAATCTGGCTGACGGGATATGATCATTTGACGGACAATGTGAATCGGCTCGCCATAGCGGTTGTGAATGAGGATCAAGCGATCGGCACGCAAGCCGTGCAAGCGATGATAGAAAAGCTGCCTTTTCATATGACGGAGGAAGCCAGTCTGGAACAAGCGATGACACATCTTAACGAACGCAAGCTGCAAATGGTCGTGCACATCCCAGTAAACTTCTCTAAGCAGTTGATGGATCCAGCTCAGAAGGCAGTCGTCACCTACTCTGTGAATGAATCCAATCCAAGCATGGTGAAAAGTGTGATGCAATCGGTCGCAAGTCAACTTACTGCCTCGCTCAATGAACAAGCGGTTCGTACGGGTATGACTAATGTACTGGAGCAGGCACAAATTCCACATATACAAGCGAATAGTCTCTCAGAGTCAATGGCTGCGCGCATCGTAGCCGATATGAACAACATTCATCCCATCTCTAATTTTTCATGGTCGATGGTGCCTATGATGATGCTGCTTGCTTCTTTTGTCGGCTGTATGCTGCTCGCCATGGAAATGAATAAGGCCGCCAAAACAATCAAGCAGACATGCGGCTGCTGGACATTGCTAACGGCCCGCTCATTGCTTACTATTACAGCCTCTATTGTGATCACAACTGTTGGCACAGGCATGGTTACACTTATGGGCGTTCATTCTGAACAAGGCATTGCCTTGATGTGGCTGTTCCAGCTCGTCTATGTCATTACATTTTTATATGTCGCGCAGCTTTCATTTTATATCTTTAGTGATGCAGGCGCATGGGTCAATATTGCCCTGTTGTCGATTCAATTGATTACATCTGGAGCCATGCTGCCGCGCGAGCTGCTGCCGACCTTCTATCGGACGATAAGTGATTACTCTCCTGCCACCTATGCGGTCAATGGGATTATGAATTTGGTGAACGGCGGTCCAGCCATAACGAATTCAATCTATTCGCTCTTGCTCATCTTAGCAATTGTTATCTTACTGACAGTCGCTATAGTGGGAGGCATACAGTTACTGAAGCGCAAGCCGAAAGAGCATGCTCAATTGGCGTCGTAGCCCGTACGTAAACTCGTCATGATTGTAGAGAGCGTGCAATAAAATCCAACGAAGCGCCGTCCTCCGCATTATGCGAATAGATGGCGCTTCACTCGTTAATCGCTATACCATTTGCTCCAGCTTTACGATAGCCCCGTATACGTCTGCCGCGGTTACGCCTTCTTGCCTCATCAGGTGAATGGATTCCTGTGGAGCAGCAGCTTGCCGTGCAATGCTCTCCAGCGTTGCCCGATCTTCACCGGACAAACCTAAATCATTAAGACGATACGGCAAACCTAAATCCTTATAAAATGGGAGAAGCTGCTTCACTTCCTCTACATTGTCCTCCAATACTAACTGAACGAGGATGCCATACGCGACCTTATCCCCATGCAGCAAATGATGCGTAGCTGGCGCAGCGGTCAGGCCATTATGGATTGAGTGGGCCCCCGCAATTCGGCCAAGATGATCGCCGAAACCGCCAACCAGGCCGCCCGTCATAATGATTGTCTCCGCTACCTCTACGAAAGCATCGGATAGCTGCTTCTGTTCCGCGTCGAAAATGCTCTGACGTCCATGTTCCAGAAGAGCAGTATGGCATAGACGAGCAGTAAGATGTGCTACCTGTACTGCGGCTGAGCGGTGCTGCAAATTGCGAATGAGCACATCCGCCTCATACCATTTTGCTAATGTATCGGCTATCCCTGCGCGCAGATAATCAACAGGTGCATGCAAGGCAATGCGTGGTTCAAGCAGCACCATAAGCGTGCTTTTCGGAAATACGGAATAGTGGGTGAATTGTCCTACTTCGTTATAGAACACGCTAAGTGGCGTCCATGCTGCGCAATTCGAAGCGAGCGTCGGTACAAGAATCGTATCCAGCCCCGACGTATTGCCCGCCGCTTTAA
The DNA here is from genome assembly GCF_030363895.1 of Paenibacillus sp. S-12. Lineage (NCBI taxonomy): Bacteria > Bacillati > Bacillota > Bacilli > Caryophanales > Paenibacillaceae > Paenibacillus > Paenibacillus sp. S-12. Next base: position 42,077 of record NZ_JASIUF010000019.1, read on the forward strand.
CCAAGTCCATCACCTTGCCGCCGCCGAGACCAAGAATGGCATCCGCTCGTTCTGCCAATGCATAGCAAGCAATGCGATGTGCTTCCTGCAATGTGCATTCCCCTTGATAACGCAGATATAACAACGTTATGTTCGATTCTTGTGGCCAATACGGCTGTGCTGCTTCCAAGGAGCGATCGCCATGAACGACGATTACTCGCTTGTATTGAAATGGTGCCAATAACGCGTCCAGCTTGCCCAATATACCTGGCTCACAATGATACACGGCTGGTGTGCCTCTAACGACGATAGATTGCCCTTCCTTTTCCTTCGGCATTGATTTCACTTCCTTTTCAGCATCCATTCTGGCTTGCCAAAGCCCTTGAACTGCTTATCCATCGTTTTTTCAAATTCTGGTGATTCAACAGCTTCCCTCAAATCCTTGGCGAACTGCTTATCCAAGTCAGTTGTGTTCACCACGACGCGGTTGCGATAATCATCCGGCATATTCTCGAGCTTTAATGCATCGAGCAGATTCATCTTCGCTGCAAGCGCGAAGTTACCGGGAACAAGAGACAGGTCAGCGCTATCTACTGCCCGCGGCAGCTGAGCAGCCTCAATTGGCTGCAGAACAAGCTGCTTCGGATTGTCCTTCACGTCCTTCTCTGATACACGCAGCGGGTCGATTTCCTTGTTCACCGTAATGAGTCCTGCGTCTTGCAGCAGTCCCAATGTACGAGCCAGGTTGGTCGGATCGTTCGCAATTGCTACTGTGCTCCCGTCTGTGATTTCGTCCAATGATTTGAACTTGGTCGAATAGATTCCCATTGGGGCCGTTGGCACAGAAATGAGCTCCGACAAGCCAATTTTATTTTCCTTTGCGAAGTTCTCCATATAGATCTTGTGCTGGAACAAGTTCGCGCTCAAGTCGCCGTTGGACAGCGCCAAGTTCGGCTGTACATAATCTCCGAATTCAACAAGCTCGACACGATACCCCTTCTTCTCCAAAATCGGCTTGATCGCTTTCGTTACCATATCACTGTAAGGGCCTGCTGTCGCCCCGATTTTCAGCACCTTACTTTCAGTGCTCACATTGCTATTTTCGCCTGAAGCTGTTGATGTATCTTTGCCGCCGCATCCGGCCAGCAAGCCAATTGCTAGAATAAGAGAAAGAATAAGAGCTGTTTTCTTCATGATGATAACCTCCGTTTGACGATATTTTTTGTATAGACTGCTAATCAAACAGCAGTCCTTGCTGGATTCAGCAGTTAGTCTGAAATAAGCATCGCTGAAATAGCATTATCGCTTGTCTACTTTCTTCGCTATAAAGTCACCGCCGTACTGAATGATCTGCACCAAGCAGATCAGAATGATTACCGTGGCAAACATGACAGTGTTGTCGTAGCGATAGTAACCGAATCGAATCGCCAAATCGCCGATTCCGCCTCCACCGACTGTTCCAGCCATTGCCGAATAAGCGACGAGGCTGATTGCTGTAATGTTCACGCCTTGAATGATGCCTGACTTTGCTTCAGGAAGGAGAACATCCTTAATGATCATCCACGGTGTTGCACCGATGGAAATTGCCGCCTCGATGACGCCTTTGTCAATCTCGCGCAGCGCCGTTTCTACCAAGCGGGCAAAGAACGGAATTGCCGCAATCGAGAGTGATACCGAAGCAGCCGTCGGACCAATCGTGGAGCCGACAATGAGCTTCGTCAGCGGCAGCAGTGTCACCAGCAAAATGATGAACGGAATCGACCGTATCATGTTGACGATAAAACCCAGCACATTTTTCGTAAACGCATTTTCAAGGAACAGCCCCTTATCGGTTACAAATAAAAGAATTCCAATGGGAAGACCCAGAATTATGGCAGCAAACAGTGAAATTCCAACCATATAGAGCGTCTGGACAAAAGCCTTGCCCAAGTCCGGCAGCAGTTGGATGATCGAATCACTCAGCATGATGAAGAACCTCCAATCGATAGGTTCGTTCTTTGATGTAGTCGAGTGCCTGCCGCAAGTCTGACACTTCTCCGTCCAGTTCTAACATGAGAATGCCAAGCGGTTTGTCATGGATATATTCAATTTTGCCATGCAGAATATTTGTTCTAATTTTAAAGTGAGCCATCACATCGGTAATAATCGCCTCCTCCGCTTGTGGTGCCACAAATTGAATTTTCACAATCGTTCCCTTGCAATGCTGAATCAGCCGTTCTGGAAGGTTGAACTGGAACAAACTGCTGATGAACGAGCGCGTCATCGGATGCTGTGGATCAGAGAAAATGTTGTAGACTGGCCCCTCTTCTACCACTTTCCCGTTCTGCATAACCGCCATCCGGTCACAAATGTCCTTTACGACTTCCATCTCATGCGTAATCAGCACTATCGTCAGGTTCAACTCGCGATTGATGTTTTTCAGCAGCTCCAGAATCGACTGTGTCGTCTCCGGATCTAACGCAGATGTTGCTTCATCGCACAGCAGCACATGCGGTTCATTCGCCAGCGCTCTGGCGATGCCTACTCTCTGCTTCTGACCACCGCTGAGCTGGGCAGGATATACATCGCGTTTATCAGCCAACCCAACCATTTCAAGCAGTTCGATTACCCGCGGCTCAAGATCAGCCTTCGACTTATTGTTGGCCTTTAGGGCAAAGGCGATGTTCTCGAATACTGTTTTGGAGCGGATAAGATGAAAGTGCTGAAAGATCATGCCGATCTTTAATCTTGCCTGCCTTAAGCTCTCCCCGCGCAGCTTCGTCAAGTCAACTCCATCGACAAAAATGCTGCCGGATGTAGGCTCCTCCAACAGGTTGATGCAGCGCAGCAGCGAGCTCTTCCCCGCCCCGCTTCGTCCGATAATCCCGTAAATTTCTCCCTTGCGAATCGTAAGGGATACGTTATTTACGCCGATGACGGTCGATGACTTGCTTCGATATTCCTTTACCAAATTCCGAATTTCGATCATATGATCCCCCCGCCATTCCTGTTGCTTAACCCTGGATGAATACTAAAAAACCTCTTTCCCTAAGAGAAAGAGGTTGAATTGGCAGTATCGCCACACTTATCTCTCAGAATGGAATCATTCCGTAGGATTTAGCACCGTTTACTCACTAGTAAGGTTGCCGGACGTCATAGGGCCTAGTCCCTCAGTCACTCTTGATAAGGTAGTATGAAGTTGTCATTTGTTGTTGAAAATATTACATCTGAAAATATGAGTTGTCAACAATATTTTCATTTCAATTTCAAAGTGATTCTTTATCTGCTCTCTTACATTTCATTCAGCTTTGAAGGCATATATATGGAACATACAATAGAATGGCTTACAAGGGCGGTCGGCTATCCTCCGGAAGGGAGGTGATGCCTGTGAGCGTATATGAAGCGTTATCCGCCATGCTCCAATTCGGTCTATGGATACTAGCGTTAATTACATTGATTATTACACTGCTGATGTACCTCAATAAACATAAACAGACCTCCCTAGGTCAAAGGATGCGGTCTATTTATGCTCCAAAAAGCCTTCCGCCCTTAAAAGCGGCTATTGTGTAGGGGTCGGTTGCGCCGACTCCTTATTTATTCTTAATCATATCACTGGGAATATATACATGCAATGTGATCGCAAACAGGAGCAATTCACACCGAGTCATACACTTTCATATCATCTAATATTTCTTTATTCTTCGCAATGGATTTCCTTAAGCTGAAGTAATATATATGGATGCAACTTGGGCAGGAATACATAACTTTCTCCCATTTGAACCACCCTAATAAGACTGCATCCTAGTATGCAACTTTGATACAGCGCTTACAATTTCCACTTTACAGATCAGCCAGAAGACAGTAAGATAAGATCACATTAAGTTGTATACAAGTATACTTGTTGTACTTACAGCATGATCACAGGAGTGAATACAGCATGAAATTAGGCATGATTGGCCTTGGCAAAATGGGTTTCAACCTCGTAGATAACATATTGCAGCATAAGCATCAGGTAGTCGCTTACGATGTAAACGCAGAGCAGCGTCAAAAAGCAGCGGCACTCGGAGCAACTCCTGCAGATACGATCGAAGATCTCGTATCCAAGCTGGATTCGCCTAAAATCATCTGGATGATGGTTCCAGCCGGCGAAATCGTCGATCAAGTAGTAGAAACATTGCTCCCCCTTCTTTCTCCAGGGGACATCGTCATTGATGGCGGCAATTCCCACTACAAGCAATCGATCGCTCGAGGCGAGAAGTTACAAGCGCAGGGCGCTCATTATTTCGATGTAGGCACATCCGGCGGAGTATCCGGCGCGGCTGAAGGCGGCTGCTTTATGATTGGCGGCGACGAGAAAGTGTTCGCTACACTTGAGCCTTTGTTCAAGGATATCGCAGTAGATCAAGGCTATTTGTATGCAGGCAAGAACGGCAGTGGACATTTTCTGAAAATGGTTCACAACGGAATTGAGTATGGAATGATGCAAGCCATCGCAGAAGGGTTCGAAGTATTGGACAAGAGCGACTTCAATTTTGATTACGAACAAGTTGCACGCGTATGGTCGAACGGATCGGTTATACGCAGCTGGCTGATGGATCTGACGCAAAACGCTTTCTCCAAAGATCCGAAGCTGGACAGCATTCGTGGAGTAATGCAAAGCTCTGGCGAAGGCAAATGGACAGTGGAAACTGCATTGGAGCTGCAAGCAAGCGCACCTGTTATCGCGATGTCCCTCTTCATGAGATATCGTTCGCTTGAATCGGATTCCTTCCACGGCAAAGTAGTTGCTGCGTTGCGCAACGAGTTCGGCGGACACCAAGTCGTTACGAAGGACTAATTTAAACATTTATGGAATGACGATTAACCCGATGGTCGCGTCGTGCAGCACTGTGATACAATCAGAACCAAATCTTATGCAAGATATGGTTCAGAAAACCATTCATGGGGAGAGTTCAAAAATGGCACACTATCCAAAGCAGTGGCTGCAAGGCGCAACCCTTGGGGAATCCATCGCCTGTGAGCTGCGACTACAAATCATTAATGGGACGATTAAGCCAGGCGAAATTATATCGGAGAATCGAGTGGCGACCGACTTCGGCACCAGCCGCTCTCCTGTCCGCGAAGCGTTGAAAACGCTCTCTAACGAAGGCCTTATCCGCTTAGAACGAATGGGAGCTGTTGTATTGGGATTAAGCCTTACCGATGTTGAGGAGTTGTACGACGTTCGTTATCTTATTGAGAGCTTTGTTCAGCAGCGGCTCGCCATTATGAATATAGATGAGCTGAACAAGAAGCTCTTGCAAATGATCGATAAGATGGAGCTGGCGATGAAGTACAATGATCCTGTTGAATTTGCTTATCAGGACTTGGCTTTCCATGAGGCGATTGTCACTGCAGCGGGACATAAGCGTATCCTTCATTTGTGGACGAGCATCCGGCAGATCGTTATGACCGTCATGCTCCTGACCACGGAAGAAATTTTCTCTGAAGGTGAAGCGAAGCTGTTTAGCGTAATTGAGAAGCACCGCACGATTGTAAGAGGGCTTCAATCGAAGAATACCTCTACGATTCAGCAGGTTGTATCTGCATACTTCGCCGATTCAAATCGCACTTTGCATGTCAGCTTGCCGCAATCCTGACGGCAAGCTGCAACAAATATAGGTTTTTGTATCACCAAGTTGTCGACAAGTATTCAAGTTTGAATGAAAGCGCTGTATTTGGAATATAACGCATAACGTGCACTTTTCAAAGGAGGCTACTACATCATGAGCACATTATTCGGAATGAGTCACAATCTAACATTACTAGTATGGACATTTATTACGATCGTATTTCTTATTGTGTTCATTGCCAAGCTAAAATGGAATCCTTTCGTAACCCTGCTCATATCCGCACTTATGCTTGGGCTGCTGACCGGCATGAAGCCGCAGGATGTTGTGCAATCGATTACACAAGGTCTTGGCGGCACACTAGGCACCATAGCAATCGTCATCGCGCTCGGCACGATGCTTGGCAAGATGATGGCTGAGTCCGGCGGTGCTGAACAAATTGCTACTACGCTAATCGATAAGTTCGGAGAGTCTCGCGTTCACTGGGCAATGCTGCTAGTGGGATTCATAGTTGGCATTCCGGTATTTTTTGAAGTCGGAGTTATTTTGCTTATTCCAATCGTCTTTACCGTTGCGCGCAAGACGAACAAGTCCCTGCTCCAAATCGGCATTCCGATTCTGGCAGGTCTATCGACTGTGCACGGTCTCGTACCGCCGCACCCGGCACCAATGATCGCCATTGACGCCTATCAAGCCGATCTTGGACATACAATTTTGTATTCCTTGCTGATCGGGATTCCCACAGCAATTATTGCTGGTCCTATATTCGGCAAATTCATTGGTAAGCGTATTCAGGTGCAGCCGCCAGCCAAGCTGGCTGAGCAATTTGCACAAAAGAGCGATCGACCGCTCCCTGGCTTTGGCATCACATTGTTCACGATTTTACTGCCTGTTATTCTCATGCTGATTGGTTCTGTTGCAGACATTGTCGATCCTCAGGGCGTAAGCAGCTTATCTGTATTTTGCAAATTCATCGGTCATGAAATTATCGCACTTCTAATCGCAGTCGTTTTCTCCTTCTTCTCGCTCGGCTATACACGCGGCTTCAAGAAGGAAGACCTATCCCGCTTCACAAGTGAATGTCTGGCACCAACCGCAACGATCATCCTGATCATCGGCGGCGGGGGCGCATTCAAGCAAGTGCTTATCAATAGCGGTGTCGGCAGCGCAATCGCTGAACTGGCTACTCAAGCCAATATTAATGTTATTCTGTTCGCTTGGTTCGTTGCAGCATTGATTCGTGTCGCAACTGGTTCTGCAACCGTTGCCATGACGACAGCAGCCGGGATTGTTGCCCCGGTACTGGCGATGAATCCGGGAGTTCATGTAGAATTGGTTGTGCTGGCAACCGGCGCAGGCTCCATTGTACTGTCCCATGTGAACGATGCCGGGTTCTGGATGGTGAAGGAATTTTTCAATATGTCCGTGCCTGAAACGCTCAAGTCCTGGACTGTCATGGAGACGATCTTATCTGTCGTCGGATTAGCATTGATATTACTGTTAAGCACAGTATTGTAATATACAAGGCAATGAAGGAAAGAAGGTTAACCCTATGAGTAATACAGCATATATGATTGGAATTGATATGGGAACAACAAGCACCAAGGCAGTCCTGTTCGAGGAAAACGGCAAGATCGTCTCCTCCGGCAGCCAAGGTTATCCGCTGCATACGCCAAACGCTACAATTGCCGAGCAGGATCCCGAGCTTATTTTCCAAGCCGTAATCTCTTCGGTGAAGCAAGCGATGAACACAGCACAAGTACAAGCTGATGACGTGCTCTTCCTGTCCTTCAGTTCGGCGATGCACAGCCTTATCGCTGTCGATGCAAACGGTAATCCGCTGACACCATGCATTACGTGGGCAGACAATCGAAGCACCAAATATGCTGCTCGGCTAAAGCAGGATCCGAAGGGACATGCCTTGTACCTGCGTACAGGTACTCCGATTCATCCAATGTCCCCTCTGACGAAGCTGATGTGGATGCGTGATGAAGCCCCTGAGCTGCTGAACAAGGCTGCCAAGTTCATTTCCATCAAGGAATACGTGCTGTCCAAGCTATTCCATACGTATGTTGTTGATTACTCGATTGCTTCTGCTACGGGCATGATGAACTTACAGCAACTGGCTTGGGATGAAGAAGCGCTTGAACTCGCAGGCATAACGGCAGACAAGCTCTCTTCACTCGTTCCAACCACGCACCAACTAACTGGGATGGACGAGAGATACGCACAGGAGATGGGTATCTTTCCAGAGACACCAGCAATCGTAGGTGCGAGTGACGGCGTTCTATCCAATCTGGGAGTAAATGCTATCGAACCTGGCGTCGTGGCGGCAACGATCGGAACGAGCGGAGCGATCCGCACGGTTGTCGACCAACCGCTTACCGATCCAAAGGGCAGAATATTCTGCTATGCACTGACTGACAAGCATTGGGTCATTGGCGGCCCCGTGAACAACGGCGGTATGCTGTTCCGCTGGGTACGCGATGAGCTCGCGGCTTCCGAGGTCGAAGCTGCAAAGCGCCTTGGCATTGATGCCTATGATTTGCTTACAAGAATCGCTGAACAAGTGCGGCCCGGTGCGGATGGGCTCCTGTTCCATCCTTACTTGACAGGTGAGCGCGCTCCACTCTGGAATGCGAACGCGCGAGGTTCCTTCTTTGGCTTAACGATGCACCACAAGAAGGAGCATATGATCCGCGCCGTACTGGAGGGCGTTATCTTTAATATGTACACCGTATTGCTTGCCATGGAAGAACAGATGGGACGACCAAGCAAAATTCATGCGACAGGCGGCTTCGCCCGCTCACCGCTTTGGCGGCAAATGATGGCCGACATCTTCGACCAGGAGGTCGTTGTGCCTGAAAGTGTTGAAAGCTCTTGTCTCGGGGCAGTCGTGCTCGGTCTCTACGCTACTGGAAGAACCGACTCGCTTCAAATCGTAGCCGACATGGTAGGCTCCACACACAAGCACGAGCCAGATCCGGATCAAGCTGCAACTTATCATGAGCTGCTGCCGATTTACATTTCCATCTTCCGCAAACTCGATGAGGAATATGAGGCGATTGCCCGTTTCCAGCAAAAGCAGTTTGAATCGTAAAACCCCAGAAATCTTTAAGCCCCTGACTATGCGAAATATACGCAGTTCAGGGGCTTTGTACGTTTAATGTTCATACAGTTATGCAACTTAGTTATTCAGCCTTTTTCAACACGATAACCGCGTTATGTCCGCCGAAGCCGAAGGAATTAGATAGACCCACCTTCAAGTTTGCTTTGCGTGCTTCATGAGGGACATAATCCAAATCACAATGCGGGTCTGGGTTCTCCAAATTAATCGTGGGTGGAATGACGCCATCCTGTAAGCTTTTTACGAGCGCAATCGCCTCCGTTCCCCCAGCAGCCCCCAGCATATGGCCCATTATCGACTTGTTTGCTGTAATCGGAATACGACTGGCATATTCGCCGAACATTTTTTTGATAGCCATCGTTTCGGCAAGATCGCCAACCTCCGTACTCGTTGCATGTGCGCTAATGATATCAACATCCTCGGCAGAAATTGATGCATCATGCAATGCCGTTCTCATTGCGAGATAAGCACCGCGTCCTTCAGGGTGTGTTGCAACAATATGGTATGCATCGGAACTTACCCCGTATCCGAGAACCTCTGCATAGATTCGCGCTTCTCTTCGCAAAGCGTGCGACAACGATTCCAAAATGAGCACGCCCGCACCCTCAGACATGACGAATCCATCCCGATCCGCATCAAAAGGACGGCTTGCCTTCGTCGGATCATCATTCCTTGTTGATAATGCCGTTGCATTACTGAAGCTGGCTAATGACAAGTCAGTAACCGCCGCTTCCGTTCCGCCTGCAAATACGATGTCCGCCCCTCCAGAGCGAATGAGGCGGAAGGCCTCGCCAATCGCCGTATTTCCGATCGCACAAGCAGACACATGGGACATCGTTGGTCCAAGTGCTCCCCATTTAATGCTGATCTGCGCTGAGGCTGCATTCGCCATCATGGCTGGCACCAAGGTCGGACTGACTCTGCCAGGACCTCTGCTGCGCAGCACATCGACATTTTCAATCAAGGATTCAATTCCGCCAATGCCTGATCCCACATAGACGCCTAAACGCTCTGGATCAATCTCATCCAACACCAGCCCAGAATCCGCCCACGCCTGTTCTGCAGCCGCAAGTGCAAATTGAGTAAATCGATCCAACCGTCTTGCTTCTTTGCGCCCGAAAAGCTCATCTCCATCAAACTCACGAACAAGACCGGCAATTTTCGTCTTATGGCCGCTTACATCGAATGTATCTATAGTGGAAATCCCCGACTTCCCGGCAACTAAGTTCTGCCAAAACGTTTCTACATCATTTCCTACTGGGGAGATCACCCCTAATCCTGTAATGACTACGGGCTCCATCTATACCCCTCCTTTAGTAATGTAATCGTATAAGCCTATGTCTCTACTGTCTTCTTGTAAATGTGTATCTGCTCAACATTTTCAAGAACCATCTCATGGATCATGCCACTCAACGGTTTACGATATTGTCACACAGGTATTATCCTATTACAAGTTGTTGGTTATACTAGTATAATTAGTACCTGAATCTACTCTGTATCCTAAATCAACTACGGCGTTAAGACGTTAGCAGTGAGCGAATTAGAATGCTATCCACTGTATCTCAATTGCATCTATCGTTGACAGCATCAGGAATCTATTTCTATAATAAAGGAAACAAACGTTCGCAATTCATGGACAGAGAGGTTAATGTCATGACTACCTTCAAAGCAGCTCTAGCCCAAGCTTATGATCAGGATGCTCAGCGAAGATCCAGCAAGTCGTTACGTTCTTGGAAAATAAATGAGCGAGGGCAGCATGTTGTCATCTTGTAAAACACGAGAGGAAATCGCGGCTGATTGAGTCGATAATTCTACATAAGCGAAACAAATGTACTACTAGCTTGTATTAGGAGGATAGCCATGTCAAATCAAACTAGATTGGAAGCCCTGTCTACCTTCCTCAAATCCAAGCGCTCGATCATACAACCTCAATCAGTTGGATTGCCGGCTGGTATCAGGCGCCGAACACCCGGCCTGCGCAGAGAAGAGGTAGCCCAATTGGCGGGAGTCAGCACGACTTGGTATACCTGGCTGGAGCAAGGGCGAGATATTACGGTATCACCATCTGTACTGGATGCTATAGCATCCGCCCTACAATTGAATCAGGATGAGCGCAAATATTTGTATGATCTAGCACTAGAGAAACATATGAACACCCCGCAGCAAGAATTTAGCATCACGAAGATACCACCGTCGCTTGGGAAAATATTGAGCGAGCTGACATATTGCCCAACGATTATTACGGATCGGCACTTCCATATTGTCGGTTGGAATGCCGCCGCGGCCTACGTATTTCTCGATTTCGAACAGCTTCCATTAGAGCAGCGCAACTTAATCCGGCTCGTCTTCACCAGAAAAGAGCTGCGCTCGTTAGCTGTCAATTGGGAGCACTTTGTTAAAGGCTTCTTAGCTATGTTCCGAGCTTATTACGGTCAGTATGTAGGAGACGAATGGTATACGAATTTCGTGGAGCAAATGTCCAAGCTTCATCCCGAATTCCATGCATTGTGGGAAGCGAGCCCAGTCAGCATCGCCCCTGATGTTACCATCGAATTCCGGCATGCGAAAGCTGGCAAGATGCTGTTCAACCTTACTTCACTGCTCTTGCAGGGGAACATGGACTTGCGCTGCAGCGTATTTACCCCGATTGAGCATTCGTCTACCGAGGAAAAGCTGATCCGATTTATGAGAAAAGATGAACTACAGCATGAGTAGCGACCAAGATACAATAGACACAAGAGCAACACCCAACAAGCTCGATGAACAATAAAGGATAAAGACCAAAGACCCTAGGCAGAAGTCCTTTGCTTAGGGTCTTACATGACCTAACTAAGGGGTCAAGCTTTCCATCCCATAAAAGCTTACAACAGTCCGCTCCCTTGGATGATGACCTCCGTGGGCAGCAAAGTCGCTTCATAAATAGATACATGGTTCCTCTTCAAGAAGGACTGAACAACGTGATAGCCAACCGCATATCCAGCACCCGCAGGCAATCCGACCGTTGGATAACCTTCACGCACAGCCGCTTCATCACCGAACATATAGCTGCTCACCTCGGCAAACCCCTTCGTATCCAATGCTCCACGGATAACCTCAAAACAATTATCCAACTCCTCGCCCTGTATATTTGTGACCCATGGACCGAGCAGTTCCTCTCCATACATCACAGTTGCGAAGGAATCTGCCAAGCCTTCAATGATCATATAGTCGCTCACCGTTACATCTCCATGGTTCCAATCGAAATAGGAGAAGCGGATGTTATGATGGAACTCATGAGCGATTAGCGCCGGAAGTCGCGGAATATTGTAGCTGTTTGGATCCAGGATAATGAGAACATATCCCGGAATTCCGCCAAATCCGGTATAGCCCTGCTGGCTGCTAAGCTTGTCAGGATCAGCAATGTACGCGCCGAGTCTCACTTCCTCTGCCCTTACTGCCAGCCCCGCCGAGTCTATGCGGTGGATACATTCCAACAAGGTCTCCTTCGCAAGCTCCAGAATGCAAATTTCCTCCAGACACTTCCTTGCCTTCTCGATCCCATCCTGATGCTGAAGCGAAAGGAAGCCCATCATTTGAGTAGCCATTACCACATCATAGCCGTTCGGCTGCTTCGCTGTTATGGGTACATGAATGGTCTCCCACATCGACTGAAATGGCTTCATCATCGTATGCCTGAAATAGTCATCTCTCTTCTCTGGCGGCATCGCTGCCAATGCTTCGTACTGACTTAACGTGTCTTCGACGTGAATATTCATAAGGTTTCACCTGCAGCTCTTCATGGTATACTCCTTCCCGATAGGGCGGAATACCATCAGGCTACACCATCACGTTACGTAAGAGTCAATCGTTCAACTCGTAACAAAGGTAAACAAAAATCGTGAACTCTATTATTCAATCGTACCTGTTCGGACAATGTTCACCTCGACTTGAGGTTGAATGCTGGCCTCTGGGAACATCTTCTTCCACTTTTCAGATGTCAGTTCGGAGTGCCTTACTGAGCTGCGGTATACCTCGCCGAAGCCAATTGCATCTGATCCGATGCGCTGGAGCTTTTTAATGAGCCTGTCTGTTTCCTTTGTTAATGTCTCCCCTATTTTCTGTTGAAGCAGCTTACTGGCCTGTGGTTGGCTGAAATCATATTCATCGGTAATTTCCTGCAGCTCCACATTGATGCGTAGATTGGCTTGGAATTTCAGTGGAGATGTCGAAAGGAGACGGATATGTTCCTTACTTCCAAGGGTCGAGATGACCACCCGTACATAACCATCTGCCTTTCGATTTTCATGTAAATAAGGACGAAGCTCCTCACGATCGATTTTTAGCTCTTTCAAAGTAGCCATTTTCCCAAGAAGCAGCTTAAGCAAATAACTCTCTCCCGCTCCGATCGTTCCGGCCACCCTATCTCCTTGAAACAAGGCCAGACTATAAATTTCAACTCCATTAGACAGCTTGCGTAGCATTGGTAGCACCGGATCTCTACCGGCGCTATAGAAGGCGCTCCGATAATCATGAACTGTACAAGAAGGCACCCAATCATCTTGAATATGCTGCTGCAGCATTTCATACAAATACGTTCCGATATTCGGAATTTGCTCGTAATTATGATTCAGCAATTCATGCGACGGCCCTTCACTTATGGACAGAAAAATCATATCTCCGAAGAACGGATCCCGAGTCAAGTTCTCAACGACATCTGTTATTCCTTGTTTGCCCAGCTTATCATCAAAGACAACGACGCGAACCTGCCCATTTACAAGCGTATGGGACAATTGGCGATTATTGTTGATCCGAGCCCCCTTGCTGCTGCTCGCGATACAAGACACAATCTTGGTCTTCTTCTTTGCCTCAGGCTCAGGATTTGTAAGAACTGAAGTAACTGTCAACTTGCCTTCGGGCAATGCATCGTACCCGATCGCCACACTTAGCCCCAGTTTCTCCAGTACGCTAGTCTGTACGCAGCTAGTAAGAAGCACTAGCATGGAAAGCACACACACCGCCTTGAACAAGCGTTTGAACAACAACCTCATTGAGCATCACTCCCCTTCCCACGTTTGCGCCACTGAACCACATACGTCAATACGTACAAGAGTAGAGGATAACAATACGAAACAATAACGGAGTACACTCCGATATAATCGTTCAGCTGATTTACTTGACCCCGATTATGCAGGAAGCTGGATACCACCATGACAATGGCGGCCAATCCATACAACGTCAGCTTCTCATTCCAGCCGAACAGCTGTACAGTGCCCCGCAGTATATTCCAAGCCAGTTGCATAATGCCAGGCAGCACAACTAACATCCAGAAGGGAATGGCGATGAACTCAATCCGCTCCAAGAAAGGATACTTGATAATTTTCAATAGATTGATGGAACCCCAGATCGTGCGAAGCATCTGATTCTCACTGAAGTAGACGATCGATACGATCATAATAAACAAGTACAGAATGTTGGTGAAAAGCACGCTCGCTTGAGCGTAGCGCATCACCTTATCCTTATCCTTCACATGACGGTACAGCATAAAAATAACTTCGAACCCCGTAATCGTAAAACCCATCTTAATAGCCCCTACGAAAATATGCTGAGCATTCGTATCATAAATCGGCAATATCCGGCTCCACTCCACATATCGGATTGGATAATTGAACAAGAGGGAGGTAGCGATAATCAAGAAAAAGCTGATAAAGCAAGTCTGCAAAATGACCCGAATCCCACCCAAACTGCCATACACCATAAGTACAACCAATATGAGCGAGAGCAGCCATGTCGGAAAATCTGGGAAAATCCACGACTGAATGGCTTCAATATACGTCCTGACAATTGTCGTCATATTCGTGAGAAAATAGAGCATCATGCAAATACTCAACACTCCACCAGCCCACTTGCCGAACAGCACTTGCTGGATGCCGTACAGGTCGAGTGTTTGATGCATATCCAAGGTTTTCACCATAATCCAAATAATGAAGTGGGTGGCGATCCCTGCAAGCAGAACAGACATCCAGGCATCATGTCCCGCCTCCTTATATATGTACCGTTGAAATCCGAATAACCCTACACCAATCTGCACGTTGCATACGAGGAACAGCAGCATGTAGGCCTTGAATTGATATTTATGGGGTGTCCCGCTATTCATCTTATCACCTACAAATGACTAATCATCGATTTTCCCCGTCCACAGCGAACGGATGGAGATGGATCGGATATATTTACGAAGCTTGTGCCCAGTTGAAGTCAAGCCACCCGGTTCAGGAAGCAGTACCTCATCATAGGCTAAGTCAGAATGCTTAATAGGGTGAACTGGTGAGAAATAAGGTCTTCCTAAGCTCGTCTGACGAATCAGGTGCATCATGACTAAAGCTGTTACAAAGACAATGCCGATGCTGCCCCAGAAGCCTGCAAAGAGAACCATCGGGTACCGGACAAGCCGTAAGCTGCTGCTCATCAAATAATCTGGAGTTGCAAAAGAACCAAGAGCCGCAAGGGCTACCAGCATAATGAGTATATTGCTCGTAAATCCGGCTTGAACCGCGGCTTGCCCAATGACGATACCGCCAACAATGCCCATCGTCTGTCCAACCTTAGTCGGCAGCCGGGCGCCGGCTTCCCGCAGCAGCTCCATCGTCACTTCCAGGATCAACGTTTCAAATAAAGGTGGGAACGGGACTCTAGAGCGTGATTCAATCAAGGATACGAGCAAGGAGGAAGGAATCATTTCATAATGAAAAGTGAGTGCGGCAACATAGGCTGGAGTCAAAAATACAGAAAGAATTAACGCAACCATTCGCAGCGCGCGAATAAATGTCCCGATTCCCCATCCTAAATAGCGATCTTCCATCGACAAGAAGAAGTCAATGAATTCGCTCGGACCTACGATCACAAGCGGACTTCCGTCCAACAAAATGATGATTTTGCCTTCAAGCAGAGAATGGCTCGTCAAATCAATACGTTCCGTCAGCATCAATTGCGGAAAGACACTCAAATCATTATCTTGGATCATGTGCAAAAGCTCAGAGCTGCCCGTCACATCATTGAGGCGAAGCCGCTTAATGCGTTGACGTACCAGTTCAAGCCGCTCCTGGCTAACTCGATCTGCCATGAACATGAGATTGACCGTCAAATTGCGCTTGTTGCCAATTTTAAATTCCTCGCTGCACAGATCCGTATCCGGAATCGAATTCCTCAGCAAAGTTGTATTCGTTTCGATTGACTCTGTAAAGGCAAGCATTGGGCCTAATATGGTCGTCTCATTCTCTGGTGAGGTAAGAGAACGCTTAGGCAGGTTTGCTACATTAGCTGCAATTCCAGCCTGGGGCGTCGCGATATAAACCCATCCCTTCACGATCAAGGGAATGCAATCCAGAACGGAAGTTATATCTATAAGCTCTCCAACGGGAAGCAAACTGTTCAATTCCTCGCGAGATGGCGTCTCATCAAGCTTCTGCAAAGGATTAATAATGGAGGTATGAAGCTGTTGCAAGTCGACATGATCAGGCATATAGCATAGAGCAACACTAGGCAAAATACTTCTTACCACAAGATTGACGCGATGATGAAATTGTGCCGATATTTGTTCCTTCAGGGAAGCTGCAAAATCGAAGTCCGCCATGAATCAACCCTCCTGTAATCACATTGATGAAAGTGGCAAACATGCTGGATGATCAGACAAATTATTCCCTGCTGGAAGCAAAATCATGCGATTATTGGCAGCCAATAAAAAAACCGATACCTCAGATAGGTACCGGTTCAAGCACTGTATAATCTAGTTGTCAAAATAGATATTAAAATTTAAATTTCGTCAACGACTCCTGCAATCCCATTGCCATGCGCTTGAATTCCTCGGCCGAGCTTGCCAGCTCTTCCATAACCGCATTCTGCTCTTCAGTAGCAGCAGCAATCGATTGCACACTTGAAGCGGATTCCTCCGAAATGGCCACAACTCCCTGAACACGCTCAAGCATGTCTTGAGAGCTAATATTGACCTCCTGGACGATTGCCTCGACCATGCTGGCTAGATTGGATATTTCCTGCATCATCGCCACAATGGCATGGAAGACATCGCCCGTCTCATTTACACTTTGAATGGCAGATTGGACGAAATGATTGCTCTTATCCATTGTCTCGGCTGCATTTCCCGTTTCGGATTGAACTTCTCCAATAATCTGCTGAATTTCAAGAGCGGCCTGATTCGATTGATCAGCCAGCTTGCGAACTTCATCCGCTACAACCGCAAAGCCTCTGCCATGCTCCCCTGCCCGGGCTGCTTCAATCGCAGCATTCAATGCAAGCAGATTTGTTTGCCCCGCAATATCAGTAATAATCGTTAGAATTTCGCCGACCTTATCGGATTTTTGTTGCAAGCTGTTCATCATGCCCGTGCTTGCTTCCACATTATCAGACAGCTGCTTCATATGGCTGATCGTTTCATTGACGATGTCGTTGCCATGCACAACCTTATCATTGGCTTTCGTGAATTCGCCTGTAATCGTCTTCACAGTTTGATCCACTTCGCCGATTGCCATCGTCACATCCTCGATCATTTGACCGACCTCAGCAAGCTTCTTGGCCTGCTCGTCCACGCCCATTGATATATCTTGCAGCGAAATTGTAATCTGCTCCGATGATTTGCTCGTTTCCTGCGAGCTGATTGCAAAGTCATTCGAGGTCGTATTAATGTTCTCACTTGTATCGACAACATGATCGACCAATCCCTTCAGATTGACTCTCATGCTTGTAAAGCTGCGCGCTACATTGCCCCAAATGTCTTTGCGTTGTTCCGTCATTCCTACTTGATGCGAAAAGTCACCCGAGCCTATATGTTCAACAGCACG
This sequence comes from Paenibacillus sp. S-12, assembly GCF_030363895.1. Lineage (NCBI taxonomy): Bacteria > Bacillati > Bacillota > Bacilli > Caryophanales > Paenibacillaceae > Paenibacillus > Paenibacillus sp. S-12. The sequence continues at coordinate 59,599 of NZ_JASIUF010000019.1, forward strand.
TGATACCTTATGTATCGGCTTAATAAACAGGCGATCCACCAGTACCCAAGTTACGCCACAGATGACGAGCAAGGAACTAATAATCACCGCCAACATGAGCCAATTATAAGAGGCAAGACTATTGTCAAAATCATCATAATTCGAAACAGCGACTACCGTATAGTCCCCTGCTTTTGCCGCATATGCATATCCGCCGAGTCCATCGCTTAGCTTGACTTCATTCTGCTCGCCTGTGATGAGCGGCTGCAGGCTGCCCTCTGTTTCCTTAGTCAGACCCTTTCCGGAACGGGCTATTACCTTACCATTCTTAACAAGCAAGGAAGAGCTGTTCTCCTTATAAGCGATCAAATTCAATACCGCCTTCGGATCATCCTTGCCCTGCTGAATGACGAGCTTTCCAATTTGCCGAACGGCTGTATGGGTATCTTCGACCATGATGTCGTTCACGACATTTTTAATAAAGCTTGCATTCACCATGCTGGTCGCCACAATGACAAGCAGAGTAATAAGACTGATAGGCAATAATATCCGCGCTAACAGTGATTGAAAACAGCGATTCCATAACGCACGTATTCGTTCGTTCATAGATTGAGATTTCATTCCTGTCACACCTTTTATGTAATAGGGTATTCTTATATACTACGCGTAGTTGGTCATTGCACTTGCTCTAGTTACTCGTTACAAAAAGACCTGCCCGTCCGAAAACGGGCAGGTCATCCCTTTATTGTCCTTGCTTATGAAGAATAAAGAATAAAGACGATATTACAAGCTATCCAAATAGCGATCTGCTTCTTCGTAGCTTTGTGCTACGCCATAAGCGCCGCCAAGATCTTTAACCAAGCGGGACAATTGCAGCTTCGTCAATGCAGAGCTTACGATCATGGAAGATCCTTTTGTTTTTTTGGTAGCCATGTAATCGCGCAAACCTGACAAATAGTCATTAACGTCAGCTGGTGCTGGTTGTGCCTTTGCCATGTCGATGCAGAACGTATAGCCTTCTTTCGCTTTATCCACTTCTTTGCGAACAGCCATATCGTACTCTTTCGCTTCCTCAATTGTCATCATGCCTTCAAGCTTCACATACACACGGTTTTTAACTGCATCAAATTTTGTTTCGAACATAGTAAATCTCCTCCTAGATGTAAATGATTCATAGTATGTTGTTCAAACCATTGCTCAACTGCTCATACTGAATATTACTCAATATGTCGCCTCATGCCAATGCTTATTGCTATTTTTCCTGTTACATAAAATCAAATTATCTGCTTGCCGACTATCCGCAACCAGACCCTTCCAGCTATGATCGATGTTCATCCCCCCTGCACAGAATATCCCCAGAACGATTCTCTACTTCGCGGAATGCGTCAGGAAGCCAACGTCGAATCCGTGTCTCAGCAAGCTTGTCACTTGCTCTGAACCCGGTATAGTCCAAGCAAAGCCTAATGCTCCCAATAAGGCTGTCGTCCGCTCTGCGGTATGCTCAAACGCTGTAAGTGCAGATCCCTCATCCATCCAGCCGTTATGGAGCATCACATTTTCCACGGCTTCAAGATCCTCGCCCTTTTCATATCGTTCGAACAAATAAGAGAGGAACTCGGCCATTGGCAGCTTCTCTACCTGAACATCTTCCCGCGCAGACAGCATGTCAGACATACTGATCCGGTGAGGGTTGTAGATATGGAATATGTCATTATGCAGTGCTGGTTTGTCATGCAGCGTAACAATGGCTCGGCTTACCTGATTTACGAAGGACAAGTCTGTATCTTGGCCTGAAGCCGGTACAGCGCCCAATTGAATGAAGGACTTGATCGTTTTATAGAACGCATTGTCCTGAATATTTTCTTGGAACTGGCCGCTAACCGAATGGCACACAATGTTCCCGACTCGATAAATATTCGTGCTTATCCCCTTCTGACGCGCCTGTTCAACTAGCTGCTCTGCTTGGAATTTCGTCTGTACATAATAATTGTCATGCACCTGACCGATATTCAAGTCATCCTCCGTAAAGAGAACATCTTCCCTGCCCTTGATCGTTCCCATGCCGACTGACATCGTGGAGACATGATGGAATGCCTTCTTCTTCCCTTGCACAGCTAATTCGAGCAAATGCTCTGTTGCAGTGACATTATTCAAAACGAACTCCGAATAGTGTCCATAATGCTTGACATTAGCCGCAGCGTGGATGATGCATTCGACTTCATTTGCCAGCTTAGCATATTGTTCTGGTGCAAGTCCGAGATGTTCATCACTCAAGTTGCCATTTACGATTTCGATCCGCTGCCCGTACGTTGCTGCCAGATCGTCGCCGAAGTAATAAGCCAGCTTCTCATTCAGTCTGTCGCGTGCTTGTTCAGGAGATGTGCCGCGCACAACCGCTACAACCGTGCTGGATGTATATTGCAGTAAATCACGAAGCAAATATGCACCCAAATATCCTGTAGCACCTGTAAGCAGAACCTTGGCATATGTCAACTGCTGCGCAATATCCCGCTTACTGTACGCTTCGTTGCGGCTCCGATATTGCTCCCATGCTTCTGTGTGAGTCTCATTTTCTGTTGCGGTTACAGCATCAGAATAGATCGCGCGAATGCGCTCCAGCTTATCCTTCATATGGTTCGGACGATACTTCATCCGCTGTGCCAATTGCCGGATAGTTGGATAAGCGAATACGTCACTCACATCGACTTCATACTCCTGCTTTAACTGTGCGACAAGCGTGATCGCCTTCAAGGAATGGCCGCCAAGCTCGAAGAAGTTGTCACATACGCCGACAGTTGCTATTCCCAAAAGCTCCTGCCACAGCTCAGCGAGCTTCATCTCCATTTCGCTCTCTGGGGCCACATAGCCTGCTCCTGTCCACTCCTGCTTCGCTGGTGCAGGAAGCTTCGAGCGGTCGATCTTGCCGTTCGTCGTAAGCGGCATTTGCTCAAGAAATGCATAATAGGTCGGTATCATATAATCCGGCAAATGCGAGTGCAAATGCTGTCGGATGTCGGCTGCTGTTACTGTACCTTCAGTTACGATGTAAGCACACAGTGCCTTTTGTCCTGGTGATTCCTCGATATCGGTCACAAGCGTTTCCTTCACGAGCTCATGCGTACGTATTTGCGCCTCAATCTCGCCAAGCTCCATACGATAGCCGCGGATTTTAACTTGGTGGTCTTTGCGTCCTAGGAATTCAACCGTACCGTCTGGCAGCCAGCGTACAAGGTCACCGGTCTTATACAGCTTTTCGTCCGCCTTGAATGGACTGTCGATGAACTTCTCCATCGTCAAGTCCTCGCGATTCAAGTAGCCGCGCGCTACCCCGTCGCCGCCTACCCACAATTCGCCGGCAACGCCAATTGGCTGAAGCTTGCCATAGTTGTTCACGACGTATGCCGTCGAGTTTGCAATCGGTGCTCCGATTGGAATAGAACCATTCTGTTCAGCTTTAATCTGATGGCAGCAGGAGAAGGTTGTATTCTCCGTCGGTCCATAGCCGTTCACGATTTGAATCGGCGCACAATGATGGAGCACACGATAAATATGCTTCGGCGACAATACATCGCCGCCAACAAGCAGCGTACGAACAGGCTTGAACAGACGCTCATTCTTCTCCACAAGCTGCGTGAACAACGGTGAGGTCAGCCACATCATCGTGATGCCATGCCGTACAATTGCCTGTTCCAATTGATCTGCATCCAAAATCGTTGGCTTGTCCACGAGCACGAGCTGAAGGCCGTTGAGCAGCGCTCCCCATATTTCGAATGTCGAGGCATCGAATACAAGAGAACCGGTCTGCAAAATACGATCATTCTCTTGGAACGACACGAAATTCGTGTTTTTCACAAGACGCACGACATTGCGATGGGTTACCATAACCCCCTTTGGCTTGCCAGTTGATCCGGATGTATACATTAAGTACACGAGGTGATCAGGTTCATTAACGATCTCGATATTGTCCTTTGGTTGAGCTGACAGTGCCGAATCTGTGAAGCCAATGCTTCTTAGTCCATCAGGCAATCTTTCTGCCAAGTGGTCGCTCGTCAATACAATGGCAACACGGCTGTCCTCCAGCATATATTGAATGCGTTCTTGCGGATAGTCAGGATCGATCGGCACGTAAGCCCCGCCCGCCTTCAAGATCGCAAGCACACCAATAATCATTTCTGGGGTACGCTCCGTGAATAGCCCTACAGGCTGCTCTGCCTTTGTCCCTTGCTCCCGCAAATAATGAGCTAATCGATTGGCTTCTGTGTTAAGCTCCGCATACGTAAACTCTCGTTCACCGGCAACAAGTGCAATACGATCAGGCGTCAAACGAACCTGCTCCTCGAACAAGCTGTGCACAGTTGCATGACGTGGATAGTCCGTTGTCGTGCCATTGAACGTATGAACAATTTCCTCGCGTTCCTGCTTAGTAAGCAGATCAAGCTCGCCAATAATGCTGTCCGGTTGCTGTGCAACCTGCATCGCAAGCTGCTCGAAGTGGCTCGCTAATCGCTCAATCGTGGTGCGTGCAAACAGCTTCGTGCAGTACTCAAAGTTACATGCGAGCTCCTCTTCCTGCTCAATCGCTTCCAGCGTCAAATCAAACTTCGACGTGCCGTTATGGTAAGGAAGCTGTGTAAAGCTCGCATCGCCTGCTTGCAGCGAAATGTTGCCCATATTCTGCATAACAAATACCGTATCGAACAGCGGGTTGCGGCTCAAGTCCCGCTTCAGCTGCAGCCGTTCTACTAGACTGTCGAGCGGATAATCCTGATGCTCATAGGCGAGCAGGAGCGTATCCTTCATCTCGTTCAAATATTGTGCAAAGACCTTGCCGCCCTCTGGATAACTGCGAATTGGCAGGGTGTTGACGAACATGCCCATCATTCGTTCAACATCTGTATGCGTCCGCGCGGCAACCGCACAGCCTACAATGACGTCTTCTTTGTCCACATATTTGGACAGAAGTACATTGTATACCGATAAGAGCACCATATAGAGCGTAGTGCCTTGACGAAGAGCAAGCTGCTTCAAGCCTTCCACCGTCTCCGCGGACAACGCAATGCGTACCATGTCCCCTTCAAACGATTGCACCTGAGGACGCGGATAATCAGTTGGGAGATCAAGCAGTGGTATATCACCCTCTAGAACGCTCAACCAATAAGGCTCATGCTCTTGCTCATCTTGCACACGTGCAGACTGCCACTCTGCGTAATCCTTATATTGCAGCGTTATTGGCGCAAGCTGCTCACCCTCATACAGCGCCGCCAATTCTTCTGCAAAGACGCTGAGTGATGTCCCATCAAATACGATATGATGGATATCCAGCATCAGCACATAGTGTTCAGGCGCGAGCTCCGCAATAGCAGCTCGCAAAAGCGGTGCCTTATCCAGCTCAAATGGGCGAACGAATGCTTGCGCCAGTTCGCCGGCCGAACGGCCTTCCGCTTCCATGACCGGCACATCCAGTTCGATCGCTGCATGCACTTTCTGCACTACCTTATCCTGCTCCCAGTGGAACGAAGTCCGGAACGCTTCATGCCGTTGGACTAATTGATTCAATGCCTGCTTCAGCCGATCAGTGTCCAACTGGCCGTTCACTTCATACACAAGCGGGATGTTATAAGCCATGCCGACACCGCCTCGCTGTTGAAGAGCGAACATCCGCGTCTGTGCTGGAGCGAGACAATAGTGCGACTTCATTTCAACAGGCGCAATCGACTCAAATTGAGCTTCCGCTCCTCCATCAATCTGTGCAGCAAGCTTGCCGACAAATGGATTAGAGAACAAATCCTTAAAGGATAACGAGACATGGAATTCAGCCGAAATACGTGCCTGCAGCTGCCCCAGCTTCAAGGAGTGTCCGCCTATTTCAAAGAAATGATCCTCCGTACCGACTGGGGATATTCCGAGCAATTCCTCCCAAATCTTCGCCAGCTTCTTCTCAGTCGCCGTTGTCGGCGCTTGATAGTTAGCGGACATGCGCTCCTGCTTCTCAGGCTGAGGCAGCTTGGCCCGATCGATCTTCCCGTTGATCGTCAGCGGCATCCGCTCCAAGAACATGAAGTAAGCTGGCACCATGAATTCCGGCAAATGCTGGGCTAAATACTCGCGCATTATAGCGGCTGTCATATCTTCATCTGCGACAATATAAGCACATAGCGCCTTCTGACCAGGCGCTTCCTCGAAGGCAACAACCAATGCTTCCGTTACCTGTTCATGCGTATGAATTTGCGCTTCAATCTCGCCAAGCTCCATGCGATAGCCACGAATTTTTACCTGATGATCCTTGCGTCCCACGAATTCCAGGTTTCCGTCTGGCAACATGCGAACAAGGTCACCCGTCTTGTAGATGCGCTCACCAGTCACAAATGGACTATCGATGAACTTATCGCGCGTCATTTCTTCCTTGTTCAGATAGCCGCGTGCTACACCTTCACCACCAACCCACAGCTCTCCTACAGCTCCAATCGGCTGCAGCATGCCATAATTATTTACGACATAGGCAGTTGAGTTCGTGATCGGTGTACCGATTGGGATCGTGCCCTCTCCTTCCTCCTTCATCAGATAGGAAGTCGAGAAGGTGGTGTTTTCCGTAGGCCCATAGATATTCGAGATGTCGATCGGTGCACACTCCTTGGCTGCACGATAGAAATGCTTCGGCGACATCAGCTCTCCACCTACGAGTAATTGACGCAAAGGCGCAAAAATGCGTGGATTGCGATCCACCAATTGAATGAAAAGCGCTGTTGTTAAGAACATGGTCGTTACACCGTGGCGAACGAGTGCTTGCTCTAATTGTTCTGCATCTAAAATGACTGTCTTGTCTATGAGAACCAGACCTAAGCCGTTCAGCAACGAGCCCCATATTTCAAATGTTGAGGCGTCAAACACCAATGACCCCGTTTGCAAAATTCGATCGCCTTCGTTAAACTTCACAAAATTCGTTCGCTTAACTAGGCGAACGACATTGCGATGGGTAACCATAACGCCCTTAGGCCGTCCTGTCGATCCAGATGTATAAATAATATAAATAAGATCTTCCGGCTGATTGATAGATGCCAAATTATCTCCTGACTCATCAGCAAGTGTCGGGTCATCAATATAGATAAGCTCCATGTTAGCAGGCAAATCCGCCTGTGATGAACGGCTTAACAGCACATGCTTCGTGCGGCTGTCTTCCAAAACGTACTGAATGCGATCTTGAGGATGATCCGGATCAATAGGTACATAAGCTCCCCCTGCCTTGAGGATAGCCAATATCCCTATAACCATCTCCGCACTTCGTTCTGCCATAATCCCAACGGAATGCTCACGGCCAATGCCCCGACTCTGCAATCTGCGCGCTAATTGGTTCGCACGCACATTCAGCTCACGATATGTCAGGTCACGGCCATCTTCCTTTACAGCCACCCGGTCAGGATGAAGCTGCGCCTGCTCCTCGAACAGTGCCGGAACTGTAAATGTATGCGGGTAATCTACCCGAGTCTGATTCATTCCTTCGATCAACTGGTGCTTGTCCTGCTCCGTTAACATCTCCAGTTCGCCAATGCGCTTCTGAGGGTGCTTAACCATTTCCTGCAACAGTTGCAGGAAATACTCCGCCAGCTTCTCCACCGTCGATAATTGGAAATGATTTTCCTTATAGTACATGGTAAACAGCAGTGTCGAACCAACTCCATCAACAGATTGGATGCAGCAATGCAAACCGCATTCCTGTGTCCCCTCCGGAAGCATCGGTTGAGCATCTGCTCCGTACCAGCAGTATGTTGCTACATCGCTGTCTATTCCTATTTCAGAGCAAGTCAGGTTACGCCCTTCTGTGCAAGCCAACAAACTGTTATGAATGTTCATAATTCCTTGCATGGTCACGTCATCCTGGCTGACTACGGTATGATTGCCATTGCCATTACTCGATTGAACGGCATGAAGAGTTACTTGCTGTGAGTTGTAGAAACGAGACAACAGCGTTGCCCACGCTCCGCATATGACGGATTCCAACTTGACCGAATGCTCGGTCGAATGATCCTTCAGAAGACGCAACGTCTCCTCAGGCAGCTCAATAGAATGTGCGTCATAGCCTGTCAATCGTTCTACTGTCAATTCCATGAAAGCCAATCTTCGTCCTCTCCTTTATCACGATCCAACCCATTTCATAAACCAATGAGTCAACTGCTCCCATGTGATGTACTCTATTTGCTTGGCAAAATCCATATGCTGTGCGCACACAGTCATACAATAGCCTGTTTCAGGAACGACATATTGCTTTACATAATAATGATTAACTTTCCATAATTGATTACGCTGTACAGGTACGGCTGTCTCCTGCACGATTTCGAAAGTGCTTGGAAGCTGACTGAGACCTACACCAATTGCCTTCAACACACTTTCCTTAGCCGTCCATATGTAAAAAAACAATTCCTGACGCGCACGGCAGTCGTCCGTATTTGCAAGCAATTCCAGCTCACGCGGCGAGCATATCAGCCTAGCCACATCCATGCTCCATTCCCCTGCTTGCTCAATATCAATCCCGATTGGCGCTCTATCCAATGCCACTGCAATGAATGCACCGGCATGAGAGATGTTGAAAAATACCGGGTTGCCCTCTATATACGGCTTGCCGAATGAATGAGTACGAATAACAATCTCGTCGTTCGATCGGTTCAGCGCTCGAGAGAGCAGGATGCGAGCCAATATATCAGCTGCAACCACGCGGTAACGATCTTTACGCTCTCGAAGTCTGTCTAACCGTTTGTATTTTTCAGGCGTAACATACGGGATAAATCGATCCATCAACGAAGCTATGTTTTTATAGGAAGTACATTCGTCCCACTTCAGCAACACAATTTCCATCATTTACCCCAACCTTTGTGCGCAAAAAAAAGGCCATTGGGAATAGCCTTGTCACCAAATAACCGTTGTTTGGTTACCGCAACTCGAATGGCAGCCCGGCTGCCATAATCCAATAGACGTTAGGCCCGAGGCTTTGCGCCCCCAACTTTCGACTGGGTTTGCCTTTTAATCCTGATGTTGTTCTTCTTGATGTCTCCATTGATTGTTGCAAATCGATTACCAGGCAAGAATGTCATAACATTGTTTACGCACTAGTTCTTGTGACATGTATCGCGTGATTAGGTCTAAAGTACATATTACATATCAGCATGCTGGATACCTGTTCACAATTATCCAACTACAGACCCATATTTTATATCGGCTGCTTAAATGAAAAGATTAATACCTTTTCATATCAATTTTCAAATTTTCGACACGGACAATCATTTTTTGTCATTTTTTAGTTGTAATTAAGTGTTTTTTCGACTTTTTTCCGACAAAAACACCCCTAAACTGCGTTTTTTCTAACATTTCCATTCGTTTCCTCTCCTTTTTTCATTCGACAAAATTGTCGATTGAAGACCTAATGTTAAAATTACTCCTTATCATTGAATACCAGCATAAAAATCCCTCTTATCCCTAAAATAATTCCCTTATGAATGCATAAGAGCCTCGAAATGCATTCGAGGCTCTTATAAAATGCTATTATTCTATGCCGTTCAGTCTGTTTGCCATTGGCTTGATTTACTATCAGTTTCCAACAATGATTTCATTAGAGGCATTTGAGAGAGCATTAACCGTTGCATATCGTCCATCCGCTACGGACACCACAAATACTTTATAGGCAACACCAGTGCGAATTGGATTTCCGTATACATCATTATCGGACAACGAGAACATGGTCGATCCATCGCCCGACACGCTTACCAATTTATAATTATTTCCTCCCACACGATTCGCCTGATCCAGGTTGAATGAATCTGCCGATACGGAAGGAACGACCATTACTCCATAATAGGCAATTCCGTTGTCGCTGCTTGGCTTCGAGAAGTAGGCCTTGAATTCATTCGCTCCTTCTCTCGCCACAAACACATTCGTAGGGGCCTGCACGGATTGATCTACCAAGGAAAATTCACCAGAAGGCGAAGACAAAGCATTCGAGGAGCCGCTTCTATTGTCAGCTACCGTAAGCACAAAGACCCGGTAAGCAATACCTTTTTGAATGACATTCCCTTGAACATCACGCAAGCTGCTTGTCAGCGATTGTCTCACATAGCCACTTTGGCTTCCAACCCGAATATAGCTTGATGAACTCACAAGTCCCGCACTATATGTGTCAAAGGCATAAGACTGATCAGCACGAACGACCATAATGCGGTATTCATTAACATAAGAATTGTTGGATGATGCAGCAAAGCCCACTTCAATATCGCTGGCATTGCCGTTTCCGCCAATAATCTTCGCTTCTACATTCGTTACAACATCAACTGAGGCATTGCTTCTGAGCGTAACCTCAGGAGATGGAGCAGACAACGCATTGTTCGCTTGATTATTCGCGCTTACAGAGAGCACAAAGACCCGGTAGCTAATACCGTTGCGAATTGGCGCACCATCCACATCTCTTGCATCCGAACCAAGTACTGTTGACAAACTGCTGCCATTACGATTCACGACCGTCGAGTTCCAACTGTTTACTCTGTTCGCTTCCGTCAGGTTAAAACGGCTTGCATTGGAAGACTTCACAACCATGACACGATAATGATTCACATTCGATTCATCTGCGGCACGGTTGAATGTTACCCCCATGTTCCGTCCATCATTGTAATTGCCGCCCATACTGCTCGCCGATACGTTCGTTGCTGGATAGACCGTCGAATTGTTAGACAATGTAATCGAATCTGAAGAGCTGGACAAGGAATTCACATAGCTGCCGCGTCCAACCGAAAGCACGTATACTTGGTAGCTGATTCCATTGCGGATCAGATCGCCATCTACGTCTCTAGCAGTAGAGCTCAGCTTGAGGCTGATGTCTCTTCCATTCGTGTTCACTGACGTGTAGTTATAGCTGGATACGTTGTTCGCTTCAGATACATCAAAGCGATACGATCTGCTTGATTTCACAACCATGATGCGATACTGGCTAATATTCGATTCATCCGATGCACGATTAAAGGTAACCATCATGTCGCGGCCGTCATTATAATCTCCTACATCGCTTACTCTTACATTGGAAGCATTGTATACCGTTGAGTTATTCGAAATATTGATGGAATCGGATGCGCCCGACAATGCATTGTAGTCAGAGTTGCTATTCGAAACTGACATGACGAACAGACGGTACGTTTCCCCTCTGCGGATTAATGAGCCATTCACATCACGCATATTAGATGGCAATGTTGAAGTAATGCTATAGCCATTCTTCGAGACATCATAATAATTGCTGGATGAAACCCGGTTTGCTTCAGTCAAATCAAAGCGATAAGCATCCGAATATTTCACTGCAAAAATCCGGTAGTAGCTTACGCGCGATTCATCGGAAGAGCGATTAAAGCTGATCTGAATATCGCGGCCATCTCCATAATTGCCCACTTGGCTAACTTTCGTAATCACTGGAACACCAGCTGATTGTCCAAGCGTGATCGAAGATGAGCTGGAGGACAGCTTGTTGCTATACGAGCTCGTATTGCTGACAGATACGACAAATACGGTATAGGACACGTCTTTACGGATATAGTCACCTGATGTATCTCTTGCCGTCGAACTCAATGTTGTCGTCAACGTATAGTTACTGGACTTCGATACAGTGGTATAATTTTGGCTGGATACGCGGTCTGCTTCATAAGCATCGAAACGAGATGCATCCTTCGTTTTAACGACCATAATCCGATAATTTTGAATTTGACTGTCGTTAGATGGACGAGTAAAGCTAACCTGCATATCGCGGCCATCGTTATAATTCGCCACATTGCGCACTTGCACATTCGTCGCCGCTGCAACTGCATTATCGCCTAACGTAAAGGTAGAAGATGAGTTAGAAAGCACCTGATCGTTACTCGATCTGCCCACTGACAATACATAAGCTTCATACTTCACATTCGTGCGAATATAGTCTCCATCTACGTCACGGGCGCGAGAATCCAATTTGACTACAGGATCGTCAGCGTTTTTGTTCACTACGGTATAATTGCTGGAAGATACGGAGCGTGCTTTGTTCAAATTAAAGGAGTTTGAAGCTTTAACAATCATGACGCGATAATGATCAAGATTATATTCATTCCTCTCCTTGGAGAAGCTCACTCGAATATCGCTGGCATCTCCAGACTGACCGGAGATTTGAACCGTAACATAGTTTACGCCTTGAAGATTACCGGAATAGTCAGGCGTTGTTGGACGATCCGGGTACGTCGGGCGATCCGGGTATGTCGGCGAACTGCCAGAAGTCACGCGAACGACTCTCGTTTTGTTGTCATAAGTGATTGTAGCACCCAATGATTCACTTACGAAACGTACCGGAACCATCGTTCTGCCACCCATTGCTCTAGCTGGAACATCCATATAGACAGTTCTTCCATTGACCGTTGCCGCTTTGGAGCCCAAGGTCAAAATTACCGAGGTTCCTCCCTTGTAAGCTGACACCTTCTTCGTTTTGTAATCGTAACTTACACTGGCGCCAAGCGCCTGGAAAATAGCCGCCATGGGAAGCAGCACACGGCCTTGCGTGTAAACAGGCGATTGACCTGTACTAATACTGCTCCCATTCACGTATACGGTGTAAGCTGCAGGCGCAGCTTGCGCCGGTACAGGCATGACCAGCGTAAAGCCAAGTGCTGCCGCAACAAAACCTGATATTAGCTTTTTCACATTTTCACCCTCCTAAGTTGAAATCATATCCAAGTATGAATTTTCCGCCTTTATGTTAGATGATCCAATAGAGGAAAATGTTTTATGGTTTCGCGCTGAAATGTGACAAATTTGTGTCAATGTTTCGAATGCTGATTTTTACAGCATTAAAAAACAAAAAAAAACCGCTAAACATGGTTATTACAACCCATGTTCCAACGGTGTATTACAATTGCTCAACCGTGCATATTACGCGGAATCACTCATCCACTCTGCACAGCCATCCGAAGTCGCTGTATTTCTGCAACAAATTGGCCAGCATGATATCCATCCTATCATCCGCCTTTACCATACCTTCCTCTTTCTTCCTTATCCAAATCTCAGTCCAATTGCTGTGAGCTGCGCGTCATCGCCACACTCGACTCTCTTACAATAAGACGGGGTTCAAACTGTACACGTTCATATACACCGCGTTTCTGTTCAATGATTCGGTTCAGCAGCAGCTCTGTCGCTACCCTAGCTACTTCGGCCCCCATGATTGATACTGAACTGAGCCGAGGCGTTGTAATCGTCCCCCATAAAATATTATCGATGCCTACGATTGCAATGTCCTCTGGCACACGAATTTCCAATTCCTTAAACCGGTTCAGCAGACCCATCGCAATCATGTCATTGCCCGCATAAATCGCATCCGGCATCTTCGTTAGACCTGCAAAATAATCTGCTGCCTTTAATCCGGTTTGCATTGAAAAATCATCTCCGAAATAGATCAAAGAGCTGTCTATTTGCGGCAGGGCATCTTCGTAGGCAAAGAAACGCTCCTCAATGATGTGCTTCGGTGCTCCAGCGTATGCAATTCGTGTCCGTCCGATATTCATAAAATGCTCCATCACTAGCTTGCCTTCTTGTGTCGATAAACTGACAATATCCGCCTTCACATCGTCCCCGAGCTTCTTCCCGTAGTTAATAACGGATATCGGAAGGCTCGACTTGTTAATCAAGTCAGGCAGTGTGGCAGGATAAGCAAGCGGAAGCACAATCAGGCCATCCACATGAAGCTTTTTTACTTCCCTTAATATCTCCAGCTCCGCTCTCGCGTTGCCCAGCGTATTAATCTGTACAACCCGGTAGTCATAATGTTTAGCCGCCTGCTCTACGGAATAGGCAATTTCCGGCACGAAGGCATTCCGAATATCGGGAACTGCTAGCGCAATTTGCTTCGTCTGCCGCACCTTAAGGCTTCGTGCGAAAGAGTTTGGTACAAAGCCAAGCTCTTCGATCGCCTGCATCACCTTCGCCTTTGTCTTCGGGCTTATGCCCTCCGCGTCGTTAATCGCACGCGATACGGTTGCCAATCCAACTCCTGCCCGCCGCGCAACGTCCTCAATCGTGACCTTTTTCTGAACCACTGCTGTATCTTCCTCCCGTAACTGTTGGAATTGCTTCCACCATCTCAACCAACCTTATGCCTGTATCATACCATCTGGATTCACATTATTCACCTGATCCCTTACAAAAAATGACTGTGATTGACATCACGCTAATAGTGTGACATATTTAATATCGGAAACGTTTCCGAAAAGTATCGCTCGTTTCCAATTCATATATTCGATTCGTGTTCAAAACTGTGCGTTTTGAACAACCTTTTATCCATATACTTCTGGGGAGATGAACATATGAAAGCATTAAGATGGCATGGCGTTAAAGATTTGCGCGTGGAGAACATTGCAGAACCAGCAGCCGGCAAAGGCAAGGTAAAAATCAAAGTCGAATGCTGCGGCATCTGCGGCAGTGACCTGCATGAGTACACAGCGGGACCGATCTTCATTTCAAATAGCGCTCCCCATCCCTTAACAGGAGAACAAGCTCCTATCGTTATGGGACATGAATTTTCCGGACAGGTCGTCGAGGTCGGCGAAGGCGTAACCAAATTCCAAGCAGGCGACCGGGTTGTTGTAGAACCGATTTTCGCGTGCGGCGAATGCGAGGCCTGCAAGCAAGGCAAGTACAATCTGTGCGATAAAATGGGCTTCCTTGGTCTGGCAGGCGGCGGTGGCGGATTCTCGGAATATGTAGCAGCAGACGAGCACATGGTGCACAAGATTCCGGACAGTATATCGTATGAGCAAGGCGCGCTTGTTGAGCCTTCCGCTGTAGCGCTCTATGCGGTTCGTCAAAGTAATCTTCAGGTCGGGGATCGTGCAGCCGTATTCGGCACAGGCCCAATCGGGTTGCTTGTTATTGAGGCATTGAAAGCAGCCGGCGCATCGGAAATTTATGCGATTGAATTGTCTGAACAGCGGAAGCAGAAAGCAGCTGAGCTGGGAGCTATTGTGCTTGATCCATCGCAAGTCGATGTCGTAAAGGAGCTTCGTGAACGGACAGGCGGCGGTGTAGATGTCGCTTATGAAGTAACTGGAGTTCCTGCAGTGCTGAACAATGCAATTGACGCAGCAAAACTTGGCGGCGAAGTAATGATTGTCAGCATTTTCGAAAGAGAAGCTACCATTAAACCAAATGCCATCGTGACGAAAGAACGGACGATGAAAGGCATCATCGGTTACCGCAATGTATTTCCTGCGGTTATCAAATTGATGGAGCAAGGCTACTTCCCAGCAGAGAAGCTGGTGACGAAGCGCATTCAACTGGATGAAGTCGTCGATCATGGCTTCGAGGCACTCTTGAAAGAGAAAAACCAAGTGAAGATTATGGTGAAGCCGCAATAATACGTCATTACAGAAGCGATTTATGCCGGTACACTTCAAAATCATGATTATGAAACATAAAAGATCGAGTCAGGGTACTAAGCGAATTAGTTCCCCGGCTCGATCTTTTTTCATATCGCACCCATCATTTACAGCACTCTCAGCAACATGACGGTAAATAATACGATCAGCGATACCACTGCGAGATGCCACCATTTGTACATCATGATGATGCCAATATACTCGCGGATGAAAGCACTTGGCATATAATATCTTGCCGTCTTCGCGCCTACCCCCTCGCACTTCTTCAATCCCGCGAGCCGCGCAAAAATGCTTGCCCGGAAGACATGGTAATTGTTTGTAACAAATATACTTTTATGATCTGGTTTGATGGAGTCCATAATCGCCTTCGAGAACAGCATATTTTGCATCGTGTTGCGTGATTTGTCCTCGATCAGCACATCCTGCTCGGGTACTCCTTTCCCCACAATATAGTTCTTCATGGCTTCCGCTTCACTGAGCAGTTCGTCCGGTCCTTGACCGCCAGACACAATAATTTTAGGCTCTTCATCATACTTCCGATATTGCTCGATACTTTTGTCCAAGCGTGACGCAAGCAGCGGGGGAACACGATCCCCTCCGATCAAGCCGGAGCCAAGCGCGATAATGAAATCAGGCTTGTACCATATTCTCCAGTAGTGATAAAAAATTGCATACGCTAGGAAGCTGACGAACACAAAGGAAAAATACATGAAGATAAGCAGCGTCCCGATATAAAAAATCGCAAATTTATCATTATAAGAAATAAAGAAAATGTAGAAAAACATCCCGATCATCGCAAATATCAGGAGACTCAATAATAATGACAGCATATTCGCGAGCTTCTTGCTTTCCTTCTTCAACATGATTCGTCCGTTAAGCAGCAAATATATGGTCACAAACAGTACGCTCAAAGGAACAGAGGCGAGGATAGCCGCGGCCACAATTAGGTTCACCCATGGAATCTGGTTGGAGAACGCCACTAGACTCAGCGCTAAATTCGCTAAAGCTGCTATGAATAGGAATGAAAGACTAATACGCCTTTTTTCCCTTATAAATAAAAAAACAAACAGGGCAAATAATATCAAGCTAAAAAAACTCATCATACACTCCTTTCCCAACCTTACTATTGTAAGCAATTCATTCCTTCTTGCATACCTTTTTCACCATTCAATATCGAAAATGAATCGCTCTAAAACATACCCAGCATCATCATCCCTTAACAGTATGTTGGAAGTCCCAGCTATCTTCTGCCTCAAAAATGAAAAAAGCCGATTCCTTCAATAAAAGAATCGGCTTATATAAACTCAATTTGTATAGAATTCGTTCACTTTATCTAGTGTTTCTCTGAAATATGGATTACTATATTTATTTATCAAGCCTTTCGATCCTATGTAAAAGCTGAATCGCCCTTTTTCGCCTAAAAGATCCTTGAATTTATCAACTGTCTGGTCATACCTTTCTCTGTGCCCTGTATCGGTAAAATACTTATAATCAATCTCCATTTGAATTCCGATTTTCGTTTTATCTAAATGATTCTTTGCAACCAACCGACCGCCATCCCCATATATTCTTCCTTCTTTCACGCTATCGTAAATCGGCTGCAAATTTATTTTGTAGTCATTGTCAAAATAGTAGTGGGGTTGAATATACACGTAATCAAAGACCGTTGTCTCGTCCACGATGTATGCAATTGTTTCCACTATTTTTTCTCTGTTAGGACCAAAACCATAATAAGGAGCCCATGCAAAAGAAGTTGCTTTGTCTACATCGTCACTGTTCTTTATATACTCCGAAAGTTTTTTCAACAATTGAACTTGCGATTGATTTTTAAGCTGCGAGTAGCAGTAATTTTGAGTCCCATAGAAGTATATGGCTTCGTTAGGATAATAAAATCCCGTTACCGAGTCCCAATTTGAACCTATTTTTTGTTTTAATGCCTTTATATAGCTTACATATTCATCGAATAACTTATCAACGTCTAACTTACTCGATACATCGTGTGCCGGAAGAGGAACCAGCACGCTATATTCGCTGTTCGTATCCACGATTGTCCGCAGCGTTTCATTTACATCATCAATCAAATTTCTTTCTCTATAATTATCAATTTTATTTGTCTTATTATCTATCGCAATAACAAATTGCCTCACCGTATCCAACCGATCGAGCTCTGTCGATTCATAGGGAATGTAATGTTGACCGTCTCCAAAATGACCGCTGTATAAAAACACCATATTGCTTGTTGACAGGTCACTTCGAGCCATCGCAGTGCTATCCATTTCATTCCCTTCTGCGTCCTTGGCCGCTTTAATCACTGGCGTTGAAAATAAGTTGACAAACAAGCTTAAAGTAAGCGTGAAGGTAAGCATTACAGTAAACCATGCCTTTCTTGTTTTTGCTAGCTTCGTGTTCATAACATCGACTCCTTAGTTAATAGTTTTCGATTCACTAGAGACCTATTCATTTATTTTTTACACTGCTTGGCGTCACGCCCCAATATTTTCGGAATATTTTGGTGAAATAGCTGACGTCTCTATATCCAATCATGGCGGCTGCATCATACACTCTTGCACCATTCATCAGTGCCGTCCTCGCCCGTTCCATCTTGTGTTCGAGAACATAAGAAGTAAATGGCATTCCTGTTTCCTGCTTGAATAAACGACTTAAATACGAGGCGTTCACATAAAAACGGTCTGCAATCGTATGTAACGTAAATTCCTGCTCCTGTTCCGTCTCAAGCAGCTCGATAATGGCTTGAACAGTGGGATGAGTAACCTTTCTGTCATGACTCTCGGCATAAGAGATTATGCTTCTTACGGCACGATGCAAAACATCGTACATACGCTCGGGAGTCGTAAGTGATTGTACATTCGAGAGAAAATCAAAATCCTCTCCCGTCACATCCTGTACGGACCATCCGCGTTTACGAATAAAGAGTGTCAATACGCCAACGATGTACATTAATTGTTCCATCATGATTTCGTACGACGCTGAGTTGTTCTTCACCGCCTCACACATGTTCGAAATCATTCGCATGGCAAGTTCTTGATCCAACGCCTCCAAAGCCATCTCCAATTGCTTGTCCTCATGTTCATAATTTGGTCGGTTCGTGAACTCGACTTGGAGCGGATCATCATATGGAATTGCGATACCTGTTCCATAAACGACCCGATTTTGCAGCGCCTTTTTAGCTTGAATATATAAGGGCAGCAGTTCGTCTATCTTTCCCGTTCCTCCACTAATTCCCGCACTTACGACAATGCCTAGACATTGCTTAATGTTGCGAATAAGCTTCTCCATGATGATGTGAATTCCGAACAGCTGCTGCTGATTTTGTTCCAGCGCTCCGGCCCTTCCAATTACAATAATCGCCTTATCCTCTTCCGTGCACACATAATAATCAGGAATCGGCAAATGATTTCGAATAAAATGCACAAGCTTGTCCATGGTCATGCTGTTTTCATTGCTAGAATCGGTTTGTTCATCCACGTCTAGAACGATTACTGCATAACGAGAATGAATATCTATATGAAGTCCTAATGAAGCACAGGACGCTTCTAGATCTTCTATTTGATATTTTCCATATGCTAAATTGCGAATCGTATGCTGATGTAGGATGGGAAGGTATTGTGTCCATTGCTCCTGCATCATTAGCTGACGCGTTCGCTCCATTAACTCGGCCTTAATGCATCGGGCTGCATCCGTCACAGTCTGGAGAATGTCCATTTCAGCAGCAGGCTTGAGCAAATATTTGTATACACCAAGTTCCACCGCTGTCTGCGCATAGGAGAATTTATCATGACCGCTTAAAATGATGATTTTCGTACTCGAATAATCTCGAGCCACTTGGCAAGCCAAGGAAAGACCGTCCATTTCGGGCATTTGTATATCCATTAAAATAATATCGGGCTGCTTTATTTGGATCTGAGCAAGAGCTTCAGCCCCGTTATTCGCCGATCCTACTACTTCGATATCGTGATCTTCCCAAGGCATGTGAAGTAGATTTTGCAAAAATCTAGTCTCGTCTTCCACAATAAGAAGATTCAAGTGATCCTCTCCCTATCAAAAGTATTCATCTGTCGTATTCGGCAATAGGCAGCTCAAGAGTTACTGTTGTACCCACTCCTAACTGGCTTTCGAACCGGATGTGTGCATCATGGCCGTAGAACATCTTCATTCTGGAACAAACGTTGCGCAAGCCGTATAGCTCCTTTCCCGGGGATTCCAAAAAAGAAAAAGGAGCCGTCTTTCCTTCGATTTCCTGAATAACTTGATAAATGGATTGTAGGCGCTGCTCACTTATTCCACTCCCGTTATCTTGCACGGTAATCATCAATTTCCCCTGCTTCAAGAAGCTCGAAATGATTAACAAACCATCGCTCTTCATCTGCTCCAGTCCATGAATTACCGCATTTTCAACCAAAGGCTGCAAAAGCAGCTTTAATACGGGGATCGTTTTCGTTGCTTCTTGTATCTCATAAACGACCTGAAAGCAATGTAAAAAACGGATCTGTTGAATGCGTAAGTAGTAGCCTAGATGTGTAATCGTTTCTTCTACCGTGAATGTATCCTTCCCTTTATGAAGACTTAACCGAAAAAAGTGGGACAGGTTCAGCACCATCTCGCTTATTTCCTCTGCCTCGTAGTTTTGTGCCGTCCAGTAGATAGAGTTGAGCGTATTATATAAGAAATGCGGATTAATTTGAGATTGCAAAAACGTAAGCTCGGTTCGGGCAATACGAAGCTGCTGCTCATAGTGATCCTGAATCAAATGCTTTTGATGCTCGGCCATTCGATTATACGAATCCATCAAATAACCAAATTCATCCTTCCGCCTTGTATGCAGCCGTATGTCATAATCTCCACCGATTAAGCCCTTCATTGCATTCTTTAATTGGTCTAAAGGGGAAGCGATGCGGTTATAAATTCCCCAAGAAATAAGCATGGAAAGCACGAAGCTGCACGCTATGATCAAATAGGTAAATTGCCTCATCGTTTTTGTTTCTTTATAAATTTCTTCGATCGGCCGAAAAACCTCCAACCGGATTGGGTAACTAGACGATTGCACGCTGACTTTAAGCATATCTCCATCGCGTTTTTCGCCTGGATCGTCATTGGGAACGGATAGAATGGACTCTCCTTCTCTGTTCGTAATTTGCAAGCTGGTCAGCTCGGCACTCAACAGCGGGCTTATGAGTGTCTGGAGAGCATTTTTATGTAAAGTTACAACTAGTAAACTTGCTTTGTTCTTATCCGGGAAGGCATTCAGCCTTCTGACTAGAGATATGGAATTGGCCTCCACTAAATCTGCGATTACAGATTCTTTCCCCTCTTTGGGTTGGGACATCAAGAACGTACCCACTTGATCCGCAAGCCGATTTAAAGAGGCGAAACTTTCTCGCTCGGTCGCAGATTCAATTCTCTTTCCTCCATATTTCGTAGATATCATCGTATGGGTTTCCATCTGATAAATCGTGATCTGGGAAGCCACCAGACTCACCGCCGAAATATTCCACAGCTCTTGCAGCAGCTCAGAGTACTGAACAATGGTACGAGGCGACATCCCCGATCCATTTACCTTCAGCTTCTCATTTATGTTATGGTTCGTTGCAATTAGATTGGTTAACGTCTCAAAATGGTGCAACGACAATTCAAGGTTATTCATAACAGACTCCACCTTCTCTTGAGTCTGTTCTGTCGTTTTTTGAATAATAATTTGGTTCGCTCTGTTATTGACGTACAAGCTAATGATAACCAGCGGCAGAAGCACGATGAAGAAATAGATGCTGAGCCGTAGTTGCGAGGTTTGCAGAAACTTATGATGCACACGTTGGTATCGTTTCATGGCTACATCCTTATTTTTTATGCGATTCATGCCAATCGTTTACTTCCTGCGTAACTTGTGTGCCTCCGCTCTCATACCATCGTTTCACGTAGTCGTCGAATGAATTCGTGGATTCTAGGCCGAGAATGATTTTTACGAAGACTTCCTGCAATGAATAAAGTTCATTCCATTTTCTTACCATGGTAAGAGGGGGCGGGCCGCCGTATGCATCTTGCACGACATTTTTTTCTATTTTATCAATGTTATCGTTGAGACGAAATTCTTTGCCATAGGAATCATTGCGTGCCCGCAACAGCCACCGTTTGTCCACATTCACCAGTGCAGAATACATGCCTCTGTACAGGTGCTTGTCATGTTCATTAAATTTGCTGACAATTTTCCCGTCTTTCCAATCCCACACTTGATTGTGAAATCCCAGAACTATTGAGGTTCTGCCTTTACCTGCAATGAAATTTAAAAATTGAATGACTTCGCGAGCATGACTGCTCCCTTTTGGAACCACTTGGTACCCGAAAACTGGATTCAATGCACCTACTCCCTGCTTCCCTTTCTTGCCTATCGGATAGTCAATGGTTATCCAATTCGCTTGCGGATCTTTCTTCAGGCTTTGAGCAATAACCCCGCGCGAATCATACCAAGCTCCGGAAAACATTCCGACCTTTCCTTCTATTATTTTTTCGTTCATAACATTACTGCGGTAAATAGGGAAATCCGGATCAATCCATCCTTGCCGGTAGAGCTCGGCAAAGAATGAGAGCGCTTCCTTCATTTCCGGCAAAACGTTGCCATAGACGAGCTTTCCCCCACGTTCCGTCCATTGGTTCAATTGAACTCCGAACGCCCCAAAAAGCGGGGAAGAATGATACAAATCCTTCATCATCGTAAAGCCGTATGTATCTCTCTTTCCGTTTCCGTCGGGATCACCTTCCGAAAATGCTTTCATTGCTTCCTTATAATCTTCCAGCGTTACGGGTATCGGCAGGTTCAGTTTATCCAGCCAGTCTTTGCGGATGTAGATGACTTCATTCCCCTTCACCAACTGGCCACTCGGAATTGCGTAAATCGAGCCGTTATACCGAACGCGGTTCCATAATTCTTCCGGTATGAGACGCTTCAAATCTGCTCCATATTCGTCTATCCAATGATCGAGAGGCTGGAGCTTATTTTGCGTTACGAATTTGGCAAATTGGATCGGGGAATTGATGTTGATCATATCGGGATGATTCTGTTCCTTCGAAATGATGGTGTCGATCATTTTTTCATAACTGGGTACAGGCGGCAGTTCGACATGGATATTGAATCCGACACTTTTTTTTATATAATCCAAATAAGGATTATGATTTTCGTCCAAACCAGCCGGAAACGGAAAACTCAAACTGTTGATCACAATGGCTATGTCTTTCCCATTCTGCAATTCTTTCTCAGGACTGATTGAAATCGGACTCAACTTAGGTATAAAAAATAGGCCTAACATAAGAAAGGTTAGCATGTAAATCATCAGCATAAATCTATTTATTAATTTACCGCTGCGCAACATAACAAGAACCCCCTTTCGCTTGTATCCATTCCACGCGCCATTGAAAAGGCTGTATGATTCCTCCTAAAGAACTACGGCGATAGTGATATAAGTCCTCCAATTATAGTATAAAATTTGAACCCCACACAATATTTCTCAACAATATTAATAGATTTATGTAATTCATACAAATAAAGACACCTTGAGTTCAGGTGCCTCCGCTTGTTCCCTCTTTTATTTTTGTTTATCTATTTTCGAAAAAAATGACCGAATCTGGCTTGCAACTAATTCCGGCTGCTCGAGCGCTACAAAGTGACCTCCTGCATTCAGCTCATCCCATTGCAGGATGTTCGGGAACAGTCGTGCTACATATTCCCTCGGCGGGCGCTCGTGAGGCTGCGTCTTCGTCAGCGATACGCCATGCGGCACAGTGCAGATGTCCCCTTCCCCCGGCCACTTGATATGCCTGCCTTCATAATAATAACGGTTCGCTGCGTTGATCGTCTGGGTAAACCAGTAGATCGATACATTCGCCAGCAAATCATCCTTTCTGAACTGCTCCATCGATTCCCCTTTTTCAAATACCGTCCAGTAATACCACTTTTCCAAAATAAAGGCTGCCAGACCTACTGGTGAATCATGCAGCGCATATGCCGCAGTCTGAGGCTTCGTTCCCAATAGATGCGCATATCCCCCCTCTTCGCGATACCACTGATCGCCACATGTCAGAAAAGCACGCTCCGCCTCGGACATCTCCATGCCCTGGCCTATACAAGGACTCGGATTCCCCGGTGATGTCGTATGATACCCAATGACCCGCTCCGGATGATCCAAGCATAACAAGCCAAGCACGCTTGCACCCAAATCATAGCCATGTGCCCCAAACTGCTCATAGCCCAGCCCCTCCATCAACTTGACCAACACATTCGCAACCTGTCTATCCTCATATCCTGACTCCAACGGTATACTTGAGAACCCATGCCCCGGAATCGAAGGAATGATAATATCAAATGAGATGGATTCATCGCCCCCATCGTTATCCGGCTGTATCAAAAACGGAATCAAATCTAGCATCTCATAAAATGTGCTCGGCCAGCCGTGGGGAATGAGAATCGGTATAGAGCGACTTCCCTTCCCTTTTTCGTACACAAAGTGAATGTCTTTCCCGTCAATCATTGCTTTGTAATGAGAGAAGGAATTGATATGCCGTTCCACCATGCGCCAGTCGAAATCGTACAGCCAATAATGAACCATATCCTTCATATACGATATCGGAATCCCGTAATCCCATTCTGCTCCTGGGATTTCATCCGGCCATCTTGTCATTCGCAATCTTTGCTTCAATTGTTCGATTTCTTCGTCAGGTATACTCACTGTGAAAGGATTCAAGTTCATCGTTATCTTCGCTCCTTGGCAGAATAAACGCGAGAATAAATAGAAAGGACTTGGGGAAGCTAGGCCGCGAGTTCATCAAATCTATAATTTAGAACGACCTAGTGATACACTGATATTGAAGTCATGAAGCACGAATAAGACATCACCAACAAACATAACCAGTAAAATAATTTAAACAGTTAGCTAACTGGTAAATAAATCTTAATGGTTAACTTGTGATGTGTCAATAGGAGTGGTTGAGCAGATGACGAGTGGATATGATCAGCTTGAGATGGTTGCTGATTTCTTCAATACACATGATAGACGAACGCGGTACGAGGGAGATCCCGGGATCGAGCATTTAACGGAGCCTAGCCGCTTAGTCGAGTGGCTCTTGCAGCACCAACTTATTGCAAAATCAGATGATGCTGCTTCAGCAGAAGAATTGCAATTGGCGTGTGTGCTTCGAGATGAACTGCGCAAAACAATAGTGAACAATGAGCATGATGGAGTTGGGGAACAGGTTAAGCTGGAGCAGCTTACGAAGAGTTTCCAGTTCGGACTCATGTTCCATGAGAATGGAGAGCGGCTTGTGCCTCTGCATGAAAATGCAGCTAAGGGATTAGCTCAATTACTCATTATCGTGTACGAACTAAGACGAACAAAGATATGGCATCGCATACGTGTATGTACAGCGAAGGATTGCCAGTGGGTATTCGTGGATCGATCCAGACCCGGAACGGGGAGATGGTGTTCGATGAAGGCATGCGGCAACCGAGCAAAAAATAAGACCTTCCGGCACAAACACCATAAATCCGAAACGACGATTTAGTAGAGTAGAACATAGGGCTGGCTTCCCAGCCCCTCACCTCAATTAACGTCTATGAGCTTTTAAACCTTCAATAAATATGCGTTGTAATCCATCAAGAACTCGTTGGCTCGTAAAGCCTTCTTCTTGGAGATGGTAATCGATATTGTGAAGCACGGCCAGCAGGGCTTCAATGGTATATGGAATGTCCACCCCGGATACGTCTCCCCGTTCAACGGCCTCATTTAGCAGATTTCTGCTTATATTGCGCATCCATTGACATAACGGAGATTGTAACGGACGATGCCCGGTTGAGGCCCGACTGACCTCACAGAGCCAAGGAACTTTCGCCTCTAAAAAAGAAACATATCTTACGATTACATGGTAAAGCCGGTCCAAGGCCGCGGTTTCTGGGGATTGATCAAGAAATATTTGAACTTCATCAAACAAGGGTTGGTATTCTTCACACGCGATCTCCTGACAGATGTCGCCCTTATCCGAGAAGCGGCGGTATAGGCTTGCTTGTCCTACTCCAGCAGTCTTCGCAATCTGATGCATATTGACATTGTCAACACCGTTTTTGATAAAAAGTTCTCTAGCTGACGCCAAAATTCGTCTTCGGTTTAACTCCTCTCTGGGAATTTTCGTAGAGGCAGATTGCGATTCTGAATTCACTATAAACATCTCCCTTCTTCTTAAATTAACTGTTATTTAATACGAAAAAACGGACAATGGTCCGTTTTTCGTGTATAGGACATGTTGTCCGTCAATTCATATTATAATACATTTCGTAAAAAAAATTAAAGATACTTTCATTTGGGTGACCGATGAACTTTTTTTATTTCTTGGTATAATACTTTTTGTAAATTGGAGGCAAATGCGGTTCAATGCCAGTTAGGTCCAGTTCCTTCAAACTTGCGATCGTAGGAATAAACTGCTCGTAGGCTTTTTTGTTGTCGCTCGTCGTATCTGTTCCGGTTTCGGTCAATGCTTTCCTGTTAACTTCAGAGTTAAGTTGCTTCTGTTCCATAGGATACCCTCCATCAAATTTAGTCAGGCTTACAAATCCGGATGTCTCTTGTGCCAGCCGGTATTCATCTCATAAGTATTGCCGATGCCTAGTACTGTCGCTTCTTCGAAGGGGCGGCCAATCAATTGCATATTAATCGGCAGACCGGAAGGTGAGAAACCGCAAGGCATGCTCAGGCTAGGCAAGCCGGTCAAATTGGTCGGAACCGTAAATGAGTTCAATCTGAATACACTAGCATTATCATCTGCACGCGGCGCGGTGATCGGTGTTGCCGGCGTCAATAGGATGTCGATTCCGGACAATGCATTCAAAAAATCATTGACAATTAATTGTCGGGCCCGCTGAGACTGGAGGTAAATGGAAGCCGGAATATCTCTGCTGCTTTCAAGAAACATTCGGACATCCGCACCATACTGTTCCAATTCTGTCTCAAGCCACTTCTCGTGGTTCGAGTACATCTCCGTCATCATAATGGCCATCGTCGCGCTTTTAACATGTTTGATCATGGGCAGGCTGACTTCGATGATTTCCGCTCCCAGTTCTCGGAATTTATTGATAGCGGCCTTCATCGCAGCTTCCACTTCCGGCATCAAATCCTCGTAATAGTAACTAGTCGGCAATCCGATACGTACACCCCTGAGACCATTCGGATACATTTTGATACCTGGCGCAGGCAGATCGACCGTCGATTCATCCTTTGGATCGAAGCCTGACATCACATCCAAGCACAGGGACGCATCCATGACGCTTCGGGTCAACGGACCCGAGTGATCCAATGACCAGGCCATTGGAATGATACCATACCGACTGACCCGACCGTACGTCGGCTTCATCCCTACGACGCCGCATAGGGCGGCGGGTATGCGGATAGAGCCTCCGGTATCCGAGCCTGTGCCCAGATAAGCAAGTCCAGCCGCTAAAGCAGAAGCAGAGCCGCCGCTTGAACCTCCCGTTACAAGTTCAGTGTTCCACGGATTGAGGCAAGGACCGAAGTGCGGGCTAGTTGTTGTCAATCCCGCAGCGAACTCGTGAGTCTGAACTTTGCCTAGCAGAACTGTTCCAGCCTCATGTAGCTTAGTTGCAACCGTCGAATCGTAATCGGGGACGAAGCTGTTCAATATTTTCGAACCGGCAGTTGTTCGGATCCCTTTCGTGTAATATAGATCCTTATGAACGATGGGAATCCCGTGAAGGGGCCCTTTGTACCGACCATGCATAATATCACGTTCCGTTTCCTTTGCTTGTTCAACCGCCAGCTCGGACGTTTGGGTAACGAAAACGTTCAGTTTCGGATTCAAACGTTCGATGCGATGAAGCACATGTTCTGTAATCTCTACCGGGGATATTTCCCTTGTTCGGATCCCTTCGGCCAGCTCATGAATAGCAGCAAAGGACAGTTGGGAATTTAATTGACTCATCTCGTTATCCTCCCTATCTTTCGGACAAGTCGTCCGTCTACCAACTAATTACCATAGCTTTCGCTAGGATTTGTTTTTCTTGCGAATAAGTATGTCAGGATTGCCAACAGGGCAATGGTAAAATAAACAACAGAAAAAGGCATCTTTAGATCAATCAGTCGTCCGACCAGCGCAGGACCGAATGCTCCGCCTAGCAGATAGGCCAGTGTGAAAATACCCATCCCCACACCCAGCTCAGCCGAACGGAGTGTCGTCGAAACTAAATTGCTACTAGAGGTGAGGACACCGTTGAATCCAATCATAAGGATAATGATCAATAAAGCATCGATCCATGGCGACAAATGTACGGATACACCCAGCAGTATAAATCCGCCGATGACGAGACTTTGCGATATGACAAGCACACGGGAGCTTCCGAAACGATCCGTCCAACCTCCGATCCGGGATCCGAGCAAAGCTGCGCAGGCGGCACCGGGAAGCATCAGCAGACCGATTTCGCTAGTCGGTAAATGAAAAGCGTTCTTCATCATGACAGGAAGAGTAAAGGTTAACCCCGTGTTGCAAACGAAGGTAAGAAATCCAATCCCTAGAATTCGTCGGTAAGGAGCGTTTTCCATGAAAGATGCATCGATAAATGGATGTTCCTTTTTCTGAACATGAATACCGAACCATAGAAGAAATGCCGCTCCTGCAATGAGCATAAACCAATAGTTCGTAACCCCTAGCAACACAAACGCCAGTCCGGCGGAGAACAAAACAGCTCCAAGAAAATCGAATGAACCTCGGTCGTGTTTCTTGCTTGGAACATATTTCAATACCAAAGGGATAACAAATAGGCTTAGACTGGACACGATGAACAAAGCACGCCAGCCAAAGTATTGCTCCACGTAACCGCCGAACACAGGCCCGAAGCCGGAAGCAAAGGCAATTGTGGCCGATAACGTTCCCAGTACCCGTCCCTTGACGGAAGGCTTAAAATATAGGGTTACTGCCGCATAAGACAGGGGAGAGATGGATGAGGCCCCTGCTGCTTGCAGCAGTCTCCCAATGATGACTTGCAAGTATGAAGCTGCAAAGAAGCCGATCATAGAGCCGAAAGCAAAAAGGATTAAACCAATGACATACAGCTGACGGAAGGAAAAGGACTCCGTTAACTTGCCGTAAGTACCAGCGCCGATGGCCATCAAAATGCTGTAACCGACCATGACCCAGCTCACCTGTGAGGAGGTCAGGGCAAAGTTAGCGGAAATCGACGGTATAGCCAAGTTAAACATGGTCATATTGATGTTTCCGAAAATAATGAGCAAGCAAAGTGTCCCCATTAATTTCCGCTCATTGCCGGATAAAGCCATTGATTGAGTATCCATAGCCTATTCCTCCATTACAGGAAGTCAGGAAAGGTGCGGCATTTTTGCGCTTGATCTCTATCGTGTCCCAAGAAAACATAGGACGGCCGAACATCCTGAATCAACTCCTGCATACGTATAATCGATTTGGCAGCCATCTCTTGATCGAATGTCAAGAACGGTATGTTACTCTCGAAGTTCTCCCGAGTATAAGCAACATCAATCGTCAGAAGCACTGGACCCGACTTTTCCGTCGTAACGAGGACTGATTGATGCCCAGGGGAATGACCCGGAGTGGAGAAAATTTGAACTCCCGGAATCAATTCATGGTCACCCTCAATGATTTGATATTGTAAATCGGGTAGCCTGCACTCTAATGGAGAGTAATCCTCGTTGCCTATGGCCGCATCATACTCTGCCCTTTGAATAAGGATCGGCGTATTGCGGAAATGCCCGTTTCCCCCAGAATGATCCAAGTGTAAATGGGAGCTAATGACCATCTGAATATCGTCAGGCCGATAACCGACACGTTTTAACACATTCACGATCGAGTCGCCGTCCGACATATTGGGGACGACGCGCCCTTCACGTCTAGTCCCCTTGTAGTAATCGGGATTGTTGATAAATGCGTCGGGCATTCCCGTATCGATAAGTATCGGCCCGCTGGTCGTTTCCAACAGAAAAGACCAAACGGGCATTCCGACTAATTTCCCGGGGGCAAGGGTTCGATTAACAGCCGATTGATCTAGGAAACATTCACCTACAGGTAAAAAATACAACTTCTTGACATACATCCAGTTTTCACCCTTCACATTACAAATTCGGACAACTTGTCCGTTATGGATTGATTGTAACGGACAAGTTGTCCGATGTCAATTCATCACCAGAAAATAAGGCCGATCAGAACAGTATGAATTACCTAAAACTTCTCTTACTGTCACTAAACTGCCCCGTTAGCTTAATGACTGACTCTACAGCGGCATGACATATGTACCGCTAAAATCAAAACCACCCGTCCAACGGGTGGTTTGCACTTGGGGTATAACCCCCTGTTGCCAAACTGCGCCTAAAGACG
>NZ_JASIUF010000020.1:0-71233 GCF_030363895.1 Paenibacillus sp. S-12
CAGTCAGTAACCAATCTCTTAGTTACTTTCTTTTTCTCACCGCTTTGTCAGCGGCGACTTTTATATCTTATCATTTCATTCAGTTGATGTCAACACTTTTTTTCAAATGTTTTTTTCAACCGTTCTTTATGATGTTATTCCCACTCGCTTCATGTCGAAGTCGTTCAGAAGGGAACGAAAAATAATTTATCATATATTCGAAAACACGTCAACACTTTTTTAAAACTTTTTTATTACATAGTAACATTGCGATGATTCCTTGCATACTTAGACAGTTCTTTAGGTGAAGCTATCCGTGCATACATGCGGAAAACCGTGCGATATCGCTTGGATATGGCATCCCGAATTTCTACTTCTAAACGTTTATCGCTTAAGTCGAACAGCATCTCATCTAATTCTTTTCGAAGCATATAACTTAACTCTTTACATTCTCTCTCATTGAACAGAAATCCTAGCATAACTGACCGCATCCTCCCTTGAGACAATACCCCATTGAACATAATGTCTTGCTTCCATAAAGCGCATTACAGCCATAAGGTGAGCTTCAGGCTGACAGCATACACCCGCTTCTGTGATTTTACAGAAAGAATGGTGCCGCTTTACTGTTATGCTCATTTTTAAGACGTTTTATCACAGGGAGGTGCGTATTCTTCATCTAGTTAACTATGCATGAGCCAAAATGTGACTGTACTCTCAATAATAGCAGCTACTAGCAGCATTGCGGTTATCCATACAGCCCCTACTCCGGTATGCTTCACCCATTCTATAATTGTAGGCACTTCGGTTCGTTTCCGTTTGCTAAAGCATCGCTGCAAAATAAGCATTCCAAATCTCATACCGTAGGCTCCTGCGATAAGAATGGCCGGAATTTCAAGTATCCCGTGCGGCAGTAAGCCCTTGACGATTGTACTTGCTAAATCAATGCCTTGTGACTCCATCATCCGAAGCAGCAGCCCGATCACCATGCCATTGATAACAAGGAATGCTGCTGGAACAATTCCTAATACGATCCCAGCAAACATAATTAAAACGGCTTTAATCGCATTGTTATAGAAAATGAACACAAAGAACGACAACTCTTGATTTTCGGATTGCATCAACTGATCCCGAATGCCCTGAATCCCTTTGAGCTGCTCCATAATAAACCCTTCAAACCCGCTCCACTGGTTCCCCAGTATGTAACCTCCAGCAAAAAGCACGACAGCGGCTAGGAGATACAAACGAATCTGCTTTAACGTATTCCACCATGATGGAAATCGAAGCATATGAACCCTCCTTTCAGACTGACCTGCAGACATAATTCTATATACTCAGCATACAGTGTAGTAAACAAGCATGACAAGCTGCAGCTTGTCGACGGGCAGCAATATATTGGATTACTTCCTGTTAAGAAGCCCTATTCCAACGGTACGAGAGGAGCAGCCCTGCTATGAATTACTTTTATGTATTTAGCGGCAAAAAAATAAAACGCGTATTTTTCCTCGCTATTGCGATGTTATTCGCCGCTGGTGTCGTTTACGTGGAGAGCGACAACATCACTGTATTTTCAGAAGGCAGCAGTCCTTCTGCGATTTACAGCGTTCCTACTGACAAAAAAATGCTCGCACTAACGTTCGATATCAGTTGGGGCGATAGCCGCATCGAGCCTATTTTACAGGTTTTGCAGGAGAAGGGTGTCAAGAAAGCAACGTTTTTTCTCTCCTCTCCTTGGAGCAAAACGCACAGTGATCTAGTGAAAAAGATCGTAAGCGCAGGCTATGAAATTGGAAGCCATGGTCACAAGCATGACAATTACAGCAGTATGAGTGATGAGGATATTCGCAAGCAAATACAAGCAGCCCATCATATTTTGACCGAAGTTACGGGGAAATCTCCGAATTTAATCCGCATGCCCAATGGGGATTTTGACAAACGTGTTCTCCAAATCGCGAATAGCCTAAATTATAAAGTTATTCAATGGGATACGGATTCATTGGATTGGAAAAATCCCGGGGTCGATACGATTGTAAACCGTGTTGTTAGCAAAGCACATCCTGGGGACATTATTCTCATGCACGCCAGTGATTCATGCAAGCAAACCCACCTCGCTCTGCCGACCATTCTGGATCAGCTGTCTGCCAAGGGATTTGAGTTCGTCACGGTCTCGGAACTAATACAACAAACCGAAATGAAGAGCAAAGCAATTCAAGATCAAGCGACCATGATGGAGCATTTGCAAAATGCAGTTGGCATGTAAGGTGATAAACAAGAAAGCTGACGGATTTCCGTCAGCTTTTTACTGTGCCCAGCAGTCGATGCAGCATCAAAATTTGATATGCATTGCAGATTGCGAGCGGTATGTATACGAACCAAGTAGCCATATTTCCAATATTAAGTGCTGACAATGTTTCAACTGTGGTGATGGCAATCATAAAGAATAAGGTTGGAATGAGAGCTGTTGCATTTGTCGCTTTAACTTTCCAATAGGAAACAACGACAGCGAATACAAGGACGACTACGCCTAATAAGATATCCTCATATCCTCCTCTTGCTGCACCTTCTGGCCTGTCAACTAACAACATCCGTAAAAACATTAGATCCAGCAGAGCAATTACAGTCAATACGACCTGAACATACGGCCATCCTTTCTTAAACAGACCTATGGCAATATAATTCAATGTCAAGTATGCGAAAAAGCCCATCTGAGAA
Organism: Paenibacillus sp. S-12; assembly: GCF_030363895.1. Lineage (NCBI taxonomy): Bacteria > Bacillati > Bacillota > Bacilli > Caryophanales > Paenibacillaceae > Paenibacillus > Paenibacillus sp. S-12. Next base: position 2,689 of record NZ_JASIUF010000020.1, read on the forward strand.
TAGACGCTTATCATACATCCGCTCAAAATCAGTTGAAGCACATTAAGCATAATGTCCACTGGTCCTCTAAAATTGCCCATTTCCCCTTGAAATACTTGTAATGCGAGGCCAATGACGAGACTAATCGCCCCACCAATACATGTAGTCGTCCAAAATAAATAAGACCATTTTTTCAAATTCATGGTGCTCCACCTCCGCAATGTTCATTATTTTACCAATGTTCTCAGCAAAAAACTATCATTGTCAAACATAATTCATAATTTCCTCCACATACTACGCGTGAGGGACATGGACAGAAGGGAGCGAAGCTGTTATGAAGGCACCACTGGGCAAGCTTGCGATTGTCAGTCTTATCGTAATCGTGCTGTTGACCTCTTGCGGCATGGAGCAGCCCACACAAAGCAGTAATCTCGATTATAAAGAAGTCAAAACGATGGTTGTCGATATTTTAAAGACTGAGGAAGCTCAAAAGGCGATCCAATCAGGGCCATCAGGCGGTGGCGGCGGCGGTATGCAAGCCCAATCGCTTACCATGCAGCAGCAGGAGCAATTACGTACAGCTGTTAAGGATACACTTGTATCACCTGAATATGAAAAAGTGCTGGATAAGGTGATGAAGGATCCGAAATTCGCCGGGGAATTCGCTAAGGCTGTCAGCAAAGAAAATAAACAGATCCTGAAAGCATTAATGAAGGATCCAGAATATCAGAAGGATTTTGGGGATATTGTAAAATCACCGGATATGATGAAATCCTATTTGGATATGGTGAAAACACCGGAGTATCGCAAACAGCTTCAAACGGTAATGAAAGACGCAATGAATAGCCCTTTATTTAAGCTTGAAGTTATGGACTTATTAGGAAAGGTCGTTAAGGAAGAGCTTCAGCCGAAGGAAAAAGGTAAGGAAGGACAGAAAAAAGGCGGAGAAAAGCAAGGCGGCGGCGAGAGTGGAGGATCTGAAGAAGAGGGCGGAAGTAGCGAAGGCTAATAGTTACGCTATCCCCTTTTGAAATCAAAATGGAGAGGAGCTCCTGATTTGGGCCCTCTCCAATCTTGATCTTGTTATATCGAACCGGCTTGTATCTTTGCATCAACAGCCGTTGCCAGTTCATCGAACAGCTTCCCAATTGGGGAATCAGCCTTATATATAGAAGGTGCATAATCTGGCTCAGCAGGATGGTTGTCAGGAGCACCAAGCGGGAGCTGTGCAAGCAAATCAACATGAAGCTCATCTGCAAGCTTCGCACCGCCACCGCGTCCAAATACATACTGCTTCTCGCCACACGAGCCGCATTCCAAGTAGGACATATTTTCAACGATCCCAATAATGTCATGCTTCGTATGAACGGCCATCGTTCCTGCGCGCGCTGCAACAAAAGCAGCTGTCGCATGCGGTGTTGTAACGATGATTTCTTGGCTTTGCGGAATCATCTGATGGATATCGAGAGCGACATCCCCCGTACCCGGCGGCAAGTCGAGAAGCATGTAGTCTAGATCTCCCCATTGTACTTCTTGGAAGAAATTACGCAACATCTTGCCAAGCATCGGACCACGCCATACGACCGGACTATTGTCTTCCACAAAGAATCCCATGGACATTACCTTCACTCCAAAGCGCTCTTGCGGAATGATATAGTTGTCCACCACTACTGGGCGATCTTCTATTCCCATCATATCAGGTACACTAAACCCATAAATATCTGCATCTATAAGACCAACACGCTTACCGAGACGAGCAAGCGCAACCGCAAGATTCACGGTAACCGTTGATTTTCCAACCCCGCCCTTACCGCTCGCAATTGCAATGAACTTGACTCCAGATTCCGGATCCAAGATAGGATGCTGCTCTAATCCCGTACCATGTCCGCGAGGAGCAGTGCCTCCTTGAGCGTTACGGCTCGCATTCGCTTGCTCCGGAGATTGCCCTTGCATCGCTATCCCTGCAGCATTACATTCAGCTTCAGAAGCAATCCGAGTACGCACATATACATTGTGATGTCCAATTCTAGCCAAACGTTCCTTAATCTGTTCGGCCAGCGATTCGCGTGCGGCTGCATCTGCTGCCTGCGGCGCTACGATAGCCGTCAGCTTCACTTCATCTTGCTTAATCATCATATCGCGAATCCAATGAAGGCTTGTCATGTCTTGTCCGGACACCGGCTCTTGCAAGCCCTGCAGCGCTTGCAGCACTTCTTCTTTCGTCGTCATGATGGCACCTCGTCTCCTATGAAGTTCATATCGGTCACTATGTAACCGCTTCTATTATAGCATAAGGTCCTCATTTCCCAGTCTTTTCCCCTGCAATATATCGCAAAATTCCCTTGTAAATGGATGCAGCTAACTTACGCTGATATTCTTCATTAGCCAACATTCGCGATTCTTCCGGATTTGATAGGAATCCAGACTCCACCAATACAGAAGGGATTGAGATATGATCCATAAAGTAAAGCTTTCGATCCGTCGGTTTGGCTTCCCGATCGGTATTGCCCAAATTCGTTCGAATTTCAGCTTGAATCCACTTCGCTAAACGCTCATTATCGGGATGGCGATTCGTATAAAAGGCCTGTGCCCCACTCCAGCGCGAAGAAGGAACACTGTTCATATGGAGACTAATGACGACGTCCACTTTCTTTTCCTCGATATAGCTTACACGCTTCTTCAAGTCCTCAGCTTTCCTTCGAGAATAACCTTTCGTATTCTTATCTGCCAAATCATAGTCTCCTTCACGTGTCATGACAACAATAGCACCTGCTTGCTGCAAATAATCCCGTAACAAAAGCGCAATCGTTAAATTGATATCCTTTTCGAGCAGTCCTTCACGACCTACAGCTCCCCCATCCACGCCTCCATGCCCCGCATCGATTGCAATCACTTTGCCTGATAACGGAATCGACCAATACGTCCACGTTTTCGATACCGGCATCTCCATTGTCATTACCGTGATGACGGCAAGCACCAGGCATAGGCTTATCACCCATTGGCGGACATTACGCAACGGTATCCATAAGATTGACGTTTGTCTTCGTTTTTGTTTCATTTGTCCCCATCTCACATTTTTCACAAAAAAGTCCACCTCCGCTCCATAAAGACTCCTAATCATCTATATGGGACGAGGTGGACAAATATACGTTCTCTGCCGAAGGTTCCTCTATTCAATTCGTACGAGCAGTTGTGGAATGTGCCATTCCTTCGATTAAGATACGGGCTACCTCCGGTCTCGAGAACTCTGGCGGAGGACATGTTCCCTCACGCAATAAGGCACGTACCTTCGTCCCCGACAAGGTCAAATGATGGGTCGCACTGTGAGGGCAGGTTTTGTTGGAGGCCATACCGCCACATGTCCTGCAATAGAAGCTATGCTCAAAGAACAAAGGCTGTATTCCTAGTTCTCCTGGTTCGAAGGAGCTGAATATATGCTGAGCATCATAGGTGCCGTAATAATCGCCTACTCCTGCATGATCGCGGCCAACAATGAAATGTGTACAGCCGTAGTTTTTCCGTACGATGGCATGGAATATGGCTTCTCTTGGCCCCGCATAACGCATTGCAGCTGGGAATACTCCAAGAAATACTCGATTCTCTGGATAATAATTCGCTAGTAATGCTTCATAACTGCGCATGCGCACATCAGCAGGGACATCATCAGATTTGGTTTCCCCAACGAGCGGATTTAAAAATAATGCATCTACAATTTCCATTGCACTCTTCTGAATATACTCGTGTGCACGATGAACCGGATTTCGCGTTTGGAAGCCTACAATCGTTCTCCAGCCTTTGTCCGCAAATAATCGACGAGTCTCCGCCGGATCAAAATAATATTGGGTAAACTGATCCGGCTGCTTTCGCTCCAATACGGACACCTTGCCTCCTACATATGTAGAAGGTCGCTTCAGAAGCTTCTCGACCCCAGGATGCGCCGTATCCATCGTTCTGTAGATTTGTTCTGCTTCATGCAGTAAGTCCGCCTGATAGATGCTTTCGATGTCAATAGTGCCATACAGTTTTCCATCCTCTTCCCCAACTAATGCTGCCGTTTCTCCAATCGAGAGTTCCTTTGCAACTTCATCAGTCACTGCCAACGTAATAGGCAAGCTCCATATGATGTCATTTGCCAGCCTCATCCGAGCTACTACACTCTTATAATCGTCCTCATTCATAAAGCCTTCTAGTGGAGAAAAAGCCCCTACCCCGATCATTTCTAAATCTGATAATGTCCGACCGTCTATTTGGATATGCGGCAAAGCTGCCGCCTCATTGCGTTTATGTTCCTTATCAACTTCCAGTACTAGTCGATTGACTAGTATCCTCCCGTGAGGTTCTATTGTTGGCATAGTGGTTTCCACCTCTCCTCTCGCAGCAACAATACTCCTATTATTCGATGAAAGATAAGTTTAGATTATGAGCTCCACATTTACACTTGTGCAATGCCTTTTAACTTTTAATGGCTATAAAATTACTTATGAAGTCCACATTCAACTTTCTCTGTGCCTGACCAACGACCAGAACGAGGGTCTTCACCAGCTTGAACAGTTCGTGTGCAATATGAGCAACCTATACTGGGATATCCATGATCGTGAAGCGGGTTATAAATGACACCATTAACACGGATATAATTCCATACATCTTCTGATGTCCATGCAGCTAATGGATTGAATTTAATAAGGCCAAATTTAGAATCGTATTCAACTTTTCGTGCATTGGCTCTTGTTGGTGCTTGATCTCGGCGAATCCCTGTTATCCAAGCATCATATTTACTAAGAATACGTGTGAGTGGTTCTACCTTCCGCAAATTACAGCATTGATTGGGATCTCGGAGCCATAGTTCATCACCGAACTGTTCAGCTTGCTTCTGAGGGGAAAGTTGTGGGGTGACACGAACAAAATCCAAACCATATTGTTCAGAAATTCGATCTCTCGTGTCATAAGTCTCATTAAAATGGAAATCGGTATCTAAGTAAAATATATCGGTTGAAGGACTGATTCGCTGCAGCATATCTACCAATACAACGTCTTCGGCGCCAAAACTGCAGGCAAATGTAATATTCGGAAAGGTCTCTACCGCCCAGGCAACGACTTCTTCCGGCTTCGAGTGCTCGAATTGCTCAGCCATCTCGTGAATGAGGGCCTCTTTCTCCAACAAATTCATTTTCGCATCCTCCAAATACTCGCCTTATTATTCCTAGTATTTTGATATGTTTTATATAATAAATAATTATAGATCGTTTCCACGCTTTGTCAATTCGAAAATTAGAAATTAAAGAAACACGTACGATAACAGCCTATTCCAGGCGGATGTTTAAGGTGATTGTAAAGTTGGAGAGATTGATGCTTTGCGTTGAGGAGAAATGAATGACATTATTGGACAAACAAAAAAGCCCTTCTTGGCCATAGACCAAGAAAGGGCTGTATGTTCGGTAATCCAATCTTAACGTTTGGAGAACTGAGGTGCGCGACGAGCTGCTTTAAGACCGTATTTCTTACGTTCTTTCATACGAGGGTCGCGAGTCAAGAATCCTGCTTTTTTCAAAGCTGGACGAAGCTCAGGGTCAGCCTTGAGCAATGCACGGGAAATGCCGTGACGAATTGCGCCAGCTTGACCGGAGATGCCGCCACCATGAGCCAATACCAACACATCGTATTTGCCGAGTGTTTCTGTAAGGTTCAATGGTTGCTTCACGATAAGCTTCAAAGTTTCCAAACCAAAGTATTCATTAAGGTCACGTTTGTTGATCACGATGCGGCCTTCGCCTGGTACAAGGCGAACACGCGCTACGGAATGCTTACGACGACCTGTCCCATAGTATTGTACTTGTGCCATGAAACTGTCCTCCCTTTATTTATTATCCGCGAAGTTCGTAAACTTCAGGTTGTTGTGCTTGATGTGGATGCTCAGCGCCTGCATATGCTTTAACGCGAAGCTTCATTTTGTTACCCATGCGAGTCTTAGGCAACATCCCTTGAACAGCAAGTTCGATCATACGCTCTGGCTTGTTGTTCAACATTTCTTGAGCCGATGTCACTTTCAAACCGCCTGGATAGTGGGAGTGACGATAGTATTTCTTGTCAGTCAATTTCTTACCTGTCAACACGATTTTCTCAGCGTTGATGATAACAACGAAATCACCGCCGTCAACATGTGGCGTGAAAGTTGGTTTGTGTTTGCCGCGAATAAGTGCAGCTGCTTCGCTCGCCAAGCGGCCAAGTGTCTTACCTTCAGCGTCGATAATGAACCATTTGCGCTCAACGTCAGCTGGCTTCGCCATGTAAGTGGTACGCATGAAATATCCTCCTTAATAACATTCGTTCCTGTCTAGCTTGTGTATATTCGTTCAATCGTTAATTTCCATTCAAGAACTGCAATCTGCAGTGTGATTTCTTTGGGGGGCTGTGGGAAAGCCTAAAGAAACACAAAAGTTATTTTACAACAGATTAGTGCATAATGCAAGGAATTCTTTCGAATCACTCGGATACGTTGTTTATGAGGTCAAGACGCTCTTCGCCGCCATATTCCACGCTCCACAGCATCAGTCCTTGAGGAACAGCCAAGGGACCTGCCACCTGGCGATTCTTCGCTTCAAGAATGCGTGGGATATCATGAGGTGCGAGCTTGCCTTGTCCCACCCGTATCATCGTACCTGCAATGATGCGAACCATATTGTATAAGAAGCCATTGCCTGTCACGACGATATGGATCCTCCCGCGGCCTTCTTCCCCCGTTTCGCTTGGTTCATATTCGATGTGGGCATCATAAATGGTGCGAACATTGCTCACCTTCGTCGACTTCGGAGAAGTAAACGAGGTAAAGTCATGCTCCCCTATTATATGTGTAATGGCTTCTTGCATTGCACGGACATTCAGAGGCTTCGGGTAAAAGAACTCGGTCAACCTCCGGAATACATCCGGTTTCCGCTCTGCAATGATGGAGTAACGGTATGTCTTCCGCTTCGACGAGTAACGAGAATGGAATGACAATGGCGCCTCCCACGTCTCACGGATGACAATGTCATCTGGCAAACGCGAATTGATCGCAATCGTCCACCGGTCAATCGGAATCGCCGATTCGGTCATGAAGTTGAATACTTGGCCGTAAGCATGCACTCCTGCATCTGTCCGACCTGAAGCATGAATGCTTATAGATTCATTCGTCAGCATTTTAATAGCTTGCTCAATCCGACCCTGTACCGTGTCTTCATTCGGCTGTATCTGAAAACCGCTGTAAGCTGTTCCATCGTAGCTTACAAGCATTCCTATGTTACGCATGAAGACTCCTTTCATTCACTGCTCTGCGTGGCAGGGCAGTCGCTGCCATCTCTATTTGCATAAAGATAGCCGCTGCATTGCGTAAGTTCTTGCATTCATTCACCACATGAGATATAGCATATAAGGTTCATAAGTGAATCATTGCAAGAGTCATGACTGGAGACCAACAGGAGTTGGCTCCAATCCGACACAGTTAAAAAGAAAAGCTCCTCATGGGAGCCTTCTTTCACGTCGCTGTTACACGACGTATTGAACGTATTTTCTAACCGCAATTACGCGCGGTCAACCAGTTCCAAATAAACCATAGGCGCGGAGTCGCCACGGCGTGGTCCCAGTTTCATGATACGTGTGTAGCCACCTGGACGCTCTGCGTAACGTGGTGCAAGCTCCGAGAACAGCTTTTGGATTGCATCTTGTTCACCGTTCAACGTTTCGCGACGAACGAATGCTGCCACTTGACGGCGAGCATGCAAGTCACCGCGCTTCGCCAACGTGATCAACTTTTCAGCGATGGAACGAACTTCTTTCGCTTTCGCTTCAGTTGTTTGGATGCGCTCATATAAGAACAAGTCAGTAACCAAGTCGCGGAACAAAGCTTTACGCGCGCTAGAGTCACGACCCAACTTTTGGTATGCCATTGCTATTTCCCCTCCTTCTATGCCAAGTCCCGTTTAGTCTTCCATGCGTAAGCCCAATCCGAGTTCTTCGAGCTTCTCTTGAACTTCTTCCAAAGATTTGCGGCCCAAGTTGCGAACCTTCATCATATCTTCTTCCGTTTTCGTAATCAGCTCTTGAACCGTATTGATGCCGGCACGTTTCAAGCAGTTATAGGAACGAACGGAGAGATCCAGCTCTTCGATAGTCATCTCAAGAACTTTCTCTTTCTTATCTTCCTCTTTTTCAACCATGATTTCTGCGTCTTTCGCTTCATCAGTCAGACCAACGAAGAGCATCAGATGCTCTGTGAGGATCTTCGCGCCGAGGCTAACCGCTTCTTCTGGTCGAATGCTTCCGTCACTCCATACTTCAAGCATCAGCTTGTCGTAGTTGGTTACTTGACCAACACGAGTGTTCTCTACTGTGTAGTTCACACGCGAGATTGGTGTGTAGATCGAATCAACTGGAATGACACCGATTGGCTGATCTTCCCGTTTGTTGCGATCTGCTTGTACGTAACCACGTCCACGATTCGCATAAATGCGCATATGGAGTCTCGAACCTTGTGATAATGTCGCAATGCGGAGATCCGGGTTCAAAATTTCCACATCACTATCCGCTCGAATATCGCCAGCCGTTACTACCCCTTCGCCTTCCGCATCGATTTCGAGAATTTTCTCTTCATCGGAGTGAATTTTCAGCGATAGGGCCTTCAAGTTCAAGATAATCTCAGTAACGTCTTCATAGACGCCTGGGACTGTCGAGAACTCGTGCAAGACACCGTCGATTTGAACGGACGTCACTGCTGCACCGGGCAACGAGGAGAGGAGAATACGGCGCAGGGAGTTACCCAGCGTCGTACCGTATCCACGCTCTAATGGTTCTACGACAAATTTGCCGTATGTGCCTTCCTCATTGACTTCCACGGTTTCAATCTTCGGCTTTTCGATCTCAATCACTATATAACCCTCCTTAAAACGTCGCTGGCGTTCATTAACGTCAAACACCTACGGTCGGTCGATTCATGCAGTATGCCTAAACAACCATTCTTCCCAACAGGCGCTAGCTTAATACTACACGCATCGGTGTTGCCGTCATTATACGCGACGACGTTTTGGTGGGCGGCAGCCGTTGTGCGGGATTGGCGTTACGTCTTTGATCATGCTAACTTCCAAACCTGCAGCTTGCAGAGAACGGATGGCAGCTTCACGACCTGCGCCTGGGCCTTTAACCATAACTTCTACCGTCTTCATGCCATGTTCCATAGCAGCTTTAGCTGCGGATTCAGCAGCCATTTGAGCTGCGAATGGCGTAGATTTACGGGAGCCTTTATAGCCCAAACCGCCGGAGCTAGCCCAAGAAATTGCGTTGCCGTGTGGATCCGTGATAGTCACGATCGTGTTGTTGAACGTGGAACGGATATGAGCCACACCAGTCTCAATATTTTTACGGTCACGACGTTTTGTACGTACGACTTTTTTTGGTTTTGCCATTGCTACTTATCCCCCCTTATTACTTCTTCTTGTTCGCTACAGTACGACGAGGGCCTTTACGTGTACGAGCATTTGTTTTCGTGCGTTGTCCACGAACAGGCAATCCACGGCGATGACGGATACCACGATAGCATCCGATTTCAACCAAACGCTTCAAGTTCAGAGAAATCTCACGACGAAGGTCACCTTCAACCTTAACCGTTTTGTCAATCAGCTCACGAATTTTGTTTACCTCATCTTCCGTCAAATCGCGAACGCGAGTATCAGGGTTAACGCCAGCCTCAGCAATTACCTTTTTAGAAGTTGTTTTACCAATACCAAAAATGTATGTCAAGGCGATCTCAACGCGTTTATCCCGTGGCAAGTCTACACCAGCTATACGAGCCATTTACGCTACACCCCCTTCTATTATCCTTGTTTTTGTTTGTGTTTCGGATTTTCACAGATTACCATAACGTTGCCTTTGCGACGAATGACTTTGCATTTCTCGCAAATGGGCTTAACAGAAGGTCTTACCTTCATGCTGAATACCTCCCAGTTTCTCAAGTAGCACGTCAAACCGTCTTCCTGACGCGTGAACGGCCTGCAAGTTCATGCAAGCGCGACTCGGAACGATCCGAGCACTACTTCCGATATGTGATGCGACCTTTACTCAAATCGTATGGCGACAGTTGAACGACCACTTTGTCCCCCGTCAGGATACGGATGAAATGCATCCGCAGCTTTCCGGAAACGTGGGCAAGAATTTGGTGACCATTCTCCAGCTCAACACGGAACGTTGCATTCGGCAACGGTTCAATTACAACACCTTCAACTTCAATTACATCTTCTTTGGCCAACGTCATTCTCCTTTCTCATCAGCATGTGCAGCGGCTTGTTGTTCAGCATGCTTCGCTATGACATAACGTAGCTTGCTGTTCGTTACCCGTCCGCTTTCGTGTAAACTATGGACAACTTCATGGCTAATTGCAGGTTGCAATTCGAGATGAAGCAAGTTTTTACGCTTTGGTTGATCAAACTTTCGTTTGTCTCCGTCCGCTATCTTGACGTAGCGCGACTCTTCAATGCCGACAATAACCGCATATTTGCTTTCATCACGACCTTGAAGAACCTTGACGAATTGGCCGAGACGCGGAGTCGAATATTCATTCATGCCTCTCACCTACTCAACCAGCTTCGTCAAAATTTCGCATCCGTCCGGCGTTACAGCTACCGTATGCTCGAAATGAGCACACCATGAACTGTCCACCGTCACGACCGTCCAGTTGTCTGCGAGCGTTTTGACGTGACGCCCACCGGCAATGACCATCGGCTCAATCGCGAGCGCCATGCCCGGCTTTAAGCGTGGTCCGCGGTCCGGAATGCCGTAGTTCGGAATTTGCGGCTCTTCATGAAGCTCCGCACCGATTCCGTGTCCGACATATTCCCGTACAACGGAAAAACCTGCATCCTCGATCACGCGTTGAATCGCGTGCGATATCGTGTACAACCGAACATCCGGCTTAACCAGCGCTAAGCCAGCATAAAGTGATTGTTCCGTTACGTCAAGCAACTGCTGAGCTGCATCCGTAATCTTACCAACACCGTATGTCCAGGCAGAGTCGCCATGATATCCGCGGTATTCCGCACCGATGTCGATGCTGATGATGTCGCCTTCGTTTAACTTGCGCTTTCCGGGAATGCCGTGAACCAGTTCTTCGTTCACTGATGCGCAAATGCTGCCGGAAAAACCGTTGTAGCCCTTGAAAGAAGGTGTTGCTTCTTGGCTGCGAATAAACGAATCCGCGATCGAATCAAGCTCGAGAGTGGTAATCCCCGGCTCAATCGATTTCGCTAAAAGACGATGCGTTTCCGCAACAATTCGCCCAGCTTCCCTCATGAAGCCTAATTCCACTTCGGACTTACAAATGATCATGGTTTAACCCCGCAGTAAAGATACGATTTCTGACGTGACCGTATCAATTTCCTTCTCCCCGTCAACCTGACGCAACAAGCCTTTGTCCTCATAGTATGCGAGCAAAGGTGCCGTTTTGTTGATGTACTCATCAAGACGTGTGCCAACTTTCTCTTCGGAATCATCCGAACGTTGGTACAGCTCGCCTTGGCACTTATCACAAACGCCCTCTTGTTTAGGCGGGTTATAGATGACATGGTACGTCGCGCCGCAAGACTTGCAAATGCGTCGTCCTGTAAGACGCGCCAGCAGTAAATCGCGGTCAACGCTCAGGTTGATGACGTGATCAAGACTGCGACTCAGTTCCACCAAGATGCTATCCAGCGCTTCAGCTTGCGCCAATGTGCGTGGGAAACCATCGAGAAGGAAACCTTTCTCGCAATCAGGTTGTGCAAGGCGCTCTCGCACGATGCCTACCGTCACGTCATCCGGAACGAGCAGACCCTGATCAATGTATTCTTTAGCCTTCAATCCGATAGGAGTGCCTTCACCAATTGCCTTGCGGAATGCGTCTCCTGTCGAGATATGAGGAACGCCGAATTGTTCAACGATACGCTCGGCCTGTGTTCCTTTTCCTGCCCCAGGAGGCCCCATGAATAGAATGTTCATCGAATGTCACTCCCTTTATGGTAAGCACAGGCTTAACTTCGTCGGAAGTGGGGTGCTTCGATGCCATTCGTTAAGCCTCTGCTCTACAAGAACAGCACAATAGGTGCCAATGAGCCTAAATGGTCTCATCAGAACCTATTGCCTATTTATTAATGAAACCTTTGTAATGGCGTTTGATCAATTGGCTTTCGATCTGCTTCATTGTGTCAAGCGCAACGCCGACAACGATGAGAATCGAAGTACCACCAATTTGAACAGATTGCGGCAATCCAGCTAGTGCCCCGAAGAACACTGGCAAGATGGATACGCCAGCAAGGAAGATAGCTCCAGCAAGTGTAATGCGAGACATTACACGCGTCAAGTACGTAGCTGTTGCTTTCCCCGGACGAATTCCTGGAATATAACCGCCATTCTTTTTCATTTGATCAGCCATTTGCTGTGGATTCAACTGTACAAATGTGTAGAAGAACGTAAACCCGATAATCAAGAGAACGTATAAGAACATGCCAAGCGGCTTGTTCAATCCCATATGTTCAATGATCCAACGAGCCCACGGCTTATCCGCCCAGAATTGAGCAATTGTAGCCGGGAACATCAAAAGCGAAGATGCAAAGATGACCGGAATAACGCCTGCACCATTTACTTTAAGCGGAATGTGCGTGTTCTGTCCACCATACATTTTGTTACCCACAACACGTTTAGCGTATTGTACCGGGATTTTACGGTTCCCTTGCTGAATGTAGATAACACCCACCACAATCAGCACGATAACCAATACGATAACGATCATTTTGACGATGTTGAGGAACATTTGTCCGCTTGCATCGGCAAATTGACTACGATAAATCTCCCCGATATGAATCGGGATAGCTGCGACGATACCTGCGAAAATCAGAATCGAGATACCGTTGCCGATACCCTTTTCCGTGATTTGCTCACCGATCCACATCAAGAACGCCGTACCAGCAGTCAAGACAATCGCGATTAGGACATAATCCGCAAATGTCGCACCTGGAACCAGCTGCGCACCGTACATGCGATTAAACCCAATCGCCGTACCGAAAGCTTGAATCAATCCCAATATTACGGTACCGTAGCGCGTGATTTGGGAAAGCTTACGTTTGCCGACTTCTCCTTCTTTCGCCCATTGAGTAAACTTCGGAATGACGTCCATCGACAGAAGCTGTACGATGATCGATGCCGTAATGTACGGCATAATTCCTAGAGCAAAGATAGAGAATTTAAACAGCGCACCACCAGAGAATGTGTTCAGCATGCTGAACAAATCCGTGTTTTGGTTTGCTGTAGCAAAGACCGACGTATCGACGCCGGGAACCGGTATAAAGGACCCGACGCGATAAACGATCAGAACCATGAGCGTAAACAAAATCTTACGTCTCAAGTCCTCGACTCGCCATATATTCGATACGGTCTTGAACATTAGATCACCTCGGATTTACCGCCGGCAGCCTCGATCTTCTCTACCGCAGATTGAGAGAACTTATTAGCTTTGACCGTCAATTTAACGGACAGCTCGCCATTGCCCAATACTTTGATTCCGCTCATTGGGTTGTTCACGATGCCTTGTTCCATCAACAATTCCGGAGTTACTTCCGTACCAGCCTCAAAGCGGTTCAAATCCGTTACGTTAACTACCGCATACTCTTTACGAGTAGGATTTACAAAGCCGCGTTTTGGCAGACGACGGTAAAGTGGGTTTTGTCCACCTTCGAAGCCCGGACGAACACCACCGCCAGAACGGGAATTTTGACCCTTGTGACCACGGCCAGATGTTTTACCGTTTCCTGTCGCGATACCACGGCCTACACGATTACGTGTTTGGCGGGAACCAGGTGCCGGAGAAAGTTCATTCAACTTCATCGTTCGTCGCACCTCCTTTAATATTTATGACTCTAATCTTTTGTATTGTACCATGTAATCTATATCCGATTACAGAAGTCGTATGGTGTTACCCTTACGCTTCGATCTCTTTGACTTCAACCAAGTGTTTAACTTGGTTTACCATTCCGCGGATCGCAACGTTGTCGTTATGAACAACCGTCTGATTCAACTTGCGCAAACCCAAAGTGTTCACCGTTTGGCGATGAGTTTCCGGGCGACCGATCAGACTGCGAACGAGGGTAATTTGCAATTTCGCCATCTTCGTCCCCTCCTTAACCTAACAGTTCTTCAACGGATTTACCGCGCAATTTTGCTACTTGTTCAGCTGTCTTCAAACGAGACAAGCCTTCCAATGTAGCGTTAACCATGTTCATGGAGTTAGAGGAACCAAGCGATTTCGTCAAGATATCGCCTACACCAGCCAACTCAAGAACGGCACGTACTGGACCGCCTGCGATAACCCCAGTACCTTCGGATGCTGGCTTCAAGAGAACTTTACCAGCGCCGAACTGACCAATTACTTGGTGAGGGATTGTCGTGTTAACAAACGGAACATGAATCAGGTTTTTCTTAGCGTCTTCGATACCTTTGCGGATTGCGTCTGGTACTTCGGATGCTTTACCGATTCCAGCGCCAACCCAGCCCTTGCCATCGCCGACAACCACGAGAGCGCTAAAGCTAAAGCGACGTCCGCCTTTAACAACTTTAGCAACGCGGTTAATTTGAACAACTTTTTCAGAAAGTTCTAACGTGTTTGGATCAACTCGCAAGTCGTTTACCTCCTTCGATTAAAAATTAGAATTCAAGACCAGCTTCGCGTGCTGCGTCAGCCAAAGCTTGAATACGTCCATGGTACAAGTAACCACCGCGATCGAATACGATTGTCTCATATCCTTGCTCTTTCGCACGTTTTGCGATCAATTCGCCAACTTTGCGAGCGGATTCTACGTTACCACCATTTTTGATATCTCCACGAAGCTCTTTATCCATAGTCGAAGCGGAAGCGACTGTTACGCCTTTCACGTCATCGATAAGTTGAGCGTAAATATGTTTGGAAGAACGGAATACGTTCAAACGAGGACGTTCCGTTGTACCTTCGATTTTTTTACGGACACGCAGGTGTCTTTTCAAACGAGCTTTGTTCTTATCGCCTTTGGTAATCATCGGATTGTTTCACTCCCTTCAGTTTAACCATTAAGCTGCTAAGGTAAGTGAGCTAGGCAAGATCTTACTTCTTCTTGCCTGCTTTACCTTCTTTACGAATGATGCGTTCGCCTTCGTACTTGATACCTTTACCTTTGTAAGGTTCTGGTTCACGTACTGCACGAATGTTCGCTGCATATGCACCAACGCGCTCTTTATCAATGCCTTTAACGATGATTTTCGTTTGAGCAGGCACTTCGAATTCAATACCAGCTTCCGGTGTAATTTCAACCGGATGGGAGTATCCTACGTTCAAGACAAGCTTGTCGCCGGATTTGTTAGCACGGTAACCTACACCGACCAACTCAAGGGTTTTGGAGAAACCATCAGTTACTCCGCTAACCATGTTGTTGATTACGCTGCGTGTTGTACCGTGCAACGAACGATGAAGTTTATTTTCAGAAGGACGTTCTACGGAAATGACGTTCTCTTCTACAGACACTTTCATGTCTTTATGAAGTTCACGAGTCAAAGTTCCTTTCGGTCCTTTTACTGTAATAACGTGGTTTTCCAAAGTGACAGTTACGCCACCTGGTACCTCAATTGGTTTGCGACCAATACGGGACATGTTGTTGCACCTCCAATCTTATGCGAATGGTTTACCAAACGTAGCAGATTACCTCGCCGCCGGATTTGGACTGGCGAGCTTCTTTGTCAGTCATGACGCCCTTGGACGTCGAGATGATTGCGATACCGAGACCGCCCAGTACACGAGGAACCTCATTAGCTTTCGTGTACACGCGCAGTCCTGGTTTACTGATGCGCTTCAAGCCTGTGATAACACGCTCGTTGTTTGCACCGTACTTCAGGAACACGCGAATGATCCCTTGTTTGTTGTCATCGATATATTCAGCGTCACGGATAAAGCCTTCACGCTTCAAGATTTCTGCGATTTGCTTCTTCATAGTAGAAGCAGGCATTTCCACCGTTTCATGACGCACTGTATTAGCATTGCGAATGCGTGTAAGCATATCTGCAATCGGATCGGACATAACCATTAGTGTAAACCTCCTTCCCGCAACAGGGTTGATTACCAGCTTGCTTTTTTAACGCCAGGAATCTGGCCTTTGTATGCCAATTCGCGGAAACAAATCCGGCAAATTTTGAACTTACGTAATACGGAATGCGGACGTCCGCAGCGCTCACAGCGCGTATATGCCCGTACTTCAAACTTCGGTTTGCGTTGTTGCTTGATTTTCATCGAAGTTTTTGCCACGTGAGTTGACACCTCCTAGAGATTTGTGTCGATGGATTCAAAACTGATTGCTCAGTTCGTATCTCAAACGTAACCGACCTTTTTACGAATTACTTCGCGAAAGGCATGCCGAGTTGCGTCAACAATTCGCGGGACTCTTCGTCCGTCTTCGCCGTCGTAACGATGACGATATCCATACCACGAACCTTGTCAACTTTATCGTACTCGATTTCAGGGAAGATGATTTGCTCCTTCAAACCGAGTGTGTAGTTGCCGCGGCCGTCAAACGCTTTGTTCGAGATACCGCGGAAGTCGCGTACACGAGGAAGCGTGACATTGAACAATTTGTCCAAGAAGTGATACATGCGCTCGCCGCGCAATGTAACTTTCACACCAATCGGCATTCCCTCACGAAGCTTAAAGCCTGCGATAGACTTCTTCGCGCGAGTGATTACTGGCTTTTGACCAGCGATTTGTTGCAATTCAGCTACTGCAGTATCCAAAACTTTGGAGTTTTGAACAGCCTCACCCATACCGATGTTGATGACGACTTTCTCCACTTTTGGAGCTTGCATAACTGATGTATAGTTGAACTTCTGCACTAGCGCAGGAGTAATTTCGTTCAAATAACGTTCTTTCAAACGAGCTGCCATCTAGAATGGACCTCCTTTCCGAAGCGATTAGTCGATAATTTCGCCGGAGCGTTTAGCTACGCGCACTTTTTTACCGTTTTCCACTTTGTAACCGATGCGCGTTACTTTACCCGACTTTGGATCCACGTGCATAACGTTAGATGCATGAATTGCTGCTTCTTGCTCAACGATACCGCCTTGTGGGTTCTTAGCGTTAGGCTTCTGATGCTTCTTCACCATGTTTACGCCTTCCACAATAACGCGGTTTTCACGAGGGAATGCTGCAATAACACGGCCTTTTTTGCCTTTATCTTTACCCGTGATCACGATGACAGTGTCATCTTTTTTCACGTGCAATTTGTTGTTATGCGACTCGAGAATTTTTTTCAATCGTGGCATGTGTCACACCTCCTGAGTCTTGCCTGGCGGGCAAGTTGATTAGATAACTTCCGGTGCCAGGGAAACGATTTTCATGAAGTCTTTTTCGCGAAGTTCGCGAGCGACAGGTCCGAAAATACGAGTCCCACGTGGGCCCTTATCTTCTTTCACGATAACCGCTGCGTTTTCGTCAAATGCGATGTAAGAACCGTCTTTACGGCGAACAGCACGCTTCGTACGAACGATAACCGCTTTGACTACGTCACCCTTTTTGACAACGCCGCCTGGTGTTGCTTGTTTGACGGAGCATACGATCAAGTCACCGATGTGAGCTGATTTACGGCCAGTACCGCCCAACACGCGAATACACATCAGTTCTTTCGCACCAGAGTTGTCTGCTACATTTAAACGTGAAAATGCTTGAATCATTCGAATGTCCTCCTTTCGGTGAAACTATCCGTTCATTAAACGATAACTGCTTTCTCAACGATTTCAACGAGTCTCCAGCGCTTGTCTTTCGACAACGGACGCGTCTCCATGATTTTCACAGTATCGCCAATTTTGGCTTCGTTATTTTCGTCATGCGCTTTGAACTTCTTCGTGTATTTGATGCGTTTGTGATACAAATCATGCTTCTTGTATGTCTCAACCGCTACTACGATTGTTTTGTCCATTTTGTCGCTGACAACTTTACCAATTTGCACTTTACGAGCGTTACGTACTTCACTCATTAGTGTTCTGCCTCCTTCCTGGATACAGGATGTCTATTTTTCCGAAACTGACATCTTGGTGAATTAGCTAGTAATACCAAGTTCTCTTTCACGCAGAATCGTATGTGCACGAGCAATCGCTTTACGCACGTCACGAATGCGAGTTGGGTTGTCAAGCTGTCCGGTAGCCAATTGGAAACGGAGGTTGAAAAGTTCTTCCTTGAATCCGGCAATCTTTTGTTCAATTTCAGCAGTGGTCAAGTTGCGGAATTCACTAGCTTTCATTTGCTTCACCACCCATTTCTTCACGTTTCACAAACTTAGTCTTGACAGGCAGTTTGTGAGCAGCAAGGCGCATAGCTTCGCGAGCTACCTCTTCAGGTACACCGGAAAGTTCGAACATTACTTTACCAGGCTTAACTACAGCAACCCACTTCTCAACGTTACCTTTACCGCTACCCATACGAACCTCAAGCGGCTTAGCCGTAATTGGTTTGTCTGGGAAAATTTTAATCCATACTTTACCGCCACGTTTGATGTAACGAGTCATCGCAATACGAGCAGCCTCGATTTGACGGTTCGTAATCCATGTAGGCTCCAATGCTTGCAACCCGTATTCACCGAAGTGAACTGTCGTGCCACCTTTAGCTTGACCCTTCATGCGTCCTTTTTGCTGCTTCCGGTGCTTTACACGTTTAGGTACCAACATGATTAGTTGCCTCCTTCCTCAACAGCCTTTTTCTTAGCCGTAGGAAGTACCTCTCCACGATAGATCCATACTTTTACGCCGATACGGCCGTAAGTTGTATGAGCTTCAGCTGTGCCGTAGTCGATGTCGGCGCGAAGCGTATGAAGTGGCACTGTCCCTTCGCTGTATCCTTCTGTACGAGCGATTTCAGCACCGCCCAAACGACCGCTTACTGCAGTCTTGATCCCTTTCGCACCAGCGCGCATGGAACGTTGAATTGATTGTTTCAAAGCGCGGCGGAAAGAAACGCGGCGTTCCAGTTGTTGTGCAATGCTCTCTGCAACGAGAGTTGCGTCCAAATCTGGAGTTTTGATTTCCGAGATGTTGATGTGTACTTTTTTGCCGTTAGCAATTTTCGTTACTTCACGACGAAGTGCTTCAACTTCGGAACCGCCTTTACCGATTACCATACCCGGTTTCGCAGTGTGGATTGTAACGTTCACGCGGTTAGCTGCACGTTCAATCTCAATGCGGGATACGGCGGATTCTTTCAATTTATTTTTAAGGAATTCACGAATCTTCACGTCTTCGATGAGCAATGTACCGAAATCTTTCTCGGCATACCACTTGGATTCCCAATCGCGGATAACGCCCACTCGAAGTCCGACTGGATTTACCTTTTGACCCACACGTTGTCCCTCCTTATTTTTCAGATACTACAAGCGTGATGTGGCTTGTTCTTTTGTTAATTCGGCTCGCACGTCCCATAGCGCGTGGACGGAAACGTTTCATCGTTGGACCTTGGTTCACGAAGACTTCCGAAATAACGAGATTATTAACGTCCATTTGATGGTTGTGTTCTGCATTGGCAATTGCAGAGTTCAACAATTTTTCAACCACTGGCGAAGCTGACTTCGGCGTGTGGCGCAAAATTGCGATTGCTTCGCCCACTTGTTTGCCGCGGATCAAGTCAATAACGAGCTTAACTTTGCGCGGGGCGATGCGAATGTTATTCGCATGTGCTTTTGCTTGCATGGAAGTACCTCCCCTCGAATGCTCTCTAATCAATAATTAGCGTTTGCCTGTTTTTCTGTCATCGTCATGACCTTTGTACGTACGCGTTGGCGCGAATTCGCCAAGCTTATGGCCGACCATATCTTCCGTTACGTACACTGGCACATGTTTACGTCCGTCATATACCCCGAACGTGTGACCGATGAATTGAGGGAAAATTGTAGAACGACGGGACCAAGTCTTGATAACAACTTTTTTGCTTGTATCGTTCAATTCTTCAACTTTCTTCATCAGGTGACCATCAACAAATGGTCCTTTTTTCAAACTGCGACCCATGTATGAATCCTCCCTTCGACAGAACTGATTCGCTTGCGATTACGCTGCTGCGCAATGAAACGGAAACATATTATTTCGTGCGACGACGAACGATATATTTATCGGAATGTTTGCCTTTTTTACGCGTTTTGTAACCAAGTGTCGGTTTGCCCCATGGAGACATAGGAGACTTACGACCGATTGGAGCTTTACCTTCACCACCACCGTGAGGGTGATCAACCGGGTTCATTACCACACCACGAACGACTGGACGTTTGCCCAACCAGCGGTTACGGCCTGCTTTACCGATTTTGATAAGCTCATGGTCTCCGTTACCTACGGAACCGATTGTAGCACGGCACACTTTCAACAATTTACGAACTTCGCCAGAAGACAAGCGTACTGTTACGTACTTTTCTTCTTTACCAAGCAATTGAGCTTCCGTACCAGCGGCGCGAACCAACTGACCACCCTTACCTGGTTGCAATTCGATATTGTGGATAACTGTACCTACTGGAATGTTTTCCAATGGCAATGCGTTACCGATTTTGATGTCTGCGCCGGAACCGGATTCGATTACGTCGCCTACTTTCAACCCTTTAGGAGCGATGATATAACGCTTTTCACCATCAGCATAGTTGATCAATGCGATATTGGAAGTACGGTTTGGATCGTACTCGATTGTAGCAACGCGGCCTGGAATGCCATCCTTGTTACGTTTGAAATCGATGATACGGTATTTACGCTTGTGTCCACCACCGTGGTGACGAACCGTAATTTTACCTTGGTTGTTGCGGCCCGCAGTTTTGCTCAAAGGAGCCAACAACGATTTCTCCGGTACATTCGTTGTAATTTCTTCGAACGTGGACACGCTCATATTACGACGAGCCGGGGATGTCGGTTTGTACTTTTTGATAGGCACTTGTTTTCCCTCCTTACTTTAGAAATCTATATTAAACCGTCTCGAAGAACTCGAGTGGCTTGCTGTCTTTTGCCAAAGTGACGAACGCTTTTTTCCATTCGGAAGTGTAGCCGGAGTGACGGCCATAGCGTTTTGGCTTAGCAGGCATACGAAGCGTGTTCACGTTCGCAACCTTCACTTTGAAGATTTGTTCTACAGCCAATTTGATTTCAGTCTTGTTAGCACGCATATCAACTTCGAATACGTATTTCAAGTCATTCATCATGTCTGCTGTACGCTCAGTAATAACCGGACGCTTAATGATATCGCGAGGGTCTTTCATTATGCGAACACCTCCTCTACCTTCTGAACCGCATCCTTCGTAATGATGAGCTTCTCATGGCGAAGAACATCATATACGTTGACACCGTCAGCTGCAACAAGCTTTACAGAAGGAATGTTGCGAGCGGAAAGTGCTACGTTGTCGTTGTACTCAGGAAGCACGACAAGCGCTTTGCGATCCACTTTCAGGTTGTTCAATACTGCCGCGAATTCCTTCGTTTTTGGCGTGTTCAAAGCAAGGCTATCGATTACGATAATTTGCTCTGCCAACACTTTCGAAGACAATGCGGATTTAATCGCCAAACGACGAACTTTCTTAGGAAGCTTGTAAGCATAGCTACGTGGTGTCGGTCCAAATACTGTACCGCCGCCAACCCATTGTGGCGAACGAATGGAACCTTGACGCGCACGACCTGTGCCTTTTTGTTTCCATGGTTTGCGACCGCCGCCGCTAACTTCGGAACGGTTCTTAACTTTGTGAGTACCTTGACGCATAGATGCAAGCTGCATCACGACTGCATCATGAAGTACATGTTTGTTTGGTTCAATGCCGAATACGCTGTCGGACAATTCGATCTCGCCAACTTGCGCACCGCTCATGTTGTAAACTGCTACTTTAGGCATTATGTGCTCCTCCTTTCCTCACCAATTACTTTTTAATTGCAGATTTAATGTTAACGAAGCTGTTTTTAGGGCCTGGAATAGAACCTTTAACGAGGATAACATTGCGTTCTGCATCCACTTTAACAACTTCAAGGTTTTGAATTGTTACTGTGTCAGTACCCATGTGACCTGGAAGGCGTTTGCCTTTTGGTACGCGGTTCGCTTGAATGGAACCCATGGAACCTGGACCACGATGGTAACGGGAACCGTGAGACATAGGGCCCGTGCTTTGTCCCCAACGCTTAATTACGCCGGCAAAGCCTTTACCTTTCGAAATACCTGTAACGTCAACGTATTCTCCCTCAGCGAACAAATCAGCCTTCAATTCTTGGCCAACTTCATATTGAGAAAGATCCACACCACGAAGTTCTTTAACGTAGCGCTTAGGTGTTGCGTTAGCTTTTTTCGCGTGACCGATTTCTGGTTTCGTAGCACGCTTTTCTTTCTTATCAGCGTAGCCGATTTGGATTGCTTCGTAGCCATCGTTCTCAACGTCTTTCTTTTGCAGAACGACGCAAGGACCAGCTTCGATAACAGTTACCGGCAGTACATTACCTTCAGCGGTAAATACTTGAGTCATGCCGAGCTTTTTACCTAAGATACCTTTCATGTTGACACCTCTTTTCTTTCCTTAGTCCGTTCATAGTGAAGTAGAAACGGCTTTGCTATCCACATGTGGATAACCGTTTCAACTAACTTACAATTTGATTTCGATATCTACACCGGACGGCAAGTCCAAGCGCATCAGCGCATCCACCGTTTGCGGCGTTGGATTCACGATGTCGATAAGGCGCTTATGAGTGCGCATTTCGAACTGCTCGCGGGAATCCTTATACTTGTGCACCGCACGAAGAATCGTAATGATTTGCTTCTCCGTTGGCAACGGGATTGGACCGGATACTCCAGCACCGGAACGTTTTGCCGTTTCAACGATTTTCTCAGCGGATTGGTCAAGAATTCTGTGATCGTATGCTTTCAAGCGAATACGAATTTTTTGCTTTGCCATTTTAGTCCCTCCTTTTATCGCCCAATTTTGCATCGGACATACTCCGTGAAAATTTTCCTAACACATCGCCATGGCAAAGGGGCCGGGTGTGTCGGTAACCTCTCACTTCATCGCAACGTCGACGAACAACATTCACTATTATATATAAATGTCCTGACTATTGCAAGTTTTTTTCGTAACTCTTTTCAGACGATTGCTTGCGGGCAGCCAGGACATAACATAACTCAATTCTATTAGGCACTTGTTAGAGTCTATCACAGTTTATATAAATATTGAAAGATGAAGGTTCTGGATGCTGTTCCAACCTCCGTAAGCTGTCCGATTTACTTTGCTCTCCATACGGTACCGTCGGAGAACTTAACCGATGTTACCTTCACACTTGCCTTGACCATATTGTCATGGAAATGCATCTTCCAGGTGTAGACTCCTCTACTCCCCATTCCTATCACCTCGGAAAGATTTTGGGCAATTCCCTTTAATGATGATTCCTTTGTTATGGTATTTCGGACGACTCGGTTGTAACTGTCATATCCCGTCACAATAACTTCGAATGCGACTACTCGCTTCTCCGATAAATTTATGATGTCAACATTTACTTTAGGAGTACCTATAGAGTCATAACTTACTTCTGTACCTAGCACTTTTAGTGGTTGGTTATTATTTCTCTTCAACTCTTGCTTCAAATACGCTTTGACTTCTTTTTCGAATATCTTATACTCCTGATCTAATTGGTACTTTACGTCTTCAAGTCGTGTCTTACTTTTGTAAAAATCGATTTCCTCTATAGCTCTTAAGTTTGCTACTTTTTCCCCCTCGACGGTAACCACATTAAATAAAACCGTTCCTAAGTATCCCATCACTATTCGTTTTGCATTATCCTCTTGCTTGTTACCTTTTACTGCAGCGACAGTTTCAACATTACGTAGGGTTTCAAACTTCTCTTGTATTTGACCATCTTGCAAGTAGAAATGCTTAATTTGAATTTGACTCATCGTTTGTCCAGTGCGATTATAAACTTTATCGTCTGTGACCCAAATATTCAATTCATTGTTATAGGTTGAAGAATTGAGCTTCAATTGTATCGTTTTACTTTTTGCTTCCCATGTCATATCACCAAACATTTTCAGATCGCTTAAACGAATTACGTTTGTATTATCAATTTGATATGCTGTCAGCTTAAGGTTCCCCACGTAGATTTCTTTGTCTGTATAATGAACCGTAATTTCCTTTTTTGAAGGAGCTGTATTTCCTTGTTTTACTCCTTTTATTTCCTTATTAAGGTTACGAGAAATACGTATAGGATCCGTTTTTCCACCAACTGCTACATCGAATCCGTATTCGATTAGCTGTTTAACCGGTATCCAGAAAGAATTACGAAATGTATAGCCTGATATCGAAATCCCGTTAATTTTTCCTTTCATTTGCTCAGATGAGATCTTCCCTATAGCAGCACTTTCTTGTAAATAATTCGATTTTGCTGATGCTATACCCGACATCGAGGTCAGTAGTAATACACTTACAAGCATCAATACAACCGCCTGACTCATCCACTTTCTCATTTGTCTCCCCCTGTTTATAAATAAAGTAAATACGAAAGCAAGCATAACACGCAAAACATCCATAACATAGAAAAAGACTAGTCATTAAACCAGTCTCTTCCACTGTATGCTGGATTTCTATCGACAAAGAAATCAACGTGACTATAAATGCTTCATTTAGGATTCAATTGCTCAGCTGAAAATGCAACCTCTACTTTCACCTCATGTATACAGCTGATCATCCTTAAAAGGTGAATCATCACCTTGAATAAGCTCCAATGCGATGTACTATGCTTTACATGCTCCACGATTTGCTGAAATGCACCTTCTTATTAGCGGCCAACTTGTTCCCTCTTTAGCTACAATGGCCAACTTGCGCCATGCTCACCTGCTCGGTCGTTCTAGTCGATCCCGTTCTTCATATGTTTGTACAAGCTGGTGCTCAAGACATTTCATCGGTATGCTGTTCCAATGTCAGTTGCAAACATTCTATTGGACAGTGTTTTAGAATCAGCTGTTTTAATTGATCCATACTTATGATTGTTAACTTGTTAAAACTTCTCTGTCATACCTTTCATCTGTGGCAATAAATATAGCCTAAACTGACATAGCAAGGTAAGTTTGTCCCACGTCAAACCGATGACATCGATGTATGGGATGAGTTGTGGATAAAAGAATCATAGCTTGTTCTAATGGTTGGCTTTCTGTAGATATTATAACTTTGTTATCCACAGTACGTTCCTTGGTTTACTTGGCACCCCATTCCCAGCAGCTTGTTGCTCCTTCTTATTGCTTCCCTCCTGTGTCTCACTACTTCCACAAATATTCTATTTTCTCTAGCTCTACGTACCTATACCTTTTGAATTTTATTACATATTATAGCGCTATAACGGAATATTCGTGTAAAGCATTCTGGTCAGCACTTCTTAAAAGAATGATGAACATTAGCTGTTCTTTATATAAAGCAAAAACCCCTTATCACAAGGATAAGGGGCTTTTATTACCGACTATTGTCGGTACTATCATTATTTGATGATAGTTGCAACCGCACCAGCACCTACTGTACGGCCACCTTCGCGGATCGCGAAGCGAGTACCTTCTTCAATCGCGATTGGAGCGATCAATTGTACAGTAACTGTGATGTTGTCACCAGGCATAACCATTTCAGTACCTTCTGGCAAGTTGATGATACCAGTTACGTCCGTTGTACGGAAGTAGAACTGTGGACGGTAGCCTGTGAAGAATGGCTTATGACGGCCACCTTCTTCTTTAGTCAAAACGTAAACTTGAGCAGTGAACTCAGTGTGTGGTTTAACCGAACCTGGCTTAACCAATACTTGGCCACGCTCGATGTTGTTGCGGTCTACACCACGAAGCAACGCACCGATGTTGTCACCAGCTTGAGCGGAATCCAAAAGTTTACGGAACATTTCAACGCCTGTTACTACGGACTTGCGAGTCTCTTCTTGGATACCAACGATTTCGATCTCGTCGCCGACTTTAACAGTACCACGCTCTACGCGGCCAGTAGCAACTGTACCACGACCAGTGATGGAGAATACGTCCTCGACTGGCATCAAGAATGGCTTGTCAGTGTCACGTTCTGGAGTTGGGATGTACTCGTCGATTTGTGCGAACAATTCAACGATTTTGTCAGCCCATTCTCCGTCTGGGTTTTGAAGAGCTTCACGAGCGGAACCGCGGATAACTGGAGTGTCATCGCCAGGGAATTCGTATTCGCTAAGCAAATCGCGAATTTCCATTTCAACCAATTCCAACAACTCTTCGTCTTCAACCATGTCGCATTTGTTCATGAATACGACGATGTAAGGTACGCCTACTTGGCGAGACAACAAGATGTGCTCACGTGTTTGTGGCATTGGGCCGTCAGCTGCGGATACTACGAGAATCGCGCCATCCATTTGAGCAGCACCAGTGATCATGTTTTTAACATAGTCGGCGTGACCTGGGCAGTCAACGTGTGCATAGTGACGGTTAGCGGACTCATACTCTACGTGGGACGTGGAGATTGTGATACCGCGCTCGCGCTCTTCTGGAGCTTTATCGATTTGATCGAATGCTACAGCTGCACCGCTACCATATTTTTTAGACAGAACTGTTGTGATAGCAGCTGTCAAAGTTGTTTTACCATGGTCAACGTGACCAATTGTACCGATATTAACGTGCGGTTTCGTACGTTCAAACTTAGCCTTTGCCATTTGAACTAGTCCTCCTTCAATGAGTGGAATAGATATATGTTATAAGCAGCTGAGACACACAACAAGTCATGTGCTCAGCCGATTGCAAATGAATCAGAAGCGAAATTATTCGCCTTTGTTCTTCGCGATAATCTCTTCGGAGATATTCTTAGGAACTTCTTCATAGTGAGAGAGTTCCATGGAGAACACACCGCGTCCTTGAGTACCGGAACGCAAAGTTGTGGAGTAACCAAACATCTCGGAGAGAGGTACCTTAGCACGGATAATTTGTGCACCAGCACGAGCATCCATACCTTCGATACGACCACGACGGGAGTTCAACATACCCATAACATCGCCCATGTACTCTTCTGGCACTGTAACTTCTACTTTCATGATTGGCTCAAGCAATACTGGCTTACACTTGTCCTTAGCAGCTTTAAGCGCCATGGAACCAGCGATCTTAAACGCCATTTCACTTGAGTCAACATCATGGTAGGAACCGTCGAAGATAGTAGCCTTGATATCAACAAGCGGGAAGCCTGCCAAGACACCGTTCTTCATCGATTCTTCAATACCAGCTTGAACCGCAGGCACGTATTCACGAGGGACTACGCCACCAACAATTTTGTTCTCGAACTGGAATCCTGTTCCTGGCTCGAGAGGTTCGAAGTCGATCCATACGTGACCGTATTGACCACGACCACCGGACTGACGTACGAATTTACCTTCAACTTTAGCTGGTTGACGGAATGTCTCACGATAAGCAACCTGTGGGCTACCTACGTTCGTATCAACCTTGAACTCACGACGCATACGGTCGATGATGATATCAAGGTGAAGCTCACCCATACCAGACAAGATCGTTTGACCTGTCTCTTCATCAGTGTAAGCACGAAGTGTTGGGTCTTCTTCTGTCAACTTCGCCAAAGCAGTACCCATTTTATCTTGGTCTGCTTTAGTCTTCGGCTCAACTGCGATACTGATAACCGGATCTGGGAAGTTCATGGATTCCAAGATGATCGGAGATTTTTCATCGCAGAGTGTGTCGCCTGTACCTGTATCTTTCAAACCAACGGCAGCAGCGATATCACCAGCATAAACTGTAGCGATTTCCTCACGGCTGTTCGCATGCATTTGAAGGATACGGCCAATACGTTCACGTTTGCCTTTTGTCGCGTTCAAGACGTAAGAACCGGAGTTCAATACACCAGAGTAAACGCGGAAGAACGTCAACTTACCAACATAAGGGTCAGTCATGATCTTGAACGCAAGTGCCGAGAACGGCTCTTCATCCGAAGAATGACGAACTTCTTCTTCACCATCTTCAAGATGACCTTTAATGTCAGGTACATCAAGTGGGGATGGCAAGTAGTCAACGACAGCATCAATCATGAGCTGTACGCCTTTGTTGCGGTAGGAAGAACCACATACTACTGGGAAGATTTGGACGCTACATACCCCTTTGCGAAGAGCTGCTTTCAGTTCAGGAACTGTAATTTCTTCGCCTTCAAGGTATTTCATCATCAGATCTTCGTCAAGTTCTGCGATTTTCTCTATCATTTCCATACGAAGTTCAGCGACTTTGTCTTTGAACTCAGCAGGAACTTCTGTTTCATCAACTTCTTTACCCAAGTCATCTTTGAAGATGTAAGCTTTCTCTTCCATCAAGTCAATGATGCCTGTAAAGTCGTTTTCTGCACCGATAGGAAGCTGAATAGCAACAGCATTCGCTTGCAAACGATCCTTCATGGACTCGATAACGTTGAGGTAATCAGCGCCGATGATGTCCATTTTGTTAACGTATGCGATACGAGGTACGCTGTACTTGTCAGCTTGACGCCATACCGTTTCAGATTGCGGTTCTACGCCTTCTTTAGCGGAGAACACGCCTACTGCTCCATCCAATACGCGAAGGGAACGCTCAACCTCTACCGTAAAGTCAACGTGCCCCGGAGTGTCGATGATATTTACACGATGGCCCTTCCATTGCGCTGTAGTCGCAGCGGAAGTGATCGTAATACCACGCTCTTGCTCTTGTTCCATCCAGTCCATCGTAGCGGCGCCTTCATGCACCTCTCCGATTTTGTGAGTACGGCCTGTGTAGAACAAGATACGTTCCGTAGTTGTTGTTTTACCGGCATCGATGTGAGCCATGATTCCGATGTTACGCGTATTTGCTAAGGAGAACTCTCTTGCCATGGAATGGTCTCCCTTCAAATTGGGTTTGGTTACTCGAATATCGAGACCAAAACAGCTTTATCCTACCAACGGTAGTGAGCAAACGCTTTGTTCGCTTCAGCCATTTTGTGCGTATCTTCGCGTTTCTTAACTGCTGCACCAGTGTTGTTGGAAGCATCGATAATCTCTGCTGCCAAACGCTCTTCCATCGTTTTCTCACCGCGGTTGCGGGAGTAGTTAACCAACCAGCGCAATCCCAAGGATGTGCGGCGCTCAGGTTTAACTTCGATAGGCACTTGATAGTTAGAACCACCTACACGGCGAGCCTTAACTTCAAGGACTGGCATGATGTTTTTCAGTGCTGCTTCAAATACTTCCATAGGATCGTTGCCTGTACGCTCACGAATGATTTCGAAAGAATTGTACAAGATCGATTGAGCAACACCACGTTTACCGTCGAGCATGATGCGGTTGATCAAGCGAGTAACAAGCTTGCTGTTATACACCGGATCCGGCAACACGTCGCGCTTAGGAACTGGACCTTTGCGTGGCATGTGAATCCCCCTTTCTGAGTAGCATTAACTTCTTATTTCTTTGCTTTAGGACGCTTCGTAC
The DNA here is from genome assembly GCF_030363895.1 of Paenibacillus sp. S-12. Classification (NCBI taxonomy): domain Bacteria; kingdom Bacillati; phylum Bacillota; class Bacilli; order Caryophanales; family Paenibacillaceae; genus Paenibacillus; species Paenibacillus sp. S-12. The sequence continues at coordinate 32,143 of NZ_JASIUF010000020.1, forward strand.
CGTATTTGGAACGAGCTTGCATACGATTGTTTACACCTGCAGTATCCAAAGCACCGCGAACGATGTGGTAACGAACACCCGGAAGGTCTTTTACACGACCACCGCGAACGAGAACAACACTGTGCTCTTGCAAGTTATGGCCGATACCACCGATGTACGCTGTAACTTCTACACGGTTCGTCAAGCGAACACGAGCATATTTACGAAGCGCGGAGTTCGGTTTCTTCGGAGTCATTGTACCTACACGAGTGCAGACACCGCGTTTTTGAGGCGCGCTCAAATCCGTTTCTTCACGTTTCAACGCGTTGAAACCTTTTTGCAAAGCTGGGGATTTGGATTTAGTAACTTTATCTTTGCGGCCCTTACGTACCAATTGGTTAATTGTTGGCATGTTGGCACCCCCTTCCCATATTATCGACACCTTCACAAATCATTCATCTAAGTCCACAGATCCAGGTGGTTCATAAATGAACAAATGAAATGTCTTTGCCCCAGAATTTCTTCTGTTACAAAAACAATCGGCTTCCTTATTCTTCTTCAACGACAGCTGCGACGGCTGCACCTACTTCAATGCCGCATGCCTTGCCAAGATCGCGCATCGTGCTGACATATGTCAATTTGATACCCTTCTTCTCACATAAGCTTACGACTTTCGATGTAACGCGTTCATCAGCGTCTTCGGCAATGTACACCTCGATGGCCTTATCAAGCTCAACCATCTTCAATGTTTGCTTCGTCCCAATACGAATTGTTGCATCCTGTAAACCTTTTTCATTAGACATGAAGCATGTTCCTCCAAAAGCACAGGTCTTTGTCTTGGGCACACTACGACATAATATCACTTCGTTTACCCAGTGTCAAGCAATTTCGTAACTTCTTTTTCAAAACAATATATTTGTTACAAAAATGGAGGTTGGCGCCGTACTAGACAGCGCCAACCAACTCATTTGAAACTCATTATTTGAGCTTACTCAGCTGCGCCAACACTTGCTGCATCTAGGGATTCTTCCGTTACTTCCTCGTCAAGCGGATTAATCACTTTAACGCTGCGATAACGGTTCATACCTGTACCTGCAGGGATCAGCTTACCGATAATAACGTTCTCTTTCAAGCCGAGCAATTGGTCGACTTTACCTTTGATCGCTGCATCAGTAAGAACGCGAGTTGTCTCCTGGAAGGATGCTGCAGACAAGAAGGAGTCTGTCTCCAAGGATGCCTTCGTGATACCGAGCAAGATCGGTTTCGCAACAGCAGGTTCCTTGCCAGAGAGGATCGCCTCTTTGTTCGCTGCTTCATATTCATGCATGTCAACGAATGATCCTGGAAGCAATGTCGTTTCACCCGCATCGATGATACGGATTTTGCGAAGCATTTGCTTGATCATAACTTCGACGTGCTTATCGTTAATTTCTACCCCTTGGTTCCGGTATACGCGTTGAACTTCTTGCAAGATGTAGTTCTGAACGCCACGGATACCTTTAATGCGGAGCATTTCTTTAGGGTCGATGGAACCGTCTGTAATCTCATCGCCGGCTTCGATTGCCATGCCTTCGCTTACGCGGACACGAGAACCGTATGTGACGGAGTACACTTTGGACTCTGCCTCACCTTGGATTTCGATTTCACGACGATCTTTCGCTTCGCGAATTTCCTTAACCACACCGTCGATCTCGGAAATGATCGCTTGCCCTTTCGGATTGCGCGCCTCGAACAACTCTTGGATACGCGGCAAACCTTGTGTAATATCGTCACCCGCGACACCACCGGTATGGAACGTACGCATGGTGAGCTGTGTACCTGGTTCACCGATGGACTGCGCCGCGATGATACCAACAGATTCACCAATTTCAACGTGCTTACCAGTCGCCAGGTTGCGACCATAACAAATTTTACATACACCGTGACGAGCACGGCAGCTGAGTACGGAACGGATCATCATCTTCTGTACGCCAGCATTGACGATCAACTCTGCCTTATCCGTATCGATCAGTTCGTTGCGGTTAACAAGGATTTCCCCTGTCTCCGGATGGCGAACTGTTTCACCGGAATAGCGACCTTCGATACGATCGTACAAGCCTTCGATAACTTCTTTACCGTCGGAGATGTTGGCTACTAAGAAGCCTTTATCCGTACCGCAATCTTCTTCACGAACGATAACGTCTTGTGCAACGTCAACGAGACGACGAGTCAAGTAACCCGAGTCCGCCGTACGAAGAGCCGTATCCGCGAGACCTTTACGCGCACCGTGAGTGGAAATAAAGTATTCCAGGACCGTCAGGCCCTCACGGAAGTTCGATTTAATTGGCAACTCAATGATTCGACCGGACGGGTTGGCCATGAGACCACGCATACCACCCAGCTGAGTAATCTGCGATTTGTTACCCCGTGCTTTGGAGTCAACCATGAGCATGATGGAGTTATAGCGTTCCATCGATTTCATCAAAATATCGGTAATCCGATCTTTCGTGTTCGACCAGATTTCGATGACACGGTCATAACGTTCTTCGTTCGTAATCAGACCGCGACGATATTGGTTCGTAATCACGCGTACTTTCTCTTCGGATTCCTTCAAGATATCCACTTTCTCTTGCGGTACGATAACGTCGGATACCGCGATCGAGATACCAGCCTTCGTGGAATACGTGAAACCGATTTGCTTGATACGGTCCAAGATAACAGAAGTCTTCGTCGTATGGAAAATATCAAAGCAGCGGGCGATAATTTGACCAAGATAGTCTTTACCTACCCCACCTGTTTGCGGAATATTTTCAATCAACTCTCTAATATTCGCGCCTTTTTCATATACGAAATAGTGTTCCGGTGTTCCCTCGAACAAGTTGCGCTTCGTCGGCTCGTTGATGTACGGGAAGTCCGCCGGGAAGATTTCGTTGAAAATGATACGTCCAACCGTTGTAATGAGGAACGCATCTTGTTGTTTTTCAGTAAAGTCAGATTTACCCAATGCACGTACTGGAATCGCAACGCGTGCGTGCAAGGATGCCGAACCGCGTTGATAAGCAGATACAGCCTCGTTAACGGAGCCAAAGATCATGCCTGTTCCTTTAGCTTCCTTGTTGTCCATCGTCAAGTAGAAGGATCCAAGAACCATATCCTGAGATGGGGTTACAACTGGCTTACCGTCTTTCGGGTTCAAGATGTTGCCGGAAGCGAGCATAAGAAGACGAGCTTCTGCTTGCGCTTCTGCAGACAACGGAACGTGAACCGCCATTTGGTCACCGTCGAAGTCAGCGTTATAGGCTGTACATACGAGTGGGTGAAGACGGATTGCTTTCCCTTCTACCAAAATCGGCTCAAATGCTTGGATACCGAGACGGTGAAGTGTTGGTGCACGGTTAAGCAATACTGGATGCTCGCGAATCACTTCTTCGAGAACGTCCCATACTTCCGGGCTAATGCGCTCTACTTTACGTTTCGCGCTCTTAATGTTGTGTGCCAAACCTTTATTCACGAGTTCTTTCATGACAAAAGGTTTGAACAGCTCAAGCGCCATTTCCTTCGGCAAACCACATTGGTACATCTTCAAGTAAGGACCTACGACGATAACGGAACGACCAGAGTAGTCAACCCGTTTACCGAGCAAGTTCTGACGGAAACGACCTTGCTTACCTTTGAGCATATGGCTGAGCGATTTCAATGGACGGTTACCAGGGCCTGTAACTGGACGACCACGGCGACCGTTATCAATCAAGGCGTCTACTGCTTCTTGCAGCATACGCTTCTCGTTCTGCACGATAATGTCCGGGGCACCCAAGTCAAGCAAACGCTTCAAGCGGTTGTTCCGGTTGATTACACGGCGATACAGGTCATTCAAGTCAGACGTCGCGAAGCGACCGCCATCGAGCTGTACCATTGGACGAAGCTCTGGAGGAATAACCGGAAGAACATCGAGAATCATCCAATCTGGCTGGTTGCCAGAGTTGCGGAATGCTTCGATTACTTCCAGACGCTTGATCGCACGGTTGCGGCGTTGGCCTTGTGCCGTACGAAGTTCTTCCTTCAGCACTTCAAGTTCTTTCTCAACATCCAAGTCTTGCAAAAGCTTCTTAACCGCTTCTGCACCCATTCCTGCTTGGAATGCGTGACCGTACTTCTCACGGTAGCTGCGATATTCCTTCTCAGAAAGCAATTGCTTCTTCTCAAGAGGCGTATCGCCAGGCTCTGTTACAACATAAGATGCGAAGTAAATGATCTCTTCCAAGGAACGTGGAGACATGTCCAGCGCCAAGCCCATGCGGCTTGGAATGCCCTTGAAATACCAAATGTGCGACACAGGAGCAGCCAATTCAATATGACCCATCCGTTCGCGGCGCACCTTCTGACGTGTTACTTCAACGCCGCATCGATCACAGACAACGCCTTTGTAGCGTACACGCTTGTATTTACCGCAATGACACTCCCAGTCTTTCGTCGGTCCGAAAATCTTCTCGCAGAACAAACCTTCTTTCTCCGGTTTGAGCGTACGATAGTTAATCGTTTCCGGCTTCTTGACTTCGCCACGAGACCAAGAACGAATCTTTTCGGGAGAGGCAAGCCCGATTTTCATAAATTCAAAATTGTTGACGTCCATCAAGGAGCGACCCTCCTTAATCTGTACTTGAGTGTACCGCTCTGTTAGTACACAGGAGCGGAATTCTGTGTTCGAACCATATATGGGTTGGCGGTGGCCGTATAGCAAATGCTAACGGCCACCGTCCGATCCAACGTTATACGACTTCGGCAGCTTACTCGATGACGTACTCGTCATCCATGCCGAGATTCAACTTATCCTGCGGAATATCGTCATCTTCATCGAATTCGCGCATTTCAATTTCTTCTTCGTTCTCTGTCAAGATTTTGACATCCATACCCAAGCTTTGCAGCTCTTTGATAAGGACTTTGAACGACTCAGGAACACCTGGCTCAGGAACATTTTCGCCCTTCACAATCGATTCGTACGTCTTCACGCGGCCGACAACATCATCAGACTTGACGGTAAGAATCTCTTGCAGAGTATAAGCTGCACCGTAAGCTTCGAGCGCCCATACCTCCATCTCACCGAAGCGCTGACCACCGAACTGTGCTTTACCACCGAGCGGCTGCTGCGTAACGAGCGAGTATGGTCCAGTTGAACGTGCGTGAATTTTATCGTCAACCATGTGTGCGAGTTTGATCATGTACATGACACCAACGGTAACTTCACGCTCGAACGGCTCACCTGTACGACCATCGTACAAGATCGTTTTACCGTTGCGCTGCATGCCAGCTTCTTCCATTGTATCAAATACGTCATACTCGGTAGCACCGTCGAATACCGGCGTTGCCATATGCATGCCAAGGTAACGAGCAGCCATACCCAAGTGAACCTCGAGTACCTGACCGATGTTCATACGCGATGGAACCCCCAATGGGTTCAAGACGACTTGAACTGGTGTACCGTCTGGAAGGAACGGCATATCTTCTTCAGGCAAGATACGTGCGATGACACCCTTGTTACCATGGCGTCCCGCCATCTTATCACCCTCGGAAATTTTACGTTTTTGGGCAATATAAACACGAACGAGTTGATTCACACCTGGAGGGAGTTCATCCCCGTTCTCACGTGTAAATACTTTGACATCAACGACGATACCGTCAGTACCGTGAGGAACGCGCAAGGAAGTATCACGAACTTCACGTGCCTTCTCGCCGAAGATAGCATGCAAGAGGCGTTCTTCTGCTGTCAGTTCAGTAACCCCTTTAGGTGTTACTTTACCAACGAGAATGTCACCGTCTTTAATTTCCGCACCGACGCGGATAATACCGCGCTCATCCAAGTTCTTGAGCGCTTCTTCACCGACGTTCGGAATATCGCGGGTAATTTCTTCTGGTCCGAGCTTCGTATCACGAGCTTCGGACTCGTATTCTTCAATGTGAATGGACGTATAAACGTCTTCTTTCACCATTTTCTCGGATAGCAAAATCGCATCCTCGTAGTTGTAACCTTCCCACGTCATGAACGCGACAACAACGTTGCGTCCAAGGGCCAATTCGCCGACCTCTGTGGAAGGGCCGTCCGCCAAGATGTCGCCTTTTTTCACGATATCGCCTTTCTTGGCAAGTGGACGCTGGTTAATGCATGTTCCTTGGTTGGAACGCATAAACTTCTGCAATTTATATTTGACGAGGTCACCTTTAACCTCTTTACCATCAATCACTTCAATTTTGCGAACTTGAACTTCATTCGCTGTAACACGCTCGACGACACCGTCTACTTTGGAGACGATACATACGCCGGAGTCTTTCGCAGACTTGTATTCCATTCCTGTACCAACAAACGGAGCTTCTGGCACGAGCAAAGGCACCGCTTGCCGCTGCATGTTTGATCCCATGAGCGCACGGTTGGAGTCATCATTCTCCAAGAACGGAATAAGCGCTGTTGCAACCGATACAACCTGCTTCGGCGATACGTCCATATAGTCAATACGATCCGTAGGCATTGTCAAAATGTTATCAGATTGCTTATTGTAACGAACGATAGCTGTTTCGTCACGGAATGTACCATCTTCATTCAGCGGCGCATTCGCCTGTGCGACTACGTAGTTATCTTCTTCGTCAGCAGTCATATAATCGATATGATCTGTAACTTTACCTGTCTTCGGATCGATCCAACGGTATGGTGCTTCGATAAAGCCATACTCGTTCACTCTAGCGAATGTAGACAAGGAGTTGATCAAACCGATGTTCGGGCCCTCTGGAGTCTCGATTGGACACATACGGCCATAGTGGGATGGATGGACGTCACGAACTTCAAAGCCCGCGCGCTCACGCGTCAAACCACCAGGTCCGAGTGCAGACAGACGACGCTTGTGCGTAAGTTCCGCAAGTGGGTTCGTCTGATCCATGAACTGAGACAACTGGGAGCTACCGAAGAACTCCTTAATGGATGCAATAACAGGTCTGATATTAATCAACGCCTGCGGTGTAATCACGTTCGCGTCTTGGATAGACATGCGTTCGCGCACAACACGCTCCATACGAGACAAACCGATGCGGAATTGGTTCTGCAGCAATTCACCTACAGAGCGCAGACGACGGTTGCCCAAGTGGTCGATATCATCTGTGCTGCCAATTCCATGCAACAAGTTAATAAAGTAGTTAATCGATGAGATAATATCCGCTGGAGTAATGTTCTTCACGGATTTATCAATGTTACGATTAGCAATAATTTTAATAACTTTGCCGTCTTCGATTGGAGAGAATACGTCGATAACCTGTACTGGGATATCTTCAGACTCCATTACTCCGCCTGCCACATGATAGGTCTTGAAGCCAACATTGCTTTCAAGACGAGGCAAAATTTCGTCTAAGAGACGACGGTCAACGACTTGACCAGCTTCCGCAATAATTTCACCTGTTTCCGTATCAACAAGCGTTTCTGCCAAACGTTGATTGAACAAGCGATTCTTAATGTGAAGCTTCTTATTAATCTTGTAACGACCTACATTCGCTAGATCATAGCGCTTCGGATCAAAGAAACGTGCGATCAGCAAGCTTCTTGCATTCTCCAATGTAGGAGGTTCGCCTGGACGAAGACGCTCATAGATTTCAATCAGAGCCTTCTCTGTTGAATCCGTATTATCTTTATCCAGCGTATTACGGATATACTCATCATGGCCAAGCAAATCTAAGATTTGCTCATCTGTACCAAATCCGAGTGCTCTCAGCAATACCGTAACCGGAATTTTACGAGTACGGTCGATACGAACATAGATAATGTCCTTCGCATCCATCTCAAGTTCCAGCCATGCACCACGATTCGGAATAACTGTCGCCGTGTAAGTTTTCTTCCCGTTCTTGTCAACTTTAGTACTGAAATAGACACTCGGAGAGCGAACTAACTGGCTGACAATTACACGTTCAGCACCATTAATAACGAACGTGCCCGTTTCCGTCATGAGCGGGAAATCACCCATAAACACTTCCTGCTCTTTGACCTCTCCGGTCTCTTTGTTAAGAAGGCGCACTTTTACACGGAGCGGCGCCGCAAAAGTTACATCGCGTTCTTTCGAATCATCGACTGTATATTTGGGTTCACCCAAGCTGTAATCGATAAATTCCAAAACCAAATTACCTGTGAAATCCTGAATCGGTGAAATATCTTGGAACATTTCACGCAATCCCTCGTCCAAAAACCATTGATACGATTTCTGTTGGATTTCAATCAAGTTCGGAACTTCGAGTACCTCTTTGATGCGCGCATAACTGCGCCGAGTGCGTCGTCCATATTGAACAAGATGTCCTGCCAACTTTAACTCACCCCTCATGTCTACTCACAAAAATGGATTGCGAATCCTTTTCGATATCCTTTATAATAAAGTCCACGAAAGAGACTCTAAAAACGAATAATATAGTACAAAATGTCAGAAAAAAGAAAAACGCACGTTCACGGCAAAACGCAAATGCGATGGACGCCGTTTCCCCCGTGTCGCCGTTTCCTGTTGTCGATTACAACTTCATATCCGATAGACTTGCCCAAAATGTAAACATTATACGTCATTTCGCAAAAATGTATGCATCCTTTCAAAAAAAGGCTTGACAATTTGGTCATGTAAAGACATGAAGCCTATCCTAATACTGACATTTTATAATAATACCATATTGGGTACTTGGAGTCAACTTGGAAATGATTTCTTTGCTTGATAGATCCGATACCCTTTGTCCTTCACTACTAATTCTACGTTTTCTTCTCCAAACAACTGTTGCAGCTTCGCTTCAGCTGATGGCGCCCCCTGTTTCTTCTGAATCACGATCCAGAGAGCTCCTCCATCCACTAGATGCTGATAGGATTGTTCGAATATCCGATGAACAACTTCTTTGCCTGCACGAATTGGTGGATTCGTAAGAATTACAGAATACTGTTCATTGCCAAGCGCATTAAGACCATCACTCTCTTGAATCGTGACGTTATGGATTCCATTAAGAAGAGCATTCTCTCTCGCCAAATCCAAGGCCCGTTCATTCACATCTACCATGGTGACTTGCCCACGCTTAGCCAGCTTTGCCGCAGTCAATCCAATTGGGCCATATCCACAGCCCACATCAAGAACAGCAGCATCTTCAGGGATGTCCATGCAATCAATCAGCACACGACTGCCGTAATCGACACCACCCTTGGAAAACACACCTGCATCTGATACAAATGCTAGCTGCATACCACGCAAAGCTGTAGTCCATTTTTTTCGATCATGCTCTACATCTGGACGCTTGCTGTAATAATGGCCTGTCATCTCGATCCCTTCCTGTCATGGTGAAAATAAAAAGTGCTGTCGTTCATTGGCTAAGATGCGCGTCGAGTTCCCTTTTTACACTTCGTATTCGATTACATCCATGCTAAATCGGTAAGTCGTATCTTAGACAACGAACCCCTTGAAAACAGGTTCAAGGGGTTCGCACTTTCGCAAGCAGAGATTACTTCACTTCTACAGATGCGCCAGCTTCTTCGAGCTTCGCTTTTACTGCTTCTGCTTCTTCTTTGCTTACTTTTTCTTTCAATGGTTTCGGGCAGTTGTCTACCAAGTCTTTTGCTTCTTTCAAGCCAAGACCAGTGATTTCGCGAACAACTTTGATAACGTTGATTTTGCCTGCGCCTGGTGCAGTCAAGATTACGTCAAATTCAGATTGTTCAGCTGCGCCAGCGTCACCAGCTGCGCCACCTACTACAGCTACAGGAGCTGCTGCAGTTACGCCGAATTCTTCTTCGATTGCTTTAACAAGGTCGTTCAATTCCAATACGGACATGCCTTTGATGGCTTCCAAGATTTGCTCTTTGCTCATTTGTTAAACCTCCATATTTAATAAAATGTATGTTACGCGATTAAGCTTACGCTTCCGCTTCGTTCTTCTCTGCAACGGCTTTGACAGCCAATGCGAAGTTGCGCATTGGTGCTTGGAGCACGCTGAGCAACATGGACAACAAACCTTCGCGGGAAGGCAATGCTGCCAAAGCTTTGATTTGATCTACGTCAACGACGCGACCTTCAACGACGCCACCTTTAATTTCAAGGGCTTCGTTTTTCTTCGCGAAATCGTTCAAGATTTTCGCAGGTGCTACTGCGTCTTCACGACTGAACGCGATAGCCGTCGGACCAGACAATACTTCATCAAGTTCAGACAACTCAGCTTCTGCTGTCGCACGGCGTACCAATGTATTTTTCAATACTTGGAATTCGATGCCTGCTTCACGCAGTTGCTTACGAAGTTCAGTAACTTGTGCTACTGACAATCCACGGTAGTCAGCAACAACCGTTGTAGCGCTGCCGCGCAATTTCTCAGCGATATCTTGTACGGCTTGCTGTTTCGCTTCGATTACTTTTGCGTTTGCCACTCGATCCACCTCCTACAAGGTTCTACTTACACCGTATCCTGTCCGATATCTTCTACCTACTTCAGCATAAGAAAAGCCTCTGTAGTCCACTACAGAGGCATCACGATAGCACTTGGTGCGCAGACGTATCAACGACACGCCCCAAGCACTCAGTCTATTTCGAACACCTCGGTAGGAGATTAAGCCTTTCGGCACCTACTGTCTACGGTACGATTATTCAAAAGTTAATTGCATGTGTTAGCAACTCTATTAGCATAGCATGGATAGGCGAACGATGTCAACCATCCACAAAACTTGCCAATATTCTGCTAGATTTTCCATACAGGAATGAATCTTAGCGGAAAGACGCTGTGTTCACACGTGCTGCAGGACCCATCGTGGAAGAAACCGCGATGTTTTTCAAGTACACGCCTTTAGCCGCTGCCGGCTTCGCACGGTTCAATGCATCGATCAACGCTTTGAAGTTGTCATGCAACTTGTCCGCATCGAAAGAAGCTTTACCGATTGGAGCGTGGATTTGACCTGCTTTATCCAGACGGTATTCGATTTTACCAGCTTTGATCTCTTGGATCGCTTTAGTAACGTCGAATGTAACCGTACCGGCTTTAGGGTTAGGCATGAGACCTTTACCACCGAGGATACGTCCCAATTTACCTACTTCGCTCATCATGTCTGGCGTAGCTACGCAGACATCGAAGTCAAACCAGCCTTGTTGAATTTTGTTGATCATATCTTGATCGCCTACAAAATCAGCACCAGCTGCTTCTGCTTCTTTCGCTTTTTCGCCTTTTGCAAAGACGAGAACGCGTTTTGTTTTACCTGTACCGTGTGGAAGTACAACTACCCCACGAACAGCTTGGTCTTGTTTACGAGGGTCTACACCCAAGCGAACAGCCACTTCAACTGTTTCGTCGAATTTTGCTGTAGCCGATTTTTTCACCAATTCAATGGCTTCCATCGACTCATAAGCTGCATCTCTATCGATGAGCTTCGCAGCTTCGATATATTTCTTGCCACGTTTTGCCATTTTAATTTCCTCCTTTGTGGTTTTAGCGGATTAACCTCCCACATGCGCCAAGAAGAACGTATTAGTCTTCTACGACAAAGCCCATGCTGCGAGCTGTACCTTCAACCATACGCATAGCCGATTCAACGGATGCTGCGTTCAGGTCAGGCATTTTTTGCTCAGCGATTTGACGTACAACGTCGCGTTTCACTGTTGCAACTTTTTTCTTGTTCGGTTCACCGGAACCTTTTTCAACCTTAGCCGCTACTTTCAACAATACTGCAGCCGGTGGAGTCTTCGTGATGAACGTAAAGGAACGATCTTCGAATACAGAGATCTCAACAGGAATAATCAAACCTGCTTGGTCAGCTGTTTTCGCATTGAATTCCTTACAGAACGCCATGATGTTGACACCCGCTTGACCCAATGCTGGACCTACCGGAGGCGCTGGATTCGCCTTACCCGCTGGAATTTGCAATTTAACGACTTTAATGACCTTTTTCGCCATTTCAAACACCTCCTTGCGCTAGTTATGTGAGTGTAAGGTTGCCCTATCTCACAAAAGAAACCATTAGAAAGATGTATTAAATCTTCTCCACTTGGTGGTAATCCAACTCAAGAGGGGTTTCTCTTCCAAACATGTTGACATGAACCTTAAGCTTCTGCTTGTCTGTAACGATCTCTTCGACCGTACCGACGAAGTTTGCAAAAGGCCCTACCTTGATGCGAACCGATTCCTTCAAGTCGTACTCGACTTTTGGTCTCGGATCTTCCATTCCCATTGTCTTCAAGATCTGTTCGACCTCTTCTGGCAACAGTGGAATAGGCTTCGAACCAGAGCCGGTAGATCCGACGAATCCGGTAACCCCTGGCGTGTTGCGAACAACATACCAAGACTCATCCGTCTGAATCATTTCAACCAAAACATACCCCGGGTAAACTTTACGCATGACAACTTTCTTTTTGCCATCCTTGTTTACCATTTCTTCTTCCATCGGAACAAGAACGCGGAATATTTTGTCTTCCATGCCCATGGATTCAACGCGCTTTTCCAAATTGGCTTTTACTTTGTTCTCATAACCTGAGTAGGTATGAACAACGTACCATCTTTTTTCCATAACTAAGCCACCTTGGGACTTTATTAAATAATCGCTTCGACTATCGCGGAAATACCGATATCAAGGACCCAGAAATAAAGCGTCATAAAGATAACCGTGGCTAATACGACGATCGTGTAGCTTGTCAGTTCTTTACGATTGGGCCAGCGAACCTTTTTTAATTCACCCCAGCTGTCGGCAAAGAAGGAAAACATCGAACCGAAACTTTGTTTCAGTTTCCCGAAGAAAGCCACGGACTACACCTCCATCAGACTTATCTCGTTTCGCGATGAGAAGTATGCTCGTTGCAGAACTTGCAGAATTTCTTCAACTCAATGCGGTCTGGGTGATTACGTTTGTTCTTTGTTGTCGTATAGTTGCGTTGTTTGCAGTTCGTGCAAGCCATCGTAACGATTACCCGCATGTAGTACACCTCCTGAAGACACCTTAATGATAAGAAGCGTCGAATTTCCCCAAGCAGAAACGGATTGACCATCCTTCTACAGGGGGACAAGTCGTCTCTTGTGCGCTGAATAATCCACTCTCAGTCTCATAACCAATCATTTCTTATTCAGTAAATACGTACGCATATTTAGGGCTACCTAAAACACTTTATCACAAGGGTCAAATGATGTCAATGATAAGATGTTGACGCCGTGGGGGGGCGATGCCTTTCACTCTACCATATTCGACAGCCGCTTGACAAAGGAAAAGATCACTAATGCTCTTATTCGATATCAGTATGGTGGAATAAACAACAATCTAAACCCTATTCGTTACAAAACCTTTCATTTTCTACTGTTTATCTGCCCTCTTGAACGCATATTCATCTATCTTCTAAAAAAGAGCTTATCCCCCACACTTGGTTGATAAGCTCTCATACCTGTATTTGACTTATTAACATTCGCTATCCCCGCCATCCCGTAACTCCAAATATCGCTCCAACTTGCGCTTGACTCGCTGTAGCGCATTGTCTATCGATTTGACGTGGCGATCCAGATCGACGGCAATTTCCTGATAGGAACGCCCATCCAAGTAAAGCATCAGCACTTTCCGCTCCAAATCGCTCAATATTTCAGACATCTTGTCCTCAAGCCCGACGAATTCTTCCTGATTGATGATTAGCTCTTCAGGATCAGATACCCGAGATCCACCGATCACATCCAGCAAGGTACGATCCGAATCCTCATCATATATCGGCTTGTCCAAGGACACATAAGAATTCAGTGGTATGTGCTTCTGGCGAGTTGCCGTCTTGATTGCCGTAATAATCTGTCTCGTAATGCACAATTCAGCGAACGCCTTGAAAGAGGCCAGCTTGTCTCCCTTAAAATCACGAATCGCCTTGTATAATCCGATCATGCCTTCTTGAACAATATCCTCACGGTCAGCGCCGATTAGAAAATATGAGCGTGCTTTCGCTCGAACGAAATTGCGGTACTTGTTAATTAAGTATTCGAGCGCTTCGCTATCTCCCTCCCGAACCGCGTCGACTAACTGTTCATCCGACGAACGTTCGTATGAGGAGATGCTTAATACTTTGAGGTCAACACTCACTAGCAATCCCTCCGGCCTGCAACGCAATCCATCCGTTACATCACAAATGATAGATTCAGTATATATGAATCTATCTATCAACGTCAACCAAAGGAAGCCTTATCCTGTGCGGAATTTGAGCATTATTCCAAAATAATACTATGCATTTGGCTGCATACGCCACTTATAACGATGAATATGGCATTCATTACTCTTGTGCGCTTCTGCTCAATCCTCTTCTCCTCGGCGCAGCCGTTCGAGCTTAAGCAATTGATCCAGCTTCAGCTTCCCTTCAATAGGATTGCGTTTAATTGGCTGTATCGCCTGTTCACGGATCTTCGTTTCGACCTCGCGCCGGGCTTGCATAATAATAAGTCTAAGTTCACGAGCTGAAATACGGAGCGCGCCCTGTGCAAAAGCTACATTCTGCTCCGTCATGTCAGAAGTCGCAACGTAGATTTGCCGACGACGGTGACCGAGCTCTCTTGCGAGACGCTCAATACACTCATCCGCTGTTTCCTTTTCCTTCGTGAATTGTACCGTCACTTTGCCCTGTGCATATTTGGCACCTAAGCCTGGAACACGATAAGCATCGAATACGACAATTGCTCTCCGGCCTGAATATGCCTGATAGTCCGCAAGCATATTCAGCAGCCGTTCTCTTGCTTCATCTAAATCTTTATCTTTCACCTCTCTTAGCTCCGGCCACGCCCCAATCATGTTGTAGCCGTCTACGAGAAGCACATCTCGCCAGTCCTGACGCTCCATACCGAGCAGCCTCAGCCGCGACGCCGGCGCACGACCTCATACATGAAGATGCCTGCAGCTACCGACGCATTAAGCGAGTTGATTTGCCCTGCCATTGGAAGCTTGTACAGCATATCGCAATTTTCCCGAACAAGTCTGCCCATTCCTTTATTCTCGTTGCCGATGACAAGTGCGATAGGAAGATTGAATACATCTGCTTCATAGATGTCTTGAGTTGCCGACACATCTGTACCTACAATCCATACGCCGCGTTCCTTCAACTGCTGCATCGTCTGCACCAAGTTAGTCACCTTTGCTACAGGTACATATTCAACCGCTCCCGCTGATGTTTTGGATACCGTAGCAGTCAGCCCTGCTGAACGGCGTTTCGGAATAACAACCCCATGTGCTCCTGTGCAATCTGCGGTACGAAGAATAGAGCCCAAGTTGTGTGGATCTTCAATTTCATCTAACAGGATCAAGAACGGTATCTCGCCCTTTACCTCAGCCTGAGCCAAGATATCATCTACTTCTACATAATGATATGCAGCAACCTGTGCTACAACTCCTTGATGCTGAACACCCTCAACCATTTGATCAAGCTTTCGCTTATCGACCGTTTGGATGACTACGCCAGCTTTCTTGGCTTCTGCGATAATCGGGCCTGTTAAATGTTTTTGTGCGTTTTCCGCGATCCATACTTTATTAATCGTTCTTCCAGATTTCAGCGCCTCGGTAACCGAGTGCTTCCCGGCAATATATTCTTCCTGCATGCGTATGCGCGCCTCCCGTCTTGATGTTTCCTTCTTACTTTGGCTGCTGTTCCTTCTCGTGTGCTTGAACAATCATATTGACGAATTGCTGCATCCGTTCAAAGTTTTCATTCAAGTATAAATAACCGAATAGCGATTCAAGCGCTGTTGCTTGTCTATACTCACTTACATTCGCGCTCTTCGGCACGCTGGACTTCGTATTGCGTCCTTGTCGAACAACATCTGCCTCTTCATCGGTCAAATGCGGTGCCAGCAGTGCAAGGGCACGTGCCTGCGCTTTGGCAGATACATACCCAGTCGCCTCTCTATGCAAATGATTCGGTCGATGATTCGGCTGTGATATAAGGTATTGTCTAATGGCAATTTCGAAGATGGCATCGCCGATATAGGCGAGCACAATCGGATGCAACTGTTTTGGCTGCTTCGTAGGGGCAAAAGGGAACAGCCATGTCCCCTCAGCCCCTAATTCCTTCCCATCCCTCATTGCTAATTGATGTTCCTGTTGATTATCATTCATTGATTATGCTCAAGCTCCTTCGTCAACCGTAATGCCGCCGCCACTATTTCCGACGCCAGCGTACACCCTGAGGCGTATCTTCCAGAACGATCCCCTGCTCGGTCAACAAATCGCGGATTTCGTCAGCTCTCGCCCAGTTTTTCGCTTTGCGAGCATCGTTACGCTCTTGGATGAGTCGTTCAATTTCCTCATCCAGCAATTCTTCGTCCTTGTCCAGCACCAATCCAAGCACACCGTTCATCGCTTCAAAAGCGTCAAGCAGTGCTTCCAGATCCCCTGCTGCTAACGCATCAGATTGCTGCAAATACGAGTTCGCCTCACTTGCCCATTCGAATACAGCTGTAATGGCATCCGCTGTATTGAAGTCATCCTGCATCTTGGCGTCAAAGGTCTCTAGAATGGAAACAACCTTCGCTTGAATCGCTTCATTTGGATCCTCCTGCATGGAACGATCTGCTTTCAATGATGCCAACGCATGACGCACATTCGCAACTGCATTCTCAATGCGGCTAACGCTCTTCTCTGCTTGCTCCATCGCTTCAGCACTGAAGTTCAGCGGATTGCGATAATGGGTCGACAGCATGAAGTAACGCAATGCGCCTGGATTGTATTGCTTACGCAATTGTTGAACAGTCACCCCGTTGCCAAGCGACTTCGACATTTTTTCATTATCAATATTAATATATCCGTTATGCATCCACACGTTGGCAAGCGGCTTGCCCGTAACCGATTCGGATTGCGCAGCTTCGCATTCATGATGCGGGAACTGCAGATCCTGACCGCCGCCATGGATGTCGATCGTTTCACCCAAGTACTTGCGCGACATAGCCGAGCATTCAATATGCCAACCTGGACGGCCTTCTCCCCATGGGCTGGCCCACGATATTTCACCCGGCTTGGCTGCCTTCCACAATACGAAGTCAGCCGCGTCCTCTTTGCGCTCATCTACTTCTATGCGAATGCCCAATTGCAGCTCATCTACATTTTGACGAGAAATCTGTCCGTACTTTGCGAATTCTCTCGTACGGAAATACACATCGCCACCCGATTCATAAGCCTTGCCGCTCTCCACGAGTTCCGAAATAAAGGCGATGATTTCTTCCATATTATCCGTTACACGAGGGTTATTCGATGCACGGCGAATGCCGAGACCATCATTATCCTCATAGAACGCCTGAATGAAGCGATCCGCAACCTCCGGCACTGTCGATCCCAGTTCAGCCGCTTTGCGGATCAACTTGTCATCTACATCCGTGAAGTTCACGATGTAGTTCACTTCATAATCCAGTGTTTCTAAATAACGGCGCACTACATCAAAAAATATCGCGGGCCGCGCGTTTCCAATGTGAATATAATCATACACGGTTGGTCCGCATACATACATTGTAACGCGATCCGGATCTATCGGCTGAAATGGCTCTTTCGTGCGTGTCAGCGTATTATAAATGTGCAAAGTCATTCAAGTCACTCCTCCTTGATGTTCGAGCGTCTATTTGTTCACTTTCTCAAGTTCTTTTTTTGGTGATTCAGATGATTTTGATGATTCGGCAGACTCTTCATCAGCAGACTCATCTATCTGCTGACTTGCTTGGCTGGCAAGCGATCCATTGTCCGATTCTGTTCGCTGCTTCAATTGATGAAGCTCAGCCTTCACTGCATCCAACTCATGCTGCATGTTGCGAAGCATATCAATAACAGGGTCAGGAAGTTGGGCATGGTTCAAGCGATCAATCCGTACTCCATCCTGCTTCACTACCCGTCCCGGTATGCCTACAACGGTACAGTTCGGCGGAACCTCTCGAAGCACAACGGAATTGGCTCCAATGCTTGAATTATCTCCGATGGTGAAGGAGCCTAACACCTTAGACCCGGAAGCGATGACGACGTTGTTCCCAATCGTCGGATGCCGCTTCCCTTTCTCCTTCCCAGTCCCCCCTAACGTTACACCTTGGTAAATAACCACATCATCGCCTATCTCACAAGTTTCTCCAATAACAACCCCCATACCGTGGTCAATGAACAGTCTCTGACCAATACGAGCACCAGGATGTATTTCGATCCCTGTCATGAATCGGCTAATTTGAGAAATAATACGCGCTGTTGTATACCAGCGCCAGCGGTAGAACTGGTGTGCGATGAGATGTGCCCATATCGCATGCAGGCCTGAATAGGTAAAGATAACTTCAAATCGGCTACGTGCTGCCGGGTCGTTATCGAACACCGCTTGCACATCGGATTTCATTCTGCGAATGATACGCCACATGCTCTATCCCCCCCGGAACTTAGCGAATTGAGTTAGGGTTCTCTCTCTTGTGCACCATGTGGATGCATGAATTCAAGGCAATAAAAAACGTCTCTGCAGCATGATGCTGCAGAGACGCGATGCGCGGTTCCACTCTGCTTAGACAACATCATGCCTCTATCGCCGTTCCGCACCAACGGATACAAGCTCATTACATAGCAGACACCTGTTATCTCTCTTGAACATCCATAACGCGGATGATTCGCCATCCCCTACCCATGCATCACATGCATGCTCAAGGACGGAGCTTCCGGGTGCATCGCATAAGCTTAAAATGGAACGACTTGCAGCCTGTTAGGCGAGATGGACTTTTCAACTCCACCATTCCCCTATCACGATCGTTCTCTCTGTTCATTTTTGTAAGGCTTATACTCTCCCGTTCAACGCTATTGTTCGTATTCTCATTCATACAGCTCTTTGCATGACTTTTGTTCAGAACGAATTTATGAAAAGGATTCTATCGTAAGTATATTCGAAGCATGTGCTGCATGACAATAACCAAACCTTGAAAGTTGCACAACTTCGAATCTGAACCATCAATGGCATCCTCGTTTCCGGTGAATCTCTATGCGTTCAAGCGAGCAAGAACCTTTTCTTTGCCTAACAGAACGATCGTTTCGTTTAAATCTCGGCCGTGCATTTGACCAGATACAGCAACACGAACCGGCATAAACAAGCCTTTGCCCTTAGCGCCCGTTTCCTTCTGTACTTCCTTCAACGATGCCTTGATCGTATCCGCATCCCAAGTCGCAGCAACTTCCAGCTTCGCACGAAGTGCGGACAATACAGTTGGAACCTGTTCTTCAGCCAGTACAGACTTTGCTTCTTCATCGATGACAAGCTCTTCACGGAAGAACATCTCTGACAATTCCACAATATCGGAAGCACAGTTCATTTGCTCCTGATACAGCTTCACAAGCGCAGCCGCCCATGCTTGCTGCTCTTCATTCAACTGGTCCGGCAAGCGTCCTGCACGTTGAAGATGAGGAATCGCTAATGCCGCAATGCGGTCGGGATCAGCTTTCTTCATATACGTATTATTAATATGCGTCAGCTTATTCGTATCAAATACAGCAGGACTCTTGGACAAGCGTGTCTCGTCGAAGATCGAGATCAGCTCTTCCAAAGAGAATATCTCTTCTTCACCTTTAGGGGACCAGCCAAGCAGCGCAATGAAGTTGACCATTGCTTCTGGCAAGTAACCGAGCTGCTCATACTGCTCGATAAATTGAATAATGGATTCGTCCCGCTTGCTCAGCTTCTTATGGTTCTCGTTAACGATCAGCGTCATATGACCGAAGATAGGAGCTTCCCATCCGAACGCTTCAAAAATCATAAGCTGGCGAAGGGTATTGGTAACATGGTCTTCCCCGCGCAGGATGTGGGACATCCGCATCAAATGGTCATCGATAACCACTGCGAAATTGTAAGTCGGAATGCCATCCTTTTTCACGATTACCCAGTCGCCTGTTGTATCCGATTCAAACGTAATTTCACCTTTAACCATGTCGTTAAATGTATACGAGCGTCCTTGCGGTACACGGAAGCGAATGCTCGGCTTACGCCCTTCTGCTTCCAAACGAGCATGGTCTTCTGCAGACAAGCTGCAGCACTTGCCGGAATACTTCGGTGTTTCGCCGCGCTCAACCTGTGCCTCTCGCTCCGCTGCAAGCTCATCTTCCGTACAATAGCAGCGATACGCAAGACCACGCTCAAGCAACTCATTCACATATTTATTGTAGATATCCAAGCGCTCCGTCTGGCGATAAGGCCCATATTCGCCGCCTACATCAACGCTTTCATCCCAATTCATGCCGAGCCACTTCATATACGTAAATTGGTTCTCTTCTCCGCCTTCCACATTGCGCTTCACGTCCGTATCCTCGATTCGAACGATGAATTTCCCCCCATGGTGGCGTGCGAACAAATAATTAAACAATGCCGTACGCGTATTGCCAATATGTAAGTGTCCTGTTGGGCTTGGTGCGTAACGAACTCGAATATCGTTATTCATGATTGCTTCACTCCCGTACTTTGTCTTTCCATTAATCATTTCATCATACCATATTGTGAAATAAGCAGACAACAGCCTGTGCGGCAATTCCTTCACCACGCCCTGCAAAGCCTAGCTGCTCTGTTGTTGTAGCCTTTACATTCACCTGCGATTCTTCCGCCCCGAGCGCCCTAGCAATATTCGCTACCATAGCCGGGATATGCGGCAGCATCTTCGGCTTCTGTGCAATGATTGTGCAGTCAATGTTGCCTAGACGATACCCCCGCTCAACAGCCAGTGCCCATACATGTTCTAACAGCTTCATGCTGTCTGCATCTTTGAATGCTGGATCCGTATCTGGAAAATGCTTGCCTATATCCCCTAGTCCAAGCGCACCCAAAATAGCATCACTGACCGTGTGCAAAAGCACATCAGCATCTGAATGCCCAAGCAATCCCTTCTCGTACGGAATACGAACACCGCCGATAATACACGGGCGTCCTTCTACCAACTGATGAACATCGAATCCTTGACCCACTCTAATCATCCGAATGCCTCCCTCTCCTTCTGCCTCTAGATTCAAGTTCTTGAAGCCTTATGGCGAGACAGCCACCATTCAGCCCACTCCAGATCATCTGGCGTCGTCAACTTAATGTTCGTATAGCTTCCCTCTACCACATGAACAGCAATTCCCATCCGCTCAACGAGCATTGCATCGTCTGTTCCAACGAATTGCTCCTGCTCAGCAAGCTCATGTGCAGCCATTACATCCTCCAGCCTGAAAGCCTGAGGTGTCTGAATGGCCCATAATCTGCTGCGATCAGGCGTTGCCGTAATGATACCGGAATTGTCCACCTGCTTAATGGTATCCTTGACCGGAACGGCCAATACGGCCGCTCTGTGCTGCCGGGCCGCATCATAACATGCGCTTACTTTGCCCGGCTCTACAAAGGGCCGTACACCATCATGGATACATACATACTCAATGCCGCGCGATTTCAGAGCCTGGAGGCCAGCATATACTGAATGCTGTCTCTCCTTGCCCCCTGCGACGATGTCTTGTACCTTATGCAATCCGTATTGTTTCACCCATGCTTCGCACCGCGTATAATCCTGTGCCGAAGTTACCCATGCGATTGACTCGCATTCCTCCATGGCTTGGAACCGCTCTACTGTATGGATGATTACTGGCTTGTCCTTTAATTGCAAATACTGCTTACTCTCTTCCGTACCCATGCGCGTGCCTTTTCCGGCAGCGACGATGACCACGCCAAACCCTCTGTCCATCCTTGCTAACCCCCATGATGGTAGTATCCCCATCATACCTGTTTATTGGGCTTTTTCCAACAGTTTTGGCTTGGCAAATATCATTCGACCAGCAGAGGTCTGCAGCACACTTGTCACGAGAACCTCCATTGTCATACCGATATAGTCTCGGCCGCCTTCAACGACGATCATTGTACCGTCATCCAAATAGGCTACGCCTTGTCCGTGCTCTTTACCATCCTTAATAACTTGAACAACAATTTCTTCTCCCGGCAGGACGACTGGCTTCACTGCATTTGCAAGATCATTAATATTGAGCACAGACACGCCTTGCAGTTCGCATACCTTATTCAAGTTGAAATCATTCGTTACAACCTTGCCCTTCAGCAGCTTCGCAAGCTTGACCAGCTTGCTGTCTACCTCGGAGATCTCTTCAAAATCCCCTTCATATATGAGCACCTTTACTTCCAGTTCCTTTTGAATCTTATTCAAAATGTCTAAACCTCTACGTCCACGATTGCGCTTGAGCAAATCCGAAGAATCCGCGATATGCTGAAGCTCCTCCAGAACGAATTCTGGAATGACAATGGTTCCTTCAATGAACCCCGTCTTGCATATATCTGCAATGCGGCCATCAATGATGACGCTTGTGTCTAAAATTTTATGTTCTTCTATGCCCCTTGTCTTCTCCTCTCCCCGCTCTGGTAGCCGGAATGAAGAAAACCACTTCACGATTTCTTCCCGCTTCATAAGTGCCGCTTGCATGCCTGCTGCTGACAATAAAACAACCAAACAGACTGAAATCATACGTCCTACTATCCCGAACGGCTCGAACACCGGTGCAAGCAAGGCACCGAAGGACAATCCGAGTAATGCCCCTGAAGCTCCTGACAGCAGCATTCCTGCTGACATACTTACCATACGTTCCTCTACCATGCTCCATACCCGTGCCAATGGCGTAAAAAGTGCACGACCCATCACAATAAAGCAAAATGCCCCGCCAAGCGCCCATAACAATCCGTTAGAAGTTATTCCAGGGTTGGATAATGACGAAAACTCCATCGACTGCATATTCCAATATCGATGGAACTCAATCCCACTCCATGCTCCGATCAATCCTGCCACCGCATAAAATAATCGTCTGAACACGAAGTCCACCTCCTTGTCTAAATTGGATATCTTTACAATTATGGCCCAACCCCTCCGCTCCTAACCGTCCACTCGTACAATTTTAAATTTGAGGCGAAGTTGAAATGTGGGAATTCCCAGACGTATAATAGGGGAGTAATTACTGTTTGCGGAGCACTAAATTAACGTGAGTCTCTTGAGTGGTATGGCTCGGGCTACCCACGATTCCATGAATAGAGGTGGATGAGAAATGAGTACTTCCAGTTTGCAATCTTTGCAGGATCAAGTCGGCGATTTATTGTTAAGACACCGAAGCTTGCTGGACATTCTTTCGAAATACGGACAGTCCGATGCCTCGGTAAACCGCGCGATTACAAAAGCGATAACGGAATGTGGATGCTTGGAGCTGCACGCGAAACGACAGCCTTATCATGACGACATGGATGTAGATCAAGCGAAGCGAATTCTCGAATCCCATGTCCAAGGACATTTATGCGAGAACTGCAAGGATGTGGTGAAGAGTGAACTCGGTAAGCATCTTTTCTATATGTCTGCACTCTGCAACCTGCTTGATATTGAGTTAGAGGATGTTGTTAAACAAGAATCGAGTAAATGCCAGACTCTGGGGATATTCAACTTATCCTGATAAAAGAGTCAATGGAAAATAGGAAACCATACAAAAAAAGCACCTGCTGGCAAATAGCTCGCCTGCAAGTGCTTTTCTTTTTTATTCCGTAAGCTTAGGAATGCTTCGATTGGTACCACTCTTCTGCCTCAAGCTGCTTTTTGCGGCGTCGATTCAGCATTCTAACGTTTTTTTTTAATCCGAGCAGTGCATACAGCACCAGCGGTACAAAAATCAATTTTGGTGTTTGCTCCGGCTGCCATACCGCAATTGCTACCGCCCCTGCAATGACAAACGGTGTAATCCAAATGGCTTTCTTCGGAATACCTACCTTCTTAAAGTTCGGATATTTTACCGTACTAACCATTAAGTAGGATAACAATATCATCGCAATGATAAGATAAGCTTCCGGAATGCTCTCATGGAATAAAGCAAGTGTACAAGCTACACCGCCAGCTGCTGGGATTGGCAAGCCAATGAAGTACCCTGGAATACCATCCTTAACGTTAAATCGCGCAAGGCGCAGTGCACCACAGATTGGGAAGAGTGCGGTAACGATGCAAGCCAGCACCGGGTTAATATCAGTAAAGGCGACGGCATACATAATAAAAGCTGGCGCTACACCGAAGGAAATCACATCGGACAATGAGTCCAGTTCCTTACCGAACTCACTCTGTGCATTCAGTGCACGCGCAACGCGCCCATCCAGTCCGTCGAGCAACATGGCAATAATGATCATAAGAGCTGCTAAGTTGTAGTCACCGTGAAACGCAAGCATAATGGAAATAATTCCGAGTGATAAGTTACCGATCGTAAACAAGCTCGGAATGGACTTTGTAATCATAGGTTCACCTCTAATTTTACTATGCCCAACGTACGTCCTTTCATTGTAGGAAAATCAAATTTGCCTGTCAATGAAGACCTGCTCCTGAATCCGCTTAAGACCTTCTTTGATCGCGCGTGCGCGTACTTCCCCAATTCCGTCTACTTCATCCAATTCTTCAATCGTCGCCATCATCACATGAGGGAGGAATTGGAATGTTTCGACCAGATTCTGAATAATGACGTTAGGAAGTCTTGGGATCTTGCTAAGAACGCGGTATCCGCGCGGCGATACGGATTCTTCCTGAATCGTGCTCGTCGTCGGGTAACCGAGCAGTCTTATTAAATGATGGGTATCCAGCAGTTCATCAGCCGTGCATTTTTTAAGTTGGGCAATAATCTCACGAACTTTCTCATCGCTTCCGTCCCGGGCGTAATCCTTCAAGAGTAACCAAGCGTCTTCCTCAGTATTGCTTACAAGCTCTTCGAGCTGCATGCTGATGAGGCGTCCCTCTGTACCCAGCTCGTTAATATAACGCTTGATCTCCATCTTAATACGTAACACCATCTCAATACGTTGCACAACATTTACGACATCGTATAAGGTAACCAATTCTTCAAACTCGGATGCAGTCAAATTCGTCATGCCCTGTACGAGGACAACCTTATATTTTTCCAATGTTTGAATCGCTTGATTTGCCTTTGTGAGAATGACGCCAATCTCCTTCAACGCATAGCGGAGACTGCCTTGATACAAAGTAATGACATTTCGACGCTGAGAAATGGACACTACCAGCTTGCCGGTCTGCTTCGCTACCCGCTCCGCTGTCCGGTGCCGAATGCCTGTCTCGGTAGATGGAATGGAGGAATCAGGAATAAGCTGCGTGTTCGCATAAAGAATTCGCTTAATGTCCTCGCTCAAGATAATGGCGCCGTCCATCTTGGCCAGCTCATACAGATAACTTGGCGAAAAGTCGCAATTGATGGAGAATCCGCCGTCCACAACCTCCATCACTTCCGGACTGTATCCAACAACAATTAGTGCGCCTGTTTTCGCACGCAGCACGTTCTCCAATCCGTCGCGGAAAGGCGTTCCGGGTGCCACCATCCGCAACAGATCATTCATAATATCCAGTTGGCTTTCCTTCATTCTATATCTATGCCCCCTAACCTAACGCCACAGCTAATGCTTCAGCAACCGTATTTACTCCAACAATTTCAATATTGGCAGGCGGTTTCCAACCGCGCAAGCTCTTCTCTGGTAATATAATGCGCTTAAAACCAAGTTTCTCTGCTTCCTTCACACGCTGCTCTGCACGAGAGACGCCGCGAACCTCACCAGTGAGCCCTATTTCGCCAAAGACAACATCGAACGGCTGAGTCGGCATATCTCGGAAGCTGGAAGCAATCGCAACCGCCATCGCTAAGTCAACGGCCGGCTCATCTAGCTTAATTCCACCCGCTACATTCACATAGGCATCCTGATTCTGCAGGAACATCCCCATTCGCTTTTCTAAGACCGCAATAATAAGCGCCAGCCGATGATGATCAATGCCTGTCGCCATTCGGCGCGGGGAAGGAAAATTCGTCGCCGATACGAGCGCCTGCATTTCAACAAGTACAGGACGTGTCCCTTCTAGGCTGGCAACAACCGTAGAGCCTGCTACACCGAGCGGTCTTTCCTGTAGGAACATTTCGGATGGGTTCTTCACTTCAACAAGTCCGCCCTCCGTCATTTCGAAGATGCCAATCTCATTCGTCGATCCGAACCGATTCTTCACAGCTCGCAAGATTCGGTAAGAATGATGCCGCTCTCCTTCAAAATAAAGGACACAGTCTACCATATGTTCAAGGAGACGCGGACCCGCGATTGCCCCTTCCTTCGTCACATGTCCAACGAGGACAGTAGCAATTCCCTTGCCTTTAGCGATGCGCATGAATGTGCTTGTGCATTCGCGTACTTGCGCAACGCTGCCGGGAGCAGACTCAACCGATGGTTGAAATACAGTCTGTATGGAATCAATGACAAGGAAATCAGGCTGTGCTGCCTCCAGCGCTTCCTCGATATATTGCAAATTCGTCTCACTAAGAACGAATAGATTCTCTGACAATACACCGAGGCGATCTGCCCTAAGCTTGGTCTGACGCATCGATTCTTCCCCAGATACGTACAGCACCTTGAGGCCGCTGGCGGCAAGTGCATTCGAGGTTTGCAATAGGAGTGTGGACTTCCCGATACCAGGGTCTCCCCCCACTAGAATCAGCGAGCCTGGGACAACCCCCCCGCCCAAAACTCGATTCAGTTCGCTAAGTGTCGTGGTGAGCCGGGGTTCACGTCCACTTTCTATGTGTATGATAGATTGCGGTTTTTCTTTCGTTTGGATCAAGGAAGAATGCACACCGGCAGTCTTTACAACAGTCTCCCGCTCTTCCACCATCGTATTCCACTCACTACAGCCTGGACATTTCCCCATCCACTTCGGTGATTCGTATCCACATTCCGAACAATAAAATTTCGTCTTAACTTTGGCCATGAAGCCGACACTCCTAATCAATGTGCTGCAAGTCGTCGGTCGCCATGTCCGCAAACAGGTACCTCGTTACTCATTACTCAATAGTTTACCATTTTTAAGAAGGCGGATAAAGTGCTTTAGCATATCATAAGCATAAACAGTCGCACACCATGACAATAAAACGGCATGAAAAACCCTTTTGCCTAAAGCTATAGCGAGACTCCCTGAATTAATGCCTCTGCTTCAACGAGCTGTAAGCCATACATTATATCTCCCTCCTTATTTACATAAAAAACAAAAAAGAGAATCTTACCCTCCCTTTTTGCAAGGGAGAGCACGATTCTCTTGTGAATCTATATCTTATTTACACATTAGCTGTATTGGCTTCCTTATTATGCAGGACAACCAACTCGCCGTCCTTCTCGTCGATAACGACGGAATCGCCTTTGCTTACATTGCCCTTCAGCAGTTCCTCTGACAGACGATCCTCGATATGCTTCTGAATCGCTCTGCGCAGCGGACGTGCGCCGTACGCTGGATCGAAGCCTTCCTTCGCGAGGAAATTCTTCGCATTATCTGTCAATTGGAAATCGACATCTTGTTCCTTCAGGCGCTTGCGAAGTTCTCCGGCCATAAGGGATACAATCTCAGCGATATGCTGTTGTTCCAGTGAGTGGAACACGATAATTTCATCAATCCGGTTCAAGAATTCAGGACGGAAGCTCTTCTTTAACTCGCCCATTACTTTGTCCTTCATGTTGTTGTAATCCTTGCCAGCGTCATCGATTGCTGTGAAGCCCAGCGTAGAATTCCGCTTGATCGCTTCCGCACCAACGTTAGAGGTCAAGATGATTAGCGTATTGCGGAAATCAACGACGCGTCCTTTCGAATCCGTTAGACGACCGTCCTCCAGCACCTGAAGTAAGATGTTGAATACTTCCGGATGTGCCTTCTCGATTTCATCCAACAGGACGACAGAGTATGGCTTGCGGCGAACCTTTTCCGTCAATTGGCCGCCTTCCTCATAGCCGACATATCCCGGAGGCGCTCCTACGAGACGAGCTGTTGAATGCTTCTCCATATATTCAGACATATCGATGCGGATTACGGCATTCTCGTCACCAAACAAAGATTCAGCCAAGGCACGCGCAAGTTCTGTTTTACCAACCCCAGTAGGTCCAAGGAAGATAAAGGAGCCCATTGGGCGCTTCGGATCTTTCAACCCTGCACGCGCACGGCGAATTGCCCGGCTCACAGCCTTCACTGCTTCATCCTGGCCAATCACACGCTGATGGAGAATCTCTTCCATCTTGAGCAAGCGTTCCGTCTCTTCTTCCTTCAGCTTCAATACCGGAATTCCCGTCCAGCTTGCTACAACTTGAGCGATATCTTCCGGTGTTACCTCGGAGTCTACGCGTCCTTGTTTCTCTTTCCACTGGTTGCGAACCGTTTCCAGTTCCTCGCGCATCTTCTGCTCTGTATCGCGAAGTGCAGCAGCCTTCTCGAATTCTTGGCTCTGTACGGAAGCATCCTTCTCCTTGCGAATATCCTCCAATCGTGCTTCAAGCTCTTTCAAATTAGGCGGTACTGTGTACGTATGAAGACGTACTTTGGAGCTCGCCTCATCGATCAGATCGATTGCTTTATCAGGCAGAAAGCGATCCGTAATATAGCGATCTGACAGCTTCACTGCTTGCTCAATCGCTTCATCGGTAATTTTCACGCGATGGTGTGCTTCGTAGCGATCGCGCAACCCAGTCAAAATTTGGATAGCTTCTTCCGGTGTCGGTTGATCTACCGTAATCGGCTGGAAGCGTCGTTCGAGCGCTGCGTCCTTCTCAATATATTTACGATATTCATCAAGCGTTGTTGCCCCAATGCATTGCAGCTCACCGCGAGCCAATGCCGGCTTCAAGATGTTAGAAGCATCAATCGCCCCCTCAGCTCCACCGGCGCCGATCAACGTATGCAACTCATCAATGAACAGGATAACGTTACCCGCTTGGCGAATTTCATCCATAATTTTTTTCAAACGATCCTCAAATTCACCGCGGTATTTCGTACCAGCGACAACTGAACCCATATCAAGCGTCATTACACGCTTATCACGCAACGTCTCTGGGATTTCATTGTTAATAATCTTTTGTGCCAAGCCTTCTGCTACAGCCGTCTTACCAACCCCAGGCTCACCGATAAGCACTGGATTGTTCTTCGTGCGGCGGCTCAATACTTGGATAACTCGCTCAATCTCCTTCGAACGTCCGATAACCGGATCCAGATTGCCTTCCTTCGCTACCGCAGTCAGGTCGCGAGCCAAGCTGTCCAGTGTCGGTGTGCTTACATTTTGCGACTGGCCGTGATGGCTGGATACAGCCTCACTGCTGCCAAGCAGTTGCAGCACTTGTTGGCGCGCTTTATTCAAGCTGATGCCGAGGTTGTTCAGCACACGTGCCGCTACGCCTTCCCCTTCACGAATCAAGCCAAGCAGGATGTGCTCTGTTCCCACATAGGTGTGGCCAAGCTTGCGAGCTTCGTCCATGGACAGTTCAATAACTTTCTTCGCACGCGGCGTATACGCAATATTAAGCGGCTGCTCTTGACCGCGCCCAATCAATGTTTCGACTTCGTCCTGAATCTTTTCCAAGCCAAGACCGAGCGCTACGAGCGCTTTCGCCGCAATGCCTTCGCCTTCACGAATAAGTCCAAGCAAAATATGCTCCGTACCAATATTGTTATGCCCCAGTCGAACAGCTTCTTCCTGTGCCAAAGCTAATACTTTCTGCGCACGTTCTGTAAATCTACCGAACATCATATGTGTTGCACCTCCATATTACATTATGATTTAGATTTGGATAACGTCTCGCGAATCATCTTCGCACGATGTGTATCTCGATCTTCTGCAGATAATGCCGTGTTGTATTTATGTTGTAAGAAGCCTGGCTGTGTCATGACCAACAGTTCATTCAGATCTGATGGCTGAATATGCTGCAAGATGCCAAGGTCAGAACCAAGCCTGATGTCGGACAACCGTTGTGCGGCTTCTTTTGAGTCCATAATTACTGCATGCTTCAAAATTCCATAGGAACGGCATATGCGATCCGTTAACCGAATGCGATTGCTCGTCAGGAGCTGCTCACGTGCTGCCTTCTCATGCTCGATTAATTGCTTCACAACACTGTACAAATTATCAATAATCTCAGATTCGGATTGACCCAACGTAATCTGATTTGAAATTTGGAACAGGTTGCCGATCGCTTCGCTACCTTCTCCATATATGCCCCTAACTGCCAGACCTACCTGGGTTACGGCCTGAAGCATGAGGTTGATTTGCTGCGTCATAACCAATGCCGGCAAATGCATCATCACCGATGCTCGAATTCCTGTACCAACATTCGTCGGGCAACTCGTCAAAAACCCTCTCTTCTCATCAAAAGCGTAATCGATATGCGATTCGAACACATCATCGATCCGACTCGCTTGCTCCCACGCTTCACGAATTTGCAGTCCTGGATACAGACATTGAATACGAAGATGATCTTCCTCATTAATCATAATGCTGGTCGATTCATCCTCACTTACAATAACTGCACCGTTGCGGGACTCATTCGCTAAATTCGGGGATATTAAATGCTTCTCTACAAGCACTTGCTTCTCTGTATCGCTAAGCTCTGCCAGCTCTAATTCATGAAAGTGATTCAATTGCGCAAATTCCGGGTCTTTCATGACTGCTGACAAACGATTCAACACCTCAGCTGATTGCTGATTCGTAGCCAAGAGTGGGAACGGCAGCCCGCTAATATTCCGCGCCACACGGATACGGCTGCTAATGACGATATCGGAATCAGGGCCCGTGCCGCGCATCCAATCGCTTAGGGCTTCATCAATAAATCGTCGCTCTGTCATCTCGTCATCTCCTTCCAATTCGCACTGCTTAATGTCATCTTACTCCCTCGATATCACTTATATCCTGTGAGAGCTATCAGGAACTGCTTCGCTCAGAATCGCTAGGCGGTTGATTCTCCAGCTCGCGAATGCGGTCACGCAAGTTAGCCGCCTCCTCGAACTCTTCACGCAAAATGCTGTACTGTAGCTGCTTCTTCAGCTCTTCCAGCTCGCGTCTGCGCTGAATCCGTCCCCCTCCACGCTTCGGAATTTTACCTACGTGTATGGTATTGCCGTGAACGCGCTTCAAGAGCGGATCCAAGCGATCGCCGAAAAAGGTGTAGCACTCATCGCATCCAAAACGCCCTAGCTTACCAAATTGCGCATAGGTAAGTCCGCACTTCTCACAGCGCATTGGCTGCGGCTTCGCATCTTCCTTAGCTCCTTGCTTGCTGCCTGTCAAATCGAAATCAAGCAAACCCGACAATAAATTATGGATGGAGAATCCGTTCGCCGTGCCTGGAATCCATTCGCCTTTTTCCCGAGCACATGATTCACAAATGTGAAATTCCGTCTTCTGTCCATTAATAATTTTCGTAAAATGCAGGGTAGCCGGTTTCTGACCACATTGTTGACACACCATAACCGTCTCTCCTCCTTTATAGATAGCTTCCGTTTTGCTTACATCCAGCCTTTATTTGCTCAATAAAGCCAACAGCATGGATCGGAGCAACCGAGCACGCAACTCGTCGCGATAAGGAAGCTTCACTGTCAAGTTATCTCGAGATACTGCAGCCCGCAGCAGATTCGCTTCCCGGCGGGAGATGAATTTCGCTTCTTCCAGTTGATAGATAAGTCCCTCAGCGGCACTTTGTTCGATCCGCTCTCCAATGGACTCGCACAAATGATTATGAATCGCTTGATGCGCCGGCAAGTCAATTCGCTGGATGCGAATGTATCCTCCTCCGCCGCGCTTGCTCTCAACGACGTATCCCTTCTCCAATGTAAAGCGCGTGCTGATTACATAATTAATCTGTGATGGTACGCAAGAGAATTGTTCAGCTAAGTCATTGCGTTGAATCTCTACGGCGCCTTCCGAACTCTCAAGTAGGATATGCTTCAGATAGTGCTCGATCAGGTCGGAAATGTTGCGCATTGTCTCCCCCCTTTCCGCTTAAAGTAGTCTCTATATTAGGTTTAACCAAATATAAGCCTCACTTATTCTGTTTTGGCTTAATATTTTGAACTTTTTTGACTATTAGTCTGACTTTGACTTTCTTTGACTTTACATTTATTATAGCGCACTTATATGAATTTGCAACTGTTTTAGATCAATTTCATCAGCTATTCTACACTTTTATGTGGATAACCTTCTTCTAAGGAAATTCATTTATCTCTGTACATCTCGATTACGCAGTATATTCAAATTCGCTATTATTGGTAAGCCCCATTCATGCGATGAATGTTGTGGATATCACGCCTATTCTCCACATAAGTGGATAATTGATGCGTACAGTGTGAATAAAAAATAGAAAATTCTCCGTCCTAGAGATTGTTCACAGGCAAAAATATTTATGGTGTACATATTACAGCTAGTGAAGAACATTTATGCACATGTGAATAACAAATTCAGTTTAGAGCAGAAGTTGCATGATACCGAGTGAAAACCGATATAAAAATACTCCCGCTGCCGCACAGCGGACGACACGGGAGTATCCGTATTATTCTGCAATATAATGAAGAATTGCAAGAAGTCGTTTCAAAGCAGCTCCCGCTTCTGCTCGTGTAGCCTTTTCGCTAGAACGCAGTGTACGGTCTTGATAGCCGTTGAGTACCCCGGAAGTGAGTGCTTTACTCGTAGCCACTCTTGCCCAGTCTTTGATTTGTTCTACATCCTTATAATAATCCATAGCCTCTGCAGCATGATCCTTCTCAGCTTGCAAATCATGTCCTGCAATATGTGCAGCATTGACTAGCATTTGTGCCATTTGCTCGCGAGTGACTGGGGCATTTGGATGGAAGAATCCATTTTCATCTCCCTGTATGAGCTTCAGTTGAGCTGCAATTAATACCGCATCTGCATACCAAGCTGATACTGAAACATCTTTGAACGCTTCCTTAGATAAGGTACGAGCTTGAACATCGCCATATCCTAATCCACGCATAAGCATGGTTACAAATTCTGCTCGAGTTACGGCAGCATTCGGAGCGAATTGTCCACCATCACGCCCTTGGACTATTAGCTTGGAAGCAAGCATCTCCACAATCGACTTCGCCCAGTGTCCATTTACATCTCCGAAGCTCGGAGCGTATTGGATAACAACAAAGTTGCCATTGTAGCTGTGCTTCATGTTCATTGTGGATTGGGTATCCTTCTCAGAACGCTCCACCCAAGACGGTACGAATGAAAATGATTTTATCATAGCATTGTACTTCAGAGCTGTCATTTCCCCTAAGCTTTGGCTGCCCGGTATTCGAATGGAACCTGCCGTAAAGCTGCCTGCTCGATCAGGAATTGATGCGGATTTCCCATCCTGTTCCCAATTCAGTTCGAACTGTACAGCTGACATCAAGCGTGCGCCAGATAATGTGGAAGCAGCAGTCGCAATTTCCTTCATCAAATCATTGGATGGCTTCTTCATGCGCAAGGACAATTGTTGTGGTGCATGATCACCGTTCCATTCTCTAAGCTGCTTCATTGGAAGCTGATAGCGTCCTGCCCCTGTCTGTACCTCAATCTCCAAATGAGCAAGCCTTTCAATCGCACTCCTTAGCTTCTTCACTGGGAATCGTATGTGCACATCATCTTCTTCCGTCGGCGCTGAAATCATCCATAGCTGCTTGCCTGATGCAGTATCAGTCAATCGAGTCATCGCATCAATCTCTTCATTGCTAATTTGCAGCTCAGATGTCTTCGTTCCATCCATATTATTTACGCGCTTAATCGATGAAGGCTCAAAGCGGACACCTTCAGTGGTTACAGTCATTCCCTTGAATTGCTCTTGTACCCCGACAGAACCACCGCCACCGTTGCGATCCTTGCTATCGTTTTCATTTCCAGAGCTGCTTCCAGTGTCTGTACCCGATTCTTTATCCGGCTTTGTACCTGGGTCTGTTCCCGCGTCTTTCACAACGACAATCGAGCGCCCGTTTACGGTATTGTGTGGATCATTCAGTTCGTTCGTTATCCCATCCTTTGTTATGGAGAATTTGTACGAATATTCGCCATTCGCTGCGTTCACCATTACGTAGACGAACCGTTCATTTTCCTCATCGTACGTCATCGGGTAAGACTTGTTGTTGATCACAACATCAGCATTGGTGATGTGATCCTGCTCACCGCTGGCAAATAACGACTCATCCCGATAATAGAACGCAATCTGACTTTTCTCTTGAACCGGGCCAGCTACCGAAGGTAGCGTCTTGAAAGCTTCCTGCCCGCTATATATATATACCTTGGTTAGGGAGTCATCCAAATTCGTCTTAATGAACCGATTGGCATCGATATCTTTCGCTTCCCAGTTTCCTTTTTTGACAATAAATCCAATCGATTCAGCTTCTGGTGCGATTTCAATCGTGGCAGTCGCCATTCCCTTATCAATACGCTGGAACTCATGACCGTCATCTTTTACACCAGTCTGCCATACCCACAGTCCCCAGTTGTCATATTTCGCGTCTGGACGAACATAGTTAATTTGAACATAGCGCTTCAGGAACGGCTTAACCACTACATTCTTCGATGCCTCTACTGCTCCAGCTCGAGCTGTAATG
The DNA here is from genome assembly GCF_030363895.1 of Paenibacillus sp. S-12. Taxonomy (NCBI): domain Bacteria; kingdom Bacillati; phylum Bacillota; class Bacilli; order Caryophanales; family Paenibacillaceae; genus Paenibacillus; species Paenibacillus sp. S-12. Next base: position 66,484 of record NZ_JASIUF010000020.1, read on the forward strand.
ACAGCTGTTCCTTCCCTCACACCTGTTACCTTCCCAGCGCGATCGATTCTGGCCACTGTTGCATCCGACGAACTCCACTCTACAGCTGCACTGGACATCATCTGTCCGAATTGATCCTTGACTGCAGCTGTAAATGGTAATGTGCGCCCCTCAAAAATTGAATCTGAACCGTTAATGGACAGCGTCATAGGAACAAGCTTCGCTACTTTCACATTTACCTGTGCCGTCAATTTGCCTGAGGTTGCGGTAAGGACTGCGGCTCCTTCCTTCACTGCCGTTACTTTGCCTCCATTGTTCATGACAGCCACCGCAGCATCGGAGGTTGACCATGTTACGTTCTCAGTGAACATCGGACGTCCCTTCTGATCGCGCACCACTGCTGTTAAGCGAGAGCTTGTTCCAGGCTCTAATCCAAGCGTAGAAGATGCTACTTCAAGCTTTGTCGCTGTCGGTGTATAATCATTCTCCTGATCGTACAACACCATCATGGACAATCCGGCTACCTCTACCTTGCCGCCCTCCACCGTACGAATCGTCTCCACACCGGCAGACGTATGATCCACGACAATGTTCCATTCGTCCGGAGTTGGCAATGCAACCTCTTGCGATGCAGTCGAACCGTTATAAATGACGACGATATTGCGCCACTTATCCCCATTCGCAAAGTTATTCAACTTGAATGCAATAACCTGACCTTCTTGACGGTAAACTTGTAAGTTTGAAGTGACCTCATCCTTCTTTGTCATGCGGAAAGCAGGATGTGCTGTCCGAAGCTCGATAAGACCTTTCAAGTAATCAAATACTGGTTTGTACTCCGCCTTCTGCTTCCATACGATTTGATTAATCGCATCTGGGCTCTCATAGCTGTTATGATCTCCGAACTTGCTTCGTAGCAGCTCATCTCCTGCATGAAGGAACGGAATTCCTTGCGCCGTGAGAACGATACCATTTGCAAGCAGCGAGCGTTTCACTGTCTCGTTATCTAGTACATTCGGCTCTGTCAAGGTAGCGAATGGATTACGTTTAATGTCCGCATCTTTTCCTTGTGTCTTCAGCACTTTATCCCACAAATTCAAGTTATCATGTGCAGTTACATAATTAATCGTCTCCGTCGGAGAAGCCGTAAAGTCTGTAATTGCACCGAGCAGCCCCTTCACCACATCCGCCTCTTTACCTTCGGCCCCTGTCGCGAAACCTGTGGAAGCATCGTCACTTCCACCCTTAATGGCCCCACGAATATTGTCATTGAATACTGCGAATCCTTCTCCCCGCTGTTTACCCTTCTCAATCTGCAATTCCGCAGCTAGCGGTGTGCTGCCCCCTGACCATGGCTCGCCATAGATAATGATGCTCGGGTCAATCTCTTTTAGATCATGAACAATGGCGCGTGTCGTCTGCAAATCGATCAGCTTCATCAAGTCGAAGCGGAAACCGTCTACATTGTATTCCTCTGCCCAATACCTTACGGAATCCTGTACGTACTTGCTAACCATAGGACGTTCTGTTGCTACTTCATTTCCTACACCGGAACCATTTGTTAAGTTGCCTTGCTCATCGCTCCGATAGAAATAACCCGGTACCATCTTATCAAATACCGACATATCGGACTCCAAGCCAGTTACAAATGTATGATTGTACACGACATCCAACACGACCCGAATGCCTTGATCGTGAAGCGCTTGCACCATTGCCTTGAACTCACGAATTCGCTTCGCCGGGTCTTCCTGCGCCGCGTTGGTCGTATAGGCTCCCTCAGGGATGTTATAGTTTACCGGGTCATAGCCCCAATTAAACTTCCGCTCTTTCGAGTTCGTATCATCAACCAACTTCTCATTTACCGAACCGAAGTCATAGGTCGGAAGCAAGTGAACATGCGTTACACCAAGCTCTTTCAAATGGTCGATCCCTGTCTTAATATCAGGCTTACCTGGCAAAGTCGTTCCGGTTTCCGTAAACGCGGTAAACTTTCCCCGGTTGCCGTGCGATATTCCCGAATTCTCGTTAATTGAAAAATCACGAACATGCAATTCGTAAATGATAGCGTCTGTTGGATCAAGGAACGGAGGTTTCCGATCGCCATCCCAGTTTGCCGGATTTGTTGATGCAAGTTCAACAATGGCCGACTTTGTACTGTTCACCGATGCTGTTCTCGCATACGGATCAAGTGCATACGTTATGCTTCCATCCGGGAATTGCAGCTTGTACATGTAATAGGTTCCGTTCAAGTTGCCATCCACGTCAACTGCCCATACACCTGTAGCTGCATCCTTGTACATCGGAATTTCTCTACTAGGCGTTTCTTTTGCAGTATCTGCCGTATTGTATAAAGTCACAGCAGCATGTGTAACGGTAGGCGCCCATACTTTGAAGCTGCTTGAAGCAGAACGATACGTAACGCCCAAATCATTCCCTGTGTATACATAACTGTCCAAAATGCCCCGCATCTTGATTGGCATATCTCTATAAATGTTCCGTGGATTTCCTTCATACCGTACTGTTAATGCCCTTGACACATCATCAACCGGTGTGGACAAACGGATCTTTACTGATTTCTCATCTTCACCTTGAGCAGATACCCCCTCCAATTTGGATGTACCATCATAAATGACAAATGCGGTGTAATCCAAGTTCGGAACAACATCCTTCAACGTGACACGAACTTCATTATCCTGATCCATGATAGCAGCATGCATGGAAGGCTGAGCCTTTGTCGTAAAGGAGAACGTATATGCAGCATTCCGTGTGTGGGTATCCTTTCCTATAACGCTCCCTGCTGGAATGACCGCCTTATACTCCGTATCATATCGAAGCGGCTGACTCGGTGTAATGATCAGCTGCTGTCCCTTTATCGCCACATCTATCGATTGAGTCGTTCCTTTTGATTCTTCAAGTGTAATACCTTGACCATTCATTTCTACTTGTTCGGAAAAGGTGACGATAATCGGCTTTTCAACTGCTGCATGCTGCTGCTTGTTGGCCGGATCTGTGCTAATTAGCTCCAGAGCGTCACTCATCCCCTTTATCTCATAATTGTGGGCATATACACGCTGCACATTGGGGTTTGATGATTCATCCCAACTGTTTGCCCGTGTATTACCCGGATCTTCCGGTATTATATTGAATGCACCATGCGTGTCCTCATTTCCGCTTAGAACAACAATTGGACGCAGTTGATCATGATTTTTTAGCTTGAGCTGGTATAGCGGAATGGCCGCCTCAAACCCCGACTGTCTGGAAACTGCAAACTCCGCTCCTTTACGATCACCCCATGTTGATAGTATGGGATTCCCTATATCCAAAGAATCATATAAAGCAGCGCCTTCAATCTCATTGTCCTGCTTCAATCGCATCATAATATGATATTGCGGCTTTTCTGACATCCCGCTGAAATTATATTGTGCTCCCCATGGATTGTCCGATTTGCCTGAGTCCACTTGATTCACATTCAAGGCGATATCAATAAACTGCCCCTTATCTCCCCAATTCGGCATTTGCGCGTCTACCCATACATACAGCTTATTGCTGTCATTCATCAGCTTGATCTCACCAAGCTGCGTCTCTCCGTAAGTGCTCGCTGTAACGGATTGACCAAGCGCTCCAACCCCATCCCACAAACTATCTTTAACCCCGTCAATGATCGGAGCAAAGGTAACAGCGAACGGCTCACTATATGCCGCTAATCGGTTCGGATGCTGCTTCATATTCCAACCATTCGCAATTTCATTGTCTGTTGTTTCTGGGATTACATCGAATACCCCATGCTCATCTGCTCGATCTCCACTAAGAACGACTATCGTTTTAACAATATCGTTCAGTTTCAAATGAAGCTTACTCAGAGGGATAGCTCCGCTTATCACCTTAGCCTCGTCTGCAACATGGAAGTATGCCCCTTGTAAATCGCCTGATCGAAGCAATGGAGAAGATGAAGCACTCTTATATAGAGCAGCCTCACCGCCTTGCTTCGCTTCCATCACGATATGGTAATTTGGCTTTAGATTAGTATTCTCATAGTTGAATTGTCGTTGATAAGGATTGGACGACACTCCTGAATCTGTATCGTTGATCTGAAACGCAATATCAATGTACTGCCAAGATTCTGCATGCGCAGCATCAACTCGAAAATACAAATAATTTGCATCGCTCATAAGTTTAATCTGATCAAGCTTAGCTCCATTCCAGCCTGCCGTTGTTGACGTTCCCAGCGGCTTCACCATATTCCAATCAACAGCCTTCAGCGCATTTTCTGCTGTTGTCTGCCCCGCTGCTCTACACTGTGTTTGCTGCTGTTGAATTTGAGATTGCAGGGTTGTAGGCAAGGCTTGAGCTGCCCCTCCTCCCAAAACCGGCATCATACCGCTCAATAATATGGCGCCAACTAACATACAAGAGATTGAAGCCTTCCATTTCCTCATGACAATTCTCCTCTCTATGTGTGAAATATCATTTATGCAAACGTTTGCATTTTAGACAAAGGAAATGAACAAGTAAAAAATCTCAAACTGTCCTTGGTCAATATGTAATGTATATATGAGAACAAGCATCTCATGTAAACGTTTACAACAACAAGCATACTGGTTTCTTCTAATTCATGTCAACCCGATCTTTGAACCTATAAAACAGATTATAACATACGAAAAAACCACTATCGAGTGATCTCAACAGTGGTTTTTGTGTGCTTGGCGACGTCCTACTCTCCCGGGACCCTGCGGTCCAAGTACCATCGGCGCTGGAGGGCTTAACGGTCGTGTTC